>JAMFSU010000006.1 GCA_026225475.1 Duganella sp.
CAAGCGGCGGTGACGCAAACCGGTTCCGGCACCTTCATCAATGGTGTGGCCTGGAGTTCGACCGACAACCTGAGCGTGGACGACCAGCAAAAGGCCATCCTCTACAACAACGCCATCGATTACGCGGTCGCCAATAACATCCAGTTGGGAACCGCGCTGACGTCGCAGCAGATCAGTTCGCTCGACAAGCCGATGCTGTGGTACACCGAGCAGGCCGTGCCCGACCCGGCGTGTTCGTTTACCAGCACTGTCTGCGGCACGATCAACGCCCTGGTGCCGCAAGTCTATTTGCCGCCAAACTATGCCAGCGCGACCGCAGGCGGCGTGATCAGTGGCAACGACGTCGCCCTGAACTTCAGCGACAGCATCACCAACACCGGCATCATTCAGGCCACCAATCTGGCGGTGCAGACAGCATCGCTGACCAATGAACAGCGCAGTGTTGATATCGGTACTGCGGCCTATAAGGTACAGGGCGGCTGGGTGGAATACACCGGCACGCAACTGCAACCGGGCGGCTTCATGTCTGCCGTCAATCTCGATGTGCAGGCTGACCGCATCACCTCGATTGGGAATGCCTTCCAGGTGCTCAACACCGATGGCACACCCGACGCCGCAGGAACGGCCGCGCTGTTGACTTCCTTGCGCGATCAGTTGGGCAGTGATTTTACGGAGATCACGCCTAGCGACAATATCAAGACGAATTTTATTAAGGATACGAGCGGGCCGGGGGCGTTTGCCACAGTCATTGCCATCGTGATTGCCATTGCGCTGGCGGTGGTGACAGCAGGCGCTGGTTTAGCACTGGTTGGCGCGGTCACAGGCACAACCGTGGCTGCTGGCTCGGTTGCAGCGGTTGTGGCCGCAGGGATACAGGCGGCTATCGTTGGAACGCTTTCCAGCATCGCGACGCAAGTTATTACTACTGGCAGTCTTGATATTGGTCAGGCACTTAAGTCGGGCGCAGTCTCGGGTGTAATCGGCGGTGCTACTGCTGGAGTGTTAGGGAATGCGCCAGGTAGCGCAAGCACGGCAGCCGCCGGTGATGGTGCCGGCACAGTGACCTCAGGTGTCGGCGGTGCAACGCCTGTGAGCTCCGGAAGTTGGGCGGCAGCCATGGCAGACAAGGGGCAATTTGCCATCAATACCGCAGTGCGTAGTGGAATTAGCGCGGCAGTGAATTCGGCGGTGTATGGCGGTAGCTTCGGAACGGCTTTTTTGAACGGCGCGGTGAGTGATCTTGCGGCAGTAGGTGCCAATGGCATTGGTGTCTCGACGGATGCCTACACCGTACAAAACGTCCTTGGCCATGCGCTATTGGGTTGTGCGGCAGCCAGCTTGAGCGGTAGTGACTGCGCTGGTGGTGCCATTGGTGGGGCGAGTAGTGCATTGGTTTCTCCGCTGGTTCGGGATGGCTTGTACGACGGAACGCAAACTGTTAATACGGTCGATAACGGCGATGGTACAAAAGCCGTCGTCACTTCTTACAGCAATCAGACTTATAACGCAGCCATAGATGCCTTGGCCGCGATAACCGGTGGCGGGCTGGCGTCCATGTTGGGGGCGAATGCAGCTGCTGCGAGTAATGCGGCAGTGAATGAGGCGATGAATAATGCGCTTCATACAGAATATCAATTTGGACCCGCAGATTCTGAGGATAAAACAGCAGGACAAGCGGCTGGCAGTAGTGCTGAAGATAAGATTGTCGGTCAATACGCAAATCTGTTTGGCAACGGTGAGGGTACAACCACCGATAGTGCTTCAACGACAGCTACTACCCAGAGTGGCAGTAGCATACGAGAAAATCAGACCACTAGCGAAACGGCGGCGACCGGTGATGCGTCTTCGGCACTCACGGCGCAAGTCAGTAGAGCAGCAGACCAGATATATTATCTTAGCGAGGGTAGCTTCCAAACGATTGCCGGATTGGCATTTAACACTTTTGCAGGGACATTTGGTGTTGCGGGAGGTGCGGCAGGTGGAATAATTTCGAGTGTCCTCGACGGCACCTACGGTACGCAACAGGGTGTGCAGCAAGCAGCGCAGAGTGCATTTGATACGGCTAGTCTGTACACATATTCGCCAAGCAACCCTTGGGCGCAATCTAATTTGGCGGGAATTAGTGGTACTTTGGCGGACATCGCTGGGCCGCTCATGTCGATACAACCGCTTTTGGGGGAGTATGCGGCTTATTTGAGAGCGACAGCTGTTGGAGAGGGGGTGTCCGTTGGCGAAGCAGAGGGGGCATCACTTAACTATGGTAACCAAATCAGTGGTTACGGCAGTACAACGCTAACTGACGTTAATGGGAATCCAATACCGACGGGAGTCCCGGCGACGGCAACGGGTGGGGCAGATAGCGCAGCAGCGGCAACAGCCTTAACAGATATCAAGGTAATAGGTCGATTGCCAGATACAGCCATTGCGCAAAGTTGGTCGGGACATGATGTATTGAATATCCCAGATTGGACACTGGCGAAAAACATGGAGTGGGTAGATTCAGGAATAACGAATCAACAGTTGTTTTATATGGGATCGCCGACCACTGGTAATTTAGTTCAAACTACTGGTCGTTATGCTGGACAGCCAACAGTGACCGCTTTGGAAATTCAACGTTTAGAGAATGCTGGCTATGTGAGAATTGGTGATTACTACGTTCCTCCGTCTAAAGTTGCAAATTTCAAGGCACCGTAAATACGATGAATTCTCTGAATTTGGAAAAAATATTAAAGATGTCTGACAGAGCAGCAGCATTTATTGAACTTATCAGTTTGTATTTTGATGGGGGCGATGAAATGCGACAATACATCGTAAGCAATTGGGATTTTGGCGTGAGTTGGGAGTTGCCCAATCAAGCGCGGCTTACCTGCAAAAATAATGAACGATGGTCATGCCAACAGCGCATAGAAGCGTCTTTAGCTTACTCAGCAATAGCGGTTAACTATATAGCTGACGTTCGAGAAGAATTAATTGCTCTTGCAGTGATATATCAAAGTTGTATTTTTGCTTCTTTAGAACCCGATAATATTTTTAAGAAAGTAGCCAAAGTATCTGTTCCGAGTATCAGCGCAATGCTTATAAATTTTATTGATAGAAAAGAAGAAGATAAGAGCCTTGCTGCTTTTTTTCTTTCGGCAGAAAAAAATAATGAAGGAGAGATAGAAATTAGGCCCGCTTGGGATGTAAAAAGATAATTTATTGGGGCAAATGGAGTGGCCTCAGCGGAGCAGACTCTCCCCATTAAACAAGGCTCACTGACAGGTGATCCTGCCATTCCTCCAGTAAACGCAAGTTCCGATATGGTCAGAGCTTTTGCGAGACAAAATGAGTCAGCTCAGGCACTTGCCAACAACGGTTTAAATGTTCAACAACTCGTTGAAACAGGTGTTCCTGGTGGGAATCCTGATCTTATGATAAATGGGGCACTAGCAGATGTTTATGCGCCAACGTCAACAAGTGCAATAAGCGTCGTGAAAACGATTGGTTATAAAGTTCAGCAACAGGCACCTAATATCGTGATAAATCTTAATGACTCAGTATTGACACCAACGCAGATTATTAATCAGTTGGTGTCTAACCCGGTTTCTGGGTTAAACAGCATTTATTTCATTAAAAATGGTGTGACCACTGTTGTGAGGTTCTAGAAATGTCAATCGAAATAACATTGGAAGCAGATGCACGTTTGAAGCGAACTGATGTAATAGCTGCACTAGAAGCGTGTGGGGTAGATGAAGTTAAGGAAAATGAAAAGAATCTTACCGCTAGTTTTAGTTTGTCTAAGATGTCTTTCTTTTTTTCTGAAGATATGGAAATGACGCCCCCATTAACTGAAGGAATGGAGGAGAGAAAATGGATTATTGGGGCAAGAATAGTGTTTAGATATTACGTGAAGAATTTCGATGAATGTGAACTGGATTTGCAAAAATTCATTCAAAAACTGGCTGAATTAAGCGAAGCGTTTTTCGTCGTGGCGTTTCAATATGAAGGTATACGAGCGATTCGAGATCAAAATGGATTAGAGTTTTTCAATAGTCGGGGCAAATAGCGCAGGAGTTGTTACATCAGAAGGTACAGCGAATGCTACTAGTGGATTGAAGTTAAGTAAATCACTCGCAAGTGATCAACAGCTATCGGAACTGGCATCTGGAGGTGGTTCTGTAATGGCTGGCAATGGCTCGTATCCATTGATGTCGTTGCATCAGCGTCGTATCAGATGCGCGATTGGAAAGCAAAGCGGCACGCCCGACAATGGAAAAATAAATAGCTGCATGACACGGCTAGCCCGCTTGTTCTTTATTGGCTTGCACGATCCTCGTTAGCGATCCGTGCAAGCACTGATGTTACTCGTTACTCTTCAGCGGATTTATTAAAGTCAGCAATGCAATCTTCCGAAGCACGGCACAGCAGTGTCGTGGCCGCCATCGACAGGCGCATTAAATTGGCAGCATCTGTCTTGCCAATCGATGGTGCAGATTCTTGCCCCGGATCAGCGTCGATGTTTATCTCACGCGCCAATTCGCTGGCATAGATGATTTGCAGGCAGCTACTGACGCCCGCGGCAATATCGTGGGTGAGCTCGATAAATCCGGCTAAAGCACGATCCTTGTTAGGCGCGTGTATCCAGCGGAAATCTTGGTGGGAAGGTGGGATGGAATTTTGATCAGGCGTGTTGGTACTGGGCATTGAGCCTCCGTATGCAATGGTTAAACCGTATGCAATCGAGCTCTCATACTCGGTTCCCTTTTTTGAGAACTTGCAAAGTATCAACTTCAAGAAGTCTGTACGTCAAGAAAATTGTTCTTTGGCACGGTTTTTATCAATTCGGCGCACCCGAAAAAACGGCAACAAAAAAGCCGCTGACCCTTTCGGATCAACGGCTTATGTGTCTTTGGTGGTGATAGGTGGATTTGAACCACCGACCCCAGCATTATGAGTGCTGTGCTCTAACCAACTGAGCTATATCACCAAAAGCAAGCCCGCAATTATGCTGTCGCCGGGAGTTTTTGTCAATAACAATTATGTGGTAGTGGTGCCTTGGTCAATCGGCCCGCCAAAGTCATCCGGCGCCAGCTACTGCCAATGCCTCACGAACCTGCGCCAGCACGCGCTGCGTCGCATCGGCCGCATTGCAATCGATGACGATTCGTTCTGGCATCGCGCGCAACCAGGTGATTTGCCGTTTTGCTAATTGCCTGGTGGCAATGATGCCGCGTTCGCGCATTTCGGCGTAGTCATACGCGCCGTCGAGGTATTCCCAGGCTTGGCGATAGCCGACACAACGCATCGACGGCAGGCCCAGGTGCAGGTCGCCGCGCGCGCGCAACTGGCGTACTTCATTGAGCAGCGCGTCACCATCGAGCATTTGGTCGAAGCGCAGTGCTATCCGTTGATGCAGCACGCTGCGTTCGGAGGGTTCCAGTGCCAATGGCAGCAGCGCGAAGGGCAAGTCCTCGGCTGGCTTTTGCGTCAGCAGTGCCGACATTGGCTGGCCGGTCAGTTCAATGATTTCCAGTGCGCGCTGAATGCGTTGACTGTCATTCGGTTTGAGTCGCGCAGCGGTGACGGGATCGAGCGTGGCCAGGCGCGCATGTTGCGCCGGTACGCCGACACGTGCAGCTTCTTCGTCGAGTCGTGCACGCACGGCCGGATCGGCTTCGGGCAAGTCATCGAGGCCGTCACGCAAGACTTTGAAATACAGCATGGTGCCGCCGACCAGTAACGGTAGTTTGCCGCGTGCACGAATATCCAGGGCCAGGCGGATCGCATCCTGGCGAAATTGCATGGCGGAATACGCTGCCGTCGGATCAAGAATGTCGATCAGGTGATGCGGCACGCTGGCCAGTTCGGCGGCGTTCGGTTTGGCGGTGCCGATGTCCATCTCGCGATAGATCAGCGCAGAATCGACCGAAATGATTTCGCACGGAATGTGTCGCGCAATTTCCAGTGCTGCTGCGGTTTTGCCGGAAGCCGTCGGTCCCATGAGGGCAACCGCCAATGGTGCTGTCGTCATGCTTATTGTCCGCGCAAGAACAGTTTGTCCATATCGGACAGCGCCAGCAGGCTCCAGGTTGGACGGCCGTGGTTGCACTGGTCGGCGCGTTCGGTGGCTTCCATTTGACGCAAGAGCGCATTCATTTCAGGAATCGTCAGGCTGCGATTGGCGCGCACGGCGGTGTGGCAGGCCAGCGTGCCAAGCAATTCGTTGCGTCGCTCCAGCAGCACGCGTGAGCCGCCGTATTCACGCACGTCGCGCAAGACATCACGTGCCAGCGTCTGGGCGTCGGCATTCTGGAGCAGGGCAGGAATGGCGCGCACCGCCAATGTGGTGGGTGACATGGCGGCAATGTCGAAACCGAGCGCACTGAGGGTTTCCTGGTGCTCCTCGGCGGTGCCGACTTCGATAGCGTCGGCGTAGAAGGTCACGGGGATCAGCAGTGGCTGTACGTACATGCTGTTGTCGTCGAGCGCATTCTTCAGTTGTTCATACAGGATACGTTCATGTGCCGCGTGCATGTCGACCACGACCAGGCCTTTGCTGTTTTGCGCCAGTACGTAGATGCCATGCAATTGCGCCAGCGCGAACCCGAGCGGGAAGTCATCGTCCGGCAATGTCTGCGTGCCGCTGGCAGGCAGGTTCGCCGCATTGGCCTGGAGCAGGGCTGCAGGTGGCGTACCAGCGCCAGTTTGTGCGTTCATGTCCAGACTGCTTTGTGTGCCGGGACGAAATAGCGCGCCATAGGCAGCCGTATCTTGCGCTACGCCGAAACTGCCACTGCCGCCGGCTTGAAAGTTGGGGCGCAGTGGTGCGCCAAACGCCGTCTGTTGCTGATCGCGCATCCACGGCATCGGACCGGCTGCCTGTGGTGCCGGTGCTGCGCCGAAAGAAGTGGCCGAGGTCGTTGCCAGCGCGCGGCTGACCGCATGAAAAACAAATTGATGCACGCTGCGGCTGTCGCGAAAGCGCACCTCGATCTTGGACGGATGGACGTTGACGTCAACCAGTGCCGGATCCAGATCGAGCGACAGCGCATAAGACGGATAGCGGTCGCCGTGCAACACATCCTGATAGGCGGCACGCACTGCGTGCACCAGCAGCTTGTCGCGTACGAAGCGGCCGTTGACATAAAAATATTGCGCATCGGCGCGCGCCTTGGAGGCGGTCGGTAAACCGACGAAACCATACAGGCGCAATGGCCCAGCGCTTTCATCGAGCGGCAGGCGGGCGGCGGCAAATTCATCACCGAGGATATGTGCGCTGCGCTTGGCGAATTCGCCGATGTTCCAATGGTCAACTGTCTTGCCATTGTGGCTCAGCGAAAAACTGACATCGGGCCGCGCCAGCGCAATGCGGCGCACGACTTCGGCGCAATGGCCGTATTCGGTCTGTTCCGACTTCAAAAACTTGCGTCGTGCCGGCGTGTTGAAATACAAATCCTGGACATCGATGGTGGTGCCGGGGGCGCCCGAGGCAGGTGCCACGGTGCCTTCTTGCGAGCCGCTGATTTCCCAGGCGTGGGCAGCATCAGCGGTGCGGGTGGTCAGCGTCAGTTGTGCCACGGAGGCAATCGACGCGAGCGCTTCGCCACGGAATCCCAGCGTGCCGACGTTTTCGAGGTCGGTCAGTGATGCAATTTTTGAGGTGGCATGGCGTGCCAGCGCCAGTGGCATTTGCTCGGGCGGAATGCCGCGACCGTTGTCGGTGATGGCGATGCGTTTGACACCGCCTTGCTCTAGCCGCACGGTGATTTGTGTGGCACCGGCATCGAGGGCGTTTTCCAGTAATTCTTTGACAACGGCGGAAGGGCGTTCGATCACCTCGCCCGCCGCGATCTGGGAGATCAACTGGTCGGGCAGGGCTTGGATGGCACGATAAGGGCGGGGGGTGAGGTCGGGAGCGTTCATGCCGCGATTATACCGTCAGCAGCCACTACCGGACCTCGGCGACGGCGCCTTAGAACTGCTCCCAATCGGCTTCCTTGGCCGCAGTTGGCAGTGCTTTTGGTGCGGCCGGTAATTTGTTGGCATGGGCTTTTGGCTTTGCCAGCGGCACTTGAATGGTCTTCAACGGTGCCTGGAGGGTCAGGTTGTGCGCATCGTCGAGCTTGAAGGTGCTGACCGAAGCCGTCAGTTTATGCGCCTGCTCTTGCAGCGATTGCGCAGCGGCAGCCGCTTGTTCCACCAGCGCCGCATTTTGCTGGGTGGTTTGTTCCATCTGGTTGATGGCATGGTTGACCTGCTCGATACCTTGGCTTTGTTCCTGGCTGGCCGAGCTGATTTCTCCGACGATATCGGTCACGCGCTTGACGCTGGCGACCACGTCACTCATGGTGGTGCCGGCTTGTTCGACCAGCTTGCTACCGGTTTCCACTTTGTTTACTGAGTCGTCGATCAAGCTTTTGATTTCCTTGGCAGCGGACGCCGAGCGTTGCGCCAGGTTGCGCACTTCCGAGGCGACCACGGCGAAGCCACGGCCTTGTTCGCCAGCGCGTGCGGCTTCAACTGCCGCGTTCAGGGCCAGGATATTGGTCTGGAAGGCGATGCCGTCAATGACGCTGATGATGTCGACGATCTTGCGCGAAGATGCGTTGATGGAGCCCATGGTGTCGACTACTTGACCGACCACGACGCCGCCTTGCTGTGCTACTTCCGAGGCGGAAACCGCCAACTGGTTGGCCTGGCGTGCATTGTCGGCGTTTTGTTTGACGGTCGAGGTCAGTTGTTCCATGGCTGAGGCGGTTTCTTCCAGTGCGCCTGCCTGCTCTTCGGTGCGGCTGGAGAGATCTAGATTGCCGGTGGCGATTTCGGTCGAGGCTGTGGTGATCTGCTCGGTGCCTTGGCGGACTTCGGCCACCACTGTGGCCAGGCCATCGCTGATGCCGTTGAAGGCCTGCATCAGTTGGCCGATTTCATCTTGCTGGCTCACGTTGACGCGGGCGGTCAAATCGCCGCCTGCGATGCGCACCGCAGCTTCTTGTGCGTGTGCCAGCGGACGTGTGACCACGCGTTCAATCACAAAGTACAGTACCAGACCGACCAGCAACAGGAACGCCGCACCGAAGAGCATGAAGCGATTGCGCATGGCAGTGATTTCCTTAGTCACTTCGGCGGTGTAGGTTTCGCCAGCGATGACCCAGTTCCAGCTGGGGAACTGGCTGAACGCGACGATCTTGTCTTCGCCGTCGTGGCCGCTGGTATTCGGGTTGTCCCATTGGTAGCGCATGACGCCTTCTTTTTGCGTCAGCATGTCTTTGACAAATTCCTTGCCATTGACATCCTTGAGGTCGAGCAGGTTTTTGCCTTCACCCTGCGGGCTGGCGATCAGGGTGCCGAAATCCTTGCCTGGCTTGCCATTGAGGACATAGAAATAGCCGGTCTCACCGATCTTGAGCGCCTTGATCTTGTCGGTCAGCGCCTTGATGTCGGCGCTGATGTCGACGCCCACGTAGAGCGCACCGATGACGCCGCCGGCGGCGTCTTTGATCGGCACGTATTTGGTGATGTATTGCTTGCCAAACAGCGTGGCAATGCCGCTGTAAGGCTTGTCGGCCAGCAATGCGGCGTAGCCAGGATGAGTTCGGTCGAGCAGGGTGCCGACGGCGCGCTCACCATTTTCTTTTTTGACGGAAGTCGAGATGCGGACAAAGTCATCGCCCGTCTTGGCAAAGATAGTTGCGGTCACGCCCGTCTGTGTGGTGAAACGGTCGGGGATGGCGAAGTCGAGATTGAGGTCAGTGCCACCATTTTTCAGTACTGGCGTGGCTTTGTCGCCAATTTGCACGGTCCGGCTGGCATCGAGCGTGAACTGCTCGGGGAAGGCATTGGTGAACATGGTGGAGAAGCGGCCCACCTGACTATTCATGGAGCGGTCGAACATCTCTACCATGTTGACGACGCCATGCGTCTCGCCCCGGATTTGCGCCATCGAGCGATGTTCCAACATGCTGGAGGTGACATAGCCGATGAGCAGGATGGCGGCAATAAACAAAGCGCCCACCAAACTGAGCGTGAGAGAGGTGAGCTTAGTGCCGACGGCCCAGCTCCGATAATGGAAGGCAGAGTTTTGCATGGTAACGGGGTTCTTTTTGTTGCGACGCCGTGGCGCCGAAAGGCCACAAGAACTTTGCATGTGCAAACGTTTGCATATGCGAGCTAATGCGGAAAGTGCAGAATGGGGCTTTGGGAATCGAGAGCCCGGAGTATACATAAAATCTACGATTCTGACTTTCCATTTCTTCCAAAAATTAGCGTAACCCGTTGTTTTTTAATTAATTTTTGCGGTAAGACCATTGAAAAAACACGGAAAAATTCTTCCGTGAATTATATTTTGACAATATTTACACGAAATCCTGAACGTGAAAATTTGCGAGCCACTTTGGGACGTGTTGTGCGTGCATCGGACGTGAAAACAGGTAGCCCTGTGCCACATTGCAACCTTGCAGTTTGAGCATGTCGTATTGTTGCCGGTCTTCCACACCTTCTGCCACGACGGTCAGATTGAGGCTTTCGCCGATGCGAATGACGGCATGGGTCAATGCCAGCACGGTCGGGTCGCGGTTCATGTCGCGCACAAAGCTTTGATCGAGCTTCAATTCGCAGACGGGCAAGTTGCGCAGATAGCCGAGGCTGGAATAGCCAGTGCCAAAGTCATCCATGGCCAGCTTGATGCCTTGTGCATGGAGTTCATGAATGGTGCGGGTAGTGCTGGGATTGGTGTCCATCATCACGGTTTCGGTGATTTCCAGAGTCAGGTCGGCTGGTTGCAAGGCGTAGCGCTGCAGTAATCCGGCGATGAAGGAGGGCAAGTCAAGATCGTGGAAATTGGTCGATGACAAATTGACCGAAATCGATGGCACGGCAACACCTTGTTGACGCCAGTCATGCAGTTGCGAGCAGGCTTGCTGCAACGCCCATTTGCCGAGTTCGCCTATCAGGCCGCATTCTTCTGCGATCGGGATGAAGCGCGCCGGCGATACCTGACCCAGTTGCGGATCATGCCAGCGCGCCAAGGCTTCGACGCCATGCAGTAAGCCGCTGTGCATATTGATCTGCGGCTGGTAATGCAATTCAAAATGGCCGCCGCGCAAGGCGTCGCGCAATGCGCCTTCTAGCGCAAGACGTTCTTGCGCTTGCGTATTCATGTCGTCACTGAAAAAGCTGAAGCGGCCGCGGCTTTTTTCCTTGGTCTGATACATCGCCATATCCGCGCGGTGTAGCAGGATTTCGATGGTGTCACCGTTGTCCGGAAACAGGCTGATGCCGATGCTGGCCGATGGCGTCACGCTGACGCTGGCGATATGGCTAGGCTGTGACAGGGTTGCCTGGATTCGTTTGACGACATCGGTGACGCGATGCAGATCGCATTGCGCCAGCACCACCACGAATTCGTCGCCGGAGAGGCGGCCGACGATATCCGATTTGCGCGCTTCCAGTTGCAGCCGCGCCGCCACCGTGCGCAGCAATTCATCGCCGGCCTGGTGGCCGAGTGAGTCGTTGATCTGCTTGAAACGATCAAGGTCAATGAACAGCACGGCCAGTGGCACCTTGGTACGCGCTGCATTAGCCATGGCTTGATTGGCTTTGACCAGCAACAGGCTGCGATTGGGCAGGCCGGTCAACGAGTCATAGAAGGCCAGTTGATGAATGCGTGAACGCGCTTCTTCCCGTTCCAGCGCCAGCGCGCACAGATGCAGGCTGACATTGACCAGTTGGTGGTGCAAGGCGCCCGGCAGCCGCTTGTCGCGATAGTAAAACGCAAAGGTCCCAATCACCCGGCCTTCTGCCGACTTGATGGGGGTTGACCAGCAAGACTGGAGGCCGAGCGGCAGAGCTACATCGCGGTAGTCTTCCCATAACGGGTCGGAGGCAATGTCGGATACCTCGACTGCCATGCCGCGAAACGCCGCTGTGCCGCAAGAGCCGACCTTGGGGCCGATGGCCAAGCCTTCCAGCATCTGGGTCAGGATTGGCGGCAGATTGGGCCCTGCCACAGGATGCAGCAAACCGGCCTCGTCGACGCGCAGGATCGAGGCAATCAGGTCCGGTGCAATATGCTCCAGTTCCAGGCAGATCATGTTCAAGACTTCCGGCAGGCTGGCTTCGCGCACCATTGCATTGAGTACTTTGTATTGCAACACTTCATGCATCTTGGTATTGGTGATATCGGTCAGGATGCATACTGCATTGACCAGCTTGCCGGCGTTGTCGAAAATTGGATTGACCACCACCGAAACCCAGAGTGGCTGTGCATCCTTGTTGAGCATCATTTCTTCGCCGTGAAAGCTGTTGCCTTCGGCGATGACGGCATAGCAATCGTCGATCAGCTTCAAGATCGGCACTTGTCCTTCGAACAGTTCGCGCGGCCTTTGGCCAATCACTTCCTGGTCTGTGAGGGCAAGCATGCGGCTGAACCCGATATTGTGAAAGACGATCTGGTTGGCATCGTTGGTAATGAAAACCGCATTGTCGGTTTCATTGATGCCGAGCGACAGCAGATGCAGGTATTCGCGGTCGCGTTGTTCGCGCTGCTTGCGATAGGTGACGTCGGAACCGATGCAGATTACCTTGATCGGCTGCCCGGTAGAGTCGAACACCGGGGTGTAGGTGGCTTCCCACCAGATCGCACGGCCATCGCGGGCAATCCGCTTAAAACGGCCGGAAAAATGCCGGCCTTGACCAAGATCACGCCAGAAGCTGGCATATTCCTGGCTGCTGACATAGTCTGCTTCGCACAGCATGCTGTGCGGATTGCCGACGATTTCGCGCGGCAGATAACCCATGGTCTTGAGATAGTTGCCGTTGGCGCCGACGATGGTGCCGCCGGCGCTGAATTCGATGACGCCAAGCGAGCGGTTGAGGGCGCGCAGCACACTATGCTTTTCTTGCGAATCATCGATGTGGGCGGTGATGTCGGTGGCAATCGAGATTACCTTGTGCAAGCGTCCCTGCGCATCGAGAATCGGATTGCAGGTTGCTTCCAGCCACAAGCGGCTACCGTCGCTGCGCATGCGTTGCAAGGTGCCGGAGATCACTTCGCCTTGATGCAGGCGGCGCCAGAACTCGGCATATTCAGGAGATTCCGCATGCAGCGGATTGCAGAGCGTACGATGATGGCGGCCGATGATCTCGGTTTTTTGGTACGCCATCAGCATCAGGAAATTATCATTGGCGGCCACGATGGTGCCGTCTGGCGCCAGCTCCAGTATCGCCATCGAACGCGAAAATGCGGCCAGCAGTGCTTCCTTCTCCTCAAGGGCAGCTCTGCATTGTTGTAAATGCTGGTTGAAGTGCTCGCCATCCATGTCCATGGGTCGTCCCTTCGTACTGCGTGACTGCATCGGTACGCAATTATTTTGCTCAGTTATCTAAATCTAATGCTTTTTTCTATTCTTTCGCGGTAAGGGAAACCGGTAGGCCGGTTTCCTTTGCCGACGATCAAGCCAGGCGTGACAGAGCGTTGCTGCGCGCGACGGCGGTAACTGATCTGGCGGGTATCGTCGCATCATTGGACAATTTGAATACGCTGATCGACTGCGTCAAACGGCCGGCCTGGTCTTGCAGCGATTGCGCTGCAGCGGCAGCCTGCTCAACTAATGCCGCATTTTGTTGGGTGGTCTGGTCCATTTGGGTGATGGCGTGGTTGATCTGTTCGATGCCGTCGCTTTGTTCCTGGCTGGCGGCAGTGATTTCACCCATGACGTCGGTGACGCGCTTGACGCTGGCGACCACTTCATCCATGGTCACGCCCGCTTGTGCCACCAAGTGGCTGCCATGGCTGACTTTTTCCACCGAATCATCGATCAGGCTTTTGATCTCCTTGGCTGCCGAGGCCGAACGTTGCGCCAGGCTGCGCACTTCCGATGCCACTACGGCAAAGCCGCGACCTTGCTCGCCGGCACGTGCAGCTTCCACTGCGGCATTGAGCGCCAGGATATTGGTCTGAAACGCGATGCCGTCGATCACGCTGATGATGTCGACAATCTTCTTCGACGAATCATTGATGTTGTTCATGGTCTCGACCACTTGACTGACCACGGCGCCACCTTGCACCGCGACTTGCGAGGCGGAGCTTGCCAATTGATTGGCCTGACGTGCATTGTCGGCATTTTGCTTGACGGTCGAGGTGAGTTCTTCCATGGCCGAGGCGGTTTCTTCCAGCGAGCCGGCTTGTTGTTCAGTACGTGAAGACAGATCGAGGTTGCCGGTGGCGATTTCGCTCGATGCCGTAGCGATCGTGTCGGTGCTGGTCCTGACTTCACCGACAATTTGTTGCAGACGCGTGTTCATGGTGCCCAGCGCGGTCAACAGTTTGCCGGTTTCATCGGTGGCGGTGCTGCTGATGCGTGAACGCAGATCGCCAGAGGCCACGGTCTCGGCAATGCCGACCGCATGATGCAGCGGTTGCGTGATACTGCGCGTGATGACGAACGCGATGGCGATGGCCAGGCCAATTGCGATGACGGTCAATGCCGCAATCAAATTGCGCGCGCCATAGTACTGCTGTTCAACTTCGTTGCCAGCGTCGACCATCAATTGATCTTGATAGTGAATCAGTTCGCTCAGGGACTTCAGGTATTTTTGCTGCAAGTCGAAGGTGCCGCCGGCAAACAGCAATTGCAAGGCCTGCTCGCGTTCTCCGGCGTTGATCAATTGGATGACCTTGTCACTGCCAGCGATATAGCTGGTGCGCGCGGTCTGGATCGTGTTGTAGAGCTCGCGTCCCTTGGTCGACGTGATGCCTTTATCGAGCTTGTCCATGTCGGCAGCAATGGTCTTGAATGCCGGTTGAAATAAGGCTTGTTGCGCCTTGAGTTGCTCTGGGTCACTCATTAGCAGCAGGTTGCGCGTGGCGCGGATGATCAGGTTTTCCTGGATGATGATCTCATTGGCATATTCGGTCTTGGGATAGGTTTTCTGAACCACACTGGCCATGTGATCATTGAGCGACGACAGCCGAGTACTACCCAGGATTCCGGTAACGATCAGCAACAGGATCAAGACGCCAAATCCCAGGCTCAGCCGCATACCGATATTCAAATTGCTGAAACGCATCAAAATCTCCCATTGTGTACGACATGTGTTGTTGCGGAATTTGCTACCGCTCTATGAGGCATTATCGGAACGGGCACATGGTTCTTGAGCTTGACATGAAAATAAGTTTTCTTTTCTTTTGCTATGTTGACGGATGGCATTGTTCCCTGTTTTTAGCCATTGCCAAACTGGTTTGGTGAGTAGTGTATGATTCCCGCGCGGCTTCGATAAATGCATCGAGGAAATGCATCAAAGAAAATGCGTTGTGAAAACTCGCTGCATGGTGGCGATCTCTGAAATGGGTTTATGGATTACTTGCAGTTACTGAACGTGCTGTTGCACGTCGACAAGTCGCTTGGCTTTTTGATACAACAGTACGGCACGTTGATTTATATGGTGCTGTTTCTGATCATCTTTTGTGAAACTGGTCTGGTAGTAATGCCGTTTCTTCCTGGCGATTCGCTGCTCTTCATCGCCGGTACCTTTTGCGCCACTGGCGCGCTCAATATCTGGTTGCTGATCTTCTTGCTGGTGATTGCGGCAGTGACTGGCAATACACTCAATTACTGGATTGGCAGTGCGGTCGGTCACAAGGTGTTTACCCATCAATACCGCTGGCTCAATCCGGCCGCGCTGGCCAAAACCCATGCCTTCTATGAAAAGCATGGCGGCAAGACCATCATCCTGGCGCGCTTCACGCCCATCGTGCGCAGCTTTGCTCCTTTTATTGCCGGCGTCTCGGCGATGACCTTTGTCAAATTTCAGTTCTTCAACATCATCGGTGCGGTCTTGTGGGTGGCCGGTCTGCTGGTATTCGGTTATCTGTTCGGTAACATGCCGTGGGTGCGCGAGCATCTCAATACGCTGGTGCTCATCGGTATGGTTGCCGCTATCTTGCCCATCGTCATTGGTGTGGTGTGGCAGTTGTACCGGAAAGTCTTTGGCAAACGCGACAAGGCATAAAAAGCTGCACCCCAGTGGCGCAGCCTTGAGTGAGCACTATTGCCAACGCTCGGCGCCGGCGGCAAGCCTGGGCTTGACCGGTTTGCCAACCACGCTCAACTGCGGTGCACGTGGGGTGATATCGTGACTGGGGCGTCCAGCCTTGTTGGTGTGCACCAACTGCCGCTCATCGAGTTTGAACACGCCGACCACCTTGCTCAATTGCGCTGCCTGATCCTGTAGCGACTGCGCGGCTGCCGCGGCTTGCTCTACCAATGCGGCGTTTTGCTGGGTGGTTTGATCCATCGCCAAAATTGCCTGGTTGATCTGCTCGATGCCATTGCTTTGCTCTTTGCCGGCCGAGCTGATCTCACCGACGATATCGGAGACGCGCTTGACGCTGGTAACCACTTCCTCCATGGTCGCGCCTGCTTGTTCAACCAGCTTGCTGCCGTTGTCGACTTTTTCCACCGAGTCATTGATTAACTGCTTGATTTCTTTGGCGGCGGTGGCGCTGCGTTGCGCCAGACTACGCACTTCCGACGCGACCACCGCAAAGCCGCGCCCCTGTTCACCTGCACGAGCTGCTTCCACGGCCGCATTGAGGGCTAGAATATTGGTCTGGAACGCAATGCCGTCGATGACGCTGATGATGTCGACGATTTTCTTGGAGGATGCACTGATCGACTCCATCGTATCGACTACCTGACCGACCACATTGCCGCCCTGGGTGGCGACTGCCGACGCCGATGTCGCCAATTGGTTGGCGGCGCGCGCATGGTCGGCGTTCTGTTTGACAGTGGAGGTGAGTTCTTCCATGGCCGAGGCGGTCTCTTCGAGTGAGCCGGCCTGTTGTTCTGTGCGCGAGGACAGATCAAGATTGCCGTTGGCGATTTCGGTGCTGGCAGTGGCGATCGTGTCAGTGCCTTGGCGCACCTGACTGACAATGACTTGCAGATTGCCATTCATGGTTTTCAAGGCATTGAGCAATTGGGCGGTCTCGTCTTTGCCGCTGGCTTCAATATGCGAAGTCAGGTCGCCGGCGGCGACGGTTTGCGCGATAAGCACGGCACGGTTGAGCGGTATCGTGATGCTGCGCGTAATGGTGTAGGCAATCGCAGCCGCCAACAACAAGCCAGCGCTAGCCATGCCGATCAACAAATTGCTGGCGCTGCCATAGGTCTGTTCAACCGTTTCGCCGGCTTCTTGCATCAGGCGGTTTTGCTGTTCGATCAATTTGTCGACAGCACCCATATAGGCGCTCTGCACCGGCCGCACATCACTGATGAGCAGATCGATGGCAGTTTCCTTGTTGCCACTGGCCACCAGCGTCAGAACCTTGTCGCGTTTTTCCAGGTAATTCTTTTGTGCAATGAGCAGATTGGCCAGCAAGGTGCGGCTGGGCGCGTCCGTGAGCTGTTTGTCTAGCCGGGCCAGTTGTTGCTGGATGGTTTTTTCGGCGCCGACGATACGGTCATTTTCACTTTTTATTTGCTGCGCATCCTTGAGCAGCAAGACATTGCGTACCGAGCGCGCCACTAGATTGAGTTGGTCGGTGATGTCGCCGGCCATTACGGTGTTGGGATATTTCTGGTGCAGTACGTCTTTCATCTGCACATTGAGATGGGCTAGCTGGCTGATGCCGGTGCCTGCCATGGCGACCATTAATAACATCAGCAGACCAAAGCCAAGCGCAAGACGACGACTGATCGTGATATTAGCAATTTTCATGATTTTCCTTGTTCCATGAAACTGAAAATGATCATGTTGCCCACGCTCAACGACGGTCAATGACTGTCGCGACATTGCATGCCAACATGCAAAAATCCAAGACAAAATTTAACACTGCGGGCCTTAGCCCGCTTTTGCATCATTGATCATGGGAAGTAAAGACGCAATGAAAATTGGTGGCAGCAGGTCTGCTTGAGGCTGGGCGGTCACAGAAACAACAACGGCCAGTCAATGCGACTGGCCGTTGTTGATGTGGGGCAAGAACTGGTGAATCAGGTCAGCTTGTTTTTGGCCAACGGCGGGTTCTTGGCAAAGTATTTCTTGATGCCGGTCATGATGGCATCGGCCATGTTGTCTTGATAATTGTTGTCGGTCAGCTTGGCTTCTTCTTCTGGATTCGAAATGAAGGCGGTTTCAATCAAGATGCTCGGGATATCCGGTGCTTTCAGCACGGCGAAGCCAGCTTGTTCAACAGCGCCGCGATGCAGTTTGTTGATGCCGCCGATTTCATTGAGCACGGCCTTGCCGACGCGCAGGCTGTCGTTGATCTGCGCCGTGGTCGACAAGTCCAGCAAGACGCTGGCGAGTTGGCGGTCATGGGTTTTGATATTGACGCCGCCGATCATGTCGGCCGAGTTTTCCTTGTTGGCCAGCCAGCGCGCTGCCGTTGAGCTGGCGCCTTTTTCCGATAGGGCGAAGACCGATGAGCCGCGCGCAGTCGGTTGCACGAAGGCATCGGCGTGGATCGAGACGAACAGGTCGGCCTGCACCTTGCGCGCCTTTTGCACGCGCATGCCGAGCGGCACGAAGAAGTCGGCATCACGCGTGAGCATGACGCGCATATTCGGTTGTTCTTCGATTTTTTTCTTGAGACGTTTGGCAATCGACAGCACTACGTCTTTTTCGCGGTTGCCACGGGCACCGATGGCGCCGGGATCTTCACCACCGTGACCGGGATCGAGCGCAATCGTGATCATGCGCGTCAATTGCAGCTTGGGTTCGTTGGCCGGTGTCGCCTTGGCCACTGGCGTGTCGTCCTCTGCCGCAGCAGCCTTGTTGTCCGGCTTGGCTTCGGCCAGTGCCGGCGGCGCTTCGGCTGGCAGATCCTTGGGCCAGTTGCCCTTCTGGATCAGCGCGGCAATCGGATCGGCCGGGGCGGCTGGGTAGAGATCGATGACGAAGCGGTACTTGTAATCGCCGATCGGTTCCAGCGTAAATACCTGCGGCTTGATTTCTTCTTTCAGGTCAAATACCAGGCGCACCACACTCGGCCGGTTCTGGCCGACGCGCACCTGCTTGATGTAAGGATCGTTGGGCTGAATCTTGGCGACCAGGTCTTTGATGGTCGAATTGAGATCGATACCCTCGATGTCGACGACCAGCCGTTCCGGGTTCTTGACGATGAAATGGGAGACTTTGAGGTTGCTGTCGTTTTCCAGCGTGACGCGGGTATAGTCCTCGGATGGCCACACGCGTACCGCCAACAGTTGCGAAGCTAGCGCCGGCATCGGTGTCAAGACGGAGACGAGGAGCGTGCCGCCGGCCTTGAGGATGGTACGGCGGGTCCTGGATTTTAGAGGTTTGGTGCGAATTTCAGTCGTGCTAGGCATTGATGACCTTTGTCAGACAACGCTCGTAATTCTACATCACGTCCGTGTCCAGCAACTGTTAGATGGATTTCTATGTCGGGGGTGGGCAACACTGATTGGCCTTTTTCGGGCCATTCGACGATACAGATCGTGGTTTCGTTGAAATGTTCACGAAATCCGGCTTCCAGAAACTCTTCCGCACTGACCATGCGGTAGAGATCAAAGTGGATAACGGTTACCATGCGCTCTGCGAGCTTCACCGTATAGGGTTCGGCCAGCGTGTAAGTCGGGCTTTTGACGCGACCCTGATAGCCGGCAGCATGCAGCAGCGCGCGCGTGAGTGCGGTTTTGCCGGCGCCAAGGTCGCCATGCAGGTAGATGGCCAGGCCGGGCGCAAGCGCCACGGCCAGTGCTGCGCCTAGTGCTGCGGTGCCGGCTTCGTCCTGTAAATGGGTATGGTAGAGCTGCATAATTTTTTCAAATCGATTCAATAGCTGCGATTTTATGGACGACCTAGCTGCACTTGCCGATTCCATCAAAGCCTGGGGCCGCGCACTCGGCTTTGCCGACCTGCGCGTGGCCGATGTCGACCTGTCGCATCGCGAGGCCGGTTTTCAGGCTTGGCTGGACAAGGGCTATCACGGCGAGATGGATTATATGGCAAGCCACGGCATGAAGCGCGCACGACCTGCCGAATTGGTGCCGGGCACGCTCCGGGTAATCACTGCGCGCATGCCCTATTTGCCGCGCGAGGCTGCGGCCGGGGCCAGCGATTGGCGTGAGCAGGAACAGATACGCGGTGCCGACGGCGCTGCCGCAGTCGTGTCGGTCTATGCCCGTGGGCGCGACTATCACAAGGTCTTGCGCGCCCGTTTGCAGCAACTGGCCAGCCGCATCGAACAACAAATCGGCCCGTTCGGCTATCGCGTGTTCACCGATTCGGCGCCGGTCATGGAGGTGGCATTGGCCGAGAAAGCCGGTCTCGGCTGGCGTGGCAAGCATACCTTACTGCTCAATCGGGAAGCCGGCTCGATGTTTTTTCTCGGCGAGCTGTTCACCGACCTGGCCTTGCCGGTGGATGAGCCCATCACGCCACATTGCGGTCAGTGCCGTGCCTGCATCGATGTTTGCCCGACCCAGGCCATTGTGGCGCCGTACGAACTCGATGCGCGTCGGTGCATTTCCTATCTGACCATTGAACTCAAGGGCAGCATTCCGGTGGAGTTGCGCAGCCTGATCGGCAACCGTGTTTATGGTTGCGATGACTGCCAGTTGTATTGTCCCTGGAATAAGTTTGCGCAGCGTACCACCCTGCCGGATTTCGACGTGCGGCATGGTCTCGATCAAGTCAGTCTGGTGGCACTGTTGAACTGGAGTGAAGAGGATTTCAGCCGCAATACCGAAGGCAGCGCGATCCGTCGCATCGGTCACGAGCGCTGGTTGCGCAATATGGCGGTGGGTTTGGGTAATGCTGCCCGCAGCCATAATGGTGATCCGGTCATCGTCGCGGCCTTGCAGGGACGTTTGACGCACGACTCGGCATTGGTGCGGGAACACGTGCAGTGGGCCTTGCTCCAGCACGCGTCTTGAAAAATTAGTGCACCAGTGTCAGCCAGAAGGGAATCGTCACTGCCGACACCAAGGTGCCTAGCGAGACCAGGAAGGCAGTGATCGGGCCGTTGCCACCCATGCGCACGGCCAGGATATAGCAGCTCGATGCGGTTGGCAGGGCGCAAAACAGCACCACAATCTGCAATTGCAGCATTGGCAGGCCATACCAGCGCCCGAGTCCATACGCGACAGCGGGCACGGCCAGCAACTTGATCGCACTTAGGTAGGCGGCCATCAGCTTATTGTGATGTGCACCTTCCAGGCGCAGGCCGGCACCGACCATCAGCAAACCCAGTGCCAGCGAGGCGCTACCCAGGCGCGACAGCACTGCGCTGGCGACTTCCGGCAGGTGCAGGCCGGCGACGCTGAACAGCAGGCCGCTGGCGGTGGCAATGAGCAGCGGGTTCTTGGTTAGCTCCTTGAAGACATTGCCACTGCGGTGGGCCAGCGAGTGCACTGCCGCGACATTGCACAAGGGCACGCCAAAACCCAGCAGCAAGGCCATTAGCCCGGCACCTTCTTCACCGGCCAAGCGGGTGGCGATGGCGAGTGCGATATAGGAGTTGAAACGGTAGGCGGTCTGCATGCCCGATTCATAGACCATCGGTGCCGCCTTGATGAGCGGTTTGCCGACCCAGGTCAAGCCGATGCCTGCAATGGTGGCCAGCATGCCAACCTGAATCAGGTGACCGGTGCTTTCAAAATGCAATTGCAGCCGTGCGGTAGCGTGGAATAGCAGAGCCGGAAACAACAGGTAGTACACCAGCTTTTCGGTGCCGGACCAGAACTGCTCGCCCCAATTGGTAATGCGAAACAGCACCACGCCCAGCAAAATGAGCGAAAAATCAGGAAGCAGCAGCGAAAAGACTTGCATCGATGGTTATTTCAGTAAGCGCGCCAGTTCGACGGCAGTTTTGACATTCATCTTGTCGAAAATATGGGCGCGGTGGACTTCCACTGTGCGCATGCTGATGCCGAGGTCATCGGCAATGACCTTGTTCATCTTGCCCGCCAGAATCAGGTCGAGTACTTCGCGTTCGCGTGTTGACAGAGCTTCCAGACGCATCTGGATGGCATCCTGCTCGCCGGTGCCGCACGAGGCCTGCAGTGCTTCCAGCACGCGGTCCATCAATTGATTGTCGTTGAACGGTTTTTCAAAGAAATCGAAAGCGCCGTTCTTGAGCATATCGACGGCCATTGGCACGTCGCCATGGCCGGTCAGGAAAATCACTGGACGGCGGCGCGTGATGCCGCGTTGCGCCAGTTGGTCAAACAGCGCCACGCCACTCAGATCGGGCATGCGCACGTCGAGCAGTATGCATTCGCCCTGGACGTCGAATTGGCTAGCTTGTGCCATGGCGGCCAGGAATGCTGCGCCGCTGGCATAGGCGGTGGCGGCAATGGCGCGTGACTGTGCCAGCCATGTCAGGGAATCGCGAATGATTTCTTCGTCGTCAACAATGTGCAGCATTGCTTGATCTGGGTTTGGTTAAGAAGTGTCGCTGCGGGCAGGGGGCCTAGGCCCTGTTGCCGGCACCCAGTACGGGCAGGGTGAACCGGAAGATTGTACCGCCTGCCGGGTTGTTGGCATAGGTTAACGTGCCGCCATGGAACTCGATTGTGGTGCGGCAAATGTTGAGTCCCATGCCCATGCCGTCGGCCTTGGTTGAAAAGAAGGGCGAAAACAAACCGGCAGCGACTTCTGGTGCAATGCCGTGGCCTTGATCGATGACTTCTACCATGACCGCTTCTGGCGCATCGGGCATCTGTTCACGCGAAGCAACGATGCGCAGGATGCGGCGTTGCGGTGCCACCGCAGCCATGGCTTGAATCGCATTGCGGGTCAGGTTCAGTACCACTTGTTCGAGCAGCACGGTGTCGCCGAGCACGCTCGGCAAGGTCGGCGGGATCGTGGTCTGCAGCACCACCAGGAACTGTTGTGCCTGCAACTCGATCAAGGGCGCGATGTTGTCGACGATATTCTTGATTGACACCGGCTGGCGGGTCGGTTCGCGCTTTTTGACGAATTGATGGACGCTGCGAATCACATGGCCGGCGCGTTGCGCCTGGGCATTGATCTTTTCCAGTGCCGGCTCCAGCATGGCCGGATCGAGCGTGTCGTTGTGCATCATGTTGAGCGCGCCGGTGGTATAGCTGGAGATTGCCGCCAGCGGTTGATTCAATTCGTGCGCCAACGTCGAGGCGATTTCACCCATGCTGGCCAGGCGTGCGCTGGCTTGCAGTTTTTCTTCCTGGATCCGATTCAGGTCTTCGGCGCGCTTGCGTTCGCTGATGTCGAGGATGGAACCCATCCAGCCGGTTTGCTTGCCATGTTGGTCGACCAACGGCGACTCGAAGATGAGCACAGGAAAACGTTCGCCATCCAGACGCTGGAAAATCGTTTCAAACTGCGGCGTGACGCGTCCTGCCAGTACTTTGGAAAAGCGCTCCTGATATTCGTCCATGGCTTCCGGCGCCCAATAAGGCATGGGCGGAACGGTGCCGACCAGTTTTTCAGCGTCAATGCCGACCATCTTGCAGAACGCCGGATTGACGTAGGTGATGCGGCCTGCCAGATCGCGCGCGCGCATGCCGGTGACCAGCGAGTTTTCCATGGCGCTGCGAAACGCCACTTCATTGACCAGTGCACCTTCGGCGGTCATGCGGCGATTGATGTCGCGCCACAGGGCCCACAGGCTCCATAACAGACCGAGCGAGAGCACGATCACCGATCCCACCAGCAGATTGGGTAACAGTTTCGGCGCGCTTTTAGTGCTATTGGTGTGTAGTCGCAAGGTCAAGCCTGGCAGCTCCAGTTCACGCCGGTGGGTGTATACGTTCAAGCCAGGTCCGCCGGCGGTGCGGCGCGCCACTACCTTGTCGTCGGTGTCGGTGAGGACGATTTCGTTGTCCTGGGCAAACCACCAAGGCACCATTTCATTGAGCACGCGCGTTACTGAATAGCTGGCAACCAGGCTACCGACATAGCGATGGTCGCGAAACAAGGGGATGTGGTAGTCCATGAGGATCGGTTCTGCAATGCCATTGGCCGCTGCCGGGGCGCTATACAGCGGGCGCCGGATGGTGCGCGTATGCAATTCTGTTTCCTGCGACACCGGTGGCAGTTCGCTGCGTGCAATCGGGAAGTCATCGGTCGAGGACAGCGGCTTGCCATCGCTATCGAACCAGGTCACGCGGTAGAGTTCGCGGTTGTTGCTCAGCAAGGCGCTCAGGCGGTTGCGGAATTGTTCTTTATTGAGGCGATCATTGACGATGTCGCGGCCGATCAGGCGCATGCTTTCATCATCACGGCTGAGCTGAAAACGGATTGCCTGTTCCACCCAGAGTGAATCGGCAATCAATTGTTCCTGGCGCTCGCTGGACTCCATTTGCTGGGCCTGTCGTGGTAGCCAGATTAATGTGGTCAGGAACAGCAGTACCAGCAGAATGGGGATGGCCCAGCGTAAGGTATGCCGGCGGCTTGGCGACAGCATTTGTGACAGCGACGATGAGGGGTGTTGCGACTGATTCATGTGGCTTGGTGGGCAGCGCTTCATTTAATGTAGATTGATCAGCAGCATTGTTGCGATGCGCCATCGACAAATGTGGTTTTCCACAGTTGTGACAGGTCTCATGCATGTCAAAATGCCGCTCAAGTCAAGGATTGTAGGGCGTGCGAGCCCTCTTTGCCATGATTCCAATAAAAAAGGGACACCATGAAACGCAGGTCTTTGCTCAAGGCATCGTGCGCCGCGGCGCTGATGGCCGCACGCGGCGCCAGGGCGCAGGCACAATCGCCGATTATCATCAAGTTCAGCCATGTGGTGGCCGGCAACACGCCCAAGGGAAAAGCTGCCGAACGTTTCAAGCTGCTGGCTGAGCAGGCTACCAAAGGCCGGGTCAGGATCGAGGTCTATCCAAACAGCACGTTGTACAAGGACAAGGAAGAACTGGAAGCGTTGCAATTGGGGGCGGTGCAGATGCTGGCGCCATCGCTGGCCAAGTTCGGTCCGTTCGGCGTGAAGGAATTCGAGATCTTCGATCTGCCTTATATTTTCCCAGGCAAAGAGGTGCTGTATCGCGTCACCGACGGTCCGATCGGCCGCGATCTGTTCAGGAAACTCGAGCCCAAGGGTATCACCGGCCTGGCGTATTGGGACAATGGTTTCAAGGTCATGTCGGCCAACCGGCCACTGCATCTGCCCAAGGACTTTCGGGGCTTGAAGATGCGCATCCAGTCGTCCAAGGTACTCGATGCACAGATGCGTGCGCTCGGTGCCAGTCCGCAGGTGCTGGCGTTTTCCGAGGTGTATCAGGCCTTGCAGACCGGCGTGGTGGATGGCACCGAAAATCCGCCATCCAATTTGTTTTCACAAAAAATGTATGAAGTGCAAAAGCATGTGACGGTGTCCGATCATGGCTATCTGGGCTATGCCGTGATCGTCAACAAGAAGTTCTGGGATGGCCTGCCTTCGGATATCCGCGATGCCTTGCAAGCAGCGATGAAAGAAGCCACCCAGTACGCCAATGCGATTGCTCAGCAAGAAAACGATGCCGCGCTGGTGGCGCTGCAAAAGACCGGCAAGACCACGATTTATCGGCTGTCCGATGCGGAAAAGCTGGAGTGGCGCAAAGCCTTGTTGCCGGTACAGAAGCAGGCGGAAGAAAGAATCGGCAAGGACTGGATCGCTGCCGTCAATCGCGAAGCTGCGGCAGTGGCGGGAAAGTGAGCCCGCAATGGCGCGCAGCCATCAATTTGTTGCTGAGCTGAATTGGTGTTGGCATTCGCATTTGCGGCGCAGGTACTTTTGTTGCCTTAACAGGTTCAGTGTTGTTGCTTTAACTCATCTATATCTGTTTGCGGGATTGAAAATCTGGCCGCAAACCCACGTAGTAAAAGGATATTTTCCCTTCGGCAAGGTTTGTGGCGAGGGCATTTTTATTTGCGCAAAAAAATACTTTGAATGCGTAGAAACTGCTGGTACAGTGCGATTTCGTCAAGAATGACGGTCAGGTTTCATCGTCGCAGTATTGCTTGCGTTCAAGACTGCACGAAGTGGTTTCTAAGGAATATTCAAGTGGGTGGTGTATAACAAACGGTATTGATACCGAGGATACTGAGGAGATGCTGGCTCAAGAAGCTGTCTAAACAGCCGGGGCCTGCGAGTGAATTTGGGGCGCATCGCAAGATGCGCCCTTTTTATTTGTGCCGTTCAGTCGCTTAGTCCCAGCGGATGCAGGCCGCTTGGCGTTTGAATCAGTGCCAGCAGGTGCGCATGCTGACCCGACGCTGGCGTGTGCAGCGGCAGGTGACTTTGCAGGCCGATTGCTTGCAAGGCTTCCTTCAACAGGGCAGCCTTCGGGTGAAAGCCCTCCAGGCTGACCAGAGAGCAGCCCAGATCGGGCATATTGTCGGTCGGGTGCACGCCGTTGTGCCATTGAATCAGGCTGGGCATGATGCCATCGAACAGCAACTGGCCGTCGGCCGGAATAGTGATTTGCCATTGCAAGGCGCTGCGTTGCATGTCCTCAATTACCCCCAAAGGCATTTGTGTTGCGGCAAGCGCGGCGGCGATGTCGTCAGTGCGCGCCACCCAGGTCGCCAGGCGCGGGTGACTACCCGCATCGAGCTGGTCCAGGCCGAACCAGCGTGGTCGTGCTACGGGCAATGGTGCTGCCGGGTTGATGGCGATCACTTCCAGATAAAAACTATGTCCCAGTTTGAGCACGGCATTGTGTGTGCCCATGCGCACATGGTCGCCGCCGATGGGGGGCGTGATGCCTAGGGTTTGTTCGATGTAGGCAATGCCTGCGGCAAGTGTCGGCGCGGTGACGACAAGGTGATCAGCGTAACTGATGGGCATGGGCAATCGCGTAGAAGGTCAATGAAGACAACTGCTTGCAGCTGCCGGGGTTGTGCTTAAATAGTGTATTGTTTTTATGTTTCCGGTGGATGAAATGGGCTCACTTCAGGCTGGCGATTTATTTACCGCTATCGTACACGCTCCGTTTGGTGCGATCGGTATTCGCACTGCGGATGGCTTGGTGCAGGAATTGGTCTATCTGCCCAAGCATTTCCGCGAAAAGGATGCCAGCGATGCGTTGGCCGCCAAGGCTGCGTGCCAGGTGCAACGTTATCTGGAACAGGCCGATTATCAATTCAAGCTGCCCTTGCCGGAAGTCGGTTCGGCCTTTCAACGCCGGGTATGGGCGGCGATTGCTGCGATTCCGCGTGGTGAGGTGCGTACGTATGGACAAGTCGCCAAATTCATTCAATCAGCGCCGCGCGCGGTGGGACAGGCCTGTGGCGCCAACTGGTTTCCATTGGTGATTCCTTGTCATCGTGTGACGGCCGCGGGCGGCCTCGGTGGTTTCTCTCATCACGACGATGAAGACGGATTTCATCTTGGCGTCAAACGTTGGTTGCTGGCACACGAAGGTGTGCATGGCTACTGAAACCGCAAAGGCCGAAAATCCCGTCAGTACGACCCGCACGCGTGTCAAAACACGCCAGCCCAAGGTCGTGGCCACCGGGGCTAGCCTGGCTGCCATCGATGAATTCTGCGATACCTTGTGGCTGGAGGATGGCCTGTCCAAAAACTCGCTGGAGGCCTACCGGCGCGACATGAGCCTGTTTGCCCATTGGTTGCAGACGCAACGTCACAAGGACTTGCTGGCGACCGCAGCTGACGATCTGAATGCCTATTTCGCTGCCCGCCATGATGACACCAAGGCCAGTTCCGCCAATCGCCGGCTGGCGGTGCTCAAACGTTTTTTTCAGTTGGCATTGCGGCAAAACCGCATCAGTGCCGACCCCTGCCTGCGCCTGCGTTCGGCCAAGCAGCCGCCGCGTTTTCCCAAGGTCTTGTCGGAAGGCCAGGTCGAGGCATTGCTGGCCGCGCCCGATGTCAGCACGCCACTGGGTTTGCGCGACCGCACCATGCTTGAATTGATGTATGCCAGTGGTTTGCGGGTGTCGGAACTGGTTTTGCTGAAGTCGTTGGAGGTCGGTATGAACGAAGGCGTGCTGCGCATTACCGGCAAGGGTAACAAGACGCGCCTGGTGCCGTTCGGCGAAGAAGCGCGCAGCTGGATTGAGCGCTATCTGCACGAGGGACGGCCGGCGATTCTGGCCGGGCAGGTGGATGATGCCTTGTTCGTCACCGCGCGAGGCGCTGCGATGACGCGCCAGATGTTCTGGACCTTGATCAAAAAATATGCCGTTCAGGGCGATATCCGCGCGCCATTGTCGCCGCATACCTTGCGCCATGCGTTCGCCACCCATTTGCTCAACCATGGCGCCGATTTGCGCGTGGTGCAAATGTTGCTGGGGCATGCCGATATTTCTACTACCCAGATCTATACCCACGTGGCGCGCGAGCGGCTCAAAAAATTGCATGCTGAGCATCATCCACGGGGATAATGCAATCGCTTCTAAGCGTGCGAGGGCGAGGTGCCAAAGTTTTGCCGTTGCGGCATAATGTGCGCCAAATGAGTTCAAAAAAAGACCATATTTCGGAAACCCCGGCGACGCAGTTTTTGCGCAAGCATGCGGTTATCTTCAGTGAACACCCCTATCCCTATGAAGAGCATGGTGGCACGCGCGTGTCGGCGCGCGAGCTCGGGGTTGATGAACATGCGGTGGTGAAGACGCTGGTGATGCAGGATGAGGCCGCCAAGCCGATGTTGGTGCTCATGCACGGCGACCGCAAGGTGTCGACCAAAAATCTGGCGCGTCAGATCGGCTGCAAGTCGGTCGAGCCTTGCAAGCCGGAAGTCGCCAATCGTCACTCCGGTTTTCTGATCGGCGGTACCTCGCCGTTCGGTACGCGCAAGGTCATGCCGGTATATGTCGAAGCAGGCATTCTGGACTTGCCGAAAATTTACATCAATGGCGGCCGCCGTGGATTTTTGATCGGCATCGATCCCGCCGTGATCAGTGCCGTCCTTCCCAGCAAAGCGGTACACTGCGCGCTGGAAGAGTAACGCCATTCATTAAAAGCCGCGCCCGAAAGGGCAACAGTGGCATCGAAGAAGAGGAAAAAATGTACACAGTGTTGTTTGCCATCGCCGCTTATTTGATCGGCTCCATTTCGTTTGCCGTCGTGGTCACCAAGTTGATGGGCTTGTCCGATCCGCGCACCTATGGTTCCAAGAATCCCGGCGCCACCAATGTGCTGCGTAGCGGTAACAAGAAAGCGGCAGTATTGACCTTGCTCGGCGATGGCTTCAAAGGCTGGCTGGCGGTATGGCTGGCGCAGAAATATGGGCCACAGTTCGGGGTCGAAGACGGCGGTATTGCGTTGGTGGTGGTGGCGGTATTCCTGGGCCATTTGTGGCCCGTGTTTTTCCGCTTTGTCGGCGGCAAGGGTGTAGCGACGGCACTGGGAATTTTGCTGGCGCTCAACGTCTGGTTGGGGCTGGCAACATTGGTGACCTGGCTAGTGGTGGCATTTGTGTCGCGCTATTCGTCACTGGCAGCATTGATGGCTGCGGTGTTGGCACCGTTCTATTATGGTTTGCTGTTCGGCAGCGCCGATGGCATCTTGCTGGCGGTATTGGTGATGACCGTCTTGCTGATTTATCGCCATCGGAAAAATATCGGTAACCTGTTGGCCGGCAAGGAAAGCAAGATCGGCGCGAAGAAAAAATAAACGATTGCGCTTCTGGCGCCCCGTAGAAAAACGCCCCAAGCTAAGGACATCGGTCCAGACCTTGGGGCGTTGTTACGACCACGCAGATTAAACTTTTTCCGCCTTGATCATATTGCGGATGATGCCGATCCCCGTCACTTCGGTTTCCATCACGTCGCCCGGATGCAGGAATTCTTGCGGCTGACGTGCAAAGCCGACGCCGGATGGGGTACCAGTGGCGATGATGTCGCCTGGTTCCAGTGTCAGGCCGCGTGATAGTTCGGCGATGATGCGTGGAATTTTGAAATACATTTGCTGATAGCTGGCATTCTGTTTTTCCACGCCATTGACGCGGCAAATCACGCGCACGTCGTCGAGCTTGAGGCCGGCGGCGGTAACGATCCATGGTCCCATCGGGCCATGTCCATCGAGGCTCTTGCCTTTGAACCATTGGCCGCCGTGCAGTTTTTGCTGCACTTCGCGCGAGGTGGTGTCATTGAAGGCGGCGTAGCCGAACACATAATCCATCGCCTGTTCTTCTTTGATGTTGCGGCCACGTTGACCAATCACGACGGCCAGCTCGGCTTCCCAGTCGGTGGTGTTGGACAGTGTGATGTCATGCGGAATGGAGTCGAAAGGACCATTCATCGTATGCGTGGCCTTGGTGAAAAATACCGGATGGTCGGGCAATTTTTCCACCACTTTGTCGACGCGGGCCTTTTTGCCTTCTTCGAAATGATCAAGGTAATTCCAGCCGACGCAATAGATGTTGCGATCAGGCCGTGGAATCGGCGACATCAGCTTGGCCTGGGCCAGGGTTGGCAAGCTCGTTTGTTGCGCGGCGCGATCAACCAGGTTTTTCAACTGGGCAAATCCGGCATTGCCACTGGCCACCAGCGCCAGCATGGAAGTCGGATCGAAACCGAGCGTGAGACCCTGTTGCTGCGCTTGACTGCGCACATCGACGATACGGCTATCGTCGAGCACGGCAATCACGGTGGGAGCGCCGCCGGCGATGCTGGCGGTGGCCAGGCGCATGCCGATCTTGCCTGCCAGCGGTGGTATCACCAGCGTTGACTGACTGCCTTGCGCGGCAGCCGGGTTGCTGCCCATGAATACACTGCCGACGGCAGCTGTGGCACCGGCTTTGAGCAAATTGCGACGACTATTGTCCATGCTGTCTCCTCTTTTCTTGCGGTTATGTTGACCGTTCAATCCCCGCTAGAATTGCCGGCCAGTTTGTAATGGCTGCAGATAGGTTGCATGCTTATGCTTGATTCAATTCTTCGAGTGGCCAGCGCGGTCGTATGCTGAACGCGTAGTCGCGTTTGGCCGCCTCGGGATGGGCCTGCAGGCGCATGGCGCCAGCGAACGCAATCATGGCACCATTGTCGGTACAGAATTCCAGCTCTGGATAGAACACTTGATAACGGCGCTTGGCTGCCGCGGCATCGAGACCGCCGCGCAACTGCCGGTTGGCGCCAACACCACCGGCGATCACCAGGCGCTTCAGGCCGGTGTGCTTGAGCGCATTCATGCACTTGGCGACCAGCACTTCAACGATGGCGTCGACAAAGGCACGCGCAATATTGGCTTTGTCTTGTTCGCAAATATTGCTGGTCTGATTTTTGACGACGGTCAGCACGGCGGTTTTTAAACCGGAAAAACTGAAATCAAAATTCTTGGAGTGCAACATTGGCCGCGGTAAATGGTAAGCGTCAGGAATGCCGAACTCGGCCAGCCGCGAAATCGCCGGGCCGCCGGGGTAACTCAGGCCGAGCAACTTGGCCGATTTGTCGAAGGCTTCACCGGCGGCGTCATCGAGCGTTTCGCCCAGCAGCGTGTATTGGCCGACGCCATCGACCCGCATCAATTGGGTATGGCCGCCCGATACCAGCAAGGCAACAAAGGGAAACTCAGGTGGATTGGAGGCCAGCAACGGCGACAGCAGATGGCCTTCGAGGTGGTGCACGCCCAGAACCGGCTTGTCCAGCGACAAGCCCAGGCCGCAGGCAATCGACGAGCCCACCAGCAGGGCGCCGGCCAGACCGGGACCTTGGGTGTAGGCGATGGCATCGATTGCCGAAGGCGCCACGCCACTGTCCGCGAATACCTGGCGCAGCAAGGGGATGGCGCGCCGCACGTGGTCGCGCGAAGCCAGTTCGGGCACGACGCCGCCATATTCTTCATGCATTGCAATTTGCGAATGCAGGGCATGTGCCAGCAGGCCTTTTTCGGTATCGTATAAGGCCAGACCGGTTTCATCGCAGGAAGATTCGACGCCAAGAACTATCATTGCAGCAGGGAGCAGTACAGCAGGTGGAGACGCGTGTGCGTCCGAAGCCTCTATTGTAAAGGAAAGCGTGTGGTTGCCGGCGGCGCCCGCAGCAGCAGGCGCGCTTGGTATACTCTGCACACATGAAAAATGAGGTAAGGCAATGACAGAATCAAATGGCGACATGCTGGCGGCGGCCCGCTTCATCAAGGAAATCGGCCGTGGCAAGGACGGTGCCCGCAGTCTCACGCGCGACGATGCGCGGACCCTGTACAGCGCCATGCTCGATGGTCGCGTCAGTGACCTTGAATTAGGCGCGATCTTGCTGGCCATGCGCGTCAAGGGCGAATCGGTCGAGGAAATCGGTGGCTTCCTGGAGGCTGCTGAAGCATCATTTACGCCGCTGCAGGCGCCGGCGGGCGACTATGCACCGGTCATCCTGCCGAGCTACAACGGTTCGCGTCACATGCCCAATCTGACGCCGCTACTGGCACTGCTGCTGGCGCGCGAAGGGGTGCCGGTCTTGATGCATGGTGTGACCCATGATCCGCAACGGGTGACTAGTGCGGAAATTTTTGCTGCGTTGGACCTTCCGCACGCCGCTGATGCTGCGCAGGCTGAAGTGGCGTTGCAGAGCGGCCAGCCAGCTTTTATTCCGATTCAGCATCTGGCGCCGAAACTGGCGCGCCTGCTGGCCATGCGTCGGGTACTTGGGGTGCGTAATTCAACCCATACGTTGGTCAAGATCATGCAGCCGTTTGCCACGGCGGCGCTTCGGTTGACCTCGTATACTCATCCGGAATATCTGGAAATGCTGGCTAACTATTTCACGACGGCAGCGCCAGCCGTACGCGGCGACGCTTTTTTGATGCGCGGCACCGAGGGTGAAACGGTCGCTAACGCCAGACGCGCGCAGCAAATCGACTGGTTCCATGATAGCCAGCGGGTGTTGCTGGTGGAAAAACAGCGCGTAGCAGAAGAGCTAGCCGATTTGCCGGAAGGACGCGATGCACCTGCCACTGCTGCCTGGATCAAGGCAGTGCTGGCCGGTCAACGGCAGATTCCGGAAGCGATTCAGGAGCAGGTGGAGCATTGCGTCACGGTGGCAGCACAAATTCGCCGCGCCGAATGCTAGTGGTCTGGACCTAGATTTTGGCTTTGACGCTGGTTTTGGCAACGGCTTTGACCAGCGGTACTGCTGTGACCTGGGCAAAGGCGAAGATGACTTCCTTGACGATTTTGCGTTGCGGTGCGGGCAAGTTGATGAAGGCTTCAAAGGCCTCGCGTTCGCGATAGCCGATCGCTTCTTCCCAACGGGCGCGGCGTTTGTCGATGCGTTTGCCAATTTCCTCGCCGAAACGTAAATGTTGTGGTGTGACAATAAGCCATTCGGCAAGGGTTTCGAGCTTGTCTTGATTGGGCATGGACTCGCCGAGCAGCCAGCGACGCACGCCGTGCAAGGTCATTGGTTTGCCCCAATACCGCAAATTGAACTCGCGTTCAAGGACCGCGGGTTTCGGCTCATATCCCGCTTTTTCCATCGAGGCGCGCAGCCTTGTTGCAAATTTTTCGTTCGCGTTTTCCATGATCGGAAGTTACTGCCTAGTTGCTCACAAAGGGGTACGTTTATATTTCCCATTAATTACGCGGCACATGTGACTTGTAATCAACTGCTGAGATTGGCATCGATCTCCTGAGTATCTTGTCTCATTTTTTGGTTGACGAAAAGATAACTGTTTTAAAGTGTCTGTATCTCCCAACATGACTGTCAGAAAGACTTTCAGCCCAGTAATGGAAGTTTTCGGTGGGCATTTCCCTCGACCATATCGGTATGAATATTGATGCGTGGCAACGTCGCGAGTCAAGTCGCGCCACACCGCATGAAAGTGCTTTGACAACACTTGAACACTGCGTGGAAGAAGCCGGGATTTTTGCCCGCAAACAAGCTAGAATAGGCGCCAACAAAGGGGCTGGCTGGTTGCCGTAGGGTTACGAAGGTCAATCAAGATCACGCAATCAGAGTTATTTTCTCGCAATAACGCCAACCTGTGGCGCACGCTTGCGCACAGGTTTTTTCTCCCCGCGAATTCCCAGCATGAAAGCAGATGCGCCGCCGCTGCGCAGAGCATTAGCAATCGGCACCTTAAAGCACCAGACGGCACCAGAGCACCAGAAAGTATCAAACAGCATCACGCAATTTGTGGCATGTCAGCGAATTGCGATGAATAAAAACAGTTTGAAATGAAGGATGTGGACGGATTTTCCGATGATGGCGGGCTCTTATCAGTTCCTGTTAATTTGCTTTTCACTATTTGTTGCGACGCTGGCTTCGTACACAGTATTGGAAATTGCCGAGCGTATCGTGTCGCAGGAGGGCGTGCGTCATCGGCGCTGGTGGCTGCTGGGTGGTGCGCTGGTGTTGGGGGTCGGCATCTGGGCCACGGATTTCACCGGTATGCTGGCGTTTCGTTCGGCGATCAACATCGGCTACGACGTCTTCATCATTACCCTGTCATTGTTATTGTCGGTCGCCAGTGCTGGGTATCTGCTGTACCGTGCTACCCAAAGGCGTTTGCCGGGACCGCGTCTGCTGCTTGATGGTATCGTGCTCGGCGTGGTTTGGAGCTTGTTGCACTGCCTGCGCGTGGCCGCCATGCAGGTGTCACCGGCAGTGCACTACACCCCATGGCTGAGTGGTTTGGCGTTGTTGATGGGCGTGCTGACGGCAATGGCCAGTATCTGGATTATCTATACCCTCAATATTCGCAAGCATGACAGTTTGTGGCGCCGAGTCGGCTTGGCGGCGGTGTTGGGCGCCGGCATATTTGGCATGCATTGGCTCGGCATGGTTGCGGTGCGCCTCGATCCTCACAGCGTGGCTGCAGCCAGTGGCGGCATTGATCGCGCCAATCTGATGAGTGCATTGATGCTGGGCACCTTGTTCATTCTGATTGCTGCCTTGATTTTTAGCGGTGCGCAAAAGACCCAGTTGCTCAAGAAAATCGTTGGCCGTACCAATGCCAAGCTGTTGCATTTTGCTACGCATGATGTGCTCACGGGCTTACCTAACCGGGCCTTGCTGGCCGAGCGGATTCAGCATGCAATCCATGTCTCCAAGCGCAGCGGATTGCCATTTGCAGTGTTGTTCATGGACCTCGATGGTTTCAAGGCGATCAATGATTCGCTCGGCCATGCGATTGGCGACGGCTTGCTGATTGCGGTGGCGCAGCGCATCCGTGGCTGCATCCGCGGCGAGGATATGGTCGCGCGCATTGGTGGCGACGAATTCGTCGTGGTGATGGGTAATTTGGCCACGGCCGAAGTAGTCGAGAATCTGGCCGAAAACATTCTCAAGGAATTGCGTCAGGATTTTCGCGTCGATGAAGCAACCCTACGCGTCACTTCCAGTATCGGTATCGCGGTGTATGCCAACAGCGCGGAAACGGTCGACACTTTGATGAAAAATGCCGATGCGGCAATGTATGAAGCCAAGCAGAGCGGTCGCAATACGTATCGGTTCTTTGAACCGGCCATGCATGCCAGTGCGATGCGCCACCTTAACATTCGGCATGCATTGCAACTGGCGATCGAAAACGATCAGCTCTCGCTGCATTTTCAACCGAAATACGAAGGTAGTTTGCTCAGCCTGACCGGAGTGGAAGCCTTGTTGCGCTGGGATCATCCGGAACTTGGCAGCATGAGCCCGAGCGAATTCATTCCGATTGCAGAACGTTCCGGCCAGATCATTGCGATTGGCAATTGGGTACTGCGTGAAGTGTGCGCACAAATCGTGCGCTGGGATGCCGAAGGCATGCCGCCGGTGAAGGTGGCGTTGAATCTGTCGCCATTGCAGATGCGTAGCGATTTTGTCGAGCATGTAACGGCTTTGGTCAGCGAGGCCGGGATTGCGCCGCAACGGCTGATGTTTGAGATTACCGAAACCGCTGCCATGAAACAGGTCGAAAAAAGTGCCCGCATCATCGGCGATTTGCAGGCGCTTGGGTTTGATATTGCGATTGATGACTTTGGCGCTGGTTATTCCAGTCTGGCTTATTTGCAGCAATTCCATTGCCGTCAGCTCAAGATTGACCGCTTTTTTACGTCGCGTCTGGATCAGGGGGGCGATGCCGGGCGCGCAATCGTCGCGGCCATCATTGCCTTGGCGCATGCGCTCGATATGGAAGTGGTGGCCGAAGGTGTGGAAACAGAAGGCCAACTGGCGGTGCTGCAAAAACTCAATTGTGATCAGGTGCAGGGGTTTCTGTTGGCACGCCCAACTGCCGCATCTGAGGTCTGTGCCCTGTTTGGCAGCATCCGTCAGGCCACCAGCGCCTGATGACAATGCATGCGCTTCTGGCCCGAACGCATGATCAAGACGCCGGCGCGCGCAATGTGCGTCGTTGAATCATCCGTAAATACCACAGCAGGCAGATTGCAACCAGGCCGAGACTGATGCTGTTGCCGAGCCAGAAACCGGCGGCACCGTGTAACCACTGCGGTGACCAGCCAAATGGATCGAGTCCGAGTACGTAGCCACCACCGATGCCGACACCCCATAGTGCAACTGCATAGATGACGGTGGGAATCACCGCGATCTTGTACGCGCGCAGGACAAATGCAGTGGTCACCTGCAGCGAATCGAACAACTGGTAAAACGCAATGAACAGAAACAGCGGCATGGCCGAGGCAATAATGACCTCGTTCGGTGTATAGGCGCGAATGATGTCGGCACGTGCAAACCAGACGATCACGCCGATCAATACCGACAACAGCGCCGACAAGCGTATGCCGGCACGCGCCACGCGTTTGGCCGCTTGCCAATCAGCAGCGCCGATTGCCTGCGCCACCAGTGTGCCGGTGGCATTGGCCAGTGACAGCGGCAGCATGTACAGCACAGTACCAACGTTGGCAGTGATTTGGTGCCCGGCGACAGCGACGGCACCAAGACGAGCGAGGAAAATCGCCATCAGCGTAAACGCGGTCACTTCAATGAAGTAACTCAATCCCATTGGAATACCCAGCTTGAGCAGGTTGCGTTGCGCTACCCATTGCGGCTTGACGAAACCGTGGCCGAATACGCGCAGTTCACGGTAGATGGGGGCCTTGCGCACCAGCAGCCAGCCGGTCGCCAGCATCAGCCATGCAATCAGGCTGGTGGCGATGGCGCAACCGGGGCCGCCGAACGCCGGAATACCGAGGCCGCCGAAGATGAACCAGGCATTGAAGGGAATTTTCAGCAACAGTGCGCCGATCTGGATTGCCATGACCATCTTGGGGCGGGCAATGGCGGTGTTGAGTGCGGCATACACGCGAAAGCCCAGTGTTGCCGGCAGTGCCAGCGCTTCGATGCGCAAATAGAGCGTGGCTTTTTCGGCCAGCTCTGGCGGCGCCTGCGCCAACGACAGGATGAGCGGCGCAAAGAACAGCACCAGCGCGCCGATGCAGCTCAGGAAGAAGGCCAGCCACAAGCCTTGTTTTACCTCTGCACCGATGTCATGCAGACGGCGCGCGCCATACAATTGGCCAATAATCGGCAACAGAGCTTGCAGAACGCCAGACAAGCCGACGAATACGCTGACGTAAATGGCCACGCCCAACGCCAGTGCTGCCAGATCCATGGCTGAAAAGCGCGACACCATGGCGGTATCGATCACGCCATTGGCGATCAGCGCCAACTGGCCGATCAAGATGGGCCAGGCCAGTGAGGCAATACGGAGAGTGTGGAAGCGTTGATTCATCGAACTGAGTAAGACCTGGCAACGTCGGCGGCGTTGTCAGAATGCTGTGTGCTGTAATGAATGCCTTGCCAGCGCCGTGATGACGGCGGCGGCAAGGGCTTGATTGCAATCGCTTAGTTGCCAATACGTCGATACAGGCGGAAACGTTCGTCGCGATCGGATGGTCGGCGGCCTTCCCAGAGTAGTTGCCATGTGCCATCGTACTGGCGCAACATCAGCTCGGCGTTTTGATTATCGATATTGTCTTGCAACAGCAGGAAATCGCAGCGCATGTCGGGTCTATCTTCAAAGCGGACATTGCCAAAATAGGCAAAAGAAGCGCGCTGGGCCGGTCCGACGTTCGATTTCACACATTGCTTGACGGCCGCCATTTTTTCTTCGATCTGTCGCGCCACGCCAGCATAGCTTTTGCCGTAGTTGATCCAGGGTAGCCACAAGGTCATCAGCAGCACCCAGCACAGGATCACGCCGCCGGAAGATAGCACCACGGCCCGCCACAGGACCGAAGGGCGGCGCGAGATGCGCCAGTGCACCAACAAGATCCAGAAGATGCTGGTCAATATGGCAATCACCAGCGCAATCATGGAAAAACCTGGCTTATAGCCCGGTGCCAGCTTGTAGGCGTTTTTGGCGATCTGCGCCGGCCAGCCGGTTTCCTTGGCAATCCAGCCGATCCAGATAAATGCCGCGCAAGTGGTCAGAGTCATCACTGAGAACCAGTCGACGGCATTGATGGCGCCGCGTTTCATGGTCGGCAGGCCGAATGCGGCAAGTATCGCCAGCGCCGGCAGCAGCGGCAGCAGCATGGCTTCTTCACTGTGCACATTGATCAGCACCAGCAGCGTCAGTGGAATGAAGAAGGCCAGCGGCAACGAGATATGCAAGGAATGCGGCTGGCGGCGCCAGGCGTAGATAGCCCATCCGGCGAACGGCCAGGCCGGCCAGGCGAACCAGACGCCGTATTTGACGAAGAATTTGAATGATGCCAGCGTCGGCCAATTGATCTGGTAGTTGTTCCAGCTGATCCAGGTATCGAACTGGGCCGCCGCTTCCGGCAGTACCGAGCGGGTCGCCAGCACCCAAATGGCACAGATCGCCAGCGCTGCCGGCAAGCTCAGGCCCAGCAGTGACTTGAATACGGGCCGGTAGTGCAGGATGGCCAGCACGATCAGGCCAATCATCAAGCCGGCCGGCAGCAGCCAGCCATGCGTGAGCACCAGCAATCCCAATACACCGCCGAGGGCTAGCGCTTGATGCGGTTTGTTGCTGTCGAATACCCGTACAGCGCTATAGAGCGCATAGCTCACCAGCGCAATCTGCATGGTTTTGGCGCTGGTTTCATGGCTGTGTAGCAGCAGGCCAAGGAAGCCGAGATAAATCAGGAATGCGCCATCTGCCAGCGTGCGACCAAAATCCCCCGGCTCCGGCTGGCCGCCAAACGCCAGCTTGAGCGGTTGTGCTTCGCTGCGGCGGCCCAGCAGATAGGTGGCGTACCAGATTGACAGCGAACCGACCAGGAAGCAGGCGACAGTAGACAGGCGCGCTGCCAGCGGATCACTCAACAGGCCGCCAAACAGTTTGATGCATAGAGCGCCGAACCAGAATGCCAGCGGGCTTTCGGACGGCATGGCCAGGCCAGCAATATTGGGCGCCAGCCAGTCGTGCAGGTTGCCATGCGCCATGGTCCACATGATGCCGAAACTGGCCGCGTCATCGTTTTTCCAGGGATCGCGGCCAATCAGGCCGGGCAGGATATACAACAGACCAAGTGCAAACAAGGCCCAGCGAGGTAGCGCATTGGTCGCGGCGGCAGGGAGGCGGACGGGCTTCATCAAGGTGTAGATGCTCTTGTTATGCTTGGAATCCGTTTGCGCAGTGCTGGCGACGGCGGATTCGCGATGTTAATGACAGAAACGCGGAAATTGGCATGCCAAGCCGGATGCACTTTTTGAGTGCGGAAGCCAACTTCGGTAGTGCAAGGCGTTATTGTGCAGCAAAATTCAGTAAAAAGTTGTCCGCGCCTGCAACACTGACACCGCCATCGGCTTTTACCGCGCGTGCATTGATGCAGATGAGACAGTTCGGCAACATAAGTTGCTGAAAAACAAAAAAGGCAGCCTGAGCTGCCTTTTTTGTGATCGCGGACAGATTACTCTGCAGCGATTTGCGTCTTGGAGCCGACGGTACCGAATTTTTGGCGGAATTTCTCGACGCGACCTGCGGTATCGACAATCTTGTGCTTGCCGGTGTAGAACGGGTGCGATTCCGAGGAAACTTCGATCTTCACGAGTGGGTATTCCTTGCCTTCGAATTCAGCCTTTTCGCGTGTGCCGATAGTCGAGCGGGTGATGAACTTGAAGTCGTTCGAAACGTCGTGGAACAACACTTCGCGGTAATCTGGGTGAATGCCTTGTTTCATTTTTTGCCTTAGAAAATTAAGGTAGCCAATCGTCACTTCGTCGGTCGTCTTGCCTCTTGACCCGATTGTCGATCACTTGCCGATGGTGAAAAGTCAGAAATTATACAATGAAATCATGGGTTTGCGTCAACTGAACTGACTTGCCTGGCAGCTGCTTGTTGTTTTGTTAATACTTTGCGTGGCAAGGGCGGCAATCCAGGGGCGGCAGACGTAAAAAATCCGGCATGTCGCCAGGCCGGATGATGGTACCCGCCAGTGCTGGCGGGCACAGCGCAAGGGAGTCTAGCTGCCGCGACGCATCATGTCGAAGAATTCGGCATTGTTCTTGGTGGACTTCATCTTGTCGAGGATGAATTCCATCGCTTCGATTTCATCCATGTCGTACATCAGCTTGCGCAAGACCCAGATTTTTTGCAGTTGGTCTGGCTTGATCAGCAATTCTTCACGACGGGTACCCGATTTGCTCAGGTTGATCGAAGGATAAACGCGTTTTTCGGCCAGACGGCGTTCCAGGTGCACTTCCATATTACCGGTACCTTTGAATTCTTCAAAGATCACGTCGTCCATACGGCTGCCGGTTTCGATCAGTGCGGTGGCGATGATGGTCAGCGAACCGCCTTCTTCGATGTTACGGGCAGCACCGAAGAAACGCTTAGGGCGTTGCAGCGCGTTGGCGTCCACACCACCGGTCAAGACCTTGCCGGAAGCTGGAATCACTGTATTGTAGGCACGTGCCAGACGGGTGATCGAGTCCAGCAAGATAACCACGTCCTTCTTCATTTCCACCAGGCGCTTGGCTTTTTCGAGCACCATTTCGGCGACCTGGACGTGGCGTGTGGCGGGTTCGTCGAAGGTCGACGCCACCACTTCACCGCGCACCGAACGCTGCATTTCTGTCACTTCTTCTGGACGCTCGTCAATCAGCAGCACGATCATCACAGCTTCTGGATGGTTGGTGGTGATCGCATGGGCGATATGCTGCAGCATGACCGATTTACCCGACTTCGGCGATGCCACCAGCAGGCCGCGCTGGCCTTTGCCGATAGGGGCGATCAGATCGATGATGCGACCGGTGATGTTTTCTTCGCCGCGCATGTCGCGTTCGAGTTGCAGCAGCTTGTTCGGGTGCAGCGGGGTCAGGTTTTCAAACAAGATACGGTGCTTGGAAGCTTCCGGCGCTTCGCCGTTGACCTTGTCGACCTTGACCAGCGCAAAGTAGCGCTCGCCGTCTTTTGGAGTGCGCACTTCGCCTTCAATTGAATCACCGGTGTGGAGATTGAAGCGGCGGATTTGCGAGGGCGAGATATAAATGTCGTCGGTGGACGCCATGTAACTGGCGTCGGGCGAGCGCAGAAAGCCAAAGCCGTCAGGCAGGACTTCCAGGGCGCCATCGCCAAAAATCTGTTCTCCTGATTTTGCGCGCTTCTTGAGGATCGCGAACATCAGTTCTTGTTTGCGCAGGCGCGCTGCGTTATCGATGTCCAGGCTGATTGCCATTTCGAGCAATGCGGAGACGTGTAACGCCTTCAATTCTGATAAGTGCATATGAGTGTCCCGAGATGGGAATGTAAAAGGTGGGGGAGGGGGGTGAGGTGGTGTGTTAAAAACAAAAAACGAAGCTTACTGTGGACCGTGAATGTTTGAGTCAGGCTTGCCAATAAGACTTGCGATACTAACTACAGGACAAATGCCAATCAGAAAACCACGAGGCGGTGTTGCGAGCGCAACACCGCCTCTGGCATCAGATGTTGCTGTCGATGAACGAGGTCAATTGACCCTTAGCCAACGCGCCCACTTTTTGGGCAGCGGCGACGCCGTTCTTGAACAGGATCAGTGTAGGAATACCACGGATGCCGAACTTGGCTGGAATGCTTTGGTTGGAATCGACATCAAGCTTGGCGATTTGCAGCTTGCCGTCGTATTCCTTGGCGATTTCTTCCAGGATCGGTGCGATCGCTTTGCAAGGTCCGCACCACTCAGCCCAGAAGTCCACCAGGACTGGCTTATCGGATTTCAACACGTCAGCTTCAAAAGAAGCATCGGAGATATGTTTGATGTTTTCGCTCATGGTCAATCCTCGATATGAGGGGATAGTGAAAAGGTGTCAATTAGCGCCGGAGGAATAAACCGTCAATCTGGCGTATGCCATCAACGCTCCTGTAGTGCATTGGTGCTCACTGCAGATGGAGTCGTTGCGCTCTAATTCAAGTTGTTTTGAAGGGCGGCAACGGCTAGTCGGCGGGGTACGGAAGCAATCATAACCCATTTTTGGGAAAAGTGCGTTTGCTATGCGCCATGCAGCCCGTCCAAGGCCGCTGGCGGCTTGCCGGTAGATGTCTGGTCACCACAAACGAGGCCGCCAGTGGCTTACAATGCGGCGTTGGAGTGGTTGGCGATAGATTCTGACAATTCCTTTGATTAATATATTTTTGCGATTGTTCGCCTGCTCATGCTGCATTCCCCCTTGTTGATCAGTCCTTCAGCCGACTTTTGGCAACATGCTGCTGCCGCCTTGCTGGACGGTGATGGTGTGCTGGCGCAGCAACTGCAGGCCGGATCACGCGATTTTTCCGCCGTTCAGGTGGTGGTGCCGGCGTTTTCCCATGCCCAGCACTGGCGTGCCGGTCTGGCGCAGGTGCTGGGGCAACTGAGTCCCGGTGCCTTCATTGCGCCACGCATCAACACCATGGCTGGCTGGCTGGCATTGCAAGCGCCCGAGCCGGTACTTGATGATAGTCAGCGCCTGATGCAGTTGTATGCACAATTACGCCAGCACGGCTGGCTCAAGAAAATGTTCTCGGCGCGCCGCAATACCGATTTGTTGCCGTTGGCACAGACGCTGCTGGCGCTCTCCGACGAGTTGACGCAAGCCTTGTTGCCCGCCATGGAGGCAGCGCCGGATGATGCCGATGCGCGTTGGCAGGCAGCGCTGGCGCAATTGTCACCGGGCGCGCGCAGCATGCTCTCGGACGAGGCGCAACTGGTCTGGTCGATCTGGAAGACGCAACTCGATGGCGACGACAAGCATGCGCGACGTTTTGCTCGCATGCTGGCATTGGCCAATGTCGATGCCAAGCCGTCGCGCTTGCTAGCGCCATTGATCTGGATCAGCCCAGTAGGGCCTGAGCCGATGGAGCAGGCATTTTTGCAGGCTTATGGCGCGCAGGCGTCAGTGCAAGCGGTGACGCTGGATTGGCGCGGCCCTGATATCGACTTGCTGTATCAGACTGCCTGGCCGGAATTGTGCGAGTCACCACTGCCGCCGGCGCCGGATGACTTGTTTGTACCTGCAATGGCAGCGCCGACGCTGTTGTTGAGTCCAGCCGGCAGCATGGAAGACGCCGCCCAGCAAAGCGCGCAAATCGTGCTTGACTGGCTGCAACAAGGTAAGCAAAACATCGCCATCGTGGCACAGGATCGCGTCAGCGCTCGTCGTTTGCGTGCATTGCTGGAGCGTGCGGAGGTGGCAGTGGCCGACGAGACCGGCTGGAAGCTGTCGACCACGCGTGCCGCCGCCGCACTGGCAGCATGGTGCGATGTGGTGAGTTCGCGAGGCGAAACCACGGCGTTATTGGATTTGCTGAAGTCTCCCTTTATTTTCACTGGTATGGCCGACAAGGCTGCTACCGTCATGCATGTTGAGTGGCAATTGCGGCGCAAAAACATCGTCGGCGAGTGGCGCAGCATTCTGGCACCGTTTGACGCCGGGTCCAGCGCTGCGCTCTGTCTACAGGCGATCGCGCGTCAGGCGGTGCTGTGCGATGGCCGCAAAAGCTTGAGTGGCTGGCGCGAGATTGTCCAACAATTGCTTGATACGCTCGACATGCGCGCTGCCTTTGAGCAGGATACGGCGGGTCTGCAAGCCTTACAGTTGCTCGACGCATTGGGCGAGCCAACGGGCGGAGATGCCGGGGAATTGTTTTCCTTTTCCGAATGGCGCGCCTTGCTGGAGCTGCAACTGGATGCAGTGACCTTCATGCCGCCGATCAGCGACCGGCGCGTGTTGATGTTGCCGCTCAATGGCGCGCGTTTGCGTCATTTCGATGCGGTACTGGTCATCGGTGCTGATGCCGAGCACTTGCCATCGCAGCCGCAGGAAACCCTGTTTTTTTCCAATGCAGTACGGCACGAACTGGGTTTGCCGACGCGCCAGAGCAGGCAACGCCAGCAATTGCGTGATCTGACCGAATTATTGTCTAGTAACCGCGAAGTGGTGTTGAGCTGGCAGACGCACAAGGATGGCGAGCCAAATCCAATTAGTCCGTGGCTTGAGCGCCTGCAACTATGCCTCGACAAAGCTGGCATGGCACCCTTGGGCAAGGTGCGACGGGCCTTGCCGATGCATGACTTGACGGTCACCGTCTCGGTGATGCCGACCCCGGTCGCACCCACGTTGTTGCCGGAGAAATTATCGGCCAGTGCCTACAACAGCTTCGTCGCATGCCCCTACCAGTTCTTTGCCCTGCGCATGCTGCGTGTGAGCGTCATGGATGAGTTATCGGATATGCCAGAAAAACGCGACTACGGTGGCTGGCTGCATGCCATTCTGATGACCTATCACGAAACAGTGCGCGATCATAAGACGCCGCTGGCGCAACGGGCCGACTTGCTGGCGACAATTTCGGATCAAGTCTTCGGTGCCGCGATTGAGCAGCAGCCGGTTGCGCTCGGCTATGCCGCACGCTGGCAAAAAGTCATGCCGGCGTACTTGGTCTGGGCCAATGAACGCGAAGCGCAAGGTTGGTATTTTGCGGTCGGCGAAGAGGCCATGCAGCAAAGCCTGAGCTGGCCCGGCGGCGGCATCGAATTGCAGGGACGGATCGACCGTATCGATCAAAGCAGCGACGGTGCGCGCGCCGTACTGGACTACAAGACGCGACCATTGCCATCGTTGGTGACCAAGCTCAAGGATGCCGAAGATCATCAATTGCCGTTCTATGGACTGCTGGCGGCGCAACAACTACAGGCGGCCCATTACGTGGCGTTGGAAACCTTCAAAGACAAAACCGGCGATGTCGCCGCGCCTGATTTTGAACGGCGTCAACAAGACCTGCAGCAGCAGATCGTGACCGTCATGCAAGCAGTGCAGCAGGGCGCGCCGTTACCGGCTAATGGCATTGAAGCGGTGTGTCAATATTGTGAAGTGCGTGGCTTGTGCCGCAAGGGAGTGTGGCAATGAGCAGCACCATCAACGAAACCGCTGCGTCGGCTTACGAAATCAACCGTCGTCCGGCGCAAGCGGATGAATTTACCGCGGTCGCCTGCGATCCGCGCCATTCGGTCGTGGTCGAAGCCTGTGCCGGTAGCGGCAAGACCTGGCTGCTAGTGGCGCGCATGTTGCGGCTGTTGCTGGCCGGCGCTAAACCGGCCGAATTGCTGGCCATTACCTTTACCCGCAAAGCAGCGCAGGAAATGCGCGAACGCTTGATGGAATTGCTCCACGAATTGACGCTGGCACCTGTCGAACAGGCGCGCACGCTGCTGCTCGAACGCGGCATTGGCGCCGCCGAATTGCCGCGCGTGCTGCCGTTGGCACGCAGCATGTATGAACAAATTTTATCGGGCCAGCAAAGCCTGTCGATTGATACTTTTCATAGCTGGTTTGCCCGTCTGCTGCAAATTGCCCCGTTGGCATCGGGTGTGCCGCATGGCTATGCCTTGACCGAAAAGAACGGTGAGCTGGTCAACGAGGCTTATCGCCGCTTCATGCAGGCACTGCAGCAGCCAGCGCAGGCCCAGGTCAAACAAGCCTTGTTGGCGCTCTATGACCTGGCCGGCGACAGTGGTGCCAAACGTCTGCTCGACTCTTTCCTCGATAAGCGTGCCGAATGGTGGGCGGCTACCATGCCGCCGCATTCGTCCGATGCTGCACCACTGCAATGGCTGACAGATCTATGCGGCGCGGATGCCGCCAGCGATGCGCGCTTGCAGGTCTGGATCGATCCAGCTTTGCGCGCGCGCTTTCTTGAAATCGCCGCCATTCTTGGTCAGGGCGCGGCCGCCAATCAAAAGCGCGCGGTCATCATCGAAACCCTGCTCAGTGGTGAAGCCGCGCCAGAAAATTTCATTGCCTTGGCTACGCAATTCTATGACGATGCCGAAAAACCACGCGGTAACAATGCCCGTACCAAGGCATTGAAGGCAGCATTGGCGGCGCATTATGGCGTTGATGAAGATAGCGCCGCCGGCATGTTCGAGGAAGCATTCGAAGCGGCTGGCAATGCGCTCAAGGAATTGCATCAGCGCAGCGCCGAAGGCACCGTGCTGCAACTCAATCAAGCCTTGTTCATTGCCGGTCGCGCCTATCTTGACGCTTATCAAGAGGTCAAGGCCGAACAGCGTGTCTTCGACTTTGCCGATCTGGAATGGCAAGCCTATCGCCTACTCACCAATGAAGCCACGGCCGCCTATCTGCAAAGCCGGCTTGACGCGCGTTACAAACATATTCTGCTCGATGAATTTCAGGATACCAATCCGCTGCAATGGAGCATCGTGCGCGCCTGGTTACGCGCCTATGGCGACGATGCGGCGCAGCCGAGCGTATTTGTGGTGGGTGATCCCAAACAATCGATTTATCGTTTTCGACGCGCCGAGCCACGCGTGTTCCAGGCTGCGCGCGCGTTGCTGGAACAACAGGGCGCAGTGGTGTTGCGCGCCAATCAGACGCGCCGTAACAGCAGTGTCATTGTCACTGTGCTCAATGCCAGTTTTGCTGGCCGCAATCCCTTGTTTGCGGCACAGACAACCCTGGGTATGCCCGGTGGCGAGGTATGGCAACTGCCGTTGGTGCAAGAGCCGGAAGCGGCTGAGGCGACCGAGGTCGCCGACAGTGTGGTTGCACCGTTGCGCAATCCGCTGACGACGCCGCGTGAGGAGCAGGATGACGCGCGCCGTCGCGATGAAGGACGCCTGGTGGCGCAAGCCATCCTGCAAGCGCGTCAGCAGGTGCGCGTCAGTGTCGGCGCCAGCGACCGGGAATTGCAGTGGAGCGACGTGATGTTGTTGGTGAAAAAGCGCCGCCACTTGATCGCCTACGAAAGTGCTCTGCGCGACGCTGGCATTCCGTTTGTTTCCGACAAGCGTGGTGGTCTGCTCGATTCGCTGGAAATTGCCGACCTGATTGCGCTGCTGACCTTCCTGATTACGCCCAACGATACGCGTGCATTGACGCATGTATTGAAGAGTCCCATCATCGGCGCCAGTGATGCTGACTTGATCGCGTTAGCACAGCGCCCCGAACCAGATTGGTGGTCGCGCGTGCTGGCGCAGCAGCAGATGGCCGATGCATCACCGGCAATTGCACGCGCCGCCATGCTGCTGGCGCAATGGTTGCAGGCAGCGCCGCATTATCCAGTGCATGACTTGCTCGACATGATGCTGCATCAAGGGCAACTGGTCGCACGCTATGCACAATCGGTGGCGCCAGCAATGCGGCAGCAGACGCTCGGCAATATCGAGGCCTTTGTCGAATTGGCGCTCAATCTGGATGCCGGACGTTATCCCAGTTTGCCAAAATTTATCGACGCATTGCGTGTATTGCAACGACATGGCGACAGTGATGCGCCTGACGAAGCCAGTGTTGATGCCGCTGCCGATGCGGTGCGCATACTGACGGTGCACAGCGCCAAGGGGCTAGAAGCACCAGTGGTGATTATGCTCGATACCAATCACAGCGACCCGGCCAATGACAATGTTGGCATCCTGTGCGACTGGCCGCAGGATGAAGACGCACCGACGCATTTTTCTGCCTTCGGACGCAAGAGCGAACGCGGCCGGGCACGCGATCAATGGTTTGCCGCCGAAGAAGGTTTCAAGCAACAGGAAGACTGGAATCTGCTCTACGTCGCCATCACGCGCGCCAAGCAATTACTCATTGTCAGCGGTGTCGCCAGCACGCGTGGCGCGCTGGAGGGCGGGGTGCAGGAGGGCAGCTGGTATCACCGCTTGTTTGACCGCAGTGGAGAGATTGCGGGTTGCGAGCGCATTGATCCGCGCGCAACGGAGCAGCTCTCTGGCGACAGCGTTGCATCACATTTTTCGATGGCCTTGTTCGCGCCGACGCCACAACCGCTCGCGCTGGCAGTGCCCGAAGTCAGTAATGATGCCATCGCCGAAGGCGTGGCTTTGCATGCCTTGCTAGAGCGCCTCACGCAAAGTGGCGGCCATTGGCCGCCGGCGCTGCCTGCTGAAGCCGCAATTGCACGCTGGTTGCCCTGTGCGCTGCCGCTGGCAGCGGTGGTGCGGGCCCAAGCTGCTGTGATGTTGGCGCAACCCGCGCTGGAACGGTTTTTCAATCCGGCCTTGCATCGTCATGCACGCAATGAAATGGAAATCGTCACCAGCGCTGGCGTGCTGCGCTGCGATCGCGTCGTGGTCTTCGATGAGGAGGTCTGGGTGCTCGACTACAAGCGCAATCTGCTCGATAGCGAACGCAGTGCCTATCTGGCGCAATTGGCAACTTATCGTATGGCGTTGGTGTCGGTGTTTTCTGACATGCAAATCAGGTCTGCGCTGATTACCGCTGATGGTCGCATTTGGGAACAATGATGGCGCTACCATACTGCGAAAATGACGATCACAATTACAGGAAAATATTTCGTTTAATATAAAACTGGTTTACTCTCGCTACTTCCTCGGGGCAATGTCGCTGGCAGATGCACCTTAATTATCATCAGCGCCGCTCTGGCAACGGGCCGTTCAAGAACAAACGGCTAGCAGTGCGTGTCATCAAACTTAATCTCAGGAGGAGCTATGCAGTGGACTCTTCCGTCTTTCGCCCTGGCGCAGCCGGTTCATTGGAACGCGTTGCTGCTGTTTGGCAGCTTGTTGCTGTTCGGGTTGATTGCCGGTCACATCGTGTCGAAGTCGCCGTGGGTGCCGCGTATTACCGGTTATCTGCTGGTCGGTTTTGTACTGGGTGGCGGCGGGCTTAACTGGTTGTCCGGTGACGTGCTCAGTGTCACCAATATCTTTGCCGATATCGCCGTGGCGCTGGTGGTTTATCAACTCGGCCGTTATGTCGATATCGACTGGCTCAAGCGTGAGAAATGGTTGCTGGCCACGGTGGCGACCTCGGCGGTCTTGTGTTTTACCTTCGTCAGTCTGGCCTTGCTGTGGTTTGGCACATCCCAGGTACTGGCCTTGCTCGGCGGCGTATGGGCGATTGCCACGGCGCCGGCGGTGGTGCTGGTGGTATTGCGCGATCTGAAAGCCGAAGGTCAGGTCACGCGTCGCCTGGCAACCATGACGGCGCTCAACAACTTTGTCGCGATTCTGGCGGCCTATGCCTTGTTGCCGGTGATTGCCACCGAGTCGGGCACGCCGCTGCTGACACTGGTGGAAAACACCTTGTACTCGCTGGTCGGTTCGGCGCTGCTGGCTTACCTGACGTATTGGCTGATGATGCCGCTGGCACGCCTGCTGGGACGTCAAGGCAGTCGTCAATTCGTGCTGGTGATTGCAGTCATTGCGCTGGCCATCGGGGTGGCGCATGCCTTGCATTTACCGGTGATGTTGACGATGCTGATCTTTGCCATTCTGTCGAAAAACCTCGATCGCCAATATGACTTGATGGAATTGGAATTCGGCGTCGCCAATGAATTGTTTGTGGTGATGCTGTTCGTCACCGTCGGTGCCTCGATGCGCCTGAGTGATTTGTCGATGGTCGGTTTTTCGGTGCTGATTCTGATTGCTGCGCGTTTTGTGGCGATGGGCTGCGGCGTATTTGTATTTGCCCGGTTTGCGCGCATGAACTGGAAGCAGGCCGGCTTGCTGACTCTGGGCACCTTGCCAATGACCGAGGTCGGTCTGGGCCTGATGCAAACGATCTCTACCCTGTACCCGCACACTACGGCCGATGTCGTGCCGTTGCTGGCGGGTAGCCTGATCGTGCTGGAATTGTTCGGCCCGATCGCGACGCAGTTTGCGTTGATCAAATCTGGTGAAAGCGGGCGCGAATGACGACTTCTACTACCCAAGAGCAAATCCATCTCAACGCCGCTGCCGGTGAACCGGCCTTGCATGCGGCGCCGACCAGCAGCGCCGGGATTCTGCCATTTACCTCCTCGACCCCATTTACCATGGGCATCGAGCTGGAACTGCAACTGGTCAACCGGCGCAATTACAACCTCGCCAGCGATGCCGTTGATTTGCTGACCTGGATTGCGCCACGCGATTTGCAAAAGCAGATCAAGCTGGAAATGACGCAAGGCATGATTGAGCTGAACTCCGGTATTCATACTCGTGTCGATGACCTGATTGAAGAATTGAAAGGCTTGCGTGCTGCGCTCAATCGTGGCGCCCAGCATCTCAATATTGATGTCTCCGGCGGTGGAGCACATCCGTTCCAGCATTGGAACGAACAGCGGATCACGCCAAGTGAGCGATTTTTTTATTTGCACGAAAAATACGGCTATCTGGCCAAGACCTTCACCGTGTTCGGCCAGCATATTCATATCGGCGTGCCCAATGGTGACGATGCGCTGTATCTGACGCATGCGTTTTCGCGCTTCGTGCCGCATTTCATCGCCTTGTCGGCGGCGTCGCCGTTTTATCAGGGGGCCGACACCCGGTTTGATTCTTCGCGCAGCAACGTGGTGCGAGCGTTTCCCTTATCGGGTACGGCGCCGGTGCATACGCGCTGGGCCGAGTTTGAAACCTATTATGACGAATTGATGCAGATGGGCATCATCGGTAGCATGAAGGATTTTTATTGGGATATCCGCCCCAAGCCTGAATACGGTACCGTGGAAATCCGCGTCTGCGATACGCCCTTGACGATCGAGCATGCCGCCCATCTGGGTGCCTATGCGCAATTGCTGGCGCGCTGGATTTTGACCGAGCGGCCATTCGTGATACGTGACGATTTCTACCTGCTATATCAGTACAATCGCTTCGAGGCCAGTCGCTTCGGACTCAACGGCATGTTGGCGCTACATGGCGAAACGCCGGCGACTTCGAGTAAACTGCCGATCTTCGAACATTTGCTGATGCAATTGCAGTTGTTGCAGCCCTATGTGCAAAATGAAGTCGAGCAGGTCACACTCACGCGTTTGCGCAATATGGCGCACCATCGCTTGAGCGATGCAGGCTGGCTGCGACAGGCATTTGTCCAACGCGGCTCGCTCAACGATATGATGCGTCTGTCCTCGGAACTGTGGATGGACCGTTCGCCACCTTCTTATTTCCAATAATGCTGCTTGCTTTCGCCCCTGGGCAAGCGGTGGCGAAAGCAAAGCATGACAAAACAATATGATGTGGTAGTGATCGGCGCCGGTGCTGCCGGCATGATGTGTGCAGCAGTCGCCGGTCAACGCGGCAAGTCGGTCATGTTGATCGACCACGCAGGCAAGCTGGCCGAAAAAATCCGCATTTCTGGCGGCGGTCGTTGCAACTTCACCAATCTCGGTGCGACACCGCAGAACTACCTGTCGCAAAATCCCCATTTCTGCAAAAGTGCGCTGTCGCGCTACACGCCGCAGGACTTTCTGGCGCTGGTCAAGCGCTACCGCATCGGTTATCACGAAAAGCACAAAGGGCAGTTGTTTTGCGACGATACCGCCGAAGACATGATTGCCATGCTGAAAGCCGAGTGCGATCTCGGTCAGGTTGAATGGCGCATGCCCTGTAGCGTGAGCGCGGTCGGCAAGCAGGGCGAGCTGTTCCGCATCGATACCGATGCTGGCGAAGTGTTGGCGCGCCAGTTGGTGATTGCGACCGGGGGTTTGTCGATTCCCAAAATCGGTGCCACCGACTTCGCCTACCGCATTGCCAATCAGTTCGAGTTGAGCATGATTGCGCCGCGCCCAGGCCTGGTGCCGCTGACTTTTGATGGTGCCAGCTGGAAAGCATTTGTTGATCTGGCCGGTATCTCTCTTGCAGTTGAGGTGGAAACTGGCGTCAGGAAAGAACGCGGTTACTTCCTGGAAGATCTCCTGTTTACCCATCGCGGCTTGTCGGGGCCAGCGATTTTGCAGATATCCAGTTATTGGCAGGCCGGTTTGCCGCTGACGCTGAACCTGTTGCCGCAAGTTGATGTGGCCGAAGCCTTGATCGAGGGCAAGACCACGCTGAAAAAGAATCTCGGTAATCTATTAGGGCAGTGGCTGCCGGCACGGCTGGCCGATGGCTTGCTTGCGGCCAATGGCTTCGATGGTACGGCCCGTATTGCCGATTTGCCCGACAAGCAATTGCGCAAGATCGGCGAGGCGTTCAACCGCTGGACCATCACGCCCAATGGATCGGAAGGCTATCGCAAGGCGGAAGTCACGCTGGGCGGCATCGATACGCGCGAATTGTCACAACAAAGCATGATGGCAACGAAGGTGCCGGGTTTGCACTTTATCGGCGAAGCAGTCGATGTGACTGGCTGGTTGGGCGGTTACAACTTCCAGTGGGCCTGGGCTTCGGGCGTGGCGGCAGGCACTGCGCTGACTTGATTTTCTACGTGGAAATATTGCAGCGAGTAACGATCTGCCAGCTTAGCCCTTGATTTCTCTGTGTTTTTTCTGCCTCGGTGGGAAAAAAGAGACGAAGGCGCTTCCATTTGCTGGCCCGGTCTGCTAAAATCGCGTTCTTTCCATATCCAACCTAACCTTCTCTGGTTTGAATTTTACATGACCACTATTCGTCTTAAAGAAAACGAGCCGTTCGAAGTCGCCATGCGCCGCTTCAAGCGCACTATTGAAAAAACCGGCCTGTTGACCGAGTTGCGCGCACGCGAGTTTTACGAAAAGCCGACAGCAGAACGCAAGCGTAAGCTGGCAGCCGCAGTGAAGCGTCATTACAAGCGCATCCGCAGCCAGCAATTGCCTAAGAAGCTGTACTAAGAATTTCCGTCGCACTGTTCGGTGCGACCAAGCTGAACCCGCTCCGGATGCTAGATGCCGCAGCGGGTTTTCGCTTTTACACTTTCCTGATGATTCGGCGCGCCATTGTGGCGGCTGCCGGACTGTCGAAGTCGCACTATTGCTGGAGAATGCCATGAGTTTGAAAGAGCAAATCACCGAAGACATGAAGGCCGCCATGCGCGCCAAGGAAACGGCCAAGCTGGGCACCATCCGTTTGTTGACAGCTGCGATGAAGCAAAAGGAGGTCGACGAACGCGTTGAACTGACCGATACGCTGGTGCTGGCAATCATCGACAAGATGGTCAAGCAGCGCAAGGACTCAATCAGCCAATTCGAAGCTGGTGGTCGCCAGGATCTGGCCGACATCGAAAAAGCCGAGCTGGTGATCCTGTCGGCATACATGCCAGCCGGTTTGTCCGACGAGGAAATCAAGGCAGAAGTGCAGGCTGCAGTCGCAGCTACTGGTGCCGCCGGTCCGCAAGATATGGGTAAGGTGATGGGCGTGCTCAAGCCGAAGCTGGCAGGTCGTGCTGACATGACCGCGGTTTCGGCGCTGGTCAAGGCCGCCTTGAGTGCTACCTGATCTTGTCTTGATGATAATCAACTTGTGATTCCACAGTCGTTTATTCAGGATTTGCTCAACCGCGTCGATATAGTCGATGTGGTCGGTAAGTATGTGCAACTGAAAAAAGGCGGCGCCAATTTCATGGGCCTGTGCCCGTTTCACAATGAGAAATCGCCGAGCTTTACGGTCAGTCCGACCAAGCAGTTTTATCACTGCTTCGGTTGTGGTGCACACGGCACGGCCATCAATTTTCTGATTGAGTACTCGGGCGTTGGTTTTGTTGATGCCGTCAAGGATCTGGCTCAGGGTGTCGGCATGACCCTGCCCGATGTCGATGATCGCATTCCGCCGGCACAGCGCGCCGAGCAGCAAGCGCGCAGCATGGCCTTGACTGATGCGATGACGGCGGCGAGCGATTTTTATCGCCAGCAATTGCGCGGTGCGCAGACCGCCGTAGCGTACTTGAAGGGCCGTGGCTTAAGTGGTGAAGTCGCCGCCAAGTTCGGACTCGGTTATGCGCCCGAAGGCTGGGATAGTTTGCGTGCCGTGTTTCCTGACTACGAGCTGGCCGCCCTGGTGGAAGCCGGTCTGGTAATCGACAAGAGTGAGGAAGAGGGTGGTCAGCGCATGGGGCGTAAGCGCTATGACCGTTTTCGAGATCGGGTGATGTTTCCGATCCGTAATACGAAAGGCCAGGTCATCGGTTTCGGCGGTCGTGTCATGGATGGCGGTGAGCCCAAGTATTTGAATTCGCCGGAAACGCCACTATTTCAAAAGGGTAGTGAGCTGTACGGCTTGTTTGAAGCGCGTCAAGCTATTCGTGAAGCTGGCTATGTGCTGGTGACCGAAGGCTACATGGATGTGGTGGCGCTGGCGCAACTGGGTTTCCCGCAAGCAGTGGCAACCCTGGGGACGGCGTGTACACCAATTCACGTGCAAAAGCTGTTGCGCCAGACCGATCAGGTGGTGTTTAGTTTTGACGGTGATACGGCCGGACGGCGCGCGGCGCGGCGGGCATTGGATGCCTGTCTGGTGCATGCGTCGGACAACAAGATTATCAAGTTCCTGTTCTTGCCGCCCGAACACGATCCGGATAGTTATGTGCGCGAAATGGGCGCCGAAGCGTTTGAGCAGCAGGTGCGAGAAGCCATGCCCTTGTCGCAGTTCCTGATCAAGGAAGTCATTGGCGACAATGACATGAGTACGCCGGAAGGGCGCGCGCGGGCGCAATTCGATGCCAAGCCGATGTTGCAGGCCTTGCCGCCATCGTCGCTGCGGTTGCAGATCGTGCGCAGTCTGGCACAGGTCACGCAGACCACGCCCGGTGAGATTGAGAACTTGTTTGAACTTGCCAAACCAACCACGCAGCAGCCGCGCCGGGCGCCGCCGCCGAGGAGCAAGCGCATGGCACCGGTGGGGTTGGAGCGACAAGTGGTGCGCCTGCTGGTGGCGCATCCAGCGCTGGCGGCTGATCTGGATGAGGCAGCCTTGGCGGCAATTGGCCGGCTGGCGCCTGATCGTGCGCAAATGCTGACGCAATTGGTCGAGGTCAGTCGCAGCATGGGCGAGCAGGCCAATTTTGCCAGTCTGGTAGAGCATCTGCGGGATGCAGGCCCGGATTTTGATGTGCTGATCGCTGAAATCGCGGCCGAGACCGAGTCGGAATTTGATGTTGTCAGGCAGGAAATGGCGGGTGCCGTGCGGCAAACCAAGATGCGCCAGGTCGAAGATGAAATGCAGCAATTGGCCATTGGCGGCATGCGTGACGATGTCGCGCGTCAGCGCTATCGCGAGTTGATGCAACAAAAGGAATATCTGAAGCGATTGAGCGGCGCCGAATTCGGCTAGCTGATGCCGTTGACGATAGCAAAAATGGCTGCGGTTTAGTAGTTGTAGCTTGATCTTGGGGGAATCTACCCTATATATGGTATTATGTAGGGCTTTAATTCCGGCACGAAATAATCGTTACCGGTGAAAAAGATTCACTGAACCATCGGTCCATAGAGCAATGAAAAGCGAATGAGCTATTGCATGGACGTAAAGAGCAAGGGACGAAAGATTTAGGAACGTTGCGCGGGCGGCTCGTGTCTATTCGAGACGGGTTGCATGAAGTACATGGTTTGATTGGCGCAATGAGTGTAACTCACTTGGCAGTTGATTCTATGACAAATGCAATGAAGAAAACCGCAAAAACTCCGGCACTTTCCGCTAAATCAACAAGTAGCAAACCGGCTGCCAAGCCGGCAAGTAAATCGCCCTCTGTTGCAACACGATCGGTCCCGAAGAAAACACCTGTTACTGAACCTTCTGGTAAGGTAACAGCTAATGCAGTAAAGGCGGTAAAGTCGCCAGCAACAGCTGCAACGTCAGCGCCGGCGAAACAATCCAGTGCCAAATCTGCTCCCAAGGCGGTTCGCGCTGCAGCGCCCGAAGTGACGAAAGCAGTAACCAAAGCGACTGTAACGCCTACAAAGAAGAACTTATCTCAAGCCGACGTGAAGTTGGCTTCTGTGCAATCGAAAGCTTCTGTGACAACCAAGAAACCTGAATTGAAAACCGTCAAGCCTGCCATTAAGGTCGCCGTCAAAGGCGAAGTCAAAGACGTCAGCGTCATGATCGCACCGGGCGTGAGTCAAACGACCGATGCTGCCACGCTGGCTGCCATCGACACGTCTGGCTACATCCTGCCTAGCGTGAAGGTGCCTGGACGCCGTGGCCGCAAGCCGAAAGAGTTCCAGCCTGAGAACGACGAAATCGCCGCGTTGAACGCGGTTGAGCGCGCCGAACTGAAGGCTGTCGACAAAGCCAAAGCCAAGGATCGCAAGGCGAAAGAAAAGGCCTTGTTGAAAGATGCGTTTTCGTCCGATACCGAAGCGTCCGAAGAAGAGCTCGAACGGCGTCGGCAAAAGCTCAAGACACTGATCAAGCAAGGTAAAGAGCGTGGTTTCCTGACTTTCTCGGAAATCAACGATCACTTGCCTGAAAACATCGTCGATCCAGAAGCGATCGAAGGCATCATCGGCACCTTCAACGACATGGGTATTGCGGTCTACGAACATGCGCCCGATGCCGAAACGCTGCTGCTGTCCGACAACGTGGCCAATGTGGCCAGCGATGACGACGCCGAAGCCGCTGCCGAAGCTGCCTTGTCGACGGTCGACTCCGATTTTGGCCGCACCACGGACCCGGTCCGTATGTACATGCGTGAAATGGGTTCGGTCGAGTTGTTGACCCGCGAAGGCGAAATCGAAATCGCCAAGCGTATCGAAGATGGCCTCAAGGACATGATCCAGGCGATTTCTGCCTGCCCGACGACGATCGCCGAGATCCTGGTTGCCGCAGAAAAAATCTCCAAGGACGAAATCAAGGTCGATGAAATCGTTGACGGTCTGGTTGACCTGAGCGAAGGCGAGCCTGTCGTGGTGGTTGCTGCGTCCGAAGAAGAAGAAGAGGACGAAGAAGACGAAGAGGAAGAGGAAGAAGAAGAAGAAGAAAGCAATGCTTCTGGCGCTGCCGGCTTCTCGGCTGAGCAACTGGAACAGTTGAAGCGCGATGCGCTCGGCAAGTTCGCCACGATTTCGACTCAGTTCGACAACATGCGCAAAGCCTTTGAAAAGGAAGGCTATAACTCCAAGCCTTACGTCAAGGCACAAGAAATCATTTCCAACGAATTGCTTGGCATCCGTTTCACCGCCAAGGTTGTGGAAAAGCTGTGCGACACTTTGCGTGCACAAGTAGACCAGGTGCGTCAGATCGAGCGTCAAATCCTCGACGTTGCCGTCAACAAGTGCAACATGCCGCGCGCGCACTTCATCAAGGTATTTCCTGGCAATGAAGTCAACCTCGACTGGGTCGATGGTGAAGTCAGCGCCAACCATGATTACAGCGCGGTGTTGAGCCGTAATGTGCCGACTATCAAGGAACTGCAACAAAAACTGATTGACCTGCAAGCGCGCGTGGTGCTGCCACTGCCTGATCTGCGTGGTATCAACAAGAAGATGGGCGCCGGCGAGAAGAAGGCGCGCATGGCCAAGCGTGAAATGACCGAGGCCAACTTGCGTCTGGTGATTTCGATTGCCAAGAAGTACACCAACCGTGGTCTGCAATTCCTTGATCTGATCCAGGAAGGCAATATTGGTTTGATGAAGGCCGTTGACAAGTTTGAATACCGTCGCGGCTACAAATTCTCGACCTATGCGACATGGTGGATTCGTCAGGCTATCACGCGCTCCATCGCCGATCAGGCGCGCACTATTCGTATTCCGGTGCACATGATCGAAACCATCAACAAGATGAATCGCATCTCGCGTCAAATCTTGCAGGAAACCGGTGCAGAACCTGACCCGGCTACTCTGGCAATCAAGATGGAAATGCCGGAAGACAAGATTCGCAAGATCATGAAGATCGCCAAGGAACCGATCTCGATGGAAACGCCGATCGGTGACGACGACGATTCGCATCTGGGCGACTTCATCGAAGACAACAACACATTGGCTCCGGCCGATGCGGCGTTGCATGCATCGATGCGCGGCGTGGTCAAAGACATCCTCGACTCACTGACGCCACGCGAAGCCAAAGTGCTGCGCATGCGTTTCGGTATCGAAATGTCGACCGACCACACCTTGGAAGAAGTCGGCAAGCAGTTTGACGTCACGCGTGAGCGCATTCGTCAAATAGAGGCAAAAGCGCTGCGTAAGCTGCGTCATCCATCTCGTTCCGACAAGCTCAAGAGCTTCCTGGAAGGTAATTAAGTTTTGTTGAGGACTCCGGTCCTCAACATCAGGCCCCCTAGCTCATGCTTGGTTAGAGCAGCGGACTCATAATCCGTTGGTGCCGTGTTCGACTCACGGGGGGGCCACCAGTACAGAAGCGGCTTAGCGCCTTATCGCGTTAGGCTGCTTTTTCTTTTGCTGGGGGATTTTTTGACCAATTCACTCTGCCGCTGACCTCGATTTGTTGCATACTTTGTTCTGAGCGGTAAGACGCTCAGGTAACCAGCAGTTGCGCGACAACAATCGTCAATGTATGCTTTAAGCATGAACCAACCTCAAATCATTTCGATTATTCGCGCCGACCTATTTCCGGCGGGTTAGCTATCGACTTGAAGATGACGATAACCCGCCCAGAAGGCGGGTTTTTGCTTTCTGGGCATCTTCGGAGAATTGAATATGCCACATAGAGGTAATGTCTTATCGCGCAAGGATGTTGTTCTTCATTTAGTCTGCGGAAAGATCGCGTCAGGTAAGTCGACACTGGCTGCCCAAGTGGCGCAAGGTGAAGGTGCAGTGCTGATCAGCGAGGATGTCTGGTTGTCTCGACTCTTTCCAGGGGAAATCCTGTCTGTTGCTGACTACGTCAGCCGCGCGACGCGTATCAAAGAGGTGCTATCTCTGCACGTAGAGGATGTTCTACGTGCAGGCACGTCTATCGTACTGGACCTGCCGTTCAATACCGTCGAGTCTAGGTCGTGGGGCCGTGCGTTAGCAACACGTGTTCAATGTGACCATCGACTGCACTATCTGGACGTATCGGATACCGTGTGCAAGGCACGTCTGCGACGTAGGAACGAAGCAGGCGAGCATCCATTCCAGACCACCGAAGAGCAATTCGACTACATCAGCAGCTTTTTCTGCCCGCCGAATTCCGCTGAGAATCTCGACGTCGTGCTTCATGCCGAATTCACATGAGCAGATTGCCGGCCGATAGCGACTGCTCTTGGCCGAGACCGTGTAAAAACGCTGACTCCGTCAAGGGAGCCGATATTCCGGCCATTTTAACGCGACCTCGTTGTAGATAGAGGGCCCTGCAAACGCGATGGTGCTTTTCCTTGGTTGAGGAAGTCGCCGCCGCCAAACACATCTCCTGACGCTAAAAGCGCCTATGCGCTCATCACCTTCATCAATGCCCCCACGCCGAGTATATTGATCATCCGTTTCATGTTGTATGCCAGGACATGCAAG
>JAMFSU010000080.1 GCA_026225475.1 Duganella sp.
AGTTTGCGACCCTCCCATTTTCTGCAGCACATCGCTGGGAACCCCGCAGGGGCCGGGATCGCGCGGTCGCCTTCTTTTGCTTAGCTTTTCTTGGCGAGACAAGAAAAGTAAGCGGCTGCCGGGCCGCTCCCGGCAAGGTCGTCCGAAGAAAACAAAGACTCAACTACGCACTGAGGTGCCCGGCAAGGTCGTCCGAAGAAAACCCAGCATCAGCAACCAAGAAAAGAGACCGCCGTTTTCTTGAACTGAACGGAACTGAACTGAGCCGAACCAACCGGCATTGCAGTCCACCTACCAGAATTCTCAACCAGACTGCTCGCGCCTTACCGTGCATCTATTTTTCTACACTCCAGAGACGTCGTCCAGACAGATCCAATTCCGTAAGATAGAGGCGCAAATCAAATTCATATTGATGATAATTTGGCTCCATATAAGAACAGAGTTTGTAGAACGCTTTATCGTGTTGCTTCTCTTTGATATGAGCAAGCTCGTGGACGGCGATCATACGCAGAAACTCCATCGGCACCTCTTTGAACAAGGTCGCAACCCGGATCTCATGCTTGGCCTTGAGCTTCCCCCCTTGGATACGCGAAATTGACGTATGCAAGCCGAGAGCGTGATTGATCACATGAATCTTGCTGTCATATTCGACCTTGTTGATCGGATCTGCGTTACGCAAAAACTCGGTTTTCAGCTCCTGGATGTACTGATACAAGGCCCGGTCGGTACGCAGTTCATGCGCCTTGGGATAGCGTTTGAGTAGCATCTCACCCAGGCGATTTTGCGCCAGAAGTTGCGATACTTGTTCGCGGGTTTGTTCAGAATAAGCGCTCAGGTACTTCAGCGGTGGCATGGCAGGGGAGGCCGAATCGGCAAAGTGTGGTTGCGTGGAGCGCTGGGCTGGATGGCGCGAAATATACCACAGTGATGGTTGTCACCAAAGAGGCCGGCGCGGCGGGAAAAGTCATTCTCGAACAAGCCCATGCAGTGATCAGATATAAATCCACTGCGCCCCACAGCAAGAAGCCCAGCCAGTTACCTGATGATGACGCCGACGACTGGTCTCAGTGAATCTCAGGGGCGCTGCTTGTTCACAACAAGCGCAGGGTCAATGCTTTCAATGTCGCCGCTGCCCGTGTCGTACATTCTAGTTTGCGAAACACTTTTTCGACGTGGGTACGGACGGTGCTTGGACTAATGCCGAGTTCCCGCGCCACCTCCTTGTTGGTTTGACCTCGACTGATGCCGCGAAAGACATCGATCTCGCGCGCGGTCAGTTGCAAATCGACCCCGGCGGCAGAAATTTCGGACGATCCCTCGCCATTCAAACCACACAATGCATGCACAACATTGCGCTCAAAGCGGCCCGCGTCGGCATCCTTGTGCAGCAGCAGTATGGCTTCCGGACGCGAATAGGCGCTACGCCATGGCCGTTGTGATTGCAATGCAACCCAGGCTGTCGCGGCAGCAACAACCTTACCTTCAATCGGCATCGCCGCGCCTTGGCAGCCACGGAAGTAACCTGAGCCATCCAGTCGCTCACCCGCATAAGAGGCAATCTCTGCATCTTCGGCCAAACTGCCTATTTGACGGGCGGCACGCGCTGTCCAATACGGTGCCAGTCGCACTTGTTCGCGGGCGGACCCAGGAAGTGGACCCGGCGTATTCCATATCGTATTGGCCACCGATGCCCGGCCGATGCCATATAACAGCGCCGAACGATAACAACGCTCCTGTGCCGAACTATCCAAGCCAATTGACTGCGCACTCATCCTTGCCGCTAGTGCAACTCGCCGTGAGTTGCCAGCCATCCATGGCAGCTTCAGGTCAATGACATCTGCAATGAGCTCCAATGGGACCAACAACGCCGCCAAACCAGCATCGGCCATGACCGAGTTTTGCCAATCTTCATTGGCACCTAAACAAGCCAGCCATTGGTCCGCATACTGAATCACAATGGCGACCAGTTCTTGAGGATAAGCAATGCCTGACTTGCTGGCAATGACGGTCTTGGCCCGTTCTATGCCTTGCGCACGACTCAATATTTCTAAGTCGCTGGCGAGGGAAACAATAAAGACACTATCAGGAATAGCCCGCTTGGGGCGCTCGTTTTCAGGAGTATCGCCAGAAAAATGTTCAAAGATATTGCGCAAGGAAAATTCAACTTCTTTGCTCACGCCTAACAGCTTCGCGATGTCACCCGACACTTCGCAATGAATTTGCATCAATGACGGTGCTGCAGTTTGCATGCGTGTGGCGACATAGGTGAAGGCCGGATCGTCCGGTTGCCTGGCCAGCATGATCGCGCGCCCAGCCACGTCATCGCCGATCAAATCAGCAAACTCCGGCGCATTGGCAGTACATCCCGACCAACGCAACATGGCGACCTGCTGGGCGGTTTCGCAGGTGCCCTCAAGTTGTGTCGCGGCCAATGCAATTTGACCGCTCAACCAGGCGGTACGCAATGAATGATCGGTGGGCTGTCCCATGCTGAGGTCGCCAATGAACGCCAGAGCACGTATGGCGTCCAGGACCTTGATGTTGGTATCGATATGCATGTGGCGTTTCCTTCTGCGCAATTATAGCCAGTTCATCGACGCGCCGAGGATCGGACGTTCGACCGATAGGCAGTTGCCACGCGTCAGTGCACAGTGGCACCACAGGCAAATGACCAGACGGCGGATGTCGCTATCGGTTCAATTCCTGCTGATGTCAGACCGGACCTGCACACTTTTTTATTTCTTTAGATTGGAACACGCATGAAACTGCTTACCTATACCGCCGCCTGCCTGGGCATCGTCTTGTCCAACTATGTCTTTGCTGCCGACGCACAACCGCTGCATTTGCGCGGAGAAATTACCGCCATTAATGGCAACGAAGCCGTTGTCACGGCACGCAATGGCACCAAAACCACGGTGATCTTGCAAGACAATATGCAAGTGCTGGACGTCTCGAAAACATCACTGGCGGCCATTGGCGAAAACAGCTATCTCGGCATCGCTGCGGCACCCGCCCCGGAAGGCAAGGTTCGTGCACTGGGCGTCATGGTATTTCCAGAGGGCGCGCGCGGACTCAATGAAGGACATTTCCCTTGGGATAAAGGCAACAATAGCACCATGACTAACGCCACTGTCGCCAAGCTCATCAAGAAAGATGGCGCGACGGAACTGACCATGCGCTTTGGTGAAAAAACACAATTGGTGGTGCTGGATTCCGCCACGATATTTGGCCAATTCGTCCCAGGAAAGCGCGAACTGATCAGTGTCAAATCCAAAGTGTTGATCTTTGCCATGCCAGCCGATGGCGGCAAGGCAGTCGTGCAACTGATCATGGTCGGTCGTGATGGCTTCTTGCCACCCATCTGATCGTTCATCCTGTCGTCGTGACGAACCCGAAATGGAGAAGAATGTCATGTCCAACACTTTAGCAAGCACGACATTGCCTCCGCTTTGGGTGCGCATTGTGCACTGGATCAATGTCTTCGCCTTCGTGACAATGCTGTTGAGTGGCTGGCAAATCTACAATGCCGATCCTTTCTGGATCAGTAGCATGCCAAAGATGTTGGCACTTGGCGGCAGTTTGCCTGGTGCACTGCAATGGCATTTCGCGGCCATGTGGATATTGGTTGGCAACGGCGCGATTGCCATTGCGCTCTTGATCGTCAGCGGGCGTCTGCGCACGCTTTATCTATCGATTCGCTTGCGCACATTGCGGGCAGAAATTCGCCAGTTTATCGAGGCCCCTTTGAAGCATGAGCACGGTCAACGCAATGCGGTACAAAAAATGACCTATCTCGCGGTACTGCTTTTATTGTCCATGGAGGTGCTGAGCGGATTGGGGATGTGGAAGCCGGTGCAGTTTCAGGTACTGACGAATTTCTTCGGTGGCTATGAATCTACCCGTCGTGTGCACTTTGTCGGGATGAGTAGCTTAGGCCTTTTCATGCTGGGCCATATCGTTCTGGCGATATTGTCGCCGCAATTGTTGCTCGCCATGTTGGGTATCAAGCCCCATGCGCAAACGACGACGGAGAAAAGTAAATGACGCCGCACAAGGATGACGAGCAGTTGCAGGCCTGGTTGCAATTGCAGCGTGAATTGCAGTCACCCGCCACCACATTGGATCGCCGAAAACTTCTGCGGCTGGCGCTGGTCAGTGCCGCCACAATCCTGTTGCCCGGCTGCGAGATTACCGAGCGTGACAACGTGCAGAGCGTTCTGCGCCAAATATCGCATTTCAATGATGGCGCGCAAGCGACATTGCTTGATCCTGGTCGTCGCGCCACTGAATATGCACCATCGCAAGTCACCACGCCGTTTCGCTTCAATGCGTTTTATTCGGAAGCGTCTGTTCCAGAAATCGATGGCAATACCTGGCGCCTGCAAGTGGCTGGCCGGGTTGCTCGACCACGGGACTGGGCATTGACAGAGATCAAGGCGCTAACGCCGATGACGGAATGCACGCGATTGATTTGTATCGAAGGTTGGAGCGCAGTTGGTCAGTGGACCGGGGTTCCTCTGCATCATTTCTTGCAGCTCAATGGTGCTGACATCCGCTCAAAGTACGTCGCTTTTCGCTGTGCTGACGGTTACTACACCAGTATCGATATGGCCAGTGCGCTACATCCGCAAACGATGCTGGCATTCGGTTTTTCCGGAGCGGACAGTTTGCCGGATGAATTCGGCTTTCCATTGCGACTGCGTATTCCGATCAAATTGGGTTTCAAGAACCCCAAACATCTGGTGGCATTGACCGTGACTAATGATTTCACCAGTGGCTATTGGGAAGATTTGCACGGCTATAACTGGTTTGCGGGATTGTGAGTTCTGGTATCGGTTTGCTTGAGAATACGATTGGGCGCGATGTCCCGCGTTCAAACTGGTGGGCGGCAAATGACAGGATTGAACGACTGGTACACCAAAGCAAACCAGCAGGCCGAAGCCTCCCTGACACTGCCGCCCATAGAGGACGTGCGACAGCGTACACACGTAAAAAGCCGCATTGCGCGGCTCGTGCGCTTTGGTGATATTCAGGCGTTCAAACCTGGCCCCCTTTGTCAGGGGCGCATGAATTATTGTCCTGACAACTGAAGAGCGTCAATTTCTCAATTGACGCAGTGAACCTATCGCCGCCGCTAGCAGTACGTGTCCGAGCAACAGCGATTGTAATCGCTAAGCCATTTGGCCCGCCGCATCACACCGCAACGATGAACTTGCCTTGAATCGGCACGATGTCGCAATCGACCTCGGCACTGCGCCGTTCGATCACCAGCACATCGGCACTGCCCAGTGTGATCAAGGGGTGATGCCAGACGCCACGCCGCAACGTGATGCCCTGACCCGGCTCGACGATGAAGGCCTGGATGTTTTCCTCATCGGGGCTGGCGTCGCCAAGCGTGAGCACGGCCAGACAGCGGCCTTGGCCCATCGGCACGAAGGTTTGGCTGCCCAGTAGATGACGTTCGAACATGGTCAAGCGATACGGCGCCGGTTGGCTCTTGTCACTGGTGCGGAAAATCGCCACGCAGGGCGTGCCGTCGCCTTGGTTGACATCGAGTCGGGTCAGGTCGTCGAAGCGTTGCGCCGTGCCTTCGTTGATGGCAGTGCTGCTGTGCGCACCGGCCGCAATCACATCGCCGAAGGCCGCAAAGGCTTCCGCGCTCAGTGTTTGTGTATGCAGGATGCGCGGCAACACTGGCAACGCCGGTACCACGGGAACCTCAGGAACCTCAGGCAAGCGCATCGATGAACCTCTTCGACAGCCGAATCAACGCCTGGTCGCTGCCACGCGGGCCGACGATGGAAAAGCCGAACGGGGCACCGTCGAGCTGCATCAGCGGCAAGGAAATCTGCGGGCAACCCGACAGACCGGCCAGGCACAGCATGCGGATGGCCTGGTTGCGATAGTTGTCGAGTGCCTCTTCCGAGTCACTCAGTAGCGGGGCGATATCGGGCATGCTCGGCAAGACGATCACGCGATCTTCGCCCAGCAGTTGCTGAAAGTCGACGCTGAAGCGATGCCGCACGGTGCTGTGTTCGTCCATCTGCGCGTCGCTGATCTGGCTCGACCAGGCAAAGCGTTCTGCCACGCCCGGACCCAGTTGCAAATCGTGGCGGCGAATGGTCTGGCCGTGGCTGTGCCAGGCTTCGTAACCCTGGATATGGCGGAATGCCCAGTACAGCGCATCAAACGAGGGGGTGGCGGTCTTTACCGGCAGCGGCGTGCCGATCAGGCCGGCGAGGCGCTCCAGCGTCTGCATGAACACCGCTTGCACATGGGGCGCCAGCAAGGCCAGCACATCGGCGGCGACCAGTACTTGCGGCATCGCCGGCGAGCCGTCCGGCAACGGGCAGGTATCTTCCTGCAACAAGACTTGGCCGACGCGGGCAAAGGTGTCAATGTCGCGCGCGAACCAGCCGCAGGTATCAAAGGAGGGGGCCAGGTCCATGCAGCCCTTGAGCGAGACGCGGGCATGGGTGGGACGCAAGCCGATCAGCCCGCAGTGGCTGGCGGGAGCACGTACGGAACCGCCGGTATCGGTACCGAGTGCAACATCCGCCAGCCCGTTGGACACCGCTGAGGCCGACCCCGAACTGGAGCCGCCTGGAATCCGGTCAGGCGCACCGCCGTTGCGCGGTGTGCCGAAATGGGCATTTTTGCCGTTCATCGAGAACGCCAGTTCGTCGGTATAGGTCTTGCCGACAAAACGGGCACCGGCTCGCGCCAGGGCAGTGACCACCGGTGCCGAGTGCGTTTTGATACCGGATAGCGCCAGCATGTGCGGGTTGCCGCAACCGGTCGGATAACCGGCGACGTCAAAAATATCCTTCACCGCCAAGCGCAAATCTGCCAGCGACCCGGATGCAAGTGGCGTGCCAGGCGAGACCGGATAAGGGACAAAACAATGTGCGTCAGTTTCGCTAACGGGCGCATCAACAATGGCGGACATGGAAAATTCTCTCTGAGTGGCGGTTGAAATGAAAGCGGTCGAGGGCCGGAGCCAGACGGTGTCCGCGGTTTAGCCGGTGGTTGCCAATGCGGCAATGTCATGCAGGCGGAAGCAACTGGCGACATGCCCCGGTGCTAGCTCCTGCTCCACCGGCGGCGTCACATGACAGGCTGCGGTGGCATATTTACAGCGTTCGCCGAACGCGCAACCCGGTGGCAAATTGCTCAGGTCCGGTGGGGCACCGCCGATGGTTTCCAGGCGTTGCCCTTTTTGCATGGCGCCATGACTGCGGCTCTTGAGCAGCGACTGCGTATAGGGATGACGCGGCTGCGTGAGCAGTTGCGCGGCGCTGCCTTGTTCGATGATTTTGCCGGCATACATGACGGCGATGCGATCTGCTACTTCGGCGGCGGCACCAATGTCATGGGTGACGAACACGATGGACAGGCCCAGCTCTTTTTGCAGGTCGCGCAACAACAGCAGAATCTGGATTTGCACGGTGGCGTCCAGTGCCGTGGTCGGTTCGTCGGCCAGCAAAACCTTGGGATTGCAGGACAAGGCCAGGGCGATCATGGCGCGTTGACGCATGCCGCCCGACATTTCATGCGGGTAGGCATCGAGACGGCGTTCCGGACTGGGAATGCGTACCTTCTCGAACAGTGCCAGCGCTTGTTTGCGCGCTTCCTGCTGGGAGACTTTCTTGTGATGACGGATGGCTTCGATGATCTGGGCACCGACCGTATAGACCGGGTCCAGCGCCAGCAAGGGTTCCTGAAAAATCATCGCTACGGTATTGCCGCGCATTGTTGCCAGCGCGCGCGGTGACATTGCCAGCACATCCTTGCCATCGACTTCAAGTGTGCCGCTGATGCGTGTGCTGCGCTCCGAATGCAGCCGCATGATGGAACGTAGCGTCACGCTTTTTCCGGAACCGGATTCACCGATCAAGGCCACCACTTCGCCGGTGCCGACGCGCAGATTGACGCCATTGACGGCGCGGATCACTTTGCGCGGTGCCAGAAATTGCACTTGCAGTTCACGCAGGGAAATCATGTCAGCCATGGTTGGTCTCCAGTAAGGCCGCCGCATCCTGGCTGACGCCGCTATTGGCTTCATAGCGCAGGCAAGCCACACCGTGACCGCTGGCTGCACTCGCAAATACCGGCGCCTGCTGGCTGCAGGGGGCTTGTACATAGGCGCAGCGGGTATGGAAGCGGCAGCCGCTCGGTGGATTGATCGGGTTGGGTGGATCGCCGGCCAGCGGTGCGACTTCGGTACGTTGCAGCGGATCCATGCTCGGCATCGATTGCAGCAGCGCACGCGTATAGGGATGTTTGGGCTGATCGAATACTTGGTCGGCACTGCCGATTTCGACCACTTGTCCCAGATACATCACCAGCACGCGGTCGGAAATGAAGCGCACCACATTGAGGTCGTGGCTGATGAAGAGATAGGTCAGGCCGAATTCCTGCTTGAGATCGAGCAGCAGGTTTAACACTTGGGCTTCGACCGATTTGTCGAGTGCCGACACGGCTTCGTCGAGGATCACCAGACGCGGCTCCAGTGCCAGCGCGCGGGCGATATTGACACGTTGACGCTGGCCACCGGACAGTTCATGCGGATAGCGTCCGGCGAAGCGTTCCGGTTGCAGGCCGACGCGCGCCAGCAGATCGCGTGCGCGCGTGATGGCCGTGCGTGACGATAAACCGTGCACGATCGGTGCAAAGGCAATCGAATCCTCAATCGTCATGCGCGGATTGAGCGAGGAATAACTATCCTGGAACACCATCTGCGTCTGCCGCCGGAATTGCCGCAAGGGCAGTGCCCGCGAGCCGACCGTTTCGCCGTCGAAGACCAGTTCGCCGCTGTCTTGATGAATCAACTGCATCAGCACGCGTGCGGTGGTTGATTTGCCGCAGCCGGATTCGCCGACCACGCCCAGCGTTTCGCCTTTGAGAATGTCGAAATTGATGCCGTCGACTGCACGTACTGCGCTCTTGTTGCCGGAAAACGGCAAGCCCTGTCCCTTGAGCGGAAAATGCTTGAGCAGATTACGTACTTGCAGCAGCGGCTGGCGCGGGCCGCCGATGTCACGTTTGTCATCCTGCTTGTCACTGAGCGCCATCATTGTTTGACCTCCATTGCAGAACGCAAACCATCGGACAACATATTGAACGAAATCGAGGTGACGAAAATGAACAGACCGGGCAAGGCCGCCACCCAGGGCTGCGAATAAATGGCCGTGCGCAGCGTGTTGAGCATCAGGCCCCATTCCGGTTCCGGTGGCTTGACGCCGAGACCGAGGAAGGACAAACCGGAGGCCAGAATCATCGATACCGAAATCAGGCTGGTCGAGTAGACAAAGATGGGGCCCAGTACATTGCCCAGCACATGTGCGCGCACGATGGTGAAGGCGCCCGCACCGGAAGCGCGTGCGGCATCGACGTAATCACTGCGGCGCACCTGGGTGGTGACGCTCTCGGCAATGCGGGCAATCTGCGGGATGAAGACAATCGTCAGCGAGGTCAGCGCATTGACAATACCGGCCCCCAACGCACCCGACAGGGCAATGGCCAGCAGCACCGAAGGGAAGGCATACAGCACGTCGATGGTACGCATGACGATGGTATTGATGAAGCCACCGGCATAACCGGCCAGAATGCCGATGCCGCTACCGATGACGAAGGCCAGCAAGACCGGCGTGATGCCCATGAACAGCGATAGCCGGGAACCGAGAATCAGGCGCGACAATAAATCGCGTCCCAGTTCATCGGTGCCGAGCAGGTGGCCGACAGTGCCGATCGGTTTGAGGCGGGTGAACATGGAGGTGGCAAACGGATCTTGCGGCATCAGCCACGGTGCGACCAGGGCCATGAAGAGCAAGCCTAGCACCAGCAGGGCCGCGACCATCGCGGTCGGGTTGCGTAGGATGCGGGCGGCGACGTTGGCCCAGTGGCCGCGCGAACGCTTGAAGACGGCGACGGTGCTGGCGGCAGTGGCAGAAGAGACGGCAGTTGACATGGCTCAGGCTCTTTCTATGCGAGGATCGAAGACGGTTTGCAGGATGTCGACCAACAGATTCAAGCCGACGAAGAACAAGGCCAGCACCAGGATCGTGCCTTGCAATAGCGGCAGGTCGCGCTGGAAAATCGCCTGGTTCAGCAGGAAGCCGGTACCGGGCCAGGAGAACACGGTTTCAATCAGGATCGAACCACCCAGCAGATAGCCGAGCTGCAAGCCCATGACGGCCATTGCGGTGGGGGCGCAATTCTTGACCACGTGGCGGAACACGCCGAATTCGCTCAGGCCGCGTGCTTTCAGACCGACCACGAATTCCTGCGACAAAATATCTGCCACCAGCGCACGCACGGTGCGCGCGATGATGCCCATGGGGATGAACGACATCGTCACCGCCGGCATGATCAGGTATTGGATATGTGCGTAATCCCAGACCCAGTCACTGGAGCCATCCGGTCCGGCACCGGTGGCCGGCAGCCACATCAATTGCGACGAGAAGATGATGACCAGCACCATGCCGAGCCAGTAATGCGGCACGCTGACACCGATCACCGAGATGAACGAAGCCAGCTTGTCGATCCAGGAATTGCGGAAATAACCGGCGACAAAACCAAACAGCGAGCCGAAAAAGAAGCCAATCAAGGTCGCCAGCGCTGCCAGCATCAAGGTATTGCCGACGGCCTTGAACACTTCTTGCGCGACGGGGCGGCCAGTGGCAATGGAGCTGCCGAGGTCGCCATGCAAGGCACGCCAGACCCAGCTAAAAAATTGTTCGGGATAACTGCGATTGAAGCCGTACAGCTCCATCAATTGTTTCTGCAAATCGGCCGAGGCATCCGGCGGCAGAATCGACACCAGTGGATCGCCGGGCGCGATATGCACCAGCATGAAGCACAGGAACGCCACGCCCAGCATGATGGGCAGGGCATATAGTACACGGCGGATCAAATAGGAAATCATGAGCGGCTTCCAATGCCGCCGCCAGGTCGGAAACGATGATCATGGCGGCGGCGGATCAACATAAATTCAACAATCCTGTTGCCGCACCGGCATGGTGTGGCATGGCCGGCACGGCAACAGGTCAAGCGCTGGTGATGACTCAATCCATCGACATGGTGGCGATATCGATGAACCAGCTTTGCGGCTGCACGACACCCTTGACCTTGGCCGAAATGGCGCGCGGACCGGTGTCATGGGCGACCCAGATGAACGGTGCATCATCGACGATCTTGGCGTGCAATTGCGCCAACAAGGCATCGCGTTGTTTGGCATCAAACGTGGTGCGGGCCTTGGCGATGATGGCATCGATTTCTGGATTGCTGTAGTAGCCCCAGTTGTTCGACACCGGTGGCGCTGCCTTGGAATCGACGAAGCGCACCATGGCGAAGAACGGGTCCATCGAGGCGAAGCTGATGTTGACCGCATCGGCACCGTGCGCACTTGGATCTTTGGCACCGATACGCCAGTTGGTGTAGAGCGTGTTCCATTCGATCACGTCGAACTGCACGTCAAAGAAGCAACCCTTCAGATTCTGCTGCATGAATTCGTTCATTGGCAGCGGTTGCATCTGGCCGGAACCGGAGGCGGAAATCTGCACCTTGACCTTGAGCGGCTTGGCGGCCGAATAACCGGCTTCGGCCATCAGCTTGCGGGCGGCATCGGGGTCATACTTGATGTGGAATTGCGGATTGCCGCGCCATGGATGACCTGGCTCGACGGTACCGGTGGCTTCGCCCATCAGGCCGCCCAGCAACTGCTTCATGGCGGGACGGTTGATACATAGATTGGCGGCGTAGCGCACACGCTTGTCCAGCCACGGCGAACCTGGCAGAAATGACAACTGCCATGGCCACACGTGCGGCTGCGGATTGGAGTAGATCTTGAAGCCGCGCGCCTTGATGGTGTCAAGCGAGTCCGGTGCCGGTGCTTCGATCCAGTCGACCTGGCCCGACAGCAGGGCGGCAGTACGTGAATTGGCTTCCGGCAGCGGCAGCATGACGACCTTGTCGATTTTCGGCCGACGTTTTGGATCCCAGTATTCAGGATTTTTTGCCAGTTCCAGGCGTTCACGCGAGACGAACTTGGTCATCTTGAATGGACCTGTGCCCGAGGCATCGGCAGCAAATGCGGCCCATGCCTGCTTGGAACGTTCGGCCTTGTCGCTCACTGACGCTGGCACTGCGGCCAGCTTGCGTGCCCATTGCAGCGGCGACGCCATGAACAGATTGGTCAGATTGATCGGCAGGAAAGAGTCGGGTTGCGAAGTCGTCAGTTCAACCGTGAGGTCATCGATCTTCTTGGCCGAACGCAGTGTCGGCATGCGCGAGGCGGTCACGCCAACCTGGCTGGGATCGAAGTTGGGGGCATCCTTGTCGAGCACCTTGGCAACGTTCCACACGACGGCATCGGCATTGAAGGCGGAGCCATCATGAAACTTCACGCCTGGGCGCAATTTGAAAATCCACTTGGTCTTGTCCTTGGCATCGACTGCCCAGGAAACGGCCAGATCGGGAATCACTTCGCTGGGTTTGTCCGCCTTGCTCAAATCCCATTGCGTCAAACTGTCGTACATCGGGATCCCGGTGAAACGGTTGCCCTCAAAACCCTGGTCGGGTTGGCCTAGCGTGCGCGGGATGTCACCCGCAGTCATGGCGATGCGCAAGACTTTTTCAGCCTGTGCACCGGCACTGGCGAACAGGCCGAAAGCCAGCGTACAGGCCAGCGTCAAGGTGCTTAGTTGGTTCAGTTTCATGTGGTGCTTCCTTTGCAAGAAGAGCAGAGTTGTAGTGGAGTTACAGGGTCAGACAAAACAAACGAGACGGCGACAGCAAACAGATCGGAACAAATAGGGTCATGGCAGCAGGAAGCTGATGCCGGCACGCGCGGCAGTGTGCAACAAATGGGTTTGCATCGCCGTGCGTGCCCCATCGGCGTCGCCAGCGGAAATGGCGGCGGCAATCACGCGATGTTCTTCGGCCGGCTCCCAGATGCGCGCGTGGTCGGCAAACGGCAGGCGTAGGCTATGACTGATGCGGTTGGCAAAGTCGTGGGTGACTTGCAATAGACCGGGGTTGCCTGAGAGTTCGCCAATCAATTGATGGAATTCGAGATCGGCTTGTGAGGCACTGACCAGATCGACCGTCTTGAGCGCATCTTCAAAGCGCGCCTGTACGTCCCACAACCGTGGGGTGCTATGGCTGTTGACCACGCGCGCGGCCAGTGCGGCCGCTGCCGGTTCGAACACATAACGCAACTGGAAGGTGGCTTGCAATTCCGCCGAGGACGGTGGTGGCGCGGTATTGGCAGCATTGCCTTTGATGCTGACCTTGCGCCCGGAGGTGACCAGCGTGCCCTTGCCGGGCATGGAACGGATGAAACCCAGCGCCTCCAGCATCGACAAGGCTTCGCGCAGGGAGGCGCGGCTAATGCCGAGCGACTCGGCCAGATCGCGTTGACCGGGCAACATCTGGCCGGTCTTGTAGGTGCCAGAGAGGATTTGGCGTTGCAAGGTTTGTGCAGCGATATTGGGCATGCTCATCGGTTTTCCCTTTTTTGGTCTGACTGGTCAGACCGCAATCACCGACATAGCAATTGATGTGCCACATGCCAGCCAAAATGCTGACTTTTCAGATGGGATATGGCTTTCGCACTGGTTCGAAAAACCCGCGCCCAGTCTGGCTTTCCCGACATACGGGAAACGCCGGGCGAAAAAAAAGCGCCGGAAAATCCGGCGCACAGTTTTCATGCACGGTGTTGAGTCGAAACCGTGCAGCAGAGGCGATCAGCCCGGCGCAGTCACCGGTGCTGCATGGCGAGCGACATAACGATAGAGCAGCAAGGCGGCAATGCCGAACACGGCCATCATGGTCACTAGCGGCAATGCGGTGCCATCATGCCAGACGCTCATGATGACGCCCGACAACATGCCTAGTCCGAATTGTAGCGTTCCCATCAGCGCCGCTGCGGTACCGGCTTGACGTCCTTGTTGTGCCAACGCAATGGCCGACGCGTTGGGGCCGATGAAACCCTGGCACGACAGGAAGATGAAAAAGCCGACCAGCAGCAACGGCAGGCTTTCGAAACCACAAGCCACCAGCAGGGCGACGATGGTGGCAGCAATCGCCGGAACCCAGATCACCTTGCCCAACACGCGGTCAGCGCTGCGCTTGATGACCAGGCGGGCATTGATTTGCGCACAGGAGATCAGGCCGATGGCATTGGCACCGAAGACAAAACCGAAGTGCTCCGGTTTGATGCCGTGCAATTCAATGATCACGTAGGGGCCGCCCGAGATATAGGCAAACATGCCGGCCTGAATCAAGCCGCCGCACAGTACGTAGGCCATGAACTGGCGATGGCGCAGCAAGTCGAGGTATTGGCGCAGCACGCGGCCCAGTTGGAGCGGCACGGCGTGGTCGTGATTGAGGGTCTCTTCCATCTGGCGATGGGTGAAGAACAGGCAGATTGCGCCGAACACGGTCAGGGTCACAAAGATCGCGCGCCAGGTCGAGATCGTCAACAGCAGGCCGCCGATGAACGGTGCCAGGATCGGCGCCAGGCCAAACACCAGCATCAAGGCCGAGAATGCGCGTGCAGCACCGGCCGCGCCCATCTTGTCGCGCACCACCGCGCGCGGGATCACCATGCCGGCACTGCCGCCGAGTCCCTGGAAGAAGCGCAGCACCAGCAACAGTTCGATGTTGTGCACGAACACACATCCCAGCGAAGAGACGACATACAGACAGATGCCGAAATACAGTGGCGGCTTGCGGCCGAAGCGGTCGCTGATCGGACCATAAAACATTTGCCCTAGCGCCAGACCGACGAGGAAGGTGGCCAGGCTCAGTTGCACCATGTTGCTGCCGACATCGAGATCGCGCGCGATGAATGAGAAACTGGGCAGGTACATGTCGATCGACAAGGCACCCATGGCGGTCAAGGCTGCCATCAAAATCAGCCAGCCCGGAAGCCGTTTGCCCTGCATGGGCGAAGAATCTGTTTGCATGAAAAAAATGAGAAGAGCGTCACGCGCCGGCACCAAGCATACCGAAAACGGCGAAGCAAAAAATGTGGGGGATGTACAACAAATGCACAACGTGTGCATGAACTCCGGAAATACTCAGCAATATCCGCAGCCGTGATTATACCGCCTCGCCGTCAAAGCTTCTGGCAACGCCTGGGCAATCGTATTGCTGTTGCAATGGCGAATCACGCATCGCTGCGACTTGGTCATTTTTCTAGCAATGGTTAAAACATTTAATAGTTGCGCAATAAAAAGATGGCAAACTGAGTAGCAAATTGGAAGTGAATGAGATCACTCCATACTACGTAGAATATTTCGCTGACGGTTGGTCATGCTGTGGCACTGGCCTTGATCAACAAGTCGCAAGGAAGATGCATGGGGCTCGCAGGAATACGCAATCGATTCACCGTCGTGGTTACCCGCCGTATTGCTCCGGCGATTGCTGCGTATGTGCCGCAGGCGCCGTTGTTGCGGGAGGTCTTGCTTGATCGCACCACGCTAGGCCAGTCGATCCGGCACGCAGCGCACAGCGGCAACCAGTAAAGCCATTCATGAAAAACATGCTGGACTTCCTCTCACTGTCATTGCTGCGGAAAATTAAAATCCGCTATCGGCTGATCAATTCCTTCATGCTGGTGTCGCTGCTTCCGCTGCTCATCGCCGGCATTGTTGCCTATCGCGATTCGAGCCAGGCATCAGAGGAAAAGATTCGCGTCTTTGCCGGCGAAATGGTCAAGCAAGTGGCACAGAACATGTCGCAGAAAATCGAAAAGATCGAGTCGTCGAGCGAAGCGCTGGCGCTGTCGCGTCCCATGCAAGATGCGCTGGCTGGCGATGACAGTGATGATGCGGCCGCCCGTGCGCAAGCCCAAGCGACCATCACGCGCCTGCTGCTCGAGAACTATGGTGCGTTTGACGACATCAATCAGAAATATGTGCTTGATCGCCAACATCGGATTATCGATGTGCAAGGGGTGGCGCAACTCGGCGACGGCGTCGCGCAACTTGCCAGCGCCGCACTGGACCGCAAGGCCAGGCCTGACTGGCATACCTACCGCACGTCGGATGGACAAAAGAGCGTGGTGATGCTGCGCGACATTTTTTTCAAAGACAGCGGCGGGCTGGCTGGCACCTTGTTCATCGGCATCAAGCCGACGCATTTTTCGAGCGTCTTCGCGTCGGCCGATCTTGGCTACGATTCCAGAATTTTCGTCATCGATAGCCGCGACGGTCATTTGATTGTCGACGCTGCCCAGGATAGCGGCAACGCCACCGGCGAACAGCCGCAGACCGCGTTGATCGAAGCGATCACGCACGCACGGGCAAGCCAGTCTAAGGAAGACGGCAATAATTTCATCGCCTATCGCGACCTGCACCAGCACCAGCAACTGGTGACCTTTGCGCCAATACCGCATAGCGACTGGATGGTGATCAGCACCACGCCACGCAATGCCATCAATCGCGAAGTCCGTACGATACGCAACAAGATACTGTTGATTGGGGTGTTGTGTTTCATCGTTTCGTTTGTGCTGTCTTTCATCATTGCGCGCAGCATTTCCTTGCCCTTGCGAGAACTGGTCGGTGTGATGAAAGAAGCCAAGGCCGGCAATTACCAGATTCGGGTGGCGTCTGAGGGCAGCGATGAGATTGCGATCCTGGCGCAGCGTTTTAATCAGATGGCGAGCAAGGTGCATCAGCACAATGAACAACTGGAGCAGCAGGTCGCCGAACGCACCCAGGCACTGGCATTGGCCAATCGCGAGCTGGAACAACTCTGCGCCACCGACAGCCTGACCGGCATTGCCAACCGGCGCCGCTTTGATAGTGCACTCAAGACCGAAATGCGACGTGCCGGGCGTTCGCAAAAGCCGCTCGGGTTGTTGATGCTGGATGTGGATTTTTTCAAGAACTATAACGACCGTTATGGCCACTTGGCCGGCGACGATTGCCTGCGTACCGTGGCGCAGGCGCTGCATAACAACTCGCGCCGTGCCACGGACACGGCAGCGCGCTACGGCGGCGAGGAATTCGCCGTGATCCTGGCCGACAGTGACCGTGACAGCGCCATGCTAGTGGCTGAACATGTGCGCGCGGCCATCGCCGCATTGCAGATTCCTCATGCGGCCTCGCCGTTTGCGCATGTGACGTGCAGTATTGGCGTGGCGATGTTGCTCGTCACCGACGACACCGCCAGCGATATCTTGCTGCGGATGGCCGATGCCGCCTTGTATCTGGCCAAGTCGAGCGGGCGCAATCAAGTCGTGCTCAACGACGCTGTTGGTACGGCCTGAATCGCATCCAGAAAAACCTTCCCGGAAGGATGGTTTCGTCGCGCTATATGGTGGGTCTTTACCAGCCTTTTCGCCCGATGAAGCACATCCACACAGGCATATTATTGCGCCATTCCCTTTCGGCAACATGTCGCTGGAATGCGGGAGGATGACAACTAAAAAAGAGGTGATAAAAATGAAAGATCTTCGTATCGGGTCTCGTCTGGGCCTGGGCTTTGCGATGGTATTGGCCTTGTTGGTATTGATGACGGTCATCGGTGTCTGGCGCCTGCAGGATATTGGCAATCGGACCGCCGAGATGATTTCTCTCGATCTGACCAAGGAAAGACTGGCTTCCGAATGGGCTGCCAATATTGATGCCAATGGCGTGCGCACGGTGGCTTTGATCAAGAGCGCCAATCCTGAGCATCAACAGTATTTCAAGGAACAGGTCGCAGGCACCGTTGCCGGCACCAGCGCCGCACAAAAGAAGCTTGATGAATTGATCAAGTCGGACGATGGTCGTAAGGTGTTCGATGCCTTGCTGGAGCAGCGCAAGATCTACAACGATCTGCGTAACGCCGTCTTCAAGCTCAAGGAAGCCGGTGACGAAGCTGCTGCACTGGCCGCGCTCGAGAGCAAGCTCATGCCGGCGATGAAAGAGTATTCGGTCCGGGTGGCGGCGTTGGCTGCCTATCAACGCGCGTTGATCAATCACAGTGCCGCGGTGGTCGATACCCAGTACCGTTCTGGTCGCACTATCCTGATTAGTGTTGGCGTGCTGGCGCTGATCCTGGGCAGTATCGCCGCATGGCGCCTGTCGATTGGCATTACCCGGCCCTTGCAGCGCGCTGTGCAAGCCACGGCAGCAGTGGCGGCTGGCGATCTCAGTGTGCACATTGTGGTCGACCGCAAGGATGAAATCGGTCAGCTATTGCATGGCTTGCACGACATGACGCAGAACCTGCTGCAAACTGTGCGCGAAGTCCGTTCCGGCGCTGACACGATTGCCACCGCATCGTCGGAAATCGCCAGCGGCAATCTTGACCTGTCGTCGCGCACCGAACAGCAGGCCGGCTCACTGGAAGAAACCGCATCGGCGGTGGAGCAGTTGACCTCGACCGTCAAGCAGAATGCCGACAATGCGCGCGAAGCCAATCAGTTGGCCTTGTCGGCGTCGAACGTGGCCGTCGAAGGCGGTGCCGTAGTGGGTCAGGTGGTCGACACCATGAGTGCCATCAATGAATCGTCGCATCGTATCGTCGACATCATTAGCGTGATCGATGGGATTGCCTTCCAGACCAATATCCTGGCGTTGAATGCGGCGGTGGAAGCCGCGCGCGCCGGTGAGCAAGGCCGTGGTTTCGCGGTGGTGGCATCGGAAGTGCGCAGCCTGGCGCAACGTTCAGCGTCGGCGGCCAAGGAAATCAAGAGCCTCATTGGCGACTCGGTTGACAAGGTCGCCTCGGGCAGCAAGCTGGTCGAACAAGCGGGCAAGACCATGAGCGAAGTGGTCAGCAGCGTCAAGCGCGTCAGCGATATCGTCGCCGAGATCAGCGCCGCCACACAGGAACAGAGCGCCGGGATTGCCGAGGTCAATCACGCGATCACGCAAATGGATCAAGTCACGCAGCAAAATGCGGCGCTGGTCGAACAGGCTGCAGCTGCGGCCGGTTCGTTGCAGGATCAGGCCGCGCGTCTGGCACAAGTGGTGGGGGTGTTCAAGCTCGATCAGCATGGCGCGACTAGCCAGCCGGTTAGGGTCATGAAAACGGTCGCGCCAGTGCGTCCGGTGCCAGTCAAAGCAAAGTTGGTCAGCACGCCGCCACGCAAGCTCGCCAGCGCTGCAGCCGTTGGCACTGGTACCGCATTAGTGGCATCACCCTCGGCCACGCGACGCGATGTGCCTAGCGGCGACAACGAAGATTGGGAAACCTTCTGATTGTAGACATCCATGAAAAAACGGACGCCAGGATAAGCTGGCGTCCGTTTTTTTTCATACATTACGTACTGGCGTACTGGTAGCCGCCAATGCCATCCATCGTCACGCAGTGAGCTTGAATTGCCGACCGGCATGCGCGAGCTTGTCGGCTTGCGCCTGCAACAACTCGGAAGTGGCGGTGGCTTGCTCGACCAGCGCGGCGTTCTGTTGCGTGGTGCTATCCATTTCGGTGACAGCCTGATTGATCTGCTCGATGCCGGCGCTTTGTTCCTGGCTGGCAGTGGCGATTTCACCCATGATGGCGGTAACGCGCTTGATGCTTTCCACCATTTCGGTCATCGTCGCGCCGGCTTCCTCGACCAGCCGGCTGCCTGAGCCGACCTTGTCGACCGAGTCACCGATGAGGCTCTTGATTTCCTTGGCTGCCGAGGCAGAACGTTGCGCCAGGCTGCGTACTTCCGATGCCACCACCGCGAAGCCGCGACCCTGTTCGCCCGCGCGCGCCGCTTCCACGGCCGCATTCAAGGCCAGAATATTAGTCTGAAAGGCAATCCCATCAATCACGCTGATGATGTCGACAATCTTGCTCGACGACGCGTTGATCGCGCCCATGGTTGCCACCACTTGCGACACTACGCCGCTGCCCTTGACCGCAACATCGGAAGCATTCATGGCGAGCTGATTGGCTTGGCGCGCATTGTCGGCATTCTGCTTCACGGTGGAAGTCAGTTGTTCAATCGAGGCCGCGGTTTCTTCGAGTGAGCCGGCTTGTTGCTCGGTGCGTGACGACAGATCGAAGTTGCCGGAAGCGATTTCATTGGCTGCCGTGGAAATCGATTCGGTGCCTTGCTGCACTTCGGTGACGATCCTGCGCAGCGCGGTATTCATTTCATGCAAGGCTTGCATCAGGTCGGCGATTTCGTCCGTGCCTTGTTTTTCGATCGTGGCCGACAGATCACCAGCGGCGACCGCGCGCGCCACCTGCAAGGCGCGTTGCAACGGCGACGTGATGCTGCGCGAAATGACGATGACCGCCACCACGCTGATGGCCACCAGCAAGATGCCCAGCAACAACATCAATTGCATGCCGCGGGCGTTGTTGTGGCCGATGTCCACGGCCATTTGATCGATTGTATTGCGCTGCATGGCAAGCAAACTGTTGACCTTGTCGGCATAGATCTTGGCGGCGGGATCGAAGACTTCCTTGTAGGATTTTTCAGCAGCGTCGGCATCGCCGCTCTTGCGCGCATTCATCACTAATTCCTTGGCCGCCTGATATTTTGCACGCACCGCCAGAATATCCTTGAACAAGGCTTTCTCTTCCTCCGAACTCAGCTTGGGTTCGATCTTCTTGATGATCTCGCTGCCCGAGACCACGCTGGCAGCGATCACTTCCTTGAAGGTGTCGGCCAACTTGGCATCGCTGCTGCGCGCAATCATCGAGGTGCGCGCCACGGCCGAATAGGTCAGCACGAACCAGTCAGCCACCAGCCGTTCCTTGGCCAGCGGTACTTCCATCATGACGCGAGTGGCATCGGCATTGCGCTTGGCGTTGATCAGGCCGATCGCCGTCGAGAGGATGGCCAGCAACAGCACAATGCCGAAGCCGATCATCAGACGGCTGGAAATACGCAAGTTGGAAAGTTGTCTCATGGTGCGTGTGCCTTGTTCACTATTGTTTTACTCATCCTGCTAAGCAGGTTCTTATTGCCAAAACAAGATTACCGCGTTTTCAAGGTAGTGCAAACAGAGATTGCATTCAGTGCGACATTGTTGCCATGCAGCATGGAAGCGGCTTTGCGCCGCTTTGCCATTAAACTTTCCGGCCGCCAACGAAATGCGAAAACGGCAGGCGGCGACCCTCGGCATCGCTGCGCAACGCCAGTTCAATGATATGCATGACATCGACCGCATCCTGCGCCGGCACCGGGAATGGCAAGCCATCGAGCAACGTGTCTGCCACTGCGCGATAGAAGCCGGGATAGTCGCCATCCAGTGTTGGCCAAACGCAATCATTGGACTGCTGGGCGTCGGCTTGGCGCAACAGTCCCGACGGGTTGGTTCCATAGCCGGGCTGGCCGGGACGCAGGCCAGCTTTCAATTGATCTTCCTGGCTATCGAGCGCATGGCTGACATAGCTGCCCTGCACCCCGTGCACGGTAAAGCGCGGCGCCACGATGGCAGTCAACGCACTGGCGTGCAACAGCACTTCCTTGTCTGGATAAGACAATTGCAAATGGACATAGTCGGGTACTTCGGCCTGGTCGCGTTGCATGCGTAGCGTGGCGTACACCGATTGCGGCGGGCCAAACAAGGCCAGCGCCTGATCGATCAAATGCGGGCCGAGATCCAACAACAGGCCGCCGCCGTGTTCCGCCTGCTCGCGCCAGCGTTGCGGCACGTTGGGGCGGAAGCGATCGAAGTGCGATTCGTAATGGGTAATGCGGCCCAACTGACCGCTCGCCAGCAGCGCGCGCAAGGTCATGAAGTCGCCGTCCCAGCGGCGATTGTGGAAAGGCGCAAACAACAAACCTCGGCTGGTCGCCAGTTGCGCCAGCGTTGCCGCTTCGTGCGCTGTCAGCGTCACCGGCTTGTCGACCACGACATGCTTGCCAGCGCTCAGTGCGCGCTGCGCTAGAGAGAAGTGGGTGATATTGGGGGTGGCAATCACGATACAGCCAATATCGTCGCAAGCCAGCAAGGCGTCGAAATCAGCGACGATGCGCGCCTGCGGATAATCGGCGCGTGCCTTGTCCACTTGCGAGCTGGCAATGACCGCCACGCTGGTGCGGCCGCTATGGGTAATTGCTGGCGCGTGGAAGGTGGCGCCGGCGAAGCCGTAACCCATCAGACCCAGTTTCAATGTGGTGCACATGTGACGGCTCCTGTAGCGAATGTGTGACGATGAGGGAAGTGGCTCAGACCTTCTTGACGAACTCGGTCTTCAGCCCCATGGCGCCGAAGCCGTCGATCTTGCAATCGATATCATGGTCGCCTTCGACCAGACGGATATTCTTGACCTTGGTGCCGATCTTGACCACACCGCCGCCGCCCTTGAGTTTGAGATCCTTGATCACGGTCACGGTATCGCCGTCCTGCAGAATATTGCCGGCAGCATCGCGCCAGACTTTCTGGCTGTCTTCGGCGCTGTCGGTGCTGGCCTGGGCCGACCATTCATGGGCGCATTCCGGGCAGATGTAGAGCGTGCCGTCTTCGTAGGTGAATTCGGACTGGCATTGCGGGCAGGCGGGCAAGGTACTCATGGTGACTTTCTCAATGTGGCAAATGATGACTGTCAGCAGTATACCGTGGCACCCTGATCTCCCTATACTATTAGCAGTGTCGTCGAAGCCAACGCAGGAGCCATCCATGCAGCAGCCGCACCCCGGGCAAGCCCCAATTCGCAAAGAGTGCCCCCCAGGCGCTTGCGTGTGCCAGCGCGAATTGTTGGTCGACGATGGCAGCGCCGACTTGCGGGTGCTGATGCTCACGCAAGAACAAGAAAAGCGCCTGATCGAACGCATTACTAAGATCGGCAGCTACGCCGATCTGCAGCATGTGCAGCAGTTACTGTTGACGCAGTTGGGTGTCGTGCTGCATATCCTGCCCAGCGTCAACGAAGTGCGCACCGTGCGTGGCTTGACGATACAGTTGGAAGAACGTGCTGGCTTGTGCAAGAAGACGCGGCAGACCGTGCCGGCAGCGATACGCAAGTGCCTGGAAAATCATCCCGAGATCACCTTCGCCATTCTGGATGCGCACGACTTGTTCGGTGCGCATCGCGCGCCACGCGACTGAATCCGCACCCAGAAGGCTTCCACCTCGTCATCTTTACCGGCCAATAGCAAATAATTTCCCAGACAATTTTCATTCCTGTCTGATGGATTCCATCATGCTGAGTTAATAGAATGCTCGCCAGCAATTCGGGCCACTGAGTCTGGTTCCAGACTTCGGGCCGACCTCCATGCTTCGGCAAACCTCATGCAGCTTCCTGAATCTGCAGTCAAGCGCTGCGGTTTTTTTGTTGGCTGCGCCAGTTCACTGCAACTACACCATGACGCGCTTAACGTGGAAGCGAATGAGCGGCATCAAGCCTCTTTGCGCAGCGCTGCTGACACGATTGATAAAAAAGAAAGGCACCATCAATGAAGAGGCGCTACCGCCACCTATACGCCATGCTGCTGCTGTGCATAGCCGCGCCTGCCGCGTTTGCCCAGGTCGACGCAGAAGTGCGTCGCCGCGCAGAACAGGATGCCGCGCGCCAGCAGCAACGCCAGCAACTGCAACGAGAAACCGAACAGCGTCAAGGTCGTCAAGGCGAACCCGATGTGCGCTCCCCGCCGGTGATCGACAACACGTTCCAAGCCACTGGCTTGCCGGAGGAAACACCTTGCTTCACCTTTGAACGGTTTGCGCTTGCCTTGCCGCCGCAGTTGCCGACGCAGCAATACCGGCTCGGCGCCAGTGAGTTGCCGCAAGATCCGTTTCGTTTTTTTGCTGGATGCCATGGAGGTTTATCGCGGTCTCTGTATCGGTCGTGCAGGGCTCAATTTACTGCATGAGCGCTTTTCTGCATTGATTCTCGAGCACGGCTATTCCACCACCCGTCTGGGAATTCCCGAACAAGATCTCAGCGCAGGCATGCTCACCATGACACTGGTGCCAGGTATCATCCGCGCCATCCGTTTTGATCGCGACGATCTCTACGGCAGTTGGACAACAGCTTTTCCTGCCAGGCCCGGCGACTTGCTCAATTTGCGTGCACTGGAGCAGGGGCTGGAACAACTCAAGCGCATTCCCAGCCACGATGTTGAGATGACGATTGTGCCCGGAGAACGCTCGGGTGAAAGCGACGTCGTCATTCATGTGCTGCGCGGCAAGCCATGGAAAATCTCACTGAGCCTGGACGACAGCGGTGCCAAAAGTACCGGCAGCTTGCAGGCCGGCGTCAATCTTGCCCTCGACAATCCTTTGGGCCTCAACGATTTGTTCAACATTGGCTTGAATACCGATGCCGACCGCCAAGGCCAGCAACGCGGCACCAACGGCAACAATTTGAGTTACTCGCTACCGTATGGCAACTGGACTTTTGCCTTGTCCGCCAGTAGTTATGATTACCATCAAAAAATTGCCGGTCTGTATGAGACCTTCATGTCAAGTGGCAAAGGACAGAACCTGGAATTCAAGTTCAACAGACTGTTCCAGCGCAACCAGGAGCAAAAAAACAGCGTGCAATTAAAACTTGGAAAGCGCTGGAATCGCGCCTACATCAACGATACCGAACTAGGCGTGCAGCGCCGCAACGCTACCTATGTTGAGTTGGCCTGGGTACACAAGCACTACTTCGGTGCTGCCCAGCTTGATCTGGCGCTGGCCAACCGTTGGGGCGTGAGCTGGTTCAACGCCGATGCCGACTTCCCCGGGCGCGATCCCGACAGCGCGACCAAGCAATATAGCTTGCAAACCATCGACGCCTCACTCTATGCCCCATTCCACATCGGCAGCCAGCCGCTCGGCTATACCGGCACCTTGCGCGGCCAATTCAGCCGCACCGCATTGTTTGCCGCTGAGCAGTTAAGCATTGGCAACCGATACACAGTGCGCGGCTTTGATGGTGAGTTGAGTCTGTCGGCAGAACGTGGCTTTTTCTTGCGCAATGAGCTTGATCTGCCATTGGGAGACCGTCGGCAATCGCTGTATGTCGGACTGGATGTTGGCAAGGTCTACGGACCCGCAGTGCAGCACTTGCTCGGGGATACCTTGGTCGGTACCGCGTTGGGTGTGCGCGGCGCATTGCAAGGCGTGCACTATGACCTGTTCCTGGGATGGGCGTTGTACAAACCGCAGCAGTTCCCTAGTGGTTCGCCGGTGATGGGGTTCAGTTTGGCGTATCAATATTGAGTTCTTGAGCGTTCATTTTTGAAACTATTAAACCAGCTCTGCGTAGGGGCATTGTCCCAGCAGTTTCCTTTTCGGCTCATTGAGCAAATCATGCCGAATTCCCTGAGTTTGTCTTGAAACGCTCGGCTGAATTCGCCGGATTGATGCCTTCCGCACCCAGGCAACGGCCAAGTGCGCCGGCCTTGCCGGTGACGCTGTCCAAAGCAAACTGGAAACGTTCTGCTGCTTCGCCGATCAGGCTGATTTTAGAAATAGGAAAGCAAGGCGATTCCTCTACCGGAAAAATCGTCGAGACATCGACTTCCTTGGGAGCAGGCAAGCGCACATTGAGCGATTGCTCTTGTTGCTGGCGCAATACGCGCTCACGTTCGCGTTGTAGTTGTTCCTGGCTGGCGGCGATGTCGGCACCGGTGGTTTGTGTCTGAAGGGTTGCGGTAGTGAGCAGCATGACGATGCCGCTCAGCAAGCGCGGTGTAATGCTTTGCATGAGTTGATTTCTTTTGTTGTTTGGCTTGGCGGCGCTAGACCGTTTGTGGGCGCCAGAGATCAGCGGGTCTGCTAGTCACTGCTTATCTGTCTGACGAACGTTTTTCGTAATACCACGTCACGGTGCCCGCAAAAAAAGCGATGAAAACAATCAACAAAGCTAGACGTACTACTCTATTCAAAGTAGGCAATGTGTATGGAATATCGTGAAATAACCATGCAATTAATGGTGCCAAAACCAGTTGGGAAATTGGAATGAGTAACCCCATTCCGATAAACCAATACATTACAAAATAACACCACCGCCATAATTCATATTGTTTCTTAGGTTTCACTTTTTCTTATCCAGACCCTGTTGCACCGTGCTACCAGTTATCTCCTGAACTGCGCTTGAACCTGCAATCCACGACGGTAAATAATTTCTTGGTATGTAACTCGACATACCCATACCAATATCCCGCCATTGCTGCCGATACCAAGGATTCATGATGCTATTAAGAGGTTTTTCGATAGCGACACCAATCGGATAACCAATGATCGTTCCTGCCACCGCCCCACCCATTGAGGAGTCAGGTATTTCATGTGGTCGCGCCGCATGCGCGTTTTGTCGTCAAGGAAGGTTAACCGGTTCGCATAGGGATTGACCACATGCACGGCTTTTAATAGACGCTGTGCATTCTGGTGCAGCGTGATGATGTTTTGCCGGTCGTTAATCACAAGCAACTAAACAGGAGTTGAATATGGCTAAGCCGAATCATACATGCGATGAACCCGAAGCAATAAACCGCCAGCCAGTGCGCTTTTTAACTGTGTCGCTTTATCCTGAATCACAGCCGCGTATCCCCTGGATTCGGCTGCGCGGGCGCTGGCTGGCGCAGGCAGGATTTATGCCGCATTCCAGAGTGAAGCTGCGCGTGATGATCGATTGCCTGGTCATCACTAGAGAATCATAAGTAGCACGCAGACCGCCCTTTTTTAGCCGCTAAAAATCCTCCACAACTTCCCGCATCACGCTGGAAGATGTGGGGATTTTTTGCGGTTATAAAGAATTCATTCAATAAACCCCGCTTTGCGCAGATGTTTGGGGAAATAAATCAACATCAATACTGTAATTAATATAAAAAGCGGGCCACCAATCCAGAGCAAAGCCGTGTTCTCTTCCAGCTTGAAGATGATGCGACAAATTCCAGCTATGACGAAGGCATAAAAACCTCCTGTACCAATAGCTGTACTCCCTACAAAGATCGTAGTACGCACAAGGGTATAAATCCGCTGGAAGCTCATTTATTGCCACCTGCTTTACGCACGTCATTGATCACGGTCACACCTTGCGACCCTGCGCCGTATAACAAAATGCTCTGGGTAACGCCATAGGGGAGCGGCATATTGGTAAATGGATTCAAGGTCGCATTGTTAAAACGCGATACTGTCGTACCAAACAGTGATTCGGTGCGATTGATTCCATCAGAGACCCCAACTTTGAGTGGAACCGGCGCACCCATTGCCATAACCGTAAAAGCAAGATTCAATCCGTCATATACCGTATTACCCCATGTTGGGTTGGCTTGATTAAACTGATTTCGAAGTGGATTAACACCCGGTGCCGCACTGCCGTTATAAGCGTTGTACAAACCGCTGCCGCCTTCAATCATGGTGCTGCTGCCAAAGGCCGTCATCGGGGCACCAGGAATACATCCAATCGCCGTCCCACACAATGCCGACCCGCCCGTCGCAGTCAGCCAGCCGGTCGCTACCTTGATGCCATCCTTGATGACGGGAATATGCGTTGACTGTAAGCGATCGGTAGCTTCATTCATCATCGAATAAACAAACTGCCCCTTTGTCTGCTGCGTGTTAATCCACGCAAGTTCATCTTTAAGCGAATAGGCGGTCATGACATCAACAAAGTTGGCGTTGTACTCCTTGCTGCCTTCTGGATTTTGTGACCAGCACTTGACCGCGTAGCATGCCGCCTGCGTCAGGCGCTCTTGTTCGGCCTTGTCTCCATTCGCTTTCTTTGCGATGAGGTCTTTTTCATCCTGATGCAACTGCCGATTGTTGGCCTCCGTATTCACCGCCGCCGCCGCCCCCGCCGTACCACCTACGGCAGCACCCAATGCACTTGCGGCCACCTGCGCCAAGCCTTGTTTGACCGCATTAGGCACATCCAGTTTTTCAATCTGATCTG
>JAMFSU010000081.1 GCA_026225475.1 Duganella sp.
ACTAGTCCCGGCTTTTATCGCACGGTGATCCTGTTCAACGATATTGTTCAGGTATTTTGACGATCGAAGCTGGGTATCATTCTAAGAGTCTGTCCAGGATCATTCGTAGCTTTTACATAATCTTCTCAGCATCAGCCGAACCGATGCCCAACGCAGAAAGGCAAGACCGTTTCGACTTAGGCACTCCCAATCCTTCGCCAAACGACGGCATCTGTTAAGCCAGGCGATCGTCCGTTCCACGACCCATCGCCTGGGCAACACAACGAAGCCCTTTGCAAGGTCAGAACGCTTTACGATTTCAATATCGATTTTTCGGCGTATTTTTCTCAGGGCGTTGGAAAACTTTGGTCCCTGATAACCACCGTCGGCATATAGCTTTTGCAGTCTTGGATATGCCCTGAGCAAGGCCGTCATCAGCAAAATGCCGCCATCACGGTCCTGGATGTCGGCTGCGTGCAAAATAGCAAAAAGCAATAAACCTTCGGTGTCTACAAGAAGATGCCGCTTCTTGCCCTTGATCTTCTTACCTGCATCATAGCCTGGCGAGTCAATCGCGGCCCCCCTTTTTCCGCGCTCTTTACACTCTGGCTATCGATGATGGCGGCAGTCGGGCTGGCCTCGCGCCCGCTTAAGTCTCGACAGCGCTCATAGAGCGCATCATGCAGCCGACCCAGCGTCCGATCATCCACCCAACGTTGAAAATAATCATAAATTGTGCTCTTCTTGCCGAAGTCTTTGGGAATGGCACGCCATTGGCAGCCAGTGCTGAGCACATAAAGTATGCCGTTGACGATGTCCCGAATATCAACACTACGCTTGTTGCCACCGCGCTTCGCCGGCGGGATCAAGGGCTCAACAAAAGCCCACTCCTCGTCGGTTAAGTCACTCGGGTACCACAAATGGTCACGGTTGTAACTCGCGCGATTTTTCTTCGTCCACATCTGGCTGCTCCTGCGAATCAGGCCAGCCAGATAGAATCACAGGTGACTCAATAGATTCAAGTTGTTACCGGACGGACTCTAAGGGCTCGTCAGGAAATAGATGAATCGGATTTTGCGTTTGGGGGGATTCCCTGATCACGAATCGGTTTTGTATCTTGAGCGGATGATTGATACCAGTGCCATCCGTGACCGGTTTATTGCTCTTTCGCCGCATCTTGATGAGCGAGGCCGTCGCTCGTTTGCCGCCGCGGAGGCTCGATCGGCCGGTTACGGCGGGATCGCGGCGGTTGCTCGCGCGACCGGCATCGCGCCCAGTACGATCGGTCGTGGATTGGAAGAATTGGCTGGCGCATTGGAGGTGCCAGCCGACCGAAATCGGCGCCCTGGCGGCGGACGCAAAGCCTTGACCACGACAAACCCGGCGCTGTTGAAGGACCTGCTGGGGCTGGTCAGTCCGAGTGAGCGCGGCGACCCGATGTCGCCGCTGCGCTGGACTTGCAAAGGGCTGCGCCGCCTGGCCGGCGAATTGCGCGCCATGGGGCACCAGATCAGCCACACAGTCGTAGGCGAATTGCTCAAAAGCCAGAAATTCAGTCTGCAGGCGAACTGCAAGACTCGCGAGGGCGACAGCCACACGGATCGCGATGCCCAGTTCGCTTACATCAACGCGAGCGTGAACCGTGCCATGGCCGCACAGCAGCCTGTGATCTCGGTCGACACGAAGAAAAAAGAGCTAGTCGGCGACTTCAAGAATGCCGGCCGGGAATGGCGCCCGCAAGGTGAACCCGAAGAAGTGCGGGTGCATGATTTCCTCATCAAGGAGCTTGGCCGAGCGGTGCCATATGGGATTTACGATCTGGCCGCCAATTCAGGATGGGTCAGCGTCGGCATCGACCACGATACAGCGGAGTTTGCCGTGCAGACGATCCGCACTTGGTGGCGCACGAACGGCGTTAAACGCTATTCCAAAGCACGCACATTAACGATCACCGCCGATGGTGGCGGCAGCAATGGTTCGCGCGTGCGTCTATGGAAGCGCGAACTGCAAAGCCTGGCCAACGAACTTGGCATCAATATCCAAGTCCATCACCTGCCACCCGGCACCAGCAAATGGAACAAAATCGAGCACCGACTTTTTTCATTTATCAGCATGAACTGGCGTGCCAAACCACTCGTCAGCTATCGCGTCATCGTCGATCTGATCAGTGCCACCACAACCGAAACCGGCCTGACAGTGCAATGTGAACTCGACACCAAAACCTACCCGAAAGGCATCGTGGTCACCGAGGAGGAGATGTCCTCCATCAATATCACACGCGATGAGTTCCACGGCGAGTGGAATTATACGATACGGCCAAGCAACAGGACAGATCGCTCCGTTAATTCCTGACGAGTCCT
>JAMFSU010000007.1 GCA_026225475.1 Duganella sp.
CTTTGCTTACTTATCTTTGGGCGAGACCAAAGAAAGTGAGCGGCTGCCGGGCCGCCCCCGGCTAGGTTGTCCGAAGAAAACAAAGATTCAACTACGCACTGAGGTACCCGGCAAGGTCGTCCGAAGAAAACCCGCCATCAGCATCTAAGAAAAACACGCTTTTTTTCTCAACTAAACGGCATTAGTAATCCCTTCCCGTTTTTTATTGGCCTTGGCAACAAGCACCAGACACCAAATCTGGCGCAATGCCAATCATGCCGCTGGCCGTAACTATCTCGACATTTTGCGCAAGGCATTCATGCGCGCGGGAGAATCGGTCATGACCACATCCACACCGAGCTGCTGAGCTTCGCGGTAAGCCGCTTCCGAATCGACGCCAAACACCATCACCTTGACCGCTTTGCCACTGCGGAAGCATTGCAATGCCGCCGGCGTCCACCAGTGCGCCGTCACCTCGGAGACACCTTCGCCGAGGGTGAATTTTTCCACCACACTGACCTTGCGTACCAGTTCAATCCCTGCCCAGACACCGGCTGCCGGTGGTTCGCAAGCACCACCATTGAACGCCATGCGCACCAGCCGCTCACGTGTGGCATCGCGTGATTCAAACACCTGGGCGTGGGCATAGCGCGCCATCAAAGCCAGCACCTCGGCATCCGTCGAATAGAAACGCACCCGTTGCCAGGCATGTTCTTGCTCCACCACGTTGGCAACGGCAGTCACCAACGGTTCGGCCGGCAACTGCTTGAGGTCGATCAGTAGCGGTGTCGCCACCGGCAAACTGCGCAAGGCCGCACGCAAGGTCGGCATCATCACCGGCTGCTGTCGGTACGGGTAGGTTTTGGTGCCGGCGGTATCGCTTTCGCTGTACTGATAACCGGCATTGAGCGCCTGCAATTGCGCCAAGGTGAGCGTATTGACCGCGCCCTTGCCATCGGTCAGCGCCGCCACATCAGCCGGGCGATACAACACCGGCACACCATCACGCGAGACTTGTACCGTCATCCACAACAAATCGGCGCCATTCTTGAGCGACGCCTGCAGGCTGGGCAAGGTATTTTCCGGCCCATCGCCGGTGCCGCCCCGGTGCGCGGCGACCAAGGGTTGCGGCGGCATCAACGGCGCTGCTGACTGGCATGCCGCCAGCAGCAGCGACAGTCCTGCCGTCGCCAGCATCTGCGGTGCAAAGGACGCTGCAAAGAGAAATGATTTCATCTGCATTCTTTCGAAAACGGTCTATCAGAACTTGTGGCGAATGCCGGTAATCAGCGCATTTTGCGTATTGCTGCCGCCGGGCGCGCTATATAAGCCAGGGTTATACATGCCGGAGGCGCGGATGTTGGCAAAGAATAAATACACATCGGTGCGCTTGGAAAGGAAGTAATCGACACCCAGCGACAATTGCGTTGCCGTGCCGTCACCGGCGCCGACGAACTTGGAACGGGTGCTCACCACATTACCGAGCAATTGCGTCGTGGCCGTGACGTTGTAATTGATGCCAAGGTCAACAATCGACACCTTGCTGTTGTTGACGCCGCCAAAGGTGAACGCGCCACCAGTGGTAGAGGTAAAGCTGCTCATGACCGTGCCGGCGGCAACTGCCAGTGGCTGCTTGACCTGCGAAAATGCACCGTACAACTTGACATCGCCCAAGCGATACGAGGCCCCGACGATCCAGGTCTTCAGCGCCACATTGGCGGCACTGCCGGTAATGGCGCCCGGTGCAATGCCGGAATCGCTAGACCCGGTGAAGGTATTGTTGGCGGTCAGTTTGTTTTGAAAATACGCTGTGCCTGCGGCGAATCCACCATTGGTATAGCTGCCGCCGACCCCGAATGATTGACCAGCGCCGACCGAACCGGCCTGTTCACCAAAACCATACAAGCCACTGAGCACGACACCGCCCATGACGGGTGAGTTGTAGCGCACCGAATTATTGACGCGCGAACCTTGTGTGCGATCGAGGTTGAGTGCGTGAATGTTATTGACCAGGCTGCCGAAATCAAGCGCACCGTTGAAACCGGCCAGATCATCAATGTAATCCTTCTGCCGTCCAAACAACACCGTACCGCTGTCACCCGACAAGCCGATCACCAGTGTGCGGCCGAACAGCAAGCCACCCTGCGCCATGGCACCGGTATCGGCATTGAAACCGTTTTCCAGCGTGAACAAGGCGCGCAGGCCACCGCCCAGGTCTTCCACGCCTTTGAAACCGATGCGTGAACCTTGCGCCACGGCAGTGTCTTCGCTCAAGCGTGCTCCGGTGCCGGTGGGATTGGCCGTGGTGGCGTTGGCGACCTTGTCGGTATAGGTGATGCTGGGATTGATGATGCCGTAGATGACGACACTGGAGGAAGCGTCGCTGGTCTGGGCGTAGGCACCTTGACTAAGACCCAAGGTCGTGGCCGACACGGCGGAAAGAGAAATGGCGAGAACATATTTTTTCATGGCGGGCTAGTGAGTCCAAAAAAAGAAAGGAAAAGGAGACCGGAGCAAGTCCGCGTACCGGAGTGAAAACGTTCCGGACTATGCCTGCCGTTTGTTACCGCGCCATGACGTTTTGACGATATGAAAGCAGCTTTAAGTTCATATGAACGTCATGTCCCGGTAACAATCGCCCGATACCATTCACTGCATTTTCAAATGAACGAAAACTTGGATAAGTGAACATGTCCGCTAACCCTGCAGCCAAGCCAGTGTCATTGCGCCACAATGAAATCATTGCCCTGTTCCGCCAGCATGGCTTTCTCAGCATGGAGGCACTGGCAGAGCATTTCGCCGTGACCACCCAAACCATACGGCGCGATATCAATGCGCTGTGCGATGCCGATATCCTGCGACGGCGCCACGGTGGCGCCGAACTGATCCTGTCGGCGCGCAATCAGCCCTATGAGATGCGCCGCATTAATAACCTGCAAGAAAAGGCTGAAATCGGCGCCGCCGTGGCCGCACTGATTCCCAATGGCTGCAGCGTATTGATCGGTATCGGCACGACACCAGAACAGGTCGCACTGGCGCTGGCCAAGCATGACCACCTCACGGTCATCACCAATAACCTGCGCGCGGCACTGGCCTTGTCGACCAACCAAAACAACCAGGTCATCGTGCCGGGTGGCACTTTGCGTTTTCCCAATCCGGAAATTCTCGGCAGCGATGCTGACAAACTGTTTCGCAACTTCCGCGCCGACTTCGGCATCTATGGCGTCGGCGGTGTCGATACCGATGGCACCCTGCTCGATTTCGACCGCATGGAATCGAGCTCGCGGCTGGCCTTGCGCGAGAGCTGCCGCACCCAGATTCTGGTCACCGACCATTCTAAGTTCGGCCGTCAGGCACCGGTACGCGGCGGTCATTTGTCGGACCCCGATATCCTGGTCACCGACCGCGAACTCCCCCCCACTCTGGCCGCCATGCTGGCCGGCAATACCCGCGTCGTCGTCACAGCGCACGGCACATCGCAAGTAGCGCTGAGCACCAGCCTGACCAGCGATACCGATCGCAATGAACCCGCCACGAGCGCCATGGCGGCCTTCGTCGCCAGCGCAGGAAAATGACCATGTCAACCACTTCGACCAGCAGCAACTCCCCCGATATCGCCATTCGACTGGCCGGCATCAGTAAATCCTGGGGTGACCATCAAGTGATCAAGACGCTCAATCTCGACATCGAGCGCGGGCAACTGGTGGCCTTGCTCGGGCCCTCTGGCTGCGGCAAATCCACCCTGCTGCGCCTGTTGGCGGGATTGGAAACACCCGATAGCGGCCGCGTAGAAATTGACGGTCGCGATGTCACGGCGGCAACGCCATCGGCACGGGGTTTATCGATGGTGTTTCAGTCCTATGCGTTATTCCCGCACCTGAATGTGGCCGACAACATTTGCTTCGGCATGCAAGTGCGTGGCGTACATGCCGCCGAACGCCGGCAACGGCTCGACGAGGCTCTCACACTGACCAATCTGCACGGTCTGGAACTGCGCAAACCGGCGCAACTGTCGGGCGGGCAACGGCAACGTGTGGCGCTGGCTCGTGCCGTCGTGGCCGGCCATTCGATCTGCCTGATGGATGAACCGCTGTCGAACCTGGATGCCAAACTGCGCCACGCGGTACGCCATGAAATCCGCGCACTGCAACAACGGCTCGCCATGACGGTGGTGTATGTCACGCATGACCAGACCGAAGCGATGGGTATGGCTGATCAGATCGTGCTGATGAATGGCGGCAGTATCGTCCAGAGCGGTACCCCGGCGCAATTGTATGAGCTGCCGAGCACAGCGTTTACCGCCAGCTTTATCGGCAGCCCACCGATGATGCTGATGGCCGCAGACAAGTTGCCGCCATCGATGGTGCCGGTTGCTGGCAACGCTGATCCGCACACCGATGCGCCGCAATATCAGGTCGGCGTGCGCCCGGAACATTTTCGTCTGGTCACGCCATCGTCGACCGAACTGTTCGGCACGGTCACCGGTGTCGAATTCCAGGGCGCCGAATCGTATCTCTATCTCGACCTGCCGGGTGGCGACGCCATCATCGTGCGCAGCCCGGAAAAACTACTGCTGCAATGCGGCGACCGCGTCGGCCTGAGCTGGAATGCGGCCAATGTCCATCTGTTTGACGCCGCCGGCCAGCGCTTATCGACCTTGCCACCGTTACTGCCGCAACAACGCCCGCCGGTGCTGTCGGTGGTGTCGTGAGCATCGGTTATTGCCTCTTTACTACCCCACCTGACTCACCTTTCTAAGGAACAGCCATGCTGAGCAAACTCATCAAAAAAACCACCTTGGCGGCACTTTTTGCCACTGCATTGACGGCCGCCTCGGTCGCCTCCGCGGCGACCGACTTGACCATGTATTACCCGATTGCCGTCGGCGGCCCCTTAACCGACGTGATCGACGGCATGATCAACGATTTCCAGAAAGCCAATCCCGACATCAAGGTCAAGGCGGTCTATTCCGGCAACTATGATGAAACCCGCGTACGCGCACTGTCGGCCATCAAGGGCGGACAACCGGCGCAATTATCGGTGCTCGGCGCGCTCGATACGTATGACCTGATCGACCAGAACCTGATCGAACCCTTCGACAAGATCGCCACCACGCCAGAAGACAAGGCCTGGCTGCAAAGCTTCTATCCCGGCCTGATGGCCAACGGCACCATTGGTGGCCACGTCTGGGGCATCCCCTTTCAACGCTCCACGATTGTCATGTTCTATAACAAGGACATGTTCCGCGCCGCCGGCCTGAATCCCGATGTCCCGCCCAAGACCTGGAACGAGATGCTGACCGCCGCCGCCAAGCTGACCACCAAGGACCGGTTTGGTCTGATGGTGCCATCGACCGGCTATCCTTACTGGATGTTCCAGGCCTTCGCGATCCAGAACGGCGTGGCGCTGATGAATAAGGAAGGCACGCAAGTCTATTTCAACAGCCCCGCCGCAATCGAGGCGTTGGAGTTCTGGCGCTCGCTGGCAGCCACCCATCACGTCAGCCCGGCTGGCGCAATTGAATGGGGCACGCTGCGCCAGGCCTTCGTACAAGGCCAGACTGCCATGATGTGGCATACCACCGGCAACCTCAGCGCGGTCAAGAAAGAAGCCAAGTTCGACTTCGGCGTGGCCATGCTGCCAGCCAACAAGCAACCAGGCTCACCAGTGGGTGGCGGCAACTTCTATCTGTTCAAGGGTGCCACGCCAGCCCAGCAGACGGCGTCGATCACCTTCGTGCGCTGGATGACGGCACCGGAACGCGCGGCGCAATGGTCGATTGCCACCGGCTACGTCGGCACCAGCCCGGCGTCCTACAACACACCGGCCTTGCGTGACTATGCCAAGTCGTTCCCGCAAGCCTTGGTGGCACGAGACCAGTTGGCGGTAGCGATTCCGGAGTTTTCCACCGAGCAGACTGCGCGGGTACGCGAAGCCTTGTCCAACGCCGTGCAAGCAGCGCTGACCGGCACCAAGACCTCCAAGCAGGCACTCGACGAAGCGCAAGCCACAGCCGAGCGTTTGCTCAAGCCTTATCGTTGATGCCACACGGCGTCCCGTCTGCATGTCATGCAGGCGGGACGCTGATCACCGGACCTGATTGATGACCCAAGCACTTCCCCGCAACCCCGTCGAACGCCGCCAACACATGCTCTTTGGCTGGGGCCTGCTGACACCGGCGCTGCTGCTGTTGACGCTGTTTGCGTTCTATCCGATGCTGGCCACGCTGTGGAGCAGCTTCTTCTCGCGCGGTACGGCGCGCCGGCCCAGCGTGTTCAACGGCATTGAAAATTACCGCGACTTGTTGGCTGACCCGACTTTCTGGCAAGTGCTCGGCAACAATCTGCTGTATGCCGGCGTGACCGTACCGGTATCAATTGCACTGGCGCTGGGCATGGCGTTGTGGGCCAATGCGCGCATCCCCGGACGGGCGCTGGTGCGTACCGCATTTTTCACTCCGACCATGTTGCCGATGATTGCGGCGGCCAATCTGTGGCTGTTCTTTTATACCCCCGGCCTGGGCTTGCTCGATCACATCACGGCACTGTTCGGCATCGGCCCGACCAATTGGCTCGGCCAGCCCGGCACCGCCTTGTGGTCGGTGATGGCGGTGACGATCTGGAAGGAGTCGGGCTTCTTCATGTTGTTCTATCTGGCCGCCTTGCAGGCAATTCCACCTGAGTTGCAAGAAGCAGCGCGCATCGAAGGCGCCGGTCGCTGGGCGTATACCCGCCGGGTAGTGTTGCCGCTGCTGATGCCGACCACCGTGTTCGTGCTGATCAATGCACTGATCAACTCGGTGCGCCTGATCGATCATCTGTTCATCCTCACCAAAGGCGGCCCAGACAATGCCTCCAAACTGATTCTGTACTGGATCTGGGAAATGGCCTTCGCCTATCTCGATCAAGCCGGTGCGGCAGTGTTGACGGTGCTGGTGATCGCCGCGCTGGGTCTGGTCGCCGCCCTGCAATTCGTGTTTTTCGACCGCCGCATCCACTATCGCTGATCTGTCTTGATGATAACCACTGCTTCCACTTCTGCTACCCCTTCCTTGCCCGCGCCGATGGCAGCGCCATCGAGCGAACGTTTCTGGCGCATCATCGATACCAGCGGCGCCTGGCTGCTGGCACTCTGCTGGATCGCACCATTGCTGTTTGCCTTGTGGGCGGCATTCCACAGTGCCAATGCCGCGTTGGCACTCGACTGGCGTGCGCCGCTGATTCTGGATAATTTCCGCCAGGCCTGGCAGGCTGCGCCCTGGCTGCGCTATCTGTTCAACACCGTGATTCTGGTCAGCCTGATCCTGATCGGTCAGTTCACGCTATGCACACTGGCCGGCTTCGCGTTTGCGCGTTTTCAGTTTCGCGGCAAGAGCCTGCTGTTCGCGCTGGTGCTGTTGCAACTGTTTGTGCTGCCGGAAATCCTGATTGTGGAAAACTATGCCATGGTCACACGCCTCGGCCTGTTCGATACGCCGCTGGGCATGTCGCTGCCGTACATGGCTAGTGCGTTTGGCATTTTCCTGCTGCGTCAGGCCTTCATGCAAATTCCACGCGAGCTGGAAGAGGCCGCGCGCATTGAAGGCTGCGGCTGGTTCGGCGTGCTCTGGCGCGTCTACGTGCCAGCCGCCAAGCCGATCTATCTGGCCTATGCGTTGGTATCGGTCGCAACCCATTGGAACAATTTCCTGTGGCCACTGATCGTCACCAACTCATCGGCCACGCGTCCGCTGACGGTCGGCTTGTCGCTGTTTGGTGCACCGGAAAGCGGCGTCAACATTTCCATCGTCAGTGCCGCCACGCTAATGGCGATTGCACCACTGCTGATCGGCTTCCTGGTATTCCAGCGCCAATTCATTCAAGCCTTCCTGCGTGCTGGTATCCGTTAATTTTTCTTACTTCATACTCATTGCTGATGAAAGTCATCCAAATCACCGACATCCATTTGGTGCCGGACGGTAATCTCCTGTTCGGCGAAGACCCGGTTGCGCGTTTTCGCCACTGCATCACCCATGTCAACGCTCACCATGCCGACGCCGATCTATGCGTCATCACTGGCGACCTGACCCACGACGGTGACGAAGCCTCGTACCGGATTCTGGCCGACTGCCTGCTGACATTGACACTGCCGGTGCGGCTGCTGCTGGGCAATCATGACGAACGCGCCAGCTTTCGCCATGTCTTTCCCGATGTGCCCGTGGACGATAACGGTTTCATTCAGGGCGTGCACGATAGCGATGCCGCACGCCTGGTGTTCCTCGACACCAAGGAAGGCGGCACCCATGAAGGCCGCCTGTGTGAGGACCGTCTGCAATGGCTGGACCAGACGTTGGCCGAGGCTGGCGCGCTGCCGGTTTATCTGTTTTCGCACCATCCGCCGTTCGAACTGGATCTGCCATCGATGGACTGGATTCGCCTGCGTGAAGAAGCAGACCTGCGCGCATTGGTGCGCCAGCATGGCAATGTGCGCTACATGTTTTCCGGCCACGTGCATCGACCTTCGGGCGGCACGTGGTACGGCACGCCATTTGCCACCGTGCCGGGTACCAATCATCAGCATGCGCTCGACTTTGCCTTGACTGGGCCGGCGACCACGTCAATGGAGCCGCCGGCCTATGCCGTGCTCAGTTTGCGCGAACAAGGGGTGGTGGTGCACTATCAGGCGTTCATGGATCAGTCGCAGCAGTTTCCTTACTTCGGCTAATTCTTTTCTTCGATACTGATGTTTTGTGTTCTTCGGACGAGCTATCCGGGGCAGCCCGGCAGCCGCTTACCTCAGTGCGTAGTTGAATCTTTGTTTTCTTCGGACGACCTTGCCGGGTACCTCAGTGCGTAGTTGAGTCTTTGTTTTCTTCGGACAACCTTGCCGGGTACCTCAGTGCGTAGTTGAATCTTTGTTTTCTTCGGACAACCTAACCGGGTACCTCAGTGCGTAGTTGACTCTTTGTTCTCTTCGGACGACCTAGCCGGGGGCGGCCCGGCAGCCGCTCACTTTCTTTGGTCTCGCCCAAAGATAAGTAAGCAAAGAAAGGCGAC
>JAMFSU010000008.1 GCA_026225475.1 Duganella sp.
CGGGAACCCCGCAGGGGCGACGTAGTAGCGGTCGCCTTTCTTTGCTTACTTATCTTTGGGCGAGACCAAAGAAAGTGAGCGGCTGCCGGGCCGCCCCCGGCTAGGTCGTCCGAAGAAAACAAAGACTCAACGACGCACTGAGGTACCCGGCAAGGTAGTCCGAAGAGAACAAAGATTCAACGACGCACTGAGGTACCCGGCAAGGTCGTCCGAAGAAAACAAAGACTCAACTACACACTGAGGTACCCGGCAAGGTCGACCGAAGAAAAAAAATGCAACTACGCAGTGAGGTGAGCGGCTGCCGGGCATTGCACAGTGGCAGCGGTAATTTAGTAAGTCAGTGTGACAGTGACTGTGTCGGTATAGACGCCGGCCAGTGGTGTTTGTGCGCTGGCAATGCGGCCATAGACTGTCAGGTTCTGGACCAGACCGTTACCGGTACCGGCTTGTGTGTCAGTGCCGATGGTCGAACCCCAGTTGCTGGTGCGGCTCGAATCGCGGTAGAGCGCGTAGTTCAGGTTGCCACCCAGGGAACCGGTCAATTTGCGCACGCTGGTGGTCGCGCCAGTACCCGCACCGGCATCCAGGCCGATGGTGTAAGACGTGCCGTTGGTGCAGACCACCGCGATGTTGCCGGTTTGATCGACTTGCGAAGAGGTATAGTTGCCGAAGGCGATGGTGGAGCCCACTACGGTGCAGGAAGCCAGCACAGTGGCGGTGATCACCAGTGAGCCGGTTGCAGTGGCAGCCATGACTGGTGCGCTGGAAGCTATCATGGCAGCAGCAAGAGTGGCACAGAGGATGCGGTTTTTCTTCGATGTGAACATGACAATCTCTCCTTGAACCCGACCGGTTTATCTTCGCGCCATCACGAAGATTTCAATGTGGCTGGGTACAGGTGAACTGTACGTTTTTGTACATACTTGAAAGTATCGGGAGTTTCCTGAATAGTGCATTTATTGCATCGGGAAATCCCTTAAAAGCTTGTTTTTTTTGCATTTGGACAGCGCAAGCAGGGCTTGGAAGCTGCTTTTTACGACTGCGGTGCTGGTTGCCGGATGTGCGCCGGCAACGCTAGTGGTGGCAGGTTCAGGCGGCGAAACGGCTGATTTCAATACCTGTGCCGACCGGCAGCATGACGCTGGTGATGTGTGCCTTGCCGGCGATGGCCTGACGATAGGCGCGCGCCTCTTCACCGCCAGGCCGGATCATGTTGTCGGCGACGATGATGGCGCCTGGATTGAGCTTGGGATAGAACGCCTCCAGGCAGGGAATATATAAATCTTTCCATAGGTCGAGCAGCACAAAGTCGAAGTTGCCGGGCAGGCTGGCAATCATTTGTACCGCATCGCCAATCCTGAAATCGATGACATCGGCCAGACCAGCCCGTTGCGCCATGTCGCGTGCAAATGCGGCCTTGTAGTCGTGCATTTCGATGGTGGTGACATGGCCGCCGGCCGCGCGTGCTGCTTCGGCCAGCCAGATGCCGGAATAGCCATATGAGGTGCCCAGTTCCAGAATGCGCGGCGCAGTCAGGCTTTTGACGAGAATGTTCATCAACTGCCCGGTCTGCGGTCCGACGGCGCGCATCCAGGTATCAGGACCGCCGTCACGTTCACGCATATGCGGTCCTTTTTGGCGTTCCTCTTTTTCCTTCGCCAGCAGTGTGTGATAGGTCTCCAGTACTGCGCTTACTTGTTGCTCCATAGCATCCTCCGGTCTGGAATTAGTGCGACAGCGATCCGTCTCTGTAACGGTAGCCCGCCATCGCAGCAGTCAACTGGCATGATAACGGCGCGCCGCCGATCCGGCTGGCTTCCAGCGATTTGGTAACACTAACTTAACGCGTCACAGTGACCTTGAGCGTACTCAGTTCAGTCTGGCTGTTGCCGCTGGTACTGCTGCCACCGATCTCGTTGCCTCCCCATTGGAAGGGGATACGCAACACCGAACGGCCACTTTGTTCGCGTGCGACTTCGACTGTTAGAAAATATTTTCCGGCAAGCAATTGCGCCGGCGTGGCCACGGCGGCTTGTGTTGCACGGTTGCGGTACCTGCTTTGCATGCTGGGGGACCGTAAGCGTACTCACGGCGGCATCCGCAGCAAGCTTTACAATAGCCAGGCAAGGGCCGAGAGTGCTTCGCGCTTGGTAATAGTTTCGTGGACTTGCTTGATGAGCAGAACCACGGCATTGATAAAAAAGGAAACCATGCAATTGAGTTCCCCGCGCGGCGCGGCACGCGTTGCTTTAATCACAGGTTCGACTTCCGGTATTGGTGCCGCCATTGCACGCCGGCTGGTTGCCGACGGCTTTGCTGTGGTGCTGCATTCACGCAGTTCAGTCGATGCCGGTCAGGCGATGGCGGCCGAGCTGGTACAGGCAACCTATCTACAAGCCGATCTCGCGCTGGAGACCGAGCGAGTCCGTTTGATGGAGACGGCAATCGCGCATTGGGGACGCCTCGATGTATTGGTCAACAATGCGGGAATCAGTCGCATGATTGCGCATGCTGATCTGGCCGCTGCCACCCCGGCGATCTGGCAAGAATTGAACGAAGTCAATGTAGTGGCGCCATTCCATCTGGTCACCTTGGCCGAAGCAGCCTTGCGTGAAGCGGCACGACATGGTCATCCCGGTTGCGTGATCAATATCAGTTCGCATGCCGGCGTGCGACCGAAGGGCGCGTCGATTCCCTATGCCGCCAGCAAGGCGGCACTCAATCATGTCACGCGTTTGCTGGCCTTGTCGCTGGCACCGGCCATCCGCGTCAATGCAGTCGCACCCGGCCTGGTCGATACACCCTTGACGGCGCAGTGGACTGCTGCGCAGGCGTTGTGGAAAAGTCGCGCCCCCATGCAGCGTGCGGCGCAACCCGAGGATATCGCACAGGTGGTCGCGATGCTGGTGGCCTCCGATTATCTGACCGGCGAAATTCTCATGTCCGATGGCGGACTCAATCTCACTTGACGGACATTGTCAGTGCAAAATTGCCGGCACGAAGACGTACATGCGCGGTCCTTGAGCAACATCGCGCAGACGATGCGGCAGTGCTGACCACGGTCGAGGTCCTGCGCCGCGTAGAGAAAAACAGACCCTAAGGACTGTTTTTGATACCATGCTGGCTTGTCGCTGACATCCGGCCGGCTGGGAAGCCGTAGCCGGGCCAAGGCTAAGCTCTTCTTTTTTTAAGTACACAATGGATAACAACAGCCGCTCGGAACGCACCCGCAGTCTCGTCATTGACGCTGCACTGGCCATCATTGCGCGCGATGGTCCGGCGCGCTTGACGCTGGACGCAATTGCCCGTGAAGCCGGGATTAGCAAGGGCGCACTGACGCATCAGTTCAACAACAAGACGGCTGTGATCAAGGCACTCTTGGAAAATCAGGTCGACTATTTCCACAAGTTTTCCCAAGACTATCTGGCCGCGCATGCCGGTACGTCGTCGGAACCGAATCTGGCCGCGCGCATTGCCGTTTCACGCGAGGCGATTGCGCAAGAGAAGTCGGCAGAGGTGACTTGTGCCATCCTCGGCGTCATCGGTGAAGCGCCCGAATTGATGTCGGTCTTTCGTGATATCGACGTCAAGGAGCGCGAAGCCATCCGTGCCGAGGCGACCGATCCCGACATGGCAATGCTGCGCTGGTTTGCCGCGCAGGGCATGCATTTGTCCTCGTTGTTCGGGATCGGGCGCCTGAGTAATGAAGACCGCGACCGCCTGTTCGCGCGTCTGGCTGATAGCAGTCAATGGTCTAGCCTGCCGCGCAACGATCAGTCTTGATCCCATTCCGACAGGCGTATCCGCCTGTCACCGGCGCGGCGCGCTGCTGCCGCTCTTTCCCGCATCCTCCGACAAGCCAATCACGTAAGCCATCTTTGCATCGAACTGCCAGCGCACCTTGCTTGGTTTCTTCGAGGCAAGTACAGGCCTATTTCTGGGTATGATGTAAATTTGAAACAAACCGACTAGGCGGTTTGTAAAATGACTGATTGATGCTATATTCCTCTCCAACGTCAGCGCAGATCAATGCGTTGATAGTCAATGCCATGGCGGCTTGCCACTGGTTCATCGATTTTCGTCGGGCAATTTTTATTGCCTTAAAAACAAGAGGAAAAAGTCATGTCAGTACTCGTCACGACCGGCCGCACGGCCATCTTTGCGATCATCTGTATCGTACTTAGCGCCTGCAGCACCGTCGAGCCGGTTGCCTATTCGGGGATTTCGTCTTCGGGCCAACTGGCACCAAACTGGCAAGACAAGTCAGGTCGCGTGCCGTTCAGCTATGCGCCCAAGGTCAACTGGCATCAATACAACGCAGTGATCATCGATCCCGTGGTGATCTACCGTGGCCCGGATCAGCAGTTCAATGACATGTCCGAGCAAGACAAGCAAGAACTTGGCGACTATATGCGGTTGCGTTTCATGAAGCGCTTGCAAGGTCGCTTTGCGATTGCGGCAACGACGTCCAAGACCACCTTGCGCGTACAGTTGACGCTGACTGGCGCGAAAACCACGATGCCGGTACTGGGCACGCTGTCGCGCTTTGATCTGGCTGGCGGCATCTACAACGGGGTGCAAACCGCGCGTGACCGCGAAGGTACGCTGACCGGCTCAGTCATGTATGCGGTGGAAATCTACGACGCCACCAGCAATCACCTGCTACATGCCTATGTCACCAAGCAATACCCAAGTCCCTGGAATATCAGTGCCAGTATCGGTGCGCTGGCGGCATCCAAAGCCGGTATCGACAATGGCGCAGAGGAACTGTACGCAGAGTTGAAGTGACGCTCTGAAAAGCGCGTCCACTGTGGAGGATGCGCTCGATTGTCGTGGCCAGAGACCAAAAAAATGTCCGCATCCGACTATTTCACGTGCACTCATCCGCGGCAGAACCAATACCCAAGACAAGGACCATCATGATCAAGCAAATTAGCGGGTTCGCCCTGACGGCGCCATTGATGGCGGGCGTCTTGTTTCTGAGTGGCTGCGCGGCACCACCACAGCGCTACTACACATTGGCGCTACGACCATCGGCCAGCACCAGCGGTGCCTTGCAGCGCTTACAAAAAAATCAGCAACCGTTGCGCATCGAAGTCATGCCAGTGCGCGTGCCGGAGCGTCTCAATCGGAGCAATCTGGTGGTGAGCAACAGCGATGGCACGCTCACGATGTTGGAGCAGGATCGCTGGTCGGCGTCGCTGCCGGATGAATTGCGCGACGCCATGTCGCAACAATTGCAAGCCGATCTGGGCGCAATCGATACCTACCGTCAGGGCGGTTCAGCGGCAGGGCGCTGGTATCGCATCAGCGTGGAAGTGGTGCAACTCGATGCGGCACCGGGCCAGCACATCGACGCCGTGTTCAACTGGACGGTGTTGCCGCTGCCGGGTGGCACCAGCAGCTTCGGTCGCAGCACTATCTCGCTGCCGGTGGGTACGCAGGTCGGCAGTGTCGTGGCCGCCTATCAGGATGCACTGGCCAGCAGTGCCGCCGATATTGCCGAGGCAGTCAGGGCCAGCGTGGAGAAGTAATCAGAGCCACGCACTGTCTGGCACATCCGCCAGCGCTTGAAAGGCCGGTTTGGCGAACCAGTACCCCTGCATCAAATCAATGCCTATGCTGGTCAGGAAATCACGTTCACCACGCGTTTCTATGCCCTCGGCCAGTACCCGCACATTCAGGCGCTGGCACATCTCAGCGATGCCGGTGACGATTACCTGACGCGGTGCATGCTGATCGATATTGCGCACCAGATCCATATCGATCTTGATCAAATCGGGTTGGTATTCCGCCAGCAGATTCAGGCCCGCATAACCGGCGCCGAAATCGTCAATGGCAGTATGAAATCCAAACCGGTGGTATTCCTTGAAGATGTTGACCAGATGCGCGCGATCCTTGACGTGTTCGCCTTCGGTGACTTCAAAGATGATCTTTTCGATGGGAAAGTGATATCGCTGGGCCGCCGCAAAGGTACTGCGAATGCAGACCTCCGGCCGATACACCGCATTCGGCAAAAAGTTGATCGACAACATGCAGGTCATGCCCAGACGGGCTGCGCCTTCGACCGCCTTGACGCGACAGGCCTGATCGAAGCGGTAGCGATTGTGGTCGTCCACCTGCGCCAGCACGCTGGCAGCCGACTCGCCATGGGGACCCCGCACCAGCGCTTCATGGGCATAGATCGTGCGGGTTGAAAATTCCACAATCGGTTGATAGGCAAACGTGAAGTCAATGTCGATGGCGCTGCTGCTGCAACCGCCGCATTTGTCTGATGCATCGTCGTTGTCGCCAGAGGCTTCGGAATGGATGGGGATCATGGAACGGCAATCAAAAAGAAAAATAAGGTGTTGGTGCTGACCGGGCGGCTCTGGATACGCTGCATCTGCGTATAGCGCAGCAAGTGCGTGACGGGTTGATAACCCCTCACCGCTGTCTAGCGTAGAACAAAGTTGACGCAAAGTGTAGGTAATTCTGTAGATAATTTTGGGTATGCAGTAAAATAATTCGCATTGCGTATAGTTGAGGTGAATATGTCCAATCTGCAACAAAGCTTTCTGCGCGATGCCATGCGCCGACTTAATATGACTCGCGAAGCCTTGGCAACGCGTATTGGCGTGACCAGACGGGCATTGGATACCTGGTTGTTGCCGCTAGAGTCACAGGAGTTTCGTCGCATGCCGGAAATCGTGGAGCGTTTTTTGACCGAAATCCTGCAACGTGATGTATCGCAATATACGCAAAGCGTAGGTGGTGCTTCCGGCCTGGCCCTGACTCACGAAGGCCGACCTTGTCTGTTGTCGATCGATCAGTTCTCGCGTGAATCCAGTGAGGCCTTGTTCCGCCTGGCCGATCTGATGCAACCGATTGCACGCCGCCAAAAGATCTCGCGGGTGCTGGAAGGTGCCGTGCTGGGCAATTTGTTCTTTGAAGCCAGCACGCGCACGCGTGTCAGTTTCGGCGCTGCCTTTTGTCGCCTCGGCGGTTCGGTTTGCGACACCACCGGTTTTACATTTTCCTCGATGGCCAAGGGCGAATCGATCTATGACACCAGTCGTGTCATCAGCGGTTACGTCGATGCGCTGGTGGTGCGCCATCCGGAGCAAGGTGCGGTGGCCGAGTTTTCGCGCGCGACCCACATTCCGGTCATCAATGCCGGTGATGGTCCCGGCGAGCATCCGAGTCAGGCCTTGCTTGACCTGTACACGATACAGCGCGAGTTTTCGCGGCTGGGCAAGATCGTCGACGGTGCTCATATCGCCATGGTCGGCGATCTCAAGTATGGCCGCACCGTGCATTCGCTGAGTAAATTGCTGGCCCTGTATCGCGGCCTCAAATTCACACTGATCGCACCAGCCGGTCTGGAAATGCCCGCGCATATCCTCGACCGCATGGCCGTCAACGGTAACGTCGTCGTGCAAACCTGCGACCTCGCCGAGGGTTTGCAGGGGGCCGATGTGGTGTATGCCACGCGCATCCAGAAAGAGCGTTTTGCCAACGAAGCCATCGAAGGTTATGCGCCGCAATTCCAGATCAATCAGGCCCTGGTCAATCGCGTGTGCGCACGCGATACCTTGATCATGCATCCGTTGCCGCGCGACAGCCGTACCGGTGCCAACGATCTGGGTACCGACCTCAATCACGATCCGCGGTTGGCTATTTTTCGTCAGACCGACAACGGTATTCCGGTGCGCATGGCACTGTTTGCATCGCTATTGGGGGTGGCCGATCAGGTCGCGCATTCGATGCGTGACGCCGCCTGGCAAGCACCGCGTTACCTTGGCCCCGACGATGCGCCGTTTCACGCACTCGATGGCGAGTGACGGCGCACGGCCGCTATTAACCGGCGGTTTTGGGCCAGGGGTGGGCGCTGTTGCGGCGCTCGATATCGCGTCCGGCCAGTTCGGCCAGCAATTGGGCGGAGGTGATTGCCAGTCGCAGTAATTCGCTGCGGCGGCGCTGATTCAACAGCGGCGTGTCGTCTTGCGCATCAAGGTCGCTGGCTTCAATCAGTTGCAGTACGGTGGCAATGCCTGAGCCGAGGTCTTTGCTGGCTTCGGCCAGTTGTTCGGCAGGACTGTTGTGGTTGTTTTCGAGCCAGGAGAAGGGGTCGAAGCTGGGGTTTTGTGTTGCGTTGGATGTGTCGACATGCGGCATAAAGCCTCCGAGGTAAGCGTAGGTAATATCGAGCTTCCAAACTCGGTCCCCTTTTTCTCGGCGACGGGAAAAGAATACCTTTGCTCCCCGGCAAGGTCAACGCCTTTGACTGCCGCCGCTTGCCATATTGAGGACAAAGAGGGCACCCGGATTGGCATTGGCTGCCGTCAGGTGCCAGCCGTGCGCCCGCGCAATTTCTTCGCAGATCGACAGGCCCAGACCGGCGCCGATGTCGCGCCGATGCGCGCCGCGCCAGAAGCGTTTGAACAGCAGCGGCATGGATTCGGGGGCAATGCCGTTGCCATGGTCACGCACGCTGATGGAACCAGCATTGACCACCACATCGACGCGGCTCTGCGCTGGCGCATGGTGAATGGCATTTTCAATCAAATTGCGCAGCAGAACGAACAAGGCACTGTTGTCGGCCTTGACCACAGCCGGCAAGGTCGCCAATGTGAGCGAGACTGAGCGGCTTTGCGCCAGGCGCTGTAAATAGACGGCCGCTTCGCTGGCGACCATGGCGGCGTCGAGTTCCTGCATCGTATAGTTTTGCGGCTCGCTGGCTTCGGCCAGATGCAGCAATTGACTGACTTGCCGTGCCATATGATCGAGGTCGGTCAGCAGCGCACCATGTTTGTTCAAGTCTTCATCGAGTTCTACCTGGGCGCGGATCAAGGTCAGCGGCGTCTTCAATTCATGGGCGGCGCTGGCGAGGAAGTCGCGCTGCACGCGATACCCTTGATCCAGTCGTTCCAGTGCCAGATTGAAGGCTTCGAACAAGGGCGTCAGTTCGCACGGCACGCCGTCGAGCGAGAGTCGGGTTGACAGGTTGTTGAGCTCAATGGCGGATGCCGCCGCGGCGGCACGCCGCAATGGCTTGAGCAGACGATGCAGCATCGCGACCACGACGGCGCTAAACAGCAGCATGGCCAGTAGCGCCGTGGCCGAAGTGATGGTTTGTACTTTTTCGCCTTTGAGGTCGAGCATGATGCGGTACATGCGTTCGCTGCGCATGATCTGCACGTAGAACTGTTGCCCATCATGCGTAAACGCCTGTGTCTTGACCTGGGCGACGCCGCTGGTGCGGGTGACGCTGAAGCGCTGTCTGGCGGGATCAAATTTGCCGTCGTCGGGGGACAGCGGCAGCGTGGCTTGATCTGATGCCAGCAAGACCCGGCCATCCTGATCGAGCAGGCGATAGACGGCATCATCGTGCAAGGCCTCGTAGGCGGCCTGTAATCGGTAATCGAGGTTGACGTCGGCGGGCAATCCACCAACGTTGTAGCGGATGCCTTTGATTACATGGGCCGCGCTGCTGCTGAGTTCGCGGTCGATCAAAATTTCCGGTCCCCAGCGCAGCAGCAGCGTGATGGCCAGCATGATCGAGCCGCTGATGATGGCCAGTGCAATGCCCGTGGTGGCCAGCAAGCGGAACGACATGCTGCTGGTCAACTTGGGTTTGGGTCGGCTACTGCAGGTGCTGTGGTAACCGATATTGGCGGAGGCGAGGTCAGGGCTGGGCATGGTCGGCTGGCTGGTCGGATGAATGGTCTGCGCTGAGCAGGGCGTAGCCGAGGCCACGGATGTTGATGATTTGCAGCGGTGCGTCGACCGCGCTCAGTTTGCGCCGCAGGCGGTGCAAGGCGACGTCCATAGCGTTTGGTGTGACGGCATCGGCCAGGCCCCAGGCGGCTGCTTCCAGGGTGGTGCGACGCACGGTCTTGCCGGCTGCGCGCACCAGTGTGTGCATCAGTTGCAGTTCGGCTGGCGCCAGCGATACGGATTCGTCGCCATAGTACAGCCGCGCTGCTTGCGGATCGACGCGCAGGCCGGCATATTCCGGCGCCAGGCTTTGCAGTTGCGATGGCCGCCGCAGCAGGGCGCGCACGCGGGCGACCATTTCTTCCATGGAAAACGGCTTGGACAGGTAGTCATCGGCGCCAGCTTCGAGGCCGGTGATGCGGTCGTGCAGGGCATCGCGTGCGGTCAGCATCAGACAGGGCGTGAGCACCTGACGCGCACGCAATTGCTGCAATAGCGTCAGGCTGTCGCCGTCCGGCAGGGTGCGGTCCAATATCAGCAGCGGATAGGGCAGCCGGGCGATGCCGTCGGTGGCTTGCGCGATGGTGCTGTAGACATCGGTTTCGATGCCGGCAGCCGCCAGTGCCTTGACGATCAAGGCGGCCATGCGCTCATGGTCTTCTAGTAAGGCGACGCGGTTCATCCAGCTCATCCAGGTTCTGATTCTCAAAATTGATAGAGGTAGCCCATTCGTAACGACGGTACTGTGGCGTGATCGACCAGCGGGCTATCGGTGATGCCGCTGCCGAGATGGGTCGCGGTCGCATCGAGGAACAGGCTTTGCGTGGTGGTCAGACGCAAGCCGGTGCGTAGGCCGATACTGGTATTGATGGTCGATTTGCCAGTGTACGCGGAACGCGAGGCAGTTGCTTCGTCCTGGCGCACGCCGTAGTAGTAATCGACGTCGTTCTTGTCATACCAGGCCACGCCCAGATGCGGGGTCAGCAGCACGCGGCCGAGCCGGAAGCCGCGCTCGGCGTTGAGCTTGAAAGTTTGGCCTTGGCTGTAGCCGGAGGCATCCTTGAGCCATTCTGCGGTCAGTTTGGCCCAGGGTGCATGCCAGACGGCCGTGCCGCCCAGCCAGATGGCGTCCTTGCGCTCGTGCATGTCGTTGAGGATGGCGGCGTCGCTGGATTGATAGCCGTCGTTGCTGTATTTGGCGCGCAGCGTGAAATCGAATTGCTGGTAAGACCCTAGTTTGAAGTCGGCTCCGGTGCCAGCGAAATGGAAGTACTTGCTGTCATAGATCAATAACGGCAAGGCGCTGGTCTTGTTGCCGTAGTCGCGATAAGGACTGCGCGCAATACCGGCACCCAGGCCCAGGCTCAATTTGCTGCTGCTGTCGGCATCGGCAGGCGCGACGTTGGCGGCGGTATCGCTGGCAGTTGTTGCCTGGGCGTGCGCGTTGGCGCCAAGGGCCAGGTTGAGCAGGACGACACCGAACGCCGCGGCGTAGCGGAGGGGGCGGGTGTGCAGCATGAAGACTCCAGAGATCAGGTGGCAGGAAATGGTGCCATGATCATAGGGGAGGATGTCTTACTGCTTACTTACCGTGTTCTACCGTTGATTTAGCGGTTGCGGATCAGTTGTTTGTTGCTGCGCGTCATGTTGACATATTGACTGGGTGTTTTGCCGAGCACGCTGCGAAACATGGCAGTGAACGCGCTGGCGCTTTTGTAGCCGAGCGCGGTGGCAATGCGCTCGACGGTTTCCGCGCGCGACAGCCGCAACAGCGCTTCGGCAATATGTACCTGTTGCAGCCAATGGCGAAAATGCAGGCCAGTTTCCCTCGGGAACAGGCGAATCACCGTACGCGCGCTGGCACCGGCCAGTTCGGCCCATTGTTCCAGCGTGAAATTGCTGCCAGGTTGTTGCAACACGGCTTCACACAATTGGATCAGACGGCGGTCGCGTGGCCAGGGAATGACGATCGGGATCGGTGCCGCCGCGGCAATTTCGGAGAGGATCAATTGCGCCAGGTAGTTGGCGCGGCCTTGTTCATCGACCGCGCGCGTTTCGGCCAGCAAGGCTAGGATCAATTCGCGCAGCAGGCCACTGACATCGAGCAACTGGCATTGCACTGGCAGTGCGGAACAGGCCTCGGCACTGATATACAAGGTGCGCATGCTGACCTTGCTGAGCATGCGGATTTCGTGCGGTACGTCCGGTGGTGCCCACAGCGCACGTTGCGGCGGGATCATCCACAAGCCTTGCGGCGTGCGCACCTGCATCACGCCTTCGACTGCGTATAGCAACTGGCCGCGCGGATGCGAGTGGCGTTCCAGCAGTTCACCCTGGGCCAGCTCGCGCCGGAAGGCCACCACGGCCTGTGGGGCGTGTTGCAGTTGGGCCGCTTCCAGGCTGGTTTTGACGATGCGCATGGGTAGAAAGAAGAGTGGCACTTTTTCGACAGAATATGGCATTCAGTGCTTTAGGTGTCAAGTTAAGATAATGCCAGTTTGTTATCTTCACGAAAGCGTTTAGCCATGTCCTCTTCCTCCTCCAGCTTGTCATCGCTGCCCTCTGCGGCTGCTCCTGCCACCGGTACGGCAGCCCTGGTGTTGCCGATCGTCCTCACGGTCGGTCTGGCGCATTTGATCAACGATCTGATCCAGGCGCTGTTGCCAGCAATTTACCCGATGCTCAAACAGGGCTATGGCCTCACCTTTACCCAGGTCGGCTTGATTACGCTGACGTTCCAGATCACCGCTTCGCTGATCCAGCCTTGGATCGGCATGTATACCGACAAGCATCCGAAACCATTTCTGTTGCCGCTAGGCGCTGTGTTTACCTTGCTTGGGGTGCTGTTGCTGTCGCGTGCCGACGGTTTTTACTGGTTTCTGCTGGGGGCCGCCCTGATCGGCATTGGTTCCTCGACTTTCCATCCGGAAGCATCGCGGGTTGCGCGCATGGCGTCGGGCGGACGGTTCGGTTTTGCCCAGTCGACCTTTCAGGTGGGCGGCAATCTCGGTTCGGCGCTCGGCCCCTTGCTGGCGGCGGCTATCGTGGTGCGTTACGGCCAGCCGCATATGGCCTGGTTCTGTTTGCTGGCGCTGCTGGCGATTGCGGTGCTGTACCGGGTTGGGGTCTGGCACCGCAACCATCTTGATAGTGGCGCTAAAAAAGTGCGTGCCCTGGCGCAACATAATCTGTCTGCCCGCACGGTCAAGCGTGCATTGCTGGTGCTGTCCTTGCTGGTGTTTTCCAAATACTTTTACATGGCCAGCTTTACCAGCTATTTCACGTTTTATCTGATGCAGAAATTCACGCTGTCGTTGGCGCATTCGCAGATATTGCTGTTCTTGTTTCTGGCAGCGGTGGCGCTCGGGACCTTCTTTGGTGGACCGATTGGCGACAAGGTCGGACGCAAGACGGTGATCTGGTTTTCCATCCTTGGTGCGGCGCCATTCGCCTTGCTGCTGCCGTATGCCAATCTGTTCTGGACTGGTGTGCTCAGCGTGTGTGTCGGCCTGATCCTGTCGTCGGCATTTTCCGCCATCGTGGTCTATGCGCAGGAACTGATTCCGGGCAAGGTTGGGCTTATTTCGGGCGTATTTTTTGGCTTGATGTTTGGTTTCGGCGGCATTGGTGCCGCGCTGCTCGGCCACCTTGCAGACGTGTATGGGATCGAGTTTGTCTATGCGGTGTGTTCCGGTTTGCCGCTGGTCGGTTTGCTGACGGTGTTGTTGCCTAATCTACAGGAAGCCAAACACGGATAGTTGGCACAGCGCGTGTTCATGGTTCTGTCCTCAGGCAAGCCTCGCTAGGCTTGCCTTTTTTATTTCTGTCAGGATCGGCGGGCGGTTGTTGGTTTCCTGCCACTGGCTCAGTGCGCATAAGAATGTTATAAAAACGGTAATGCCAGAAAATCGATAACAAGGCATCGGACCTGCCCGGCCGGCTGCGGCAGCAACCCATGGAGACCTATGTTTTACCCCAAGCGCTCATCTACGGCTTTGCTTGCCTCATTGTTTGTTGTGCTGGTGTGCCTGGCAATGGTGGTGCTCGATGGTTGGCGCACCTGGCAGGCGCATGGGCTCGAGGAGCGCGAAGCCGGGGTGTCTTTGTCTAATATGGCGCGTGCATTGGCGCAGCATGCCGATGATACGTTCAAGGAAGCCGAGACCGTGCTGCTCGGTTTGCAGGAACGCATCGAAGTCGATGGCACCAGTCCGGCGGCGCTACATCGTCTGCATCGCGTGATGCTGACCCAGGTCTCGCAGTTGCCGCAACTGGCAGGCCTGTTCGTGTATGACCGCAATGGCCGCTGGCTGGTGAATTCGCAGGCCACGCTGGAGTCCAGTTTCAACAACGCCGACCGGCCTTATTTTATCTATCACCGTGACCATGCCGACAACCTTCCTTATGTCGGCGCACCGGTCAAGAGCCGTTCCAGCGGGCGTTGGATCATTCCAGTGTCGCACCGATTGAGCAATGCCACGGGGGGCTTCGAGGGCGTGGTGCTGGCGACTATCGATATAGATTATTTTCAGCGTTTTTACGCTAGCTTCGATATTGGTCAGAACGGTGCCATCCTGCTGGCACTCAACGATGGCACCATGGTGCTGCGGCGGCCATTGCGCGAAAATGGTTTGGGCAAGAGCATGGCGACGGCGGCAATCTATCGCGATTATGCTTCCAAGCACACCAGCGGCCTGGCACAGATCAAATCATCGCAGGATGGGGTATTGCGTCTGAACGCGTACACCCATTTGCAGACTTATCCGCTGTTTGTCTCGGTGGCGCTGTCATATGACGAAATCCTGGCTGAATGGCGCACCGATGCCTATATGCACATGGCGGGTGTGCTGATTCTGGTGAGCGGATTTGCGCTGATAGGGCGGCGCATGGTGGGCCAGATCGACCAGCGCGCCAAGGCTGAAAATGAGGCCGTGCGAGCCCACGCGCAAATCGAAAAATTCAATCACACACTGGCGCAACTGGCGATGCAGGATGGTTTGACCGGACTGGCCAACCGGCGTCGCTTCGACGCGGCACTGATGCAAGAGTTGCAGCGTGCGGCCAGAAGCGGCGCCAGTCTGGCCTTGATCATGATCGATGTCGATCAATTCAAACTCTATAACGATATGTACGGCCATTTGGCCGGTGATGAATGTCTGCGCCAGGTGGGGCAGGCGATCATTTCTGCCGGCAAGCGTAGTGGCGATCTGGCGGCGCGCTATGGCGGCGAGGAATTTGCCATGATCCTGCCCGGTTGTGACCAGCAACAAGCAATCGTCGTGGCAGAGCAGATTCGCCAGGCAGTGCGAGATCAAGGGATTGCCCATGCCGCCAACCCCGATGGCATTGTGACCGTGAGTCTGGGGGTGGGCGCTTTGGTCAAGGTCGGGCGTGGCGATTCGACCACGACACTGATCGGGGCCGCCGATCAGGCACTGTATCGCGCCAAGACCGATGGCCGCGATCAGGTTGCCGTGTGATTAAGAAGGGCGCTGCTGCTGTGCCAGCGGTGCGGTGCGGTGCACTGGTCTGAACGGCAGGATGGTGGCACCACCTGGCGATGGTGCCGCTTCTGGCGGCTGACCATCGACCACTTGCATTTCTTCATTGAGACCGACGACGGCGACGATCTTGTTGCTGTTGCTGTTGATCGAGAGTGTCCCCGGCCGGTAGCTTGGTACGGCGGCTTCGCGCACGAATACCGGTTTGACTTCATATCTGGCGAGATCGGCTTCCCACTTCTTTTCCCGAAAGTAGAAATACAGCAGGAAGGCCAGACCGAGGCTGAGATAGGAAACCACAGCCAGAAACATGTCGTTATGAATCAGGTGGGTGAGGAAGTCCATATTACTTGTTGCTCCTGAAGAGGTGCGCCTTGGCCTCATGGGCCGTGGTGCGTTACTGATGTGTTGGTGACACGGTAGTCCGTTTTTGCGGGGGCGAGGATCGGGATATTTCTGATGCCCGATGGTTGCTCCGCCAGATCAATGGAGCAAGGTTTGTCTGAGTGTCTTGGCCAGCTCGTCGATGGCAAACTTGGCCACGTAGCCGTTGGCGCCGACGCTCTTGACATGGTCTTCGTTGGCAGAACCCGACAGGGACGAATGAATCAGCACCGGAATGCCCTTGTAGCGTTGATCGTTCTTGATATTGCGGGTGAGCGTGAAACCGTCCATTTCGGGCATCTCCAGATCGGTCAGCATCAAGGCCACCTTGTCGCTGATCGGTTTGTCTTCGCGTTGCGCTTCGGCCCCGAGCGCTTGCAGTTTTTCCCAGGCTTCCTTGCCGCTGTTGGTCATGATGTACGGTATTCCCAATGTGCTTAATCCATTTTCAATCAAGGCGCGTGCCACTTTCGAATCATCTGCCGCCAGTACGATCGCACCTGGTTTGATCAGGTCCTTGAGCGAATTGGTATAGCCTTGATCGAGTACTTTCTTGACCGGCGCGGTGAGGTTGAGAATCTGTTCCACATCCAGCACTTGCACCAGGCGACTGCCATCGACATCGGCATCCAGGCGCGCAATGCTGGTGACCAGATCGCCGCCGGCACGTTGTTCGGCCGACAGGACCTGGCTCCAGTCCAGGCGCACGATTTCTTCGACTGACTCGACCGCAAATGCCTGGGTATGGCGGGCATATTCGGTGATGAGCAAGATGTTCAGACCGGTGGCCGGTTTGCAGCCGGTCACGGCGGCCAGATCGATGACCGAAATCACCTGGCCGCGGATGTTGACCATGCCCAGCATCGGCGATTGGGTGCCAGCAGCCTTGGTGATGTCCATCATGGGCACGATCTCGCGAATCTTGAACACGTTGATGCCGAACAGTTCGCCCTGACCGCCGTCTCCGGTGCCGCCGAGACGGAACAACAACATCTCGAACTTGTTGGTGCTGGTCAGGTTGGTGCGTTCGTCAATTTCTTTTTGAAATGCATCCATGAAAAAGTCTCCTTAACGTGTGTAAGCGTGTCAGTTGATTCAGAATTGTTCCCAGGAGCCGCCGTCATCGATCGCTGCGGCGACCGGTTTTTTCAGTGCCACTGTTTTGCTGACCGGCTTGAGCGCTGGTCGTGCGCTGCCCTTGCTCAGCGAGGCGCTCGGTGTGACATCGACGGTGCGGCGTGGCGCTGCGGTCTTGGCGACGGTGCTGCGATCGTCGAGCTTGAACACGGCAACCACTTCCGACAGACGTCCGGCCTGTTCCTGCATCGACTGGGCGGCAGCGGCAGCCTGTTCGACCAGGGCGGCGTTTTGCTGCGTGACTTCATCCATTTGGCTGATGGCGATGTTGATCTGTTCAATACCCTGGCTTTGTTCCTGGCTGGCCGAGCTGATTTCGGCAACGATGTCAGAGACGCGTTTGACACTGTTGACGACTTCTTCCATGGTCACGCCAGCTTGTTCGACCAGCTTGCTGCCAGAGTCGACCTTGTTGACGGAGTCATCGATGAGCACCTTGATTTCCTTGGCTGCGCTGGCCGAACGTTGCGCCAGACTGCGCACTTCTGAAGCCACCACCGCAAAGCCGCGACCTTGTTCGCCGGCACGAGCCGCTTCGACCGCTGCGTTCAAGGCCAGGATATTGGTCTGGAAGGCGATGCCATCGATGACGGCGATGATGTCGACGATTTTTTTCGATGAGGCGTTGATCGAGCCCATGGTGTCGACCACCTGACCGACCACGTTGCCACCGCTGATGGCGACTTCCGACGCGGTTGCTGCCAGTTGGTTGGCCTGACGGGCATTGTCGGCGTTCTGCTTGACGGTGGAGGTCAGTTGTTCCATCGCCGAGGCAGTTTCTTCCAGCGAACCGGCTTGTTCTTCGGTGCGGGAGGAGAGATCCATGTTGCCGCTGGCAATTTCGTTGGAGGCGGTGAAGATGGTGTCGGTGCCGGTACGGACTTCGCCGACGATCTTGAGCAGGTTGTCGTTCATGCTCTTGAGTGCATCCAGCAATTGACCGGTTTCATCCGAGCTGGTGACGGCGATGCTGGCAGTCAGGTCGCCATCGGCAACGCGTTGTGCTACTTCGACGGCGGCCACCAGAGGTTTGGAGATCACACCGGCCAGCCAGACCGCCAGCAACAGGGCAGTGGCGATACAGAATGCCAGCATGCCGAAGATCCACATGCGTGCACTTTTGTAAATCGAATCGGCGCTGGTGTTGGAGGCGATGGCACCCCTGTCATTGACTTCGACCAGTTTCTCGACCTGGTCGAGCAGGCCTCGGTAGAGCCGGGTCGATTCACCTTTGAGCAAGGCACGGGCCTCTTCATTCTTGTCGGCACGCGAGACGGCGAGGATCTTCTTGTGCTCGTTCAGGAACGCGACAAGGTCTTTCTCCACTTGAGGATAAATGGCTTTTTCCTCCGGTTCGCTGATTTGCGTCAGATATTCCTGCTGTTGTTTGCCGAGCACGGCGATCTGCTTCTCGGCATTGGCCTCAATGGCGTCAAATTCCTTGGGGTCGCTGGCCAGGATGTGTTGCAACTCGAAGCTGCGGATACGTGCCAGCGACAGCTTGAGCTGCGACAGCGTGCGGATGCTCGGCAGCCAGTTGGTGGCGATATCGGTCGACGCCTGATTGACCTGGGACAGTTCTTTGATGGCGAAACTGCCAAGGATGCCTTCGAGGAAAATGACGACGAGGAAGACCGACATCAATTTTTTGAAAATCTTTAAATTGTTGAACCATTTCATATTGTTCTCCTGATCACAAGGTGGAGTAAGCAACGTCAGCGCAAGAAAGCTTCTTTTCCTGACGTTTTGACAAGCGTACGCGTCTTACATACTCAACGGTATCAGTGTTTTCCTGATAGCGGAATGGCAACTTTTTTAGTGTGGTGTTTAAATGACAACATCTTGACTATCCACACCAGTGGTGGATTACAGGCGCAAGACCTAGTTCAGGCGGGTCACAAGTGGTTGAGCAGGGCGTTGGCGCTCTGTTGCAGTATTGGCAAGATGCGATCGAGCGCCTGTGTGCGACTTTCGTTGCCCATGGGAATGCTCAGGCTGATGGCGCCGACCAGTTTGGCGTGGCGGTTTTTGAGCGGTACTGCGATGCCGCGCACGCCGCTTTGCAGTTGTTGTTCGACCACGGCATAGCCATCGTCGCGTGCGGTCTCGATCAGTTGCCACAGTTGCGCCGGATCGGTGATGGTGTGGGGCGTGAACGGTGTCATCGGACAGGTATCGAGCCAGGCACGCACTTGTTCGGGGTCCGTGTAGCCGAGCATGACGATGCCGGGGGACGCCAGTTGGGCGGGCACGCGGGCGCCCAGTACGAAGCCGGTGGTCATCACGCGCGCAGCACCGTTGCGGGCGATGAAGACGAGTTCATTGCCGTCTAGCACGCTGGCGTAGGCGGCTTCACCGGTGGCGCCAGTGATTTGCTGCAGGAATGGTTGCAGGATGCGCGGCAAGGGCGCTGAATCGAAATAGGACCAGCCGACCTTGAGTACGCGTGGCGCCAGTGCGAACGACTTGCCGTCGCTGTGCAGATAGCCCAGATGTTCCAGTGTGAGCAAATAGCGGCGCGCCGCGGTGCGCGTGATACCGGTGCGTGCGGCTACTTGTGCCGGTGTCATGCGCTGGTTGTCGTAGTCGAATGCTTCCAGAATGCTCAAGCCCTTTTCCAGGCCGGCGATCCAGTCGCGCTTGTTGAGTGCAGATGGCGCGGCGGGCAGGGTTGGCGTGCGCATTGCTGCGGTTACCTCAAACCCACATCATCAACGTGTTGGCGGTGGTTTGCAGCGCCGGCACGCAACGTGAAATCGCGTCTTCTCTGCTGCACGAGGCAATGTTGGAGGTCACACTGAGTGCGCCGATGACGCGGCCGTTGCGGTTTTTGACCGGGATCGCAATGCCGCGTATGCCCATTTCGAATTGGTTTTCGGTGACGCCATAGCCCTGGCGGCGCATCATCAGAATCTCGTCGAACAAGGCTTGCTTGTCCATGACCGCCATGTGGGTGTGGGCGATCAGTGTGGCATCGGCCAGATAGGCCTGGATTTCTTCATCGCTGCGGGTACCCAGCAAGACCCGTCCGGGTGTTGAGGTATAGGCCGCCAGTCGGGTGCCGGGTTCAAAGCCGGCATTGACCAGTTGCGCTGCCGTGACGCGGGTCAGGTAGACAATTTCAGTGCCATCCAGAATGGAAAAATTGGTCGACTCCTGCAATTGATGCGTCAGCCGTTGCAAAAACGGCACTACCGCGCGTGGCACGCGGGCCGACTCCAGATACGACTGGCCGAGATTGAGCAGGCGTGGCATCAGCCAGAATTTTTTGCCGTCCGACGCTGCCATGCCGGTATGCACCAGCGTGAGCAGATAGCGCCGCGCCGCACTGCGGGTCAGGCCAACGCGTTCGGCCACTTCGCTGGGTGACAACTGCTGACTATCACTATTGAAGGCGCGAATGACGTCGAAACCTTTGATCAAACCATCGATCAGGTCGCGTTTCTGAATATCAAGTGCAACGGGCGTATGGTCGGTCATCAAAAATAATTTCAAAAAATGGATGATAGGCGGGCAATTTGCGCGATTATCGCTCCAAATATTCAATTTGTGGCTATTTATATGAAAATTCGTTCGCTATACTCGATGCCGGAGATAAATATAAAAAAGCAATAAAAGGAGCACCATGAACACACGCGAGAACAATCCTGCGCCCAGCAATCCGCTTGGCATCGACGGTATTGAATTCATTGAGTACGCCACCAGCGAGCCATTGGCGCTGGGCGCTTTGCTGGAACGGCTGGGTTTTGAACAGGTTGGTCGCCATCGCTCACGCGAAGTGGTGCTCTATACCCAGGGCGGCATGAATATTATCGTCAATGCCGACCCGGCCGCCTGGGCCGGCTTTGGCCATGAGGTGCAATCGACTGTCTTGAGTGCAGTTGCGTTGCGCGTGCGCGATGCCAATGCCGCCTATCGCCACGTCACCGACCTCGGCGCCTGGCCGATTCCGACCCGCGCCGGTGCGATGGAGTTGAATATTCCCGGCGTGCATGGCAGCGGCGACACGATCATTTACTTTGTCGATCGTTATCAGGATTTTTCGATCTACGACGTCGACTTCAAACCGGCCAGCCATGATCGCAAGCAAACCACGGCGCTGGCGGGATTGCATTTCTTTGGCGTGGTGCAGGCGGTACGGCAGGACCGCACGCGCGAGTGGATCGACTTTTACGCACAACTGATGGGCTTTAGCGTGCTGCCCGAGGGGCAGTTCTTCGGCATTCTGCCCAAGGGCACCTTGCTGGCCAGCCCGTGTCGCCAGTTTTACATCCAGTTGATCGAGCCGCCGCAAGGCACCGAAGACATGCATTGGGATGAAGAATTGATCCGGCTCGGCTTCGGTACGCCCGATGTGTTGGCCGCGACCGCTTTGCTGCAACAGCGCGGCGTGGTCTTCGTCGACCGTGCACCAACCCAGGTCTGCGAGCGTGGCGCCTTGACGCAACTGTACAAGGGTGGCGTCAGCTTCGAGCTGGTGCATAGCCAACGCTAGCCAGACCACGGCCGTGTTCGCACGCTAACAATTCCGCACTGAGCGCCGCTTGCAAGGCGCAATGGAAAGCAGCTTCATGAACGAGATTACGGGCACTACCCGCATTTTTCCGGTGATCGGTTGGCCGGTCGAACAGGTCAAGGCACCGACCTTATTCAACGCCTATTTCCAACGCCACGGCGTCGATGCCCGACTGGTGCCGTTCAAGATCGAACCGCAACGCTATCGCGAGGCCGTGCGCACCTTCATGCAGACCGAAAATGTCGGCGGCATTTTTGTGTCGATTCCGCACAAGCCGATGACCCTGGACGCGGTCGATGAAGCCAGTCTGCGCGCCCAGGTAGCGGGCGCCTGCAATGCCGTCTACCGGCGCGCCGATGGTCGCATCATGGGCGACCTGATTGATGGTGAAGGATTCATCCGTGCCTTGCAGCATACCTTTGCGGCGCGGCCGCTGCGCTGGGGGCAAGCGCGTGCGCTGGTGGTCGGTTGTGGCGGCGTCGGTTGTGCCATTGTGGCGTCACTGGCAGCGCAAGGGATTGCCGAAATCGGCCTGTTCGATACCGAGGTACGCAATGTCGAGGCCTTGCAGCAGCGCGTCGCGGCGGCCTATCCGGACACCCGTGTAGTGCGTGCGGCAGCGCAGGCTGCCGGTTACGATCTGGTGATCAATTGCACGCCGTTGGGCATGCATGCCAATGATGCTTTGCCGTTGTCGCTCGATGGCATCAGCGCCGACTGCATCGTCGCCGACTGCGGCATGAAAATCGAGATGAGCAAGTTATTGCAACAGGCACAGGCGCTCGGTTGCCGGATTCAGAAAGGCAAGGAAATGCTGATCGAACAAGCGCCGCTGTATCTGGAGTTGTTTGGCTGGCCCGGCGTGAGCGCCGACGATTTTCGGACCCTGGAGGCATTGTGAACCTGGATAACTTCGGCATGGATACGATCACCCTGGCTGGTACGCTGGAGGCCAAACTGGCGGCATCGCGAGCGGCTGGCTTTGCGCAGATCATGTTGTGGTCGAAAGATCTGGTCGGCCATCCCGGCGGCCTGGCAGCGGCGGTGCAACTGGTGCGCGCCAGCGGGCTGCGCGTGACCGGGATTCAGGTCATGCGCGACTACGAGGGACTCGACGGCACCTTGCATGATTACAAGATCGACGTCGCCCGCAACATGTTACAGATCTGTCATGCGGTGGGCGCACCGCTGTTGCTGGTCTGTTCGTCCACCTCGCGTCACGCCAGCGGCGAGCTGCAAGTCATTGCGCGGCATCTGGCAAAACTGGCCAATCTGGCGGTGCCGTTGGGCATTCGCATCGGTTACGAAGCCTTGTCCTGGGGCCGTCATGTCAATCAATACATGCAAGCCTGGGAAGTGGTGGAGCGCGCCGATCATGCCAATCTGGGCGTGGTGATCGACTCTTTCCATATCCTGGCAAATAATGCGGCGTTGGACGATCTTGACGATATCCCCGGCCAACGGATTGCCATGGTGCAGTTGTCGGATTTCATGTGGCGTGACATCCGCAATCCGGAAGAAAAGCTGGAAACGGCGCGTCATCTGCGCGTCTTCCCCGGCGAGGGCGAACATTCGCTGGAGCTCTCGGACATGGTACGGCGTCTGCATCGCGGCGGTTATCGCGGCGATTACAGTTTTGAGGTATTCAACGACGATTATCTGCAAATGACGCTGGACGTGGTCGCCGCGCGTGCCCGCCGTTCTGCCAAATGGGTCACCGATCAGGTATTACGGCGCAGCCTGCAAGTACGCCAAACGCAAAAGGAGTCAGGGGAGCATTCAGTTTCGCATCACAACATATAACGAATACATCAAGGAGACGACATGAACATCGATAAAAAAGCGGCAATCAAAGTCATTGCTGCCATCACCGCCAGCGCAGCTCTGTGTGCGGTACTGGGTACCACGACGGCGCGCGCCGCCACCATCAACGTTGCCAATGTGCTGGAGCTGACCGGTACCGGGGCTACTGCCGGTACCAATTTCAAGAATGGGGTGGAGCTGGCAATCAAGGAAATCAATGCCAGCGGCGGTATCCTCGGCAACAAGATTGCCTCTACCACGCTGGATACACAATCCAATCCGGGCGTGGCCAAGGGCTTGGTCAAGAAGGCTGTTGACGATGATGTATTTGCGGTGTTCGGCCCGATCTTCTCGGGCTCTTTCATCGTCAGCATGGCCGAAACCCGGCGCGCGGAAATCCCCAATATCACCGGTGCGGAAGCGGCCAATATCACCATGCAGGGCAATCCCTACGTGTTTCGTACCAGTTTCACCCAGGCTGATGCGATGCCCAAGGTGGCGTCGTATATCGTCAATGATGCCAAGGTCGGCAAGCTGGCTATCATTTATGGCAACAATGACTTCGGCAAGGGTGGCCGCGACATGCTGATCAAGGCATTGGAAAAGAGCAATACCAAGATAGTCGCCGATATTTCCACCGATCCGGGGCAGGTCGATTTTTCGGCGGCCGTGCTCAAGGCCAAGCAGAGCAATGCCGATGCTGTGTTTGTGTATACCAATGAAGAAGAGTCGGCGCACGTACTGCGCGAATTGCGCAAGCAGGGCTGGAACAAGCCGATCATCGGTGAAACCACGCTGATCGGACAAAAGGTCATCGAGCTGGCCGGCGATGCTGCCAATGGCGCCATCTCGCATGTCGGCTTGACCGCCGACGCCAAGAATCCCTTGATGCAGGCCTTCAAGCAGCGCTTTGAGAAAGAATACAAATATGCGCCCGATCACAACTGTATCAAGGGTTACACCGGCATGTACTTCCTCAAGGCTGCCATCGAAAAGGTCGGCAAGCTTGACCGCAAGGCAGTCGCACAAGCACTGCACGGTTTGACCATCAAGGCCGCCCAGCAACCGGGGGTGCTGATGGATGTGACGATCGATGACAAGGGCGACATCAACCGTGAAAGTTTCATTACTCAGGTCAAGAACGGCAAACAGGAAGTCATCTCCGTTTTGCCGCCACTGAAGAAGTAAGCGTCATTCGTTCTGCCAAGCGCAAGATGCAAGTCTTGCGCGGCAGGATGCAGGATGGCGAAAGACGGTAACTCTCTCCGCAACAGGTATTTCAGGAAGTGATATGACGGATTTTCTTCAACTGGTTTTCTCCGGCTGTGCGATTGGTTCTGTGTATGCGCTGGCGGCACTTGGTTTCACCTTGCTGTGGCAGGCCTCCGGCACGCTCAATTTTGCGATTGGCGAATTCGTGATGTTGCCGGCGTTTGCTATGCTGGGTTTCCTGGCCATGGGTTGGCCGATGGCGCTGGCGTTTCCGGCCACGGTGCTGTTGTCGGTGCTGGTGTTGGGTTGGGGTTTCAAGCGCATTGTGGTCGACCCGCTGTTGCGCTACGGCATGATGCCGCTGGTGGTGGCTACCATCGGTCTGTCATTGATGATGCGCAACGGCGTGCGTGCCGGCTATAGCGCTCAAGCGCATCCATTTCCCAGTATTTTCGGCGAACAGGTGTTTGCGTTGGCGGGCGTGACGGTATCGGCCGGCGATGTCGGCACGCTGGTGGTGGCGTTGTTGATCGTGCTGGGTTTGCAGACCTTTTTGCAAAAAACCGTGACCGGCCGCGCCATGCAGGCGGTGGCGCAAAACACCGAGAGCGCCACGGTACTCGGTATCAACGTCAAGCGCATGGTGTTCTACACGTTTGGCATCAACGCTGTGCTGGCGGCATCGGCGGCGCTGCTGGTGGCACCGGTCTATCTGGCCAAATTCGATATGGGCATGCATCTGGGCTTGAAAGCCTTCCTGGCAGCCATCATTGGCGGGTTCAATAATTCGCGCGGCGCCTTGCTCGGCGGCTTGATCGTCGGCATCGGTGAAAACCTGGCCGGTGCCTACATTTCGCCGGCCTACAAGGATGCGGTGGCGCTGGTGCTGTTCCTGGTGGTCATCATCTTCAAGCCGAACGGTCTGTTGGGCAAAACTGAAGAGCGCAAGGTTTAAGCGGTCTCACATGCAAAGGTCTCACATGCGTATTTTGAAATCTCCTTCGCTGGCGGTGGCTGCGCTGGCGCTGCTGGCGGTCGCAGCACTGGTGGTACCGCATTTCCTCAAGAGCTATGGTCTGTATCTGCTGACCTATTGGCTCATCTATGTCATGGCGACTATGGGCTTGAATCTGATCGTCGGCTATGCCGGACAAAAGTCGCTCGGTCATGGTGCCTTCTTTGGTATCGGCGCCTATGCGGCAGCCTTGTTGCTCAAGGCTGGCATCAGTTTCTGGCTGGCCTTGCCGGCGGCCATGCTGTTGTGTTTCGTGGCCGGTTTGCTGATCGGTTTTCCGGCATTGCGCGTAAAAATGGTCTATTTGGCCTTTGCCACGCTGGGTTTTAACGAAGTGATCAGTCTGGTATTTCGTAACGAAGAATGGCTCACGGGCGGTACCTTTGGCTTGTCTGATATTGCCCGTCCCAGCCTGTTCGGCTGGTCGCTGGACGGTGCCAGGGCGTATTACCATCTGGTGCTGGTGTTGACCGTGCTGGGCTTCTTGTTGTTGCGCGGCATCTTGCGCTCGCCCTGGGGCAAGGCGTTTACGGCGCTGCGCGACAACCCGATCCGGGCCGAGAGTCTGGGCGTCAACATCCAAGCCTATACCTTGCTGGCGTTTGCCATCGGTTCGGCCTATGCGGGTGCGGCCGGCGTGCTGTTCGGTTCGCTGGTGCAATTCATCGAACCGGCACCCTTTTCGGTACAGACCTCGATCATGATGTATCTGATGGTGGTGGTCGGTGGCGCCGGTTATCTGGCCGGGCCCATCATCGGTTCCATCATCGGCGTACTGGCGCCGGAATGGCTGCGTTTTGTGGAAGGCTGGTATCTGTTTGTGTTCGGTGCGCTGGTGATCGCATTGATGGTGTGGCTGCCCGGCGGCATTGCCTCGATTCCAGATCGTCTGCGTGAACGGCGCAAATCCAAGGCCGCCTCGGCGGCGCGCACGGCTGCCGCGGTGGCCAACAAACTGAGCAAAGAGGTGGCGGCATGAGTAGCGCTCTGCATGCGCAACGTGCCACCGGCGCTGCACCTTTGTCACCGTCGGCACCCGTCTTGCAGGTTCGTGATTTGAAAAAATCCTATGGCGCGATTGCCGCCGTGGGCGGCGTGTCGTTCGAGGTCATGCCGGGCGAAATCTTTGGTGTGATCGGCCCCAATGGTTCAGGCAAGACCACCATGTTCAACAGCGTGCTGGGGCAGATTGATCCCGATGCCGGGAAAATCCATCTCAACGGCGAAGATATTACCGGCCTGTCGCCGATGCAGTTGAACCAGCGCGGCGTCGGTCGTACCTTCCAGACCTTGCAGGTGTTTGCCAAGATGAGCGTGCGCGACAATCTGCTGGTGGCGGCGCAGGAGCATCACGGCACGATGTTGCGCCGCCTGTTCGCACCCGGCGATTCTGGTCTGGGCGCCAAGGCGGATGCGCTGATCGCGCAATTTCGCCTGGGTCATGTGGCCGACCAGCAAGCGGGTGCACTCAGTTATGGTCAGCAAAAGTTGGTCGACATTGCCATGGCCTTCATGAGTGACCCCGATCTGGTGCTGCTCGACGAACCCTGTGCGGGTGTCAATCCCAGTCTGGTCAGCGGTATTTCGAGCTTGCTCAAGGAACTCAATCGGACGCGCAAAGGCTCGTTTGTAGTGATTGAACACAATATGGATTTCGTCATGGACTTGTGCCATCGCATCATGGTGATGGTGGAAGGCAAGGTGATGGCGATCGGCACGCCAGCCGAAATCCGCGCCAACAAGGCAGTGCTGGACGCTTATCTGGGGAATTGACATGGCTGATGTTGCAATCGAATTTGACGGCGTGGTGGCCGGTTACCAGGATTTTATGATTCTCAACGACTTGTCGTTCAAGGCACGGCGGGGAGCGGTTTCATTGTTGCTGGGACCGAATGGCGCGGGCAAGTCGACCGTGCTGAAGACCTTGTTTGGTCTGCTCAAGGTACGCCAGGGCAAGATCCTGCTCGATGGTGAGGATTTGACCGGCGCCAGCTCGCGCCAATTGCTGGGCCGCGGCATCGCGTTTGTGCCGCAGGGACGCAACTTGTTTGGCGAGCTGACGGCTTGGCAAAACCTGGAACTGGGCGGCATCACGCTGGGTATGAAAACCACGCGCGAGCGGATTCCAGAAATCCTCGACTTGTTTCCGCGCGTGCGCGAACGCTTGCATTCGCAGGCATCGGCCTTGTCCGGCGGCGAGCAAAAACAGCTTGAAATCGGCCGTGCCCTGCTGCTGCGGCCCAAGGTGCTGCTGATTGACGAGCCGTCCATTGGTTTGTCGCCGCTGGTGGTGGCAGATGTTTTCAGACTCTTGCGCAAGCTGGCCGACCAGGGCACGACGGTGCTGATGGTGGAGCAGAACGTCAAGAGTGCGCTGAAGATCGCCGATGAAGCCATTGCGCTGGAGTCGGGACATTGCGTGCTGCAGACCGCGGCAGCGGCTTTGCTTGATGACCCACATATCGAGCGCTTGTTTTTGGGCGGCGCGCATGCTGCGTCACCGTCAGTGCCATTGGTCACGCCAAGTTTTGCGGCCTGACGCTAGCGCTTAAGCTTCTTATCGATTTGATAGTCGCGTTGCCGGACCTCGGTCTGGCAGGGGCGGCTTGGTCCAAAAAAATACCAGGTCAGACCACGACCAAAGGACGTCACATGGAGAGTTCGCAAGTCTTACGTATTGCCGTCGTTGGTGCCGGCTTGATCGGTGTCCGGCATATGGCGTTAGTGCGCGCCAATGCAGATACCACGCTGGCAGCGCTGATCGATCCGTCACCGCATGCGGCCGCGCTGGCGCAGGCTGAAGAGGTGCCGTATTTCCGCACGCTGGCCGATTATCTGGCCGCAGCGCGCGGCACGGCACGGCCAGACGGCGTCATCCTGGCCACGCCCAATGCGCTGCATGTGGCGGATGCGCTGGCTTGTCTGCAGGCAGGTATTGCAACGCTGATAGAAAAGCCGCTGGCGGATACCTTGGTCGATGCCAGGCGCTTGCTGCAAGCGGCTGCCAGCAGTCCGGTCGCGCTGCTGGTAGGGCATCACCGGCGCCATAGCCACACCCTGCAGCAGGTCCGGCAGACACTGGAGTCGGGCGCGCTCGGCAAGATCGTTAGTCTGAGTGGTAGTGCCTTGTTTTTCAAGCCCGACAGTTATTTCAATGCTGCCCCATGGCGTCGGCAGGCAGGGGGCGGTCCGGTATTGATCAACCTGATTCACGAAATCGACAGTTTGCGCTTCCTGCTCGGTGACATCGTACAGGTGCAGGCACTGACATCCAACGCTGTGCGTCAGTTCGAGGTGGAGGATAGCGCGGTCATCAATCTACGCTTTGCCTCGGGTGCGTTGGCCAGCTTCAGCTTGTCCGATACGGCGGCAGCCCCGCGTAGCTGGGAACAGACTTCGCAAGAAAATCCCGACTATCCGGCCTATCCTCAGCAGGATTGCTATTTCATCAGCGGCACGCGCGGATCGATTGCGGTGCCAACCCTCAGGATGTGGCGCTATGCGCAAGCGGCGAGTTGGTGGACGCCATTTGTCTGCACGCAGTTGGCGCTACAACAGAACGACCCAATGGCGCAGCAATTGGTGCATTTCTGTGCTGTCGTGCGCGGCCAGGAAAGGCCGCTGGTGACCGTGGTGGATGCCGCACGCAGCCTGGCTGCCACGCTCGCCGTCATCGACGCTGCCCGTACCGGCAGCACCATCCAACCGGAGCAATTACCATGAAAAAAATCTTCGTCTTCAACGGTCCCAACCTGAATTTGCTCGGCAAACGTGAACCGGCTGTCTATGGCGCACATAGTCTGGCCGATGTCGAACAACTGTGTCTGCAGGCCGCTGCTGCCCATGATCTGGCGGTCGATTTTCGTCAGAGCAATTACGAAGGCGTGCTGGTTGATTGGCTGCACGAGGCCGGTGCTGCGCAAGCCGCTGGTGAAGCGTTGGGGGTGGTACTGAATGCCGGCGCTTATACCCATACCTCGATTGCGTTGCGCGATGCAGTCAAGGGTGCTGGCGTGCGCCTGGTGGAATTGCATATCTCAAATGTGCATGCGCGCGAAGAATTCCGCCAGCATTCCTATTTATCGGCGGTGGCAGTCGGCGTGATGTTTGGTTTTGGCGTTGCCGGCTATGCCTTGGCGATGACGGCATTGGCACAAATGCCGCGTTCCTGATTGTGTTGCCGGAAACGGCCAACGAAGATTTTGGCCGGTGCGGTGCCTGCCCGTTGGGCGCCGACATCCATGGACAAAGCCTGATCGGCGCGGCTGCCTGGTCAATGTAGTGCGGGCAGAATACACAATGGCGCCGCTTCGGTGATAATAGAAGTATTTTTCCGAAGCGAGGTAAGTTGTGGCAGTCACCATTAAAACCGCAAAGCAAGTGGCAATGATGCGCGTGGCCGGGGCTCTGGCAGCGGAAGTGCTGGAGATGATCAGTGAATACGTCGTGCCCGGCGTATCGACCGAAGAACTCGATCGTCGTTGCCACGATCACATCCGCAAGGTGCAAAAGGCGACACCGGCCAATGTCGGTTATCACGGTTTCCCCAAGACCTTGTGCACCTCGGTCAATGGCGTGGTCTGTCATGGTATCCCGACCAGTAAAGAGATCCTTAAGGAGGGTGACATCATCAATATTGACGTCACCGTAATCAAGGATGGCTGGCACGGCGACACCAGCCGCATGTATTTTGCCGGTACGCCATCGCCGGAGGCGGCACGCTTGGTGCAGACCACGCTTGACTGCATGCTGGCCGGTATTGCCGTGGTGCATCCCGGGGCTCGATTGGGTGACGTTGGCCATGCGATTCAAACCTTGGCCGAAGGCGCCGGTTTTTCGGTGGTGCGTGAATATTGTGGACATGGCATCGGCAAGATTTATCACGAAGACCCGCAGGTGCTGCATTATGGGCAAGCCAATACGGGTTTGTTGCTCAAGGAAGGCATGACCTTCACCATTGAACCGATGATCAATGCCGGTGCGCGCGGCGTACAACTGCAAGCCGATGGCTGGACTGTGCTGACCCGGGATGGCTCGCTTTCGGCGCAGTGGGAGCATATGATTGCGGTAACTGCCGATGGTGCCGAAATTCTGACCGCCTGGCCGCAAAAATAAATGGCGCTGGGAGTTACTGGGCCAACCTAACCAAGAGACGCTCATGAAAACTTCCCAGTCGTTGCCGTTATGGTCCATGTTTGCACCGCTGGCGGGCTGGATACTGATTGTTGTCGGTGGTAAAGACGCCGCAGGCTGGTTGATTCTGTTCTTGGTCGCTGGCCTGATCGGCGCCGTGCTGGCAGCGGTGTATCACGCTGAAGTGGTGGCGCACAAGGTTGGCGAGCCGTTCGGTACGCTGGTGCTGGCGTTGGCGGTCACCTTGATTGAAGTCGCCCTGATCGTCTCGTTGATGCTGGCCGGCGGCCAATCCACCGAGGGCCTGGCGCGCGACACGGTGTTCGCTGCCATCATGATTATCCTCAACGGTATTGTTGGCATTTGTCTACTGGTCGGCGCCAGTCGTCATGGCGAGCAGACCTTTGGATTGAATGGCGTTGCTGCTTCCATGGCAACGCTGGCGGCCATCGCCGTGCTGACCTTGGTGCTGCCCAATTACACGTCGAGCGCAGCCGGCCCTTACTACAGTAACAGCCAATTAGCGTTCATCGCGATCATTTCAGTGGTGTTGTATGGCACCTTCGTGTTGGTGCAGACCGTGCGCCATCGTGATTACTTCCTTCCTGAAAACGCTGTCGCTGATGAAGATGTCCATGCATTGCCGCCTGGCAATAAAGTCGCAATCGGCAGCGCTCTGTTGTTGCTGGTTTGTCTCGGGGCCGTGGTATTGCTGGCCAAGGCGCTGGCGCCGGCGCTGGAAATAGGTCTGGCCAATGCCGGGGCCCCAAAAACCGTGGTCGGTATCGTGATCGCTGCCATTGTGTTGTTGCCGGAAGGCCTGGCGGCGGTGCGCGCGGCCCGTGCCAACCGTTTGCAAACCAGTCTCAATCTGGCGATTGGGTCGGCGCTGGCGAGCATCGGCTTGACGATTCCGGCCGTGGCGATGGTATCGCTGACGACTGGCTGGGCCATATCGCTTGGTCTTGACATCAAGTCAACAGTATTGCTGATGCTGTCCTTTGTTGTTGCCGCCTTTTCGCTCAGCACCGGTCGCACGACAGTCATGCAAGGCATGGTGCATATGGTCATTTTCGCGGTTTACTTGTTTACAACGATCGTCCCCTAACGCACGATCAGACTGGCGCCAGCGTCAATTTCTATTGCCGTGTAGTACATTTGGGGGACAGACAAGGCTGCATCTTCACAATATAGTCGGGCTACTTCAAGCCAAACTATCTGTGAACAGGGCATGTCTATGTACCGCATACAGCACATTGAACAGAATACCGAACGTCGCTTTGCAGCCGTTGCTGCCGAGCCGTTGCTGTCAGAGGTGGCATTGCCAGAGCCACGCGGCACGCTCAGGGAGCAAGTACAAGACTATATCGCTGCGAATCTGCACAGGGCGATTTCGCCGGCCGAGATACTGCAGGTGTTTCCCTGCTCGCGCCCAACTTTATACCGCCTGTTTGGCGCCGATGGTGGTCTGGTGAGCTATATCCGTACCTGCCGTTTGCGTGAGGCTGCCATCATCCTGGTGCAATTGCCATTCCAGGGGATTGTCGATATTGCTTACTACGTTGGTTACGGCAGTGCGTCCGATTTCAGTCGCGCGTTCCGGCGCAGCTTCGGCATCTCGCCCAGTGCCTATCGTCGTGCGTGCCTGCTGGCGCGGTGTCATGACGTTACACCTGCCAGCGCTACAGGCATATCTTCTGTCGGGCTTCTCAAACAGTCTGATCAGGCGCTGCCGGCATCAGCCTTGCAGAATCAGGGGATGCTCGGTTTCGCTGCGTAAGGCGAATACGCGTACCGATTGTTCCAGGTTGGTCGCCTGTTCGCTCAGCGATTGCGCGGCGGCGGCGGCTTGCTCCACCAGTGCGGCATTTTGCTGCGTGACTTCATCCATTTGTACGATGGCGCGGTTGATTTCCGCGATGCCGGTGGCCTGTTCGTTACTGGCTGAAGAAATCTCGCCGACAATTGAGGTCACCATTTTGACGCTGGCTACCACTTCGCGCATGGTAATGCCGGCATCGGCGACCAGTTTGCTGCCGCTGTCGACGCGCTGCACCGAGTCGTCGATGAGCAACTTGATTTCCTTAGCGGCCGAGGCTGAACGCTGCGCCAGATTGCGTACTTCCGAGGCGACCACGGCAAATCCACGCCCCTGTTCGCCGGCACGCGCGGCTTCCACTGCAGCATTCAGCGCCAGGATATTGGTCTGAAACGCGATGCCGTCGATGACACTGATGATATCGACAATTTTCTTGGACGATGCGTTGATCGAGTCCATGGTCGTGATCACTTCTTCCACCACACTGCCGCCATTGACGGCATTCTTCGATGCTGTCAGCGCCAGTTTGCTGGCTTCCTGTGCGCTCTCGGAGTTTTGCTTGACGGTGGCAGTCAATTGTTCCATTGCCGAGGCGGTTTCTTCCAGCGAGCCGGCTTGTGCTTCGGTACGACCGGACAGGTCCAGATTACCGGCAGCGATCTCGCCCGAGGCGGTGGCGATAGTGGAACTCGACATCTTGATGCCCTTGACGATTTTGGTCAATTGACCGTCCATACGTGCCAGCGCGCCGAGCAAGTGGCGGAACTCATCCTTGGTGCTGTAGGTGACTTCATTTTCCAGATGGCCATCGGCGATCTGATTGGCGATAGCGATCGCGTGTTGCAAAGGCTTGGTGATGGTCGTAACGATAAAGACGGAAGCCAATAACGCAAACAGGACAGCCACCACGATGCAAGACAATACCGACCACAGGATGGTCTGGCTGGTATTGAGGTTGTGGGCCAGGACCTGATTTGATTGGACGATGTTGCTGTCGAGATTGAGCGAGATGTCTTTTTCGATGGCGTTGGCGATCGGCGTCATCTGCACTTCCATGATCTCGGTGGCTTCGTCATATTTGCCTGCCGCCATCTTGTCATTGATTCTTGTGACGATATCCCGAAATTCGATGATCTCTTTATTGATGCTATCGGCGATCTTTTTTTCGTTGGCATTGGTGATCCGGTCGGGGTAATAAGCATCCCAGTTTTTCTTCAGATCAGCCTGAATCTTGTTAATGCGGGTCACTGCTTCCTTGGTCTCGGCTTCGTTGCGGAAGGTCTGCGCGCGGCGCAATTGCAGGCGAATATCGATGACGTCGGCGCGCACAGCGGCAACGCTGACAATGGGTTGCAGATTGTCCTTGAACATCGCCGTCGAGTTGTTGCTCAGCGTGCGAATGCCGATCAGCGCCGTTGCGCCGATGATGAGCATCAGCAAAATGCAGATGCCGAAAGTCGCACCTATTTTAAATTTGATCGAATGAACGAGTGAAGACATAGCGAGCTCCTGTTGATGGGTATTTCGCGTTTTCTATAATAGAAACGCAGGCAGGCGCGTAAAACTGTGGCACTAGACACGTTCGAAACAGAGGCAAAAAATAGCACTATACAAAAGTCAATTCGAAGCATCTTGCTTTAACTGCGCAATGAAAGCGAGGATAGACGAATTGATATTTGGATAAATGGGGCTAGTATTATTTTGGACTCTAACTTGCGAAAAATGGGCAAAGTTGCCAGCTTTTGAGAGGAAAAGATGTTGATTTGATATCGGGCTGTTATCGATTTTTATCGATTTTGGCGATGTTGGTTGAGCTGGCGTAATGGATCGAGCAACTGCCGCAGGGCGTTGTGATCCAGTTCATACATCAGTGCCAGCAGCGCACCGAGCTCGCCGTGCGGGAAGCCTTCACGGGCGAACCAGGCCAGATAATGACCGGGCAGATCGGCCAGCAGGCGGTCTTTGTATTTGCCAAAGGGCATGGTCATGCTGACCAGTTTCAACAGATGTTCTTGATCCATGGCGATGCTGGGGACTGGTGACGATGGTCACCGTTGGTCAACAGTCAAGCATACGGGATATCGAGCTTGACGTCATCTTGACGCGCCACGCAATTGCGGCCCTTGGCTTTGGCAATATAGAGGGCGCGGTCGGCGGCTTCGACCAGTTGGTCGGCGTCCTCTGACTGCAATGTCGGCAGCATGACTGCCACGCCGGCGCTGACGGTGACAATGGTCAAGGGGCTGGCGGCATGGTGCAAATCAAGTTCGGCAATGCTGCTGCGAATACGTTCGGCGATCATGGCGGCCGCATCCAGTGTGGTTTTCGGCAATAGCACAACAATTTCTTCGCCGCCGTAGCGCGCCGCCATATCACCGACCCGTTGTGGAATCGTTTTGATCAATGCGGCAATACGGCGCAGGCATTCATCGCCGGCGGGATGGCCGTAGAGGTCGTTGTATTGCTTGAACCAGTCGACGTCGAGCAGGATCAGCGCCAGCATGTCGCCATTGCGCAGCGCGCGGGAAAACTCTTGATTGAGCGCGATATCGAAGTGGCGGCGGTTGGCCATGCCAGTCAGACTATCTTCGAGTGCCAGGTTTTGCAGATGTTGATTGAGCTGGTCAAGATCGTCGCGCGCCACGCGCAATTGTGCTTCGGTTTCGTGGCGTCGCTGGATTTGCTTGAGCAACCAGTTGCCCAGCAAGCCCAGCAAGAAGATCAAGAACAGCAGGGCGGCAGCATGACGCCAGGCATCGGCAATCCAGCCATCAAGCACTTCATCGTTGGCGACTGCGACCGCCACAAACAAGGGAAATTGATTGAAATGCCGGTAGGCATTGAGTCTGTCCTTGCCGTCAATGGTGGAATGGGTGGGATGGGTACCGTCATGGTTTTTTGCGACATAGTTGCGGAAGATCGGCAACCGACTCATGTCAAAGCCGATACCACGTTCCTGAAACGGTCGCCGCACCAGCAAGGTACCGTTGTTGAGACCCAGCACGATCAAGCCATCGTTGCCGATGTCGAAACTGTCATAGAAATTGCGGAAATACGCAATGTCGATGCCGGCCACAATGACACCGTCGAAGCTGCCATCGGCACGGTCGATGCGGCGAGATACACTGAGCCGCCAGGCGCCACTTGGATTCTGCACCAGCGGACCGATGAAGGGAGTACGTTCCGGAAATTGTCGGTGATGTTGAAAATAGACGCGCGCGCTGAAATTGCTTTCAAACTGCGGCTCCTGAGAATCGACGATGACATTGCCGGCAGCGTCGAGCATGTATAACCCGGCTAACTGTGGCAGGTCTTTTACGCGGGCTTGCAACAACTTGTGCAGTCGTGCCTTGTTTTGTGCTGTCACGCCTTCGGCTTCGACCGTTTCGACCACGCTGGCGAGAACCAGATCGACCGCCTTGAGCGTATCGTCGCCATGCTGCGCCAGTGCCCGTGCCATGTTGCTGATGGTGATATCGGCATCGCGTAATTGTTCACTATAGGCTTTCCAGTTTTGCCAGGATTCGATCAGCAACAGCGCGACACAAATCACGAAGAACAAAAGCTTGGCGCGGAAGACGATGCGCGTGCTGTCGCAGGTAGCAGGCGGGGGCGGGATGGGGCGCTGCGGTGGAGGAATTGCGCTCATGTGGGGGTGTTTTTATCGTTGGATGCCAGCATCCAAACCGGAGACAATGCTACTTGAAATAGCCGTGCAATAGCGTTGAAACAGTGATGAAATCGGCAAGAATTGTCATTTGCCAACAGAATTTCCGCTTTTCGTGCGCTGGCGTTGTCAATAGGAAATAATGGCATCAAATTTATAACGGATGCGGTCTCTTCCTCTCGTTGCGGATGGATTTTTTGATGCCTGCCAAACCTCGCAAATCGGTCACCGCGCCAGTCGTGTCGGACCCCGCCCCGCAGCCACCGTTGGCGCCAGCGTTGGAAGATTGTTGTCAGAGCGGTTGTAGTCCTTGCATCTTTGATCTTTATCAAGATGCACTGGAACGTTATCGCCTAGCCTTGCAGGCTTGGCAATTGCGCCAGAACGACCCTCAATGATGCTGTGGGCTGTCACTCCTGGGTCACAATCGCTGTGTATGTTACGGCGTAGCCGCTGCCTGACAGCGCTCGCCTCACGGAGAAAAAATGAACGACGACGAATTGATGCGCCGCATGCGTCTTGAGCTGGCTGACAGCTATGACGAAGAGCTGGAACTGGAAATTGAAGACCGCACCATCGAACAACTTGCCGCGGGCGTGTATGGCACCGATGGCAGCAGCGAAGATCAGGACAAGGAAGACCGCCGCCTGTATTTCCGCGAGCTGTTCCGCTTGCAGGCCGAGCTGGTCAAGTTGCAGGATTGGGTGGTCGCTACCGGCCACAAGGTGGTGATCTTGTTTGAAGGGCGCGATGCTGCTGGCAAAGGTGGTGTGATCAAACGCATCACTCAGCGCCTCAATCCGCGTGTCTGTCGCGTCGCCGCATTGCCAGCGCCCAATGATCGCGAGCGCACGCAATGGTATTTTCAACGCTATATATCGCATCTGCCGGCCGCCGGCGAGATGGTGCTATTTGATCGCAGTTGGTACAACCGTGCTGGCGTTGAGCGTGTCATGGGTTTTTGTACCGATGACCAATATGAGGAATTTTTCCGATCGGCACCGGAGTTCGAACGGATGCTGGCGCGTTCTGGCATACAACTGATCAAGTATTGGTTTTCGATCACGGATGAAGAACAGCACATGCGCTTTCTGAGTCGCATCCATGATCCGCTGAAGCAGTGGAAATTGAGTCCGATGGACCTGGAGTCACGCCGCCGTTGGGAAGACTACACCAAGGCCAAGGAAATCATGCTGGAACGCACCCATATCGCGGAAGCGCCATGGTGGGTGGTGCAGGCGGTAGATAAAAAGAAGGCCCGACTCAACTGTATCCATCATCTGCTCAGTCAGATGCCTTACGGTGAGGTGGAACATCCGGCGATTTCCTTGCCGGAGCGCGAGCGGCACGACGGCTATTTCCGTCGCGAAGTGGCGAATGAAATCATGGTGCCGGACGTCTACTGAGTACCTCTGTGTGACGTGTGAATAAAAGCGGGAGCCTTGGCTTTGTTTGGTGCGGTTCAGTTATGAAAAGCCGGCTTTTCTTGGTTGCTGATGCTTTGTTTTCTTCGGACGCGCTAGCCGGGGGCGGCCCGGCAGCCGCTCACTTTCTTTGGTCTCGCCCAAAGATAAGTAAGCAAAGAAAGGCGACCGCTACTACGTCGCCCCTACGGGGTTCCCGGCGCTGTGGGGTAACCATCGGGAGAGCCGCAAACTCGCTGCGCTTAAACATGCGGCTCTCTTCTCCCGATGCTTACCCCACACCACCGGCGACGCAGAAGCGGATTTTTGAAACTGCTCGCTGCGCATTGCGCTATCCGCGCTCATAGTCCGGCGGTTCTTCTTTCTGTAAC
>JAMFSU010000082.1 GCA_026225475.1 Duganella sp.
CACCTTTTCACCTTTTCAAGGAGCACATCGTGGCACAACCCAAGACCCTGATTCAGATCGCCGGTGGCAATCCACGCGCCGCGACATGGCCGGAGGCAGTATTGATTGTGATTGATCATCAGACCGAATACACCACTGGCGCTGTGCCGATGAGCGGCATTGATGCTGCTGTCGGCGAGATCGTCGTGTTATTGCGCCAGGCGCGGCAGGCGGGTGCACCAGTGATTCATGTAGTGCACCATGCCAAACCGGGTAGTGCCCTGTTTGATCCTGAGCGCGAATGGGTCAATATCATCGATGGTGTGCAGCCGCAGTCGGGCGAAGCCGTGGTAATCAAAAGTCTGCCCAATGCATTTGCCGCGACCACACTCGATGCCGAAATCAAGAAGACTGGCCGCAAACAATTGATCATCACCGGCTTTGCCACGCACATGTGCGTGAGCGCCACCACACGGTCGGCGCTCGATCATGGTTACGCCTCGACCGTGGTGGCGGCTGCCTGCGCCACGCGTGATCTGCCCGATGCATTCGGCAACGGTTTCATTGCTGCCGCCGACGTGCAACGGGTAGCACTGGCCGAACTGGCTGACCGTTATGCCACTGTGGTGGTCAATGCAGCCGCGCTGGTTTGAGGTCAGGCAGACTCAGGCAACAGTAGGATGAATGCGCAGATTCTTGAGAATGTCGCGCCAACTGACGATGCCGACCGGATGGTTATTCAGATCAACCACCGGCAGGCAGGAGACGTTATGCGTATTGAACTGATGAATCGCGTCGTCCACCGTGGCAGTTTGTTGCAACACCACCGGGCGACGCGTCATAACTTGGTGCACGCGCTTGTTGAGGCTGGCCAAGTCCTGATAGGACTCCCTGGCCGAGCCGATATTCGGGCTCAGTGCCTTGAACAGGTCACGGTCCGACACGACGCCCAATAACTTGCGCTCTTCCACCACCAGCACATGGTGAAATTTCAGATTGTCAAAGATAGCCTTGACCGTCTCCAGCGTGTCGTCCAGTTGTACAGTGACGAGTTTGGTGCTCATGATTTTCTCAATGCTGACTGCCGCTCCCATTGCTTCTCCGATATTGATGGCTAAGGGCGAGACTTGCTCGGCCAAGATGCGTATTGTCTCTTCTGTCGTATTGGTGGCGCAAGTGGGCCAGCCAAATCGCCGTTCTGCCAGGTAATGTCTGCCCCTATGTGGATCAAGCTGGCGCCATGTCGAAGGTAGATCGTGAGAGGGACGGCGCATCCACGAGGTGATTCGGGCATTTTATTTTCTGTATAAATACTGTATATTTAAACAGTTAATAATGATTGTAATGTAGCGCGGTGTATGTGCCTGAAATAACGCTATTTCAGGTGCATGACAGCCTGCATTTCAGATGCAAGTTGCCATGCGCGCCACTTCCCATTCACGCAGAATCGCTCACCTCGACATGGATGCCTTTTTTGCCTCCGTGGAATTGCTGAGCTATCCCGAGCTACGCGGTCGGCCGGTTGTGGTGGGCGGACGCAATGTCGATGCCCCGCTGATGCGAGCAGATGGCAGCAGGCAATTTGCCCGTCTCGGCGACTATGTCGGACGCGGTGTGATTACCACCTCGACCTATGAGGCACGTGCACTTGGCGTGTTTTCTGCAATGGGCCTGATGCGTTCGGCCAAGCTGGCGCCCGATGCAGTGATTTTGCCTGCCAACTTCGACGCCTATCGTGAGAAATCGCGGCAGTTCAAGGAAGCCGTCGCCGCCATCGCGCCTAACATCGAAAATCGCGGCATTGACGAAATCTACATCGACCTCACCGACATGGAGGAGGATAGCCACACACTGGCGCAGCGTCTCAAGCAGGCCGTATTCGATGCGACTGGTTTGACCTGCTCGATTGGCATCACGCCCAACAAGCTATTATCAAAAATCGGTTCTGATCTCAACAAGCCCAACGGCGTTACCATTTTGGCGCTTGATGACGTCAAGACGCGCATCTGGCCGCTGGCGACCAAAAAAATCAACGGCATCGGCCCTAAGGCCTACGAAAAATTGACGGGATTGGGGATTCATACCATCGGCGAGCTGGCCAACACGCCACCGGCGTTGCTGGTGCAGCACTTCGGCATATCCAACGGCGAGTGGCTCAGCCGGGTCGCGCACGGCATCGACGAGCGGCCTATGGTGCTGGCTTCAGAACCGAAATCGATCAGCCGTGAAAGCACCTTCGAAAAAGACTTGCATGTGCGCCATGATCGCGCCGAGCTGTCTGATATTTTTACTGCCTTGTGCATGCGTCTGGCGGACGATCTCAAGCGTAAGGGTTACGCCAGTAAAACCATCGGCCTCAAATTGCGCTATGCCGATTTTCGCTCCGTGACCAGGGATGTCACCTTGCCGGTCGCTATCTTTGATGGCGCGGATATTCGCAAGGCGGCAGGGGCGTGCCTCAAGCGCGTTGCATTGACGCAAAAAATTCGCTTGCTGGGGGTGCGGGCAAGCGGATTGGTTTCCTTGTCTGAGCCGGGTCAGGAGGTCGCCGTGCTGCAGGGCGATCTGTTCAATTGAGTTCGGTTGCGTTGCCATCTCCCTCTCCCTCCCCATTGTCATTTTCTTGAGCATGCTGTCAGTACCGGTTGCCTGATACGGCATGCTCGCGTGGTCATCACTAGTCCTCTTTTTCAAAAGCGATCGATTTGATCAATATTGGAAGGAGGTGCTCTTGTTTTTTGCGATATTCAAGTATATTGTGATTTATGTAATCAAAAAATGCGTGAATTAACATGCTAATCTGTACGTTCTGATCGATTCGGTCGTACCTGGGAACTATGTCCTGCGTGCAGCGATTGTCTACAAGGGAGGCAAGCATGTCGATTGTGTATGGCTTGCTGCGAGCGGCTGCAGAAATTCAAGTACGTTCAGTGTGGCAAAAGAGGCAGTAAGCGCCAGCGTAGCTGCTGTGTGCCGTATCAGCAGATGACCGCGCAGGTCATGCAGGAACCGGTTTCGGCAAGCCGGAAATAAAAACTTATATTGGAGACATCATGGAACAAAGTAACATCTCGCGCAGGAATGCATTGGTCGCACTCGGCATGGGCATCGCAGCAGCAGGGCTGGCACCGACCGCAGTCGCGGCCGAGGTCGTCTCGCTGGAAGATTCAGTGGAGCTGTTAAGGCATGCACTGGTCGATGGCGACGGCAAAGTCTTGAAGGAGATTGTGCACGACCATCTTACCTACTCCCATTCCGACGGTCGGGTCTGGAGCAAGGACGTCTTGCTGGAAAATATTGCAGGTAAGAAGCGCTATCTGTCGATTAATACCTCTGATCAAACCGTCGATATCGTGGGTCAAGTCGGCATCGTGCGGCATACCTATGACGTCGTGAACAATTTGGCCGATAACAAAACCAGCACCAGCCACATCAAGGTATTGATGTGCTGGGTCAAGACCAATGGCCGCTGGAAGATGCTGGCGCGCAGCGGCACTTGAGGGGCCGCTTGCCTATCTGATCGCACCTCTGCTACTGGCACTTTGTCCAGTAGCAACTGGTCTGGGTAATCGGTAGTGCTCAAGTCATCCAATAAATAACTGCATGACACAGTTATCTCGATTGGTATTTATTGGCTTGCATGGAATTCGTTAGCGGTCCGTGCAAGCACTGATGTTACTTTTCAGTGGATTTATTGAAGCCCGCAATGCAATCTTCCGAAGCACGGCACAGCAGTGTCGTGGCCGCCATCGACAGGCGCATTAAATTGGCAGCATCTGTCTTGCCAATCGATGGTGCAGATTCTTGCCCTGGATCGGCGTCGATGTTTATCTCACGCGCCAGTTCGCTGGCATAGATGATTTGCAGGCAGCTACTGACGCCCGCGGCAATATCGTGGGTGAGCTCGATAAATCCGGCTAAAGCAGGATCCTTGTTAGGCGCGTGTATCCAGCGGAAATCTTGGTGCGTTGGTTGGATTGGATTTTGATCGGGTGGGAGCGAGCTAGACATGAGACATTTCCTTTTTGCTTGGTTAAACAGAACTCCGCTGCTAAACGGGGTGGGCGACAAATAGTAGGGTTAGCAGACTGGTGCAAAAAAGAAAACCAGCAGGCCGAAGCCTCCCCGCTACTGCCGCCCATAAAGGACGTACACCAGCGTCACACGAAAAAAAACGGCATTGCGCCGTTCGTGCGCTTTTTTGCAAATCAGGCTGCTAAACCTGTTCCCGTCTTTCTCGGGGACTTGCAAAGTATTAACTTTTCAAAGCCTGCACGTCAAGAAAATTGTTGTATGGCGCTGTTTTTTCAGTCCAGTCAGGCCCAAAGCAACAAAAGGCCGTGGGTTCTTTAGGATCAACGGCTTTTGTGTCTCAGGTGGCGACATGCTCTCCGCATTTGGCCCGAGCCTGCTGGTATCGAACCTGCCGGCAGCGTTGCAACCTGACACCAACCTCTTCTACTACGACGCCACCACAGAAAACAACCTGATCCGCCAAGCGGCGGTGACGCAAACCGGTTCCGGCACCTTCATCAATGGTGTGGCCTGGAGTTCGACCGACAACCTGAGCGTGGACGACCAGCAAAAGGCCATCCTCTACAACAACGCCATCGATTACGCGG
>JAMFSU010000083.1 GCA_026225475.1 Duganella sp.
AGGACGATGCTGACCTGAATGGTGGTCGATTGGTCTTTGCCGACGCTGCCGGGACGGTATTCGACGTCTCCGGTCTGGCAGGTTCTTTCGGCAGCATTGGTGAACTGGTCGATAACGGTACCGACAGCGTGATTGCATTGGGCAACACGACGCTGGAAATCAAGGGCGGCGGTACATTCAATGGCGTCATCCAGGACGAGGCTGTGTCGGGAGGCAGCGCTGGTGGTCTGCGCAAGACCGGCGACAATGTGCTGACCTTGAACGGTATCAATACCTATACCGGCGATACGATCGTCGCAGGTGGGACGCTGGCATTAACCGGTGCGGGCAGCATTGCTGATTCGTCGCTTGGACTTGCTTCGACGAGCGCGGTCTTTGACATCAGCGCTGTCGATGCCGGTGCCAGCATCAAGAATTTGCGCGGCGTCAACGGTAGTCTGATCACGCTTGGTGAACAGACTCTCGAAGTCAATCAGACTGAAGATACTCTGTTTGCTGGCGATATCAAAGGTAGCGGTGGCTTGACCAAGACCGGCGACGGTGCGTTGACGCTGACCGGGAGCACTGACTACACCGGCGATACCGTACTGTCGGCAGGCACGTTGGTCCTTGATGGTTCAAGCGGAGGCGCACAACTGACCGGTAACGTCTTCGGCGTGTCTGGTACAAAACTGGCATTGCAGCACGGCGCGGTTCTGACTGGTTTTGTGGATCCCTTTGACATGGAGATCGATGCCCGCAGTACCTGGAACATGACTGCGGATTCCGAAGTCGAGCGCATGACACTGGCTGGTGTTGTCAATATGACCGGGCCGACGCTGCCGATGACGGCTGGCCGTACATTGGCGGCAACCAGTTGGGAAGGGCAAGGCGGCACAGTCAATATGTATACAGTGCTGGGCAAAAGTGATTCTGCGACCGATCGGATCACGCTCGATGGTGGCCGTGCCACAGGAACGACCATGCTCAATGTCATCAATGCAGGTGGCTTTGGCGCTGTAACGGATGGTGATGGCATTAAAGTAGTTGACGCCATTAACGAGGCCACCACGGATGCAACGGCGTTCAAGCTGACCGATAAACTGTTTGCCGGTGCCTACGAGTACCGCCTTAAACGCGGTGGTCTGTTGGATGCAGATGATTGGTTCCTGGTCAGTTCGACCCGCAAGGAAGGCGTGCTGTATGGTGCGCTAGGCAATCAGGTTTTGCGTTATGGCGAGACCGTACTTGGTTCGCTGCAAGAGCGTATGGGCTCCATCGATGAATTGACCAAGCAGGATGGCCCCTATGTGTGGGGACGGACGTATGGACAGATCGTAAGCCAGAGCGCCACCAGCACGACGATTGGTCGTGATGAAGAAGAGATTGCCGGTTTTCAGGTTGGTAGTGATGTGTTTGTCAGCACACGTGATAATGATCGTGCCAGCGTCGGGTTGTATGCTGCTGGCGGTAGTAGCGATGCGCGCGTGAAGCACCGTGAAGCTGGCGATCTGGATGTGTATGCCGGGCGCAACAATATGAAAGGGTATAGTCTGGGCGCCTATTTCACTCATCTCGACGAGAGTGGTGCCTATGCGGATATCGTATTGCAGGGGACCCGTTACAGCATGAGCAGCAATTCTGCCGATGGCATCTATGCCTCAGCGGCTGGCTATGGTGCGGCGGGTTCGCTGGAAGTCGGTCATTCGTTTGAGCTTGGTAGTGGCTATCGCATTCAGCCGCAGGCACAGGTTGTGGTGCAGGCGATTAGCATGAAGCCGTTCAACATCGATGCTGACACCGGCGTCAACGTGGATTCTAGCAGCAGCGTGTTGTCCCGGGTTGGCGTGCATTTGTCCAAGACCGCGCGTGAAGACGACCGGGTATCGACTGGCTGGCTGGCATTGCATGTGTTGCATAGCAGTGGGCCTACCCCGACTACCGTGTTCTCCACGCCAGATAATCCTGACGTCGCGTTCAAGGATCAATTGCCAGGTACACGCGTGAAGTTAAGTGCTGGGGTGTCCGGGCATGTGAGCAAGCAGACCCGGCTTGATGTGCGCCTGAGTGCGGAAAATAGCATTGATAATTCGGGACTCAACAGCATGGGTTTCAACGTCGGTGTGAAGATGGCATTTTAAGCATAAGGCTGGGGCGCAAGTTCCAGCCCCCCACAATCAAGCCATGATGTGCAAGCGGCCCATGCAAAGCAGTGCTTGCATGGGCCGCTTGCCGTCTACGGCGGAGAGTGCGCGATGTCGCTACCAGCGATGAATGCGTGTCAATGAGGCGTTCAACGACGCTTGATATTTTCGATATAGGCTGCGCTGTCTGGTGGCTGGCCGGTGCGTTGTGCGGTCCAGATCATTTCTCCCAGGCACTCCATGATTTCATGATGTGCGTCATGCTCCGAGCCTTTGCGTTGCAGTAGTGCTTGAAAGGCCTTGCGAATGCCGGGCGGTTGATCAATGGAAATCTGTTCGCTGATCGATAGGTGCATGGACAGATGCAGAAATGGATTATGCCCCTGCTCAACTGAATAATCCGCTGCCAGGGCCTTGTCCAGGTCAGTCAGGATGCTGTCGTATTCGGGATGCTGCATGATCCAGTCGCTGGCGATGGTTTCCAGCGGTGTGAGAATCTGGTGGTTGCGATGCTTGCTGAAGACGTCGCAAAAAAAGCGGCGGACATCCTCCTGGGACGGGTTGAACATTGCGGCGACTAGAACGTTAAAACGCTATTGTACGTCCTATCGGCGGTGCCGTCCGGTGCGTGCGCAGAGCGGCACGGGTGGCTTAAACGCCCTTGCTTGGCAATGGCGTCTTTTGCTTGAATTCGCACAAGTCGGCAATGATACAGTTCCAGCATTGGGGCTTGCGCGCAATACAGGTGTAGCGGCCATGCAGTATCAACCAGTGGTGAGCATCCTGCAAAAACTCTGGCGCGACGAACTTCATTAGTTTGCGTTCGACTTCATCGACATCCTTGCCGGGCGCAAGACCGGTGCGGTTGGAGACGCGGAAAATATGCGTGTCCACCGCAATGGTGGGATGGCCGAAGGCGGTGTTGAGCACCACATTGGCGGTTTTGCGGCCGACGCCGGGCAGCGCTTCCAGTTCTTCGCGGGTTTGCGGCACTTCGCCATCGTGCAGTTCCAGCAGCAAACGGCAGGTTTCGATCACATTCTTGGCCTTGGTGCGAAACAGGCCGATGGTCTGGATATAGGGAATCAGTTGGTCCACGCCCAGCTTGTAAAGCTTGGCAGGTGTATTGGCAACCGGATACAGCTTGCGTGTGGCCTTGTTGACCGAGACATCGGTGGCTTGCGCCGACAGTAGTACGGCGATCAGTAGTTCGAACGGCGTACTGTATTCCAGTTCGGTGGTCGGCGTGGGGTTGGTCTGACGCAGGCGGCTGAAGATTTCACGGCGTTTTTCGCTGTTCATAGTGGTCAGGTAGTGGCTGGCGGTTTGCTGGCTTGTTCTTTCTTCAGGCGCGCACGTTCAATGGCGGCCTGGATGATGGCTTTTTTGCGCGCTTGCTCGGCTTGTTGCGTGGGATTGGCAGCGCTGGCAGCGGCAACTTCCCGAAGTTTGGCCGCAGCTTTGGCGGCTAGCCGGGCATCGTTTTCATCTTTTTCGCGTTGCAGGCGCAGCGTGCGGAAATCATGACGCGCGCGTGCATCATCAGCCAAGGACTGCGACCAGGCCATCCAGCCGCTGCGGCCGGGTGTGATCTCGACCATAGCAATGCAATCGACCGGACACGGTGCAACACACAGATCGCAACCCGTGCAGGCGTCCGGCAAGACCGTATGCATCTGCTTGGCGGCGCCGACGATGGCATCGACCGGACAAGCCTGGATACACAAGGTGCAACCGATGCACGCTGCTTCATCGATGACCGCGCGGGTACGGCTGCGTTCGACGCCATTGACGGGATTGAGCGGCAGCAAGGGCTGGCCCAGCAGGCTGGCCAAGCGTGCAATTCCTTCGGCGCCACCAGGCGGACATTGATTGAACGCAGCGCGGCCATCAGCAATGGCTTCGGCATAAGGTCGGCAAGCCGGATAGCCGCATTTGCTGCATTGGGTCTGCGGCAGCAGGTTTTCGATCTGGTCGGCGAGGGTCGGGGCGGCGGCGAGGGACACGGTGGACAGGCGTTTGGAGCGAAGCAAAAGCCGTATTATCCGGGAAATGGGCGGGGATTGTTAGCGCCAATGCGGTGCCAAGTTCTAAGTGCCGCAATAAAAAAGCCTTTGTGCTGCAAATGGGCAGCGACAAAGGCTTGTTTCTGGGCGGAGCCGACGGACTTTAGTACCTCAGGCGTTGGCCTTGATGAATTCTCCGATCTTGGGGCAGACCAGTTCGCGCCAGCGGCGGCCAGAAAAAATGCCGTAGTGGCCGCATTTGGGGGCGGTGAAATGCTGCTTGCGTGCTTTCGGAATCGACGAGCACAAATCCTGCGCGGCCTGGGTCTGGCCGGAACCAGAGATATCGTCGAGTTCGCCTTCGATAGTAAACAAGGCCACCGACTTGATGTCCTGCGGCCGCACTGGCTTGCCTTCGACCACCCAGGTGCCCTTCGGCAGATCGAAATCCTGGAACACGATCTTGATGGTTTCCAGATAAAAGTCAGCCGGCATATCGAGCACGGCATTGTATTCGTCGTAGAACTTGCGATGGCTTTCAGCCGACTCATCGTCGCCGTCGCGCAAATGCATGTAGAAGTCCCAGTGGCTCTCGGCATGGCGGCGCGGGTTCATGGCGACGAAACCGGCATGTTGCAGAAAACCAGGATAGACCTTGCGGCCAAAACCGGGGAAATTGGCCGGGACGCTGTAGATCACCGTATTTTCGAACCAGCTGAACGGCTTTTCGGTGGCCAGGTCATTGACCGAGGTCGGCGACTTGCGTGCATCAATCGGGCCGCCCATCATGGTCATGCTTTTGGGTAACTTGGGGTCGTTGGCGGTCGCCATCAAGGCAATCGCCGCCAGCACTGGTACCGTTGGCTGGCAAACCGAAATCACGTGCACATCAGGACCGAGCTGGCGGATGAAGTCTTGTATGTAGTAAATATAGTCATGCAGATGGAAATCGCCTTGTTCCAGCGGCACCATGCGTGCATCGGTCCAATCGGTGATATAGACGTCGTGGTTGGGCAGCAGTCCGCGCACAGTGTCGCGCAGCAGCGTCGAATGATGGCCCGACAATGGCGCCACCAGCAATACCGTCGGCTGCTTGAGTGCAGCGAGCTGTTTGCTGTCGAGGTCTTTGCCAAAATGAATCAGGCGACAAAATGGCTTGTTTTCGGCGATCTTTTCAATAATATCGACGGTTTTTCCGTTAATTTCCGTGGATTCGATCTGAAATTGCGGTTTTTCGTAATCCTTGCCTATCCGGTATAGCAATTCGTAGCCTGCGGCAATGCGCTGCGCAAAGGGCGTGTGGGCCAATGGCGAAACCGGGTCGGAAAACAGCTTGGCTGAGGTTTCTGCCCATTGCATCAACGGATTGAGAAAGGCGCGGTTTAGTTCGTGAAGTTGATAAAGCATGGTAACCCTTACACATCAAACTTGGCAGTCACGTCGTTGGCCGCGGTTGCGGTAGCGTTGACTGAAAACACACTAAAACTAGCTATGTTGCATTGCAATATACTAGCATGGCTGGGCATTGCTCGGCATCGCTCGTTGTGGTGACCGTGCGGTTGCATGATAGACCACAATGGAATGTCGACAAACAGCTTTTCAGTTGTTGCGCAAAGCCCATGTGATCATCAACGATTGAGTGGGTTCGGCGGTGCACTGTAGTCAGGAAATGCCTGATCATTGCCTGTTGTCAATAAAAAAGCCCCGGTCCGAGCAGCGGAACGGGGCTTGCAATGAAATTACACAACCGGTTAGTCGAAGACCGGTGTTTCCACGCCGAGAATTTTGTGCAGCTTGGGCGAGGTGGTGGTGTACTGCATATGGATCTTCTTTTCCGGGAAGATGTAGGGCGCAGCGCCGAAAGCGGCCAATGCAGCTTCGTGGAAGCCCGACAGGATCAGCTTTTTCTTGCCCGGATAGGTATTGATGTCGCCGACGGCAAAAATGCCAGGCACATTGGTTTCGAATTTTTCGGTATCGACCACTTTCAATTGCTTGCGCTCGATGTCCAGGCCCCATTCAGCGATTGGGCCGAGTTTTGGCGACAGGCCGAAGAACACCAGCAGCATGTCCAGCGGCAGTCGACGGGTGACGCCATCAGCGCCAGTGATCTTGATTTCGGACAGTTTGCCATCCTTGGTTTCGAGTCCAGTGGCCTGGCCGACCACGAATTGCATTTCGTACTGTTCGCACAATTCCCTCATCTTGGCCACCGACGCTGGCGCGGCGCGGAATTCATCGCGACGGTGCAGCAGCACAACCGATTCAGCCTTGCCGACGAAGTTGAGCGCCCAGTCCAGCGCCGAGTCGCCGCCGCCGCAGATGACAATATTCTTGCCTTCGAACACGACCGGGTCCTTGACGCGATAGAACAGTTGCGAACCTTCGAATTGTTCAATGCCATCGACCTTCAACGTGCGCGGCTGGAACGAACCGACACCGGCGGCGATGAAAATGGTCTTGGTGATGAACTTGGTGCCGGCTGACGTTTCCAGATCAAAGCGACCGTCTTCACGCTTTTGCACCAGCGATACTTCCTGACCCAGATGGAAGGTTGGATCAAACGGCTCGATTTGCTTCAACAGGTTGTCGGTCAGTTCCTGGCCGGTGCAGACCGGCACAGCTGGGATGTCATAGATAGGCTTGTCAGGGTACAGTTCGACGCATTGGCCGCCGACATTGGCCAGCGAATCAATGATGTGCGCCTTGATTTCCAGCAAGCCCAGTTCGAATACCTGGAACAGGCCGACCGGGCCGGCACCGACGATGACGGCATCGGTTTCGATCGGCGTTGTCTTGCCGGCGTCAGCGGCCGCAATCTTGAAGTTGTTCATAAAAATCCAATTTCCGTTTCAGTTGAGATGGTTTGCTCGGCTCAAGTGGCTAGCGGCCAAGGCAGGTTGGCGTGTTTGACACGCCTTCCTGATCTTGGCTGGTTGGCTAGATAAAGGCTGTGCTATCGACTGATAGCGGTGCTGTTAGCTTATCGCTGCAGGAATTCCAGTTTGTTGGTCGCGTCTTTCCATTCCTCGGCTTCTGCCAGCGGCGCCTTGGTCTTGGTGATCGATGGCCAGTTGCGCGCCAATTGTTCATTGAGCTTGATGAATTCTTGCTGATCGGCGGGAACATCTTCTTCCGCATAGATCGCATTGACCGGGCATTCTGCGACGCAAACGGCACAATCAATGCACTCGTCAGGATCAATGGCGAGGAAATTTGGGCCTTCGCGGAAGCAATCAACCGGGCATACATCAACGCAGTCCGTATAACGGCAGCGGATGCAGGAGTCGGTCACAACGTGGGTCATAACAGTCCAATCTGTAAAATTTCTTGAAACCGATGGCTAATTTAGCCGTAATTAATGGCAATATGGCACGGTTCATTTTGCACTAGAAATTGAAATTTACGCCAAGATGTATCGCGCTATAGCGCGCCTGTTCTCGCGATCGTTTCATGCTGATGCCGATAAACTCTTTGGAGTTTTCTCGGGAAAATCTGCTCCTAGTGCAACAATTCCAATACAACCGGCTGGAAAGCCCTGTATTTTAAGGCAATTCAACTTTTCTCACAAATGAGGCTTATACAGATTACGTATAAGTAAATATGAAATATTCATTCATGCAAGGGCAAGATAAAAAGTGCACGTCGTACCAACAAAAAAGCAAATGATGAAGCGCACTCTAAGCACTCTGGCGGCCGCTTTGGTCCTGCTGTTGGCCACTGCGGCTGAGGCCCAGAACATACGCATTGGTGCGATCAATAGTGATGGCGGCGTACCGCAGTCAGCCCAGGGCTATCGCAATGGCGCCGAAATGGCGGTGGCCGAGCTCAACGCCAGTGGCGGTTTGCTGGGCCGCAACGTCGAACTGGTCAGCCGTGACGACAATGGCAGCATTGATGCCGCGGTACATAATGCCGAAGCGTTGCTAAAAATGGATCACGTTGATGTGCTCAGTGGATCGATGTTGTCGAATGTCGCACTCGCTGTGGCCAAGGTGGCGGTGGCGCAGAAAACCCTGTTTGTCGTCGGCGATGCCTTGTCGGACGCCATTACGCTAGACAAGGGCAATCGCTATACCTTCCGCTTGCGGCCTTCGACCTATATGCAGGCGGCCATGCTGGCCGAAGCTGCTGCTAAGTTGCCAGTACGTCGCTGGGCCATAATTGCGCCCAATTATGAATATGGCCAGAGTGCAGTCGCCAATTTCAAGCTGATGCTCAAGGAGCAACGCCCTGATGTCGAGTTTGTCGCCGAGCAATGGCCTGCATTGGGCAAGCTCAATGCGGCCAATGCTGTGCAGGTCTTGCGTCAGGCGCGTCCACAGGCGATTTTCAATGCCACCTTTGGCGCCGATTTGCAGCAGTTCATTGAGGAGGGCAGCCGGCAGGGTCTGTTTGCCACCAGCAAGGTGTTTTCATTGTCGGCAGGGGAAGCGCTGGGCAATATGCAGGGGAAGTATGAGGCTGTGCGTAACTGGGTGGTGCTCGGTTACCCGGACGAGCAGGTCAGCTTGCCAGAGCACCAGCGCTTCCGCGAGGCCTACCTCAAGCGTTTTAACGAGGCGCCGCATATGGCGGCCATCTTTGGCTATAGCAGCATCATGTCCATTGCCGCCGGTATGCGCAAGGCCAGCTCCACCGACAGTGAAAAACTGATCGCGGCCATGCGTGGCATCGGCGTCGATACACCGTTGGGTCCAATCGTGTTTCGGGCGCTCGATCAACAGTCGAGCATGGGGACATTTATTGGTACGCTGGTCTACAAGGATGGTCACAATCCTGCCAGTGACTGGCGTTTTCTTGATGGCGCCCGGTATTTGCCGAGCGACAGCTACGTCAAAGGGCGTCGCCCCAATGCAGCGATGCGCTGAGGCGCAAATCGCCTCGATGTATTGCCAGTCAATCAACCCTGATGTCAGGCGGGCTTAACCCGGCCTGATTCGCGGTAAGATGATGCCCCGTTCATTGCAGCAGCCCAATGTGAAGCGCCCGGCCCATGATCATTTCTTCCTTGCTTGATACCGACCTGTACAAATTCACGATGATGCAGGTGGTATTACATCATTTTCCCGGTGCGCAAGTCGAATACCGCTTCAAATGCCGTAACGAAGACATCGACTTGACCCCGTATATCGATGAAATCAAGGCCGAAATCGCGGCGCTCTGCCGTTTGCGCTTTCAAGAGCAGGAGCTGTCGTATTTGCGTAGCTTCCGTTTCATCAAGAGTGACTTCGTCGATTTTCTCGATCTGTTCCATCTCAACGAAAAATACATCAGTGTCACACCGTCGCCAGCCAACAACGGTGAGATTGAAATCCAGGTCAAGGGGCCATGGCTGCATACGATTCTGTTTGAAGTGCCGGTGCTGGCGATCGTCAACGAAGTGTATTTTCGCGCCACCCAACGTACCCCTGACTACGACACTGGCCGTGCGCGCCTGCGCGACAAGATTGCCCTGTTGACCGAAAATCCATCGCTGGCTGGCTGTAAGATCGCCGACTACGGCACGCGCCGACGCTTTTCGCGCAGCTGGCATGCGGAAGTGATCCAGGCCATGAAGCAAAACATGGGCAATCATTTCGCCGGTACGTCAAATGTCCTGTTTGCCATGCAACACGATTTGACGCCGTTGGGCACAATGGCGCACGAATACTTGCAGGCCTGCCAGGCCCTTGGCCCGCGCCTGCGCGATTCGCAGATTTACGGTTTTGAAATGTGGGCGCGCGAATACCGCGGCGATCTTGGTATTGCCTTGTCGGATGTCTATGGCATGGATGCCTTCCTGCGCGACTTCGACATGTATTTCTGCAAGCTGTTCGATGGCGCGCGCCATGATTCGGGCGATCCATTTGAATGGGGCGAACGCTTGCTCCAGCATTACAACGATAATCGCGTCGATACCAATAGCAAGGTCTTGGTGTTTTCCGACGGGCTCGATTTCGATAAAGTAGTGTCCTTGTACATGCGCTTCAAGGATCGCGCCAAGGTCGCCTTTGGCGTCGGCACCAACCTGACCAACGACCTAGGTTATACGCCGCTGCAAATAGTCATGAAAATGGTGCGCTGTAATGGGCAGCCGGTTGCCAAACTATCGGATACGCCTGCCAAGAATATGTGCGAAGACGAAGCTTATGTGACCTATTTGCGCCAAGTTTTTGAGATTCAATAACTAGAATTTATTGTGTGATTTTGTAGTTAACTGGCTTTGTACGCCTTGTGTTTATTGCGATCTGCCGTGAATGGTAGGGAAAACGATCAAATTTGCGCCTTGTTGGCAGCAGTTTCTGAGGAGTCGCCTGCTATAGTGTGCGGTCGATTTAAGCATTTCCCTTGTAAGGATTTCCATTGCGTACAACACGTCTCACTCTTCAGGTCGCCCTGCCAGCGACGGCACTGCTGTGCTTTTGTCTGCTTCCCAATCTTGCCATGGCGGCCGATCTCGATGGCGGCAGCTTGTCCGCATTGTGGGGGATACCATTTATTGGTCTGTTGTTGTCGATTGCGCTCGGGCCTTTGTTGTTTGAGCACTTTTGGCATCAGCATTTTGGCAAGATTGCCCTGGTCTGGGCCGTGCTATTTCTGGCGCCCTTTGCGCTAGCCTTCGGTATCTATGGCGCTGCAGCGGGGGCCGTCCACGCCTTGCTGGCGGAGTACATTCCTTTTATTGCCTTGCTCACGGCGTTGTATGTGGTGGCCGGCGGTATTTGTGTGCGCGGCAATCTGCATGGCACGCCCGCGCTTAACACAGGTTTGCTGGCTCTGGGCACGTTGCTGGCCAGTGTCATGGGAACCACCGGTGCCTCGATGCTGTTGATTCGGCCGCTGATACGCGCCAATGACAATCGCAAGCATGCCGTGCACATCGTGGTGTTCTTTATCTTTCTGGTGGCCAATGCTGGTGGCGCGCTCACGCCATTGGGCGATCCGCCGCTGTTCCTGGGTTTCCTCAAGGGCGTCGATTTCTTCTGGACCATGCAACACATCTTCCCCGAGACGGCGTTCATTTGTGTCGCCTTGCTGGCGATTTTCTATTTTCTGGATCGTCATTATTACCATAACAAGGAAGAAGAACGGCTGCCAGTACTGGACCCGACGCCGGATTCGCGTATCCGTTTCGAAGGCAAGTTCAATTTCATCCTGTTGCTGGTCGTCATTGCGCTGGTGTTGATGAGCGGGTTCTGGAAGCCTGGCATTGAATTTTCCATCATGGGTACGCCGGTTGCGCTACAGAACCTGTTACGTGATGTGGCGTTGCTGCTGGTGATTCTGGTCTCGCTGTGGCGTACGCCGGCGGCCGCGCGACAGGGAAATGATTTCACCTGGGGGCCGATTTTGGAGGTGGCCAAGTTGTTTGCCGGCATTTTCGTTACCATCATCCCGGTTATTGCCATGTTGCGCGCCGGTGAGGCGGGGGCATTTGGATTCATCGTTAGGGCCGTGAGCGGTCCCGACGGCCAGCCGATCAACGCCATGTATTTCTGGGTGACCGGCATTCTGTCCTCGTTCCTGGACAATGCACCGACTTACTTGGTTTTCTTCAATACCGCATCAGGCGACGCCAAGACGCTGATGACGACACTGTCATCGACACTGGCGGCGATTTCGGCGGGGGCGGTGTTCATGGGGGCCAACAGTTATATCGGTAATGCACCCAATATGATGGTCAAGGCAATTGCCCAAGATCGCGGCATCAAGATGCCATCGTTCTTTGGCTACATGCTCTGGTCGCTGGCGATTCTGATGCCGTTGTTCATCGTGATGACTTTCCTGTTTTTCATTTAAACCCAATAAACGCAGCGAGGAGAATAGTGAGTACCGACGTAAATAAGCAAGCAAATTCAGCTCAGAAACCCAAGGTGCTGGTGGCACGCGCTGTGTTCCCCGCTGTGCTGGAGCGTTTGGCGCAGCATTTCGAGGTCGAGTCCAATCAGGAAGACCGGATTTTCAGCAGCGAGGAATTGAGCGAGAAGGTGCGCGGCAAGGATGGTCTTTTTTCGACCCCGAGCGAGCCGGTGACGGCCGCCTTGTTTGCCGCCAACCCGCAACTCAAGGCGGTGTGCAACATGGCGGTCGGTTACAACAACATCGACATCGCTGCAGCGACCGCCGCTGGCGTGCAGGCCACCAATACGCCTGACGTGTTGAACGAGACTACGGCCGATTTCGGCTGGGCACTCCTGATGGCGACTGCGCGCCGTGTGACCGAATCGGAACATTGGCTGCGCGCCGGGCACTGGAAAAAATGGAGTTATGACAGTTTCGTCGGTCCCGATGTGCACGGATCAACGCTGGGCATCATCGGCATGGGCCGCATCGGCCAGGCAATTGCCCGGCGCTCGATGGGCTTCGACATGCAGGTGCTGTATCACAACCGCTCGGCGCTGACGCCAGAATTGGAAGCGCGCGCCAACCACGCCCGTTATGTCAGCAAGGAGCAGTTGTTGCGCACCGCCGATCATGTGATTCTGGTGTTGCCGTATTCAAAGGAGTCGCATCACACTATCAAGGCCGCCGACCTGGCGTTGATGAAATCGCAGGCGACGCTGATCAATCTGGCGCGTGGCGGCATTGTCGATGATGTCGCACTGATCGCCGCACTGCGCGAACACAAGATCGCGGCAGCCGGACTGGATGTGTTTGAGAACGAACCGGCCTTGCATCCCGATTTCCTGGGATTGTCGAATGTGGTGCTGACGCCCCATATTGCCAGTGCCTCGACGCCGACGCGGTTGGCAATGGCTAATTGCGCTGCGGATAACCTGATCGCCGCGCTGTCCGGGAAAACGCCGCCGAATCTGCTCAATCGCGACGTCGTGGCAAAACGCTGAGTGTTCAATGATGTTGCTGTATGCGCAATAAAAAACCCGCCGAGGCGGGTTTTTTATTGTCAACTCGCCAACGAGAGCGGTCGAGACCGGGAAATCAGCCCTTGAGTTCAGCGATTAAGTCGATGTACTGCTGCTGTGCCTGTTCCTGTGGTACGCCCTTCATCGCCTGCCAGGCATCCCACTTGGCACGCGCGACAAAGTCAGTCATGCCGGGACGTTCGCCTTGCACGTCGCCATTGCTGCCTTGCTTGTACAGACCGTACATTTTCAGCAAGGTCATGTTGTCGGGGCGTTCCGACATGGTCTTCGATTCCGCCACGGTTTGCTCAAACTGTTCTTGCAGGCTCATGATGTGCTCCGGTTAGTGCGGCAGAATCAGACTGCCAGCAGCTCGACTTCAAAAATCAGCGTGGCGTTCGGTGGAATTACGCCGCCGGCGCCGCGTGCGCCATAACCGAGTTCAGCCGGGATAATGAGTTTGCGTACGCCGCCGACTTTCATGCCTTGCACGCCTTCGTCCCAGCCCTTGATCACATGGCCGGCACCCAAAGGGAACGCAAATGGGTCATTGCGGTCTTTACTGGAATCAAATTTGCTGCCAGCGGTGCCGTCTGGATTCTGCAGCCAGCCGGTGTAATGCACGCTGACGTGGTTGCCGGCCTTGGCTTCGTCGCCCGAGCCGAGCTGGAGTTCTTCGTATTGCAAGCCGGAAGAGGTTGCGATTGTCGACATGGTGTTCCTTTCGAGAATGGAATAATCAGAGGTAAAGCTAATTCAGAGCTGTTTTTTGTCCGTGCGTCCGGGAATATGGTGATTCGGAAGGTCCGTTTATGCCCCTCCCAAGGCCTACATTCCCGGTGTTTTGTGTTTCTGCATGCAGTACCACCGAACGGGGAGGTGGCAGTGTAAACCAAAACGCGGCGATCAACATCTCTCATGTCAGCCGAATCGCGATGACAAGCGTTATGTGTCAAGGGGCGTGCATCGTGCACGATAAGATTGCAATTTCTAAAGTAAAGTTCTTCATGCTGCGTCGTTTTGTCGGTTTTTCCTGTCGTTTTGCCGCCTTGCTGGCGGCACTTTGTTCGCTGTTGCTGTTGAGCGCTTCCGCGCAGGCGACCGTGGTAGTGGTGCTCAATTCTGGCGACGCCAGTGTGACCCTGCTGGATCAGGCGACTTATAAAGAAATCAACACTTTCTCGGTCGGCAAGGAGCCGCATCATTTGATGGCGACCCCGGACAACAAGTCGCTCATCGTCGCCAGCGCCACCGGCAATCAACTGATTTTCCTCGATCCGCGCACGGGTGAGATACAGCGGCAGTTGCGCGGCATCATTGATCCTTATCAAATCGGCTTTTCGCCCGATCAAAAATGGTTCGTCGCCAATGGACTGCGGCTCGACCGCGTCGATATTTACCATTACGATGGCCACGATCTGGATCTGGCCAAGCGTGTGCGTCTGGCCAAGACGCCCAGTCATATCGCTTTCGATGCCGGCAGCACCACCGCGTTCATCACCCAGCAGGGCAGTAACGAAGTCAGTGCAATTGACCTTGCTACCCAGCAAGTCAAATGGACCATGCCGATTGGCAAATTGCCAGCCGGTATTTTCATGACGCCGGACAACAAGTATCTGATGGTCGGCATCATGGGCAAAGATTATGTCCAGGTCATCGATTGGCGGGCGCAAAAGATCGTCAAGACCATCCGCACCGGTGAAGGCGCGCATAATTTCCGCGCCCACGGCGACAAGCGTTATGTCTATGTGTCCAACCGGGTGGCTAATACGATCAATGTGATCGACCTGCAAACCATGGAAAACGTCGGCGAAATCAATGTACCAGGTGGTCCTGATTGTATGGAAATCACCGAAGACGGCAAGACCATGTGGGTTACGCTGCGCTGGATCAAGAAAGTCGCCGTGATCGATCTGACCAGCAAGAAGGTTATCAAGCTGATTCCAGTCGGCCGGTCGCCGCACGGCATTTATTTCATCAACCGCGCTCCTGATCTTTGAGATTATTCATGTTATCGACTTTGCCGCGCCTGCCACGTTTGCCGCAACTGGCCGCCTTGACGATTCTGGCCGCAGCGATCTGGCCAGCGCTGGCGCAGACGCCTGCATCTCCGCAGGGCAGCGCCTGCACCGGTACGATTTACCTCACCTTCGATACCGGTAGTCAATCGCAGGCGACCTATATTGCGCAGACCTTGGCAAAGCATCATATCCACGCAACCTTCTTCCTGGCCAACGAAAAAACCATCAACGGCGATTACACGCTCGATCCGGCCTGGGCGCCTTACTGGAAGTCATTGCAGGCACAGGGCCATGCATTTGGATCGCATACCTTCGATCACGTGTATGTGCAGCGCGATTTGCCCGACGGTCGTATTGAGGTCAAACCGCAGTTTGGTGCCCACGCTGGCCAGAAGCAGGTGTGGACGGCTGCCCAGTATTGCAGCGAACTCAATCGCGTGGCCGATCGTTTCAAGCAATTGACCGGCGCCGAACTTGACCCGTTGTGGCGCGCGCCGGGCGGCAAACTGACGCCGCAATTGCTGGCCGCTGGCCGTGCCTGCGGATATTCGCATGTGGCATGGGATGAGGCAGGTTTTTCGGGCGACGAATTGCCCAGCGACAAATGGCCCAATGCCATGTTGTTGCAGCGCATGTTGCATAAACTCAAAGATGGCGACATCGTCATGGCCCATCTCGGCATCTGGTCGCGCAAGGATCCCTGGGCACCGGCAGTGCTGGAACCCTTGATCAACGGGTTGGAGCAAAAAGGTTATTGTTTCGCCACCTTGCGTGAGCATCCTGCCTTCGTAGCGGCGCATCTGGCCAAGAACAGTGCCACGCCAACCCAGCATACTGCAGTGATCAAATAAGAAGCCGTTGTCATGATGCACTTGATTCAAACTTTTTCAGACCTGTTTTCCACCGCGCAGGGATGGTTGTTCCAGACCATGGTGCAGCCACTGGTGTTTGCCCTGGGGCTGGGCGAATATGTGGAAGAAGCATTTACCGGCACTGAATGGTTTTTGGTCGGCGTGTGTGAGCTGACAGTCTTGTTCATTGTATTGCGCCCCTTGGAGGCGTTGATCCCGGTCCATCCGATAACAGACCGGAGCGCCCGCTGGAATGATTTCATCTATACTGCCTTACATCGGCTCGGGGCCTTTTCGATCCTGGTGTTCTTCCTGCTTGATCCGGCGATGGCGTATCTCAGTGAGTTGTTGCACTGGGAAGGCTGGGGCACCTTCAACCTGGACGACCTGTGGCCGGGTGTCACCGACCAGGCACTGGTGAGCTTTCTGATTTACCTGGTCGTGCTCGATTTTTGCGATTATTGGTATCACCGTGCTCAGCATGGCTGGCGCTGGTTATGGGCTTTGCACAGCCTGCATCACAGTCAGGAAAACATGAATCTGTGGAGCGACGACCGCAACCATTTGCTCGATGACCTGGTGCACGACATCATGATCGGCCTGGTGGCGTTGTTTATTGGTGTCGAACCAGGTCAATTCATCCTGCTGGTATCGGTTTCGCGCATGTTGCAGAGTTTGCAACATGCCAATGTACGGATTCATTTTGGCCGCTTCGGCGAGTTTCTGTTGGTGTCACCGCGCTTTCACCGGCTTCATCACGCCATCGGTATCGGCCATGAAAGCCGCGGCAAGCATTCGCTGGGGGGGCACAATTTTGCCGTGTTGTTGCCTATCTGGGATGTCTTGTTCCGCACCACCCATTTCAGCAAGAGCTTTGCCATGACCGGGGTGCGCGACCAGTTACCACCACCGGCCGGCAAGGGCCGCAATTATGGTCGGGGCTTCTGGGCACAGCATTGGCTGGGCTTGAAGCGCATTGTTGAATATTCTCGTTGGAGATCACGCTCATGAAGCTGATGGCACATTCGTTCGGTCGCGCGCTGATGTCGCAAATGCACTTCAGAATGCTGTGGTTGACGATACTGCCATTTTTGCTGTCGGTCGCGATCTGGGGGCTGCTGCTGTGGTGGGGGTTGCAGCCGATGATCGATTGGTTGCAGGATTTTTTCGTCAGTTATCGCATCTTCGGTGTGGCCGGATCGATCCTCGACTGGGTTAGCCTCGGGGCGCTCAAGGTGGTGATCGTACCCTTGATTGCGATGTGGGTGCTACTGCCGTTGATGATTATAACGGCCTTGGTATTTGTTGGCTTGTGGGCGGTGCCGGCCATTTCGCGTCATGTCGGTAGCCGTCATTATCCGCAGTTGGCACAAGCGCATGGCGGTTCCTGGTGGGGCAGCCTGTGGACCTCGCTGTGGTGTTTCGGAGTGTTTGTCTTTGCTTGGATCGTGACCTTGCCTGTGTTGATCTTTCCGCCGCTGGTGTTGCTGCTCCATCCCTTGCTATGGGGCTGGCTGACGTACCGCGTGATGGCCTATGACACGCTGGCCGACTATGCCAGTGTCGACGAGCGCCGCGCCATCCTGCTGGCGCATCGCAAACCGTTACTGTTGATTGGTGCCATTGCCGGCAGCATGGGGGCGGTGCCGAGCTTTCTCTGGCTGGGCGGGCCCTTGGCCGTGGTGTTTTTTCCCTTGCTGGCGGCCGTCTCGATCTGGCTGTATGTACTGGTCTTCGTGTTCACCGGGCTGTGGTTCCAATACTATTGTCTGGAAGCATTGCGTAAAATGCGCACCGACGTCGCCACGACCACTGTCGATTCCGGCAGCAGCGCTGCCTGATCCTGCAGATCAGGGCATAATTCCGTCTTACGACCACACAAGACGAACGGATTTTATGGCGATCGGACTCATCATCATCGGCGATGAAATACTCTCCGGCAGACGCATCGACAAGCATTTCCCCAAAGTACTGGAGTTATTGACGGCGCGCGGATTGCAACTGGGATGGGTGGAGTACATCGGTGACGATACTGCACGCATCACAGCCACCTTGAAGCGCAGCTTCGCCAGTGAAGACATTGTCTTCTGCACCGGCGGTATTGGCGCAACACCTGATGACCACACCCGCCAATGCGCGGCCGCAGCATTGGGTGTGTCTTTGCAGTTGCATCCCGATGCCAAGCTCAAGATTGAAGAGCGAATCGCCGACACCGCACGCGAAGCTGGCATCACCCCCATTTTTGATGCGCCGGAAAACCTGCATCGGCTGAAAATGGGCGAGTTTCCACTCGGTTCCTCTATCATCCCCAATCCGTACAACAAGATTCCTGGTTTTTCCGTTCCCAATGTCAGTGGCGCGGGTTGCCATTATTTTGCACCGGGCTTTCCGGTGATGGCCTGGCCGATGTTTGAATGGGTGCTCGAAAGCAATTATGCGCACCTGTTCCACCGCTTGGACTGGGCAGAAAAATCGGTGCTGGTGTATGACATGCCGGAATCGACGCTGACGCCGTTGATGGAAGCGATTGAGGCTGAGTTTGCGCAGGTCAAGGTGTTTAGCCTGCCGCATGTGGGCGATGACCAGACGCGCCGCCACATCGATCTGGGTGTCAAGGGCGAACCGGCTCAGGTGGCGTTGGCCTTTCTCAAGATGGAGCAGGGCTTGCAAGCCTTGCACGCCGAATATCGTTGAGCGTTTCAGGTGAGGCAAGCAGGCAAAAAAATGCCTCGACCAGGCGAGGCATCGGAAGCGGTATTGCAAATGCCAGGCAATACCGAGGAGACTCGGTGACGCACGCTTATTTCTTGGCGCGCGAGGCTTTGACGGTGGCTTGCGACAGTTGATCGACCGCACTGGTGACGTTAGCCTCTATTGCTTCAGTGGCCTGCTTGGCGCTCTTGGTGAACTGCTCGTAACCAGCATTGAGGTTGCCAATGGAGGTCTTGACGAACGAAAAGGCGTTTTCAGTACCTGCCGGCGCATTCTTGGCGGCTTCATCAAACAGCGACACGATCTTGCGATTGACCTCGGCAAATTGCGCTTCGGCGGTCTTGGTCAACTCTGCTTGCGTGGACGAAAAAATGCCGGCCAGATGGCGGCCATAGGCCAAGCCTTTTTCCACCGTGGGTTGTGCCTGGGCGCTGGAGAGCGAAAAGAATTCCTGCGCATCCTTGGCTGTCAGCAGTTTTTGCGATGCTTCGCGGCTTTCTTCTAGTGACGATTTGGTCGCTTTCAAATTCAAATCAACCAGCTTTTCTACCCCCTCGAACGTCTTGTTGGCAAACTGGGTGAGCAGTGCAACTTGCGATTCGTAGTTGGCTTTTGTTGCGGCAGAAAATTGTTCAGAGAGGGTTGTCATATACGTTGTCCTTTGGTCCGATAGTAAAACAAGAAACGGCGAGGGGAATATGTACACATCTTTTGATTGTTGAGTTTGTGCGGTGCACAATCTAGATTCTAGGTGAATATTCAGACAAGTCAATATCTTTTGCGGTGGTTTTTTTCTGACGTTTGGTTTGGTATTTTTCAGTGCAATAAAAGATAATCCGCATTAGGTTTTTTTGAAGAAGGAAACTCTGTTTTGCGTGCTTTTTACAGCGATCATTTTGTCTTGCCTTTGCCTGTCGGGCATCGTTTTCCGATGGCCAAATACCGGATGATCCGGGAAGGTATCGAACATACGATTGCGAATTTAGAATTCCATGAGGCCGAAGCCGCGAGTGATGGCGTGTTGGCACTTGCGCATCATCTGCAGTATGTCGATTTGGTGTCGCATGGTCTGTTGCCAGAACGGGTGCAAAAGGACATTGGTTTTCCCTGGTCGTCGCAAATGGTGGAACGTTCGCGGCGCTCCACCGGTGCCACCATTGCGGCCTGTCGCAGCGCCTTGGAGCAGGGCTTGGCAGTCAATCTGGCTGGCGGCACCCATCATGCCTATAGTGATCACGGCGCCGGCTTTTGCGTGTTTAACGATGCCGCCGTAGCCGCGCGTTTGATGCAGGCAGAACGGCGGGTGGCGCGCGTGGCCATCGTTGATCTTGATGTGCATCAAGGTAACGGTACGGCCGCGATTTTAGCCAATGATGATTCGGTGTTCACGCTGTCCCTGCACGGCCAGCACAACTATCCGTTTGAGAAAGAACAAAGCGATCTGGATGTGGCCTTGCCCGATGGCGTCAACGATGCCGACTATCTAGCTGCCTTGCAGCAGGCCTTGGCGCAGTTGATGCAGCGTTTCTCACCGCAATTGATCATCTATCTGGCCGGTGCCGATCCGCATGAAGGCGATCGTCTGGGGCGCATGCAGCTCAGTATGGAAGGGCTGGCAGCGCGGGACCGGCAAGTGTTCGAACTGGGGCGCCAGCAACGCATTCCAATTGCAGTGACAATGGCTGGTGGCTACGGTAAGCGCATCGAAGATACCGTTGCAGTCCACGTGCAAACGATTGCGCTGGCCAGTCAATATGCCGCCGACTGGACTTGAGGGCAATGCGGCAAGGGCCGCTCAGGCAGGCATCAGCGTAATCAATTTCAAATCAGGTCGATTGGCAACGCGAAAGTTGACTTGCGTATAACGCAACTGGCCACGCAGCGGATGATGGAACAGGCGCGGTCCACCTTCGCGCTCGACCACATCCTGCAAATGCCAGGCACGCTTAAACAAGCTGCTGCGCGCCGATAACTGTTCCACCATTTCTTGAATCTGCGGATCATCCAGGTATTGCCCACAATCAGCGCGGAATTCGGCGACCAGCCGCTGTGCACGTTGTTCCCAGTCGGTAATCAATTGCTGCGATGCCGCCGTGCAAAACGTGAAATACAGCAGATTGCTACTTTCGCTTTTGGCACTAAGCCAGCCGGTAAACAAAGACCGGGCCGGACCATTCGAGGCCAGCGCATTCCAGTAGCGGTCGAGGACATAGGCCGGCTCGCGGATGCTGCGTACGACATCGAGAATCTCCTGCGCTACCGATTCGGTTTGCAGGACTTGATGTACCGGATCTTTCTTCTCTGCCAGTTCAAACAGATAGGCGCGTTTGGCGCGTGGCAAATGCAGCGCTTCGGCGATGCGTGAGAGCGCCTGCGGTGAGATGGAGTCGGTACGTCCCTGTTCGATCCAGGTGTACCAGGTCACACTGATGCCGCACAGTTGCGCGACCTCTTCGCGCCGCAGTCCCGGCGTGCGACGCCGGCTGCTATGACTGAGGTGGCTGAGGCCAGCCTGCGCTGGCGCGGTTTGCTGGCGCTGCGTCTTGATGAATTCGCCGAGCGCGCGGCGTCTGGTGTCGTCGTTGGACATGATCAGGCTATTGGTTTTTGTAATAGTATAAACAGTGAACTTGTACCAGAATATAAACTGATTAGACTGGCGTTGCCAATCAGCTTGGCGTGCACTGATCAAAAGTGCAATGGCACCGAAGCTGATGGCATTACACACAATTCATTCATGGAGCCAGGAATGCGTAGCCACAACCAAGTCATCTCAGAACAATTCGGCAACACCGCAGCATCGTACCTGACCAGTGCGGTCCACGCGCAAGGCGCAGATTTGCAGGAACTGGCCGCCTACGCTGCCGCCTATACGCAGCCGCGCATACTGGATCTGGGCTGCGGTGGCGGTCACGCCAGTTTTTCCATGGCGGCCCATGCTGCCGAAGTGATTGCCTATGATCTGTCGGCCCAAATGCTGGAAGTGGTCCGTATCGCCGCCGGTGATCGTCAACTGCACAATGTCACAGTGCAGCAGGGCAGTGCCGATCAACTGCCTTACGCTGATGCTAGCTTCGAACTGGTGTGCACGCGCTTTAGCGCGCACCATTGGCGCAATTTGCCGCAAGCCTTGCAGGAAACTGCACGCGTATTGAAGCCGGGCGGCCGCCTGGTGATCATCGATACGGCCGCGCCGGCTGATGTGCTGGCTGATACCTATGTTCAGGCGATTGAGTTGCTGCGCGATACCTCGCATGTACGCAACCTCAGCATGTCATCGTGGAAAAAGTTGGTGATGCAGACAGGTTTGCAAATCGAACTGGCTAAGAGCTGGAAGCTGCATCTGGATTTTTCCACCTGGGTGGCACGCATGCGTACCACTGCGCCGCACGTCACCGCAATCCAGTCGCTGTGGCGTGCAGCGCCAGCCGAGGTGCGTGATTACTTCGCACTTGCCGACGATTATTCATTCGACATCGACACCGTCATGGTGACGGCAATCAAGCACTGAGTATTGCCGCGATGGCGCCGGCCGGGCGATGTCGGTGCTGGCAGCATGTTGTTAGTTTCTTGAGTGCAAACATAGCGTAAATTGTTTACGCTATGTTTGCTTTTTGAGGTCAACGGCACAGTGACGAGAGTCGTTATAGCGTGCAACCAGTGTAGTTATAGGGGCTGGATTTTAATGTCATTGCCGAATTATCGGGATGGCATCAAGAAATCAGATCATACGGAAATCAATGCGTGCAATTAATGCCGGTTTTTGCTTCTGTTATGGCGATCGCTGAGCGGCTTGTCGCCTTACACTGGTATCATGCTGCAGGTTTTATTGCTGTACTGGCTGGTCTGTTTAAGGTAAGTGCCATTGAACAGGATTGCTGGAAAAGTTGTCGGGGTCGGTTGGAAAGCTACAAAGCACCGTTTTCTTTGAGAAAATTGTTTAATTAGTTGATCTAACTGCTTAATTTTCTTGCGATTTTTCCTCGGTTTGCTACACTGCCAACAGTTTCTTGAACGTATCGAATGTGTCAAACAAGGGGATCCACCAATGCTCAAATCTGCGCTAGCCGTTGTTACTACGCTCCTTTTAGTGCTGGCCGGAGCGTTTCCCGCAAATGCGCAGAGTGTGGAAAGGGGCAAGAAGCCCTTAGTCAAGAAAGCGGTCTTCAAAAAAGCGCCTGTCAAACATAACGTTGTCGTTACCAAGCACGTCGCCCGCGGGTCACTCGATCATCGCGAAAAGCTCGTCAAGAAAACCACCTTCACCAACGGCAAGCGTCGTGTGGTGTACCAACGTGTTTCTGCTGCGCCGAGTTTGCCGGTGGTGCCGCCGATCATGACTGCCGGCGATCTGGCCGGCCTGAACCTCACGCAGGATCCATTGGCGTTGCGTTCGAATGTGGCGCTGGTGATTGACCAGGCCAGTTCGCAAGTCCTGTTTGAAAAGAATGCCTCGATTGCCTTGCCGATTGCCTCCGTCACCAAGCTGATGACTTCGCTGGTGGTAATGGAAGCACATCAAAACATGGAAGAAGTATTGACCGTCACCGACGATGACGTCGATCGCGAAAAGCACAGCAGCTCACGTCTGCGCGTTGGTGCCCAGTTGTCGCGCGACGACATGCTGCACATCGCGCTGATGAGTTCAGAAAACCGCGCCGCTTCCGCGCTCGGTCGCAACTATCCAGGTGGTTTGCCAGCGTTTGTGATTGCGATGAATGCCAAGGCGCGTTCGCTGGGCATGATGGACACGCATTATGTCGATTCGACGGGTCTGTCCAGCCATAACGTTGCCAGTGCCCGCGATTTGGCCAAGCTGGTGGTCGCTGCTTACAACTACCCAACGATTCGCCAGTATTCGACCGATGCCAAGTACATGGTGGAGCCTAGCGGCCACGCTGTGCAATACGGCAGCTCCAACCGTCTGGTGCTGAACAAGGATTGGGATATCGGTCTGCAAAAGACCGGTTACATCAATGAAGCAGGCCATTGCCTGGTCATGTTGACCAAGGTTGAAGGTCGTTCGGTGGTGATGGTGTTCCTCGACTCCAAGGGCAAATTGTCGCACGTGGCCGATGCTGCACGGATGCGCAAATGGCTGTCCGAGCAAGGCCCGCAAAATCTGACCCGCGTCAATCTGCACGCCCACGCTGACGAAAGCTGATCAGCAGGCAATACGGTGCGCCGACAGTACACAAAAAAGCGAACTCAGGTTCTAATGCTGTTCAGTTAAGAAACACCTATCGTTGGTTTCTTGGTTGCTGATGATTGGTTTTCTTCGGACTACCTAGCCGGTTACCTCAGTGCGTAGTTGACTCTTTGTTTTCTTCGGACGAGCTTGCCGGGTGCGGCCCGGCAGCCGCTTACTTTTCTTGTCTCGCCAAGAAAAGCTAAGCAAAAGAAGGCGACCGCGCGATCCCGGCCCCTGCGGGGTTCCCAGCGA
>JAMFSU010000084.1 GCA_026225475.1 Duganella sp.
AATCTGGCGCTTTGCGGCCATGCCGCGTGCCTATTATGAGGATTGGCTGCGCGTGGCGGCGGAAGAGGCTTATCATTTTTCGCTGCTGGCGGCGCATTTGCAGGTGCTTGGCTACACCTATGGCGATTTTCCTGCGCACAATAGTTTGTGGGATATGGCGCAAAAAACCGAACATGACATTCTTGCGCGTATTGCCTTGGTACCTCGCACGATGGAGGCACGCGGCCTGGATGCGGCACCGCCGGTGCGCAACAAACTGGCGCAAGCCGGTGATCAGGCTGGTGCAGACATACTTGACATCATTTTGCGCGATGAAATCGGTCACGTTGCCATTGGCAATCAGTGGTATGCCTGGCTATGTGCGCAACGGCAAGTTGACCCGATTGTCACGTTTGCGCAATTGGTGGACCTCTACAAGGCACCGGTGATGCGCGGCCCGTTCAATCTGGACGCGCGCCGCGCCGCGGGATTTACCGAAGCCGAGCTGGCCTTGATGTAATGGTGGCGTTGTCGTCAACCTTGCGGTATTTTGACGTTTTTAATGTATGAAGGAATGGTAATGAAATTCGCAAACATGTTACGCACAGCGCTGGTGCTGGGTACGCTTGGTGTACTGCTGGTCGCATGCAAGAAGGAAGATGCACCCGGTCCGGCAGAAGCGGTCGGCAAGCAGATTGACAGTGCCTTCACGAGCGCCAATGAACAGGCCACCGCTGCGGCCAGCAAGGCGCAGGAAAGTATGAAGGATTCCACCAGCACAGCCGGTCAGAAGATCGACGAAGCTGTCGAGAGCGCCAAATCAACCGCCAAGGAGCTGGCACAGAAAGCCGGTGAGAAAATCCAAAGTGCAGGCAAGAAGATCGAAGAAAGCAGCAAAGACGCACAAAAATAAAATTTCACTGCTGTGGATCACGCCGCCCGCATTGTTCAATGCGGGTTTTTTATGGCTGTTGCTCGGGTGCTGTGGCCGTCAGTCGCAGACCAGCCATATGGCAGATGATGCGCATCTGCAGCAACTGGCGCAACGCCTGGCAGCGCCAGCGGCAAGCGGCGCAGAGTTCGTGTTGAGCGGCAAGGCGTCACCGATACAGAAATCGCGTCACGTACTGAAGAACCTTGGCGTACCGGCAGCGCGCATGGCAACCAAGGCATATTGGGCGACCGGCAAGTGCGCCTGGATTAGCCTGATTGTGCGTAGGTTTATGGTCGTGCTTTGTAGATCTCCGCAATCACGCGTGCCTGGATGCCGGGGTCGAGCGCCAGCGCGACATGGCCGATACCGCTGATGGCAACGTTTTCGGCCCCGGGCAGATGCGAAGAAATTTGCGGCGAGACGATATTGTCGTGGTGTGAATAGAGCGACAGAATCACCGCTCGCGTGGCGCTGTCTTCAGTGGCGGCCAGTTTTTGCAGCCATTCGCTGCTGCTGCCTTCTTCGGCGCGGCCAAGCCAATTCATTTCGCCACAATTGATGCCGATGCCGAAATTGGCAATCGTGGTGCCGTGATGCGGTGTACCCAGGGTGATGACGCGCGCAATATTGGTATGGCCGTGATCGCGCAGATAAGCACGCGCTGCCAGGCCGCCCATGCTATGGGCGACGATGACGATTTGTTGCTGCCCGCTTTCCAGCACCAGCCTTTGCACCGCTTCATGCACCAGCGGTGCATAGCCGTCGATGCTGCCGAAGACCGGTTCCATGTCGACGGCATAGTGGGTGATATGTGCTTCCTGCAATGCTTTGCTCATCCAGTGCCAATAGCCGCTGTTGCAGCCGTAGCCATGTATCAGCAGCACCGGCAGGGAGGTACTGTCGGTAAAGATGCGTTGGTCAAAACGCTGGAAGGGCATGCCCCACGACGAACAGACGATGGTGGCGCAGTATTCACCGGCAAACAGCCGAAAGATGCCAGGCCAGGTCAGTTCAGGCGTATGCGGCGACTTGGCGCGGTACGGCCAGGTCAGCATGAAACTATTGGCCGTAATGGAGGCGCGAAACAGCGCGACCAGCGCTACGCTGCAAAGGGCTGCGAGTGGCGCGCTGACCACATGCAGCTTGATGAGCACAATGTAAAACAAGACGCCAACACCAAATTGGGTAAGCAGCAAGGTTCTGGCGATACGAGCAATCATGCAGCTTGGGCCTTTTCTGTCGTACTCAAAAGTTCAAGCGTACCAGCATTGCGTGACCGTATTGTTGCAGGCATGCTTATTGTCTCTTTGGCGGCAGATTTAGATCGATCAAGCGGGTGCCGGCCAGGCGGTCATGCAAAAACTGGCGTTGCGGGTCGAGGTAGGTCAAGGCCGTCCAAAGCAGCAGATTGAGGCCGGGAATGATGACTAACATCCAGCCTTGCACCTGCAAGGCCCAGGCCAGCGCCAGTCCGGGCAAAAACCACAGCCAGCTCAACAGAAAACGTGCCAGCGCCCGCCCAATGGCGACGCTGCCACCATCACTGCCGACCAAGCGCAGGCGCCAGGTTTTCATGGCCAGGGTTTGGCCGCCATGGGTCCAGAACCAGACAAAATACAAGCCGAGCACGGCGAATAACCATAGTTCCAGCCCGTGCCGCAGATAGAGCGCGTGGCGTTGCTGCAGCAGTGTGGAGAATAGCCAGGTGGAGATGAAAATTACGCCGAACAGCAGCATGGCTTCATAGAGCATGCTGCACAAGCGGCGGCGCAATGATGGCGTGGGCAGGGGCGGGGACGGCGTGATTGCGCTCAATGCAGTCTCTTTTCTCAATGGTGGCAGGCAATGCTGCTTGCTGGGGGCGGCAGCTATTGCTGGCATGATACGCGATGGCGCCAGCGGATACAAAAACGCCATGCCGGTTTGCGGGCATGGCGTTTCGGTGTTGCGTCAATGTGCTTGGACCGGACTTATTTAGTCTCGACCGGAGCGGTGCTCGGCGTCACCAGCGCTGGTACTACCACTGGCGGTGCAGCCAGCGGCTGTTCCCGTGCTTCCGGTGGCAACTGGATTGTTGCGGGCGCTTTGCCTTTGGTTGGCGGCAGTGCGCCGACGTGCTTGGGCAACTTGGCCTGCGCCAGCTTTTTCTTTTGTTCTTCCGATAACTGTTGGTAGCGTTGCCATTGCGCTGAGCGTTTTTCAGCGTCAATTTTCTTGGCGCGGCTGTAACTTTCGCGCACGGAACGGCGTTGCGCCGGTGTCAATTTGATCCACTCGCGCATGCGTTCCTGCATGCGCTCCTGTTCAGCAGGCGTCATCGTGGCGAATTTGTTGCCAATCACCAGCCATTTTTCCTTGCGGCTCGATTCCAGCTTGTTCCATTCGCCCGCCAGTGGCGTGAGCGCATGTTGTTGCGCCGGAGTCAGTTCATTCCAGGTCGGCTTGGTGTCGGGATGCTTAGCAATCTTGCTCGGGGTCAGCGTCGGCGCCGGTTTTTTGCCTGTTGGCGCAGTACCGGGGCCCTGGGCGTACGTCACGCTGGACAGCAGTGCGGCCAGCAATGCCAAAATGGCAACAGGGGAGTTGATGATTCTGCGGCTTGCCTTGTTCCAGGACGTCCAGTTGCGGTCCATTAATTATTCGCCTTGCTGCGCCAGGTAAGCATTAAAGCCGTGATCGAGATAAGCCGACAGCGGCAATTCATCCGACAGCACGCCAGCATCGAGCTCTGCTAACTGGCTGATGTGTTGCCGATGCTCATACTCATACAGGCCGACAAACAACAGAACTCCGACCAGCAAGGGAATCGCAACGCCCAAGCGGCTGAGCCAGGCGAACGACGGATCCTGCAGGCTGCCGATACCGGCGCCGGCCAGATTGAATTGTGGCGCAACCGCACGCAATGGCTTGCTTGCGGACTTTTTGCGCGCCAACGCAACCCGGCGCGCTTCTGCCAGGCTCTGTGTGGTGGATTCAGGTAAATTGTCCAGGTTGGCGTCCAGCGCCCGCTTTATCCTGTAAGCAAATTGTAGTTCTTTGTTCATAAAGTGATTCCTTTAGCCCGCAACGCTTGCGCCAGAGCATGTGTTGCACGGGAGCAGTGGGTTTTGACGCTACCCTCTGAACATCCCATTGCCGCCGCCGTCTCGGCGACATCCATGTCCTGCCAGTAACGCATGAGAAAGGCTTCCCGTTGACGGGTTGGTAGTTTTTGTACTTCGGCGTCGATCAAGGCGAGTGTTTGATCGCGCTCCACCTTGTCGGCGCTGGATTCGGCGGCTTCGGTGCCATGCTCCGCTTCGTAGCTTTCCAGCAAGTCGAAGTCGTCCTGATCGTCGCTGTCGCGGCCAATGCTGGAAAACAGGCTAACCCAGGTGCTTCGGACCTTTTCTCGGCGGAAAAAGTCATGGATGGTGTTCTGTAGGATGCGCTGAAACAGCAGAGGCAGCTCATTGGCCGGCTTGTCGCCATACTTCTCGGCCAGTTTGATCATCGCGTCCTGGACAATGTCGAGCGCAGCCTCATCCTTGCGCACAGCGTAGACGGCCTGTTTGAAGGCGCGGCGTTCGACATTTTCGAGAAAATCGGAGAGTTCTTTGTCAGTTGCCATGCAATGTGGCTTGTCGAGGTGAAGCCGAGAATAGGTAAGTCAAACGCGTTTCCGACAATAGATCGAATTTCGAATTTGTAACAGAGCGCATGCTAGCAAAAAAGCCCTTGTCTGTGGTGGTGTTTATAGTAAACACGCTATTTTCTGCTCGTTTTATAGCAGAATGAAGGAAATTCACTTGACCAAAATAAGGTGACGCATTACCGTATCAGTCCCGCTTCATCAACATGAAGTTGTATGGTCTTCATCGTTGCCACGCATAATGTGGCGGCTGTTGAAGGCGCGCTTTATTTAAAGCTGTTTGTTCTAACCCGCGCCACAAGCGCGAGAAATTCGTGACGGTGTACTTGTACCAAGGCTGAACGAGTCGCGTTGAGCGGCATTTTGAACCTCACTACGGTTGAGGCATAAAAATGACGTGACCGCACAAAAAAGGGATGCCCGAGCAAGTTGACCAGTGCGGTTTCGCCAGGAAAGAGCATCCGATCAATCTCCAATGGACCTTGAAAGGAAGTAGTTATGAATGCAGAAAACCTCACCGGTGCGGAGATACTCGTCCGTTGCCTGGCTGATGAAGGTGTCGAACACGTGTTCGGCTATCCAGGTGGCGCCGTATTGTATATTTACGATGCGATCTTCAAGCAAGACAAATTCCAACATATTCTAGTACGTCACGAGCAGGCTGCGGTGCATGCTGCGGATGCCTATTCGCGCAGTTCCGAAAAAGTCGGTGTGTGCATCGTCACCTCCGGCCCCGGCGTGACCAATGCGGTCACTGGCCTGGCCACGGCGTACATGGATTCGATCCCGATGATCGTGATTTCCGGCCAGGTGCCTTCGACCGCCATCGGTCAGGATGCCTTTCAGGAATGCGATACCGTCGGTATCACCCGCCCATGCGTAAAGCATAACTTCCTCGTCAAGGACGTCAAAGACCTGGCCGCGACGATGAAGAAGGCGTTCTATATTGCCACCACTGGTCGTCCCGGTCCGGTGCTGGTCGATATTCCCAAAGACATTTCGATGCATACCTGCGCTTACGACTATCCCAAGACAGTCGAAATGCGTTCGTACAAGCCGGTCGACAAAGGCCATTCCGGTCAGATTCGCAAGGCCTTGCAGTTGTTGCTGACGGCCGAGCGTCCGATGATTTATACCGGCGGCGGGGTCATTCTGGCCAATGCTGCGCCGGAACTGAACAAACTAGTCGATCGTCTCGGTTTTCCCTGCACCAATACCTTGATGGGCTTGGGCGCTTATCGCTCGACCAGTGACAAGTTTGTTGGCATGCCGGGCATGCACGGAACGTATGAAGCCAATATGGCCATGCAGCACAGCGATGTGCTGATCGCCATTGGCGCACGCTTCGACGACCGTGTGATCGGCAATCCCAAGCATTTTGCCTCGCAGGCACGCAAGATCATCCATATCGACATCGACCCATCGTCGATTTCCAAGCGCGTCAAGGTCGACATTCCGATTGTCGGCAACGTCAAGGACGTACTGCAGGAATTGCTGGCCCAACTGGATGCATCTGAAACCCAGCCGAACACGAGCGCCGTAGCAAGTTGGTGGAAGCAGATCAATAAGTGGCGCGAGCGTGATTGCCTCAAGTTTGCCACCTCGGATGAATTCATCAAGCCGCAAGCGGTGATCCAGAAGGTGTGGGAAATCACCAAGGGCGATGCCTTTATTACCTCGGACGTTGGTCAGCATCAAATGTGGGCAGCGCAATATTACGGCTTCGACAAGCCGCGCCGCTGGATCAATTCCGGTGGTCTGGGCACCATGGGTGTTGGTTTGCCGTATGCCATGGGCGTGCAAAAGGCCAATCCTGATGCCACCGTCGCCTGTATTACCGGCGAAGCGTCGATCCAGATGTGCATCCAGGAGTTGGCGACCTGCAAGCAATATCACCTGACACCCAAGATTGTTTTGTTGAACAATCGTTTTCTTGGCATGGTGCGTCAATGGCAGCAGATCGATTATGGTTCGCGCTATTCCGAATCGTATATGGATTCTTTGCCCGATTTCACCAAGTTGGCTGAATCCTATGGCCACGTCGGCATGAAGATCGACAAGCCGGGTGATGTGGAAGGCGCATTGAAAGATGCGTTCGGCATGAAAGACAAGCTGGTCTTCATGAACTTCATTACGGATCAAACCGAAAATGTCTGGCCGATGGTCAAGGCAGGTAAGGGTTTGACTGAAATGCTCTTGGGTTCGGAGGATCTGTAATCATGCGCCATATTGTTTCTGTACTGCTGGAAAATGAACCCGGAGCTCTGTCCCGTGTAGTGGGACTGTTTTCTGCTCGCGGCTATAACATTGAAACCCTCACTGTTGCACCTACCGAAGATGCCACGCTGTCACGCATGACCATCGTGACCAGTGGCTCCGACGATGTGATCGAACAAATCACCAAACACTTGAATCGCCTGATCGAGGTGGTGAAAGTCGTTGATCTGACCGAAGGCGCGCATATCGAGCGCGAGCTGATGTTGATCAAGGTACGTGCCGTTGGTAAAGAGCGTGAAGAAATGAAGCGGACTACGGATATCTTCCGTGGCCGTATCATCGATGTCACCGAAAAGACTTACACCATCGAACTGACGGGTAACAAAGGCAAGCTTGATGCGTTTATCGATTCGATCGACCGTGCCGCGATTCTTGAGACTGTTCGTACCGGCGGCTCAGGTATCGGCCGCGGCGAACGCATACTCAAAGTCTGATCGCCAGCATCCACTTCAGCATCGCTCTACTCATTATTAAAAATTAATTTATTTAGGAAAAATCATGAAAGTTTTTTACGACAAAGACGCAGACCTGTCCCTGATCAAGAACAAGAACGTGACCATCATCGGTTACGGTTCGCAAGGCCACGCACACGCACAAAATCTGAAGGATTCCGGCTGTAAGGTCACCGTCGGTCTGCGCAAGGATGGTGCATCCTGGAACAAGGCCAAGAATGCCGGTCTGAACGTGGCTGAAGTCAATGAAGCGGTCAAGGGCGCTGACGTCATCATGATTTTGCTGCCGGACGAAAACATCGCTCAGGTATATGCCGAAAACGTTGCTCCACATGCCAAGCAAGGTGCAACACTGGCATTTGCGCACGGATTTAACGTGCACTACGGTCAAGTCGTGCCACGCGCTGACCTTGACGTCATCATGATTGCACCGAAGGCACCAGGCCACACTGTGCGTGCGACCTACACCCAGGGTGGCGGCGTACCGCACCTGATCGCTGTGTATCAAGACAAGTCGGGTACCGCGCGTGATATCGCGCTGTCGTACGCGACGGCTAACGGCGGTGGTCGTGCCGGCATTATCGAAACCAACTTCCGCGAAGAAACTGAAACCGATCTGTTCGGCGAACAAGCCGTGTTGTGCGGTGGTACCGTCGAGCTGATCAAGGCTGGTTTCGAAACACTGGTGGAAGCCGGTTACGCACCAGAAATGGCCTACTTCGAATGCTTGCACGAACTGAAGTTGATCGTTGATCTGATCTATGAGGGCGGCATCGCCAACATGAACTACTCGATCTCGAACAATGCGGAATACGGTGAATACGTCACTGGCCCACGCATCATCAATGAAGAGAGCAAGAAGGTCATGAAGCAAGTGCTGACCGACATCCAGACTGGCGAATATGCCAAGAGCTTCATCCTGGAAAACAAGGCTGGCGCACCAACACTGATCTCGCGTCGTCGTCTGAATGCTGAGCATCAGATCGAAGTCGTGGGTGAAAAGCTGCGTTCCATGATGCCGTGGATCAAGGCAAACAAAATGGTTGACCAATCGAAGAATTAAGTTTTATCTTCGATGCAACAAAAAAGGGCGCGCAAGCGTCCTTTTTTGCGTCTGCTGCAATAAACATTTCACCGTTTCTCCGAACTAAACCCGGTATCTTTACATCTTACCGACGTCGGCGCGCAGCTGAGCGCGTCGTCCTTGTCATTCACGGTCTTATTTTGGAGAGTCTCATGTCGCGATCCCGTAACCTCATGTTGTCGTTAATGCTGGCCAGTGCCACGCTCGCAGCACACGCCCAGATCGCGCAGACGAACGGCGCACAAATCATCGTGCCCGCAGTGGGTGAATTGACCGTCGCCAATGATCAGGTGCGTGCTACGCTGATGATCGAGGAGCAGGACAAGGACAAAGCCGCTGCCGCCTCGCGCGTGAACCAGAAAATGACGCAGGGTATCGACATCATCAAGCGCCAGGACCCGCAAGCGGTGCTCAAGACGCAGGGTTATTTCACCTATGCGATCTATGCCGAGACCGCACCAACGGCCAGTAACAAACCGCGCCCGATTGTCGGCTGGCGCGTCGGCCAGTATTTGCAGGTGACCAGCACCAATCTGGCCGGCTTACCGAAAACCATTGCTGCCGCGCAGGCAGTGCTGGCGCTCAACGGTCTCGAATTCGGCCTGACTCCAGCCAGCAGCAAGAAGCTCGATGACGCACTGATTGGCGCCACCTATGCCAATCTGAATCAACGGATCAATTCCATTGCACGCGCCATGTCGCGTTCGCCGGCCGATGCCGTGATTGAAACGCTGGACTTCGAAGGTTCCGGCAATTACGCCACGCAGGAAGCTGCGCGGCCGATGATGATGCGCGCTGCTGCGAAGATGCAAGATGCCGTGGCCGAACCCAGCTTCGAGCCGGGCGAATCGACGCTCAGCCTGCGTATGGTGGGCAAGGTACGTTTCAAATAGCGGGCGTTTCCGCTGGCGCTTGCGTGCAGATAGTGCGCAGGCGCTGCATCGCAACATTGCCTGCTGGTCCGACGGATAGATGAACAAGGCGTTTTTATACGCCTACGATGACGGGGAGGGAGGTTCGCGATAAAATGCGGGCGGCCCCCAATTACCCTTGGCGTCAAATTTCCTGCTTTTTCCCCGCATTGTTGGGTGCCTTACCCTCTGATCGGACTGCTGGACCAGCAAAAGTCTGTTGATTGGACGCGCTGCGCGTTACATTTGTAATGCGCTCGTCTAGAATAAGCACGCTTTATCATTTAAAAACTTATCAGCGACTATCGGAGCAACGTTGAATAATCATTATCCTCACCCTATCATTGCCCGCGAAGGCTGGCCCTTCCTGGGTATCGCCGTAGTCGTCGCCATTGTTGTCACCTTGATCGGTGGCGCCTGGTCGATTCCATTCTGGATCATCGCCTTGTTCGTGCTGCAGTTTTTCCGTGACCCACCACGCGTCATTCCGCAAAACCCGAACGCAGTGCTGTCGCCTGCCGATGGTCGTATCGTCGTGGTGGCCAAGGCGCATGATCCGTATACCAACCGCGAAGCACTAAAAATCAGCGTGTTCATGAATGTGTTCAATGTGCACTCGAACCGCGCACCGGTCGACGGCAAGATTGAAACAGTCCAGTATTTCCCCGGCAAGTTCGTCAATGCCGATCTCGACAAAGCGTCGCTGGAAAACGAGCGCAATGCGCTGGCAATCACTGCCGTCAATGGTCAAAGCGTGACTTGCGTACAAGTGGCAGGTCTGATTGCCCGCCGTATCCTGTGCTACGTCAAGGCTGGCGATGTATTGGCGCGTGGTCAGCGTTATGGCTTTATTCGTTTTGGCTCGCGCGTGGATGTGTATCTGCCGTTGACTGCGACTCCGAAGGTCAGCGTGGGCGAGAAAGTGTCGGCCACTGAAACCATTCTGGCTGAATTCTGAACCCGCGAACCTGAGACAGACTCTACATGGCAACTTTCCGCAGACGCAAAAACAAGGGCAATTTCCCTTTCCCCAAATCCTTGCGCGGCCATAAAGCGCCGATGTATCCAGCCGAGCTCGAAGATGCCGATGGCACCCCAGTCATTCGCCCGCGCCGTTCGCGGGGAATTTATTTGCTGCCGAACGCATTTACGACAGCGGCGCTATTCTGCGGCTTCTATGCGATCGTAATGGCGATGGGCCAGAGGTATGACCAGGCCGCGATTGCAATTTTTGTCGCCATGGTACTCGACAGTCTCGATGGCCGGGTCGCGCGCATGACTAATACGCAGAGCGAATTCGGCGCCCAGTACGACAGCTTGTCGGACATGGTGTCGTTTGGTGCTGCGCCGGCATTGGTGGTGTATGAGTGGTCCTTGCGCGGCATGGGCAAACTGGGCTGGCTGGCAGCGTTTGTGTATTGCGCGGGCGCAGCTTTACGTCTGGCGCGCTTCAATACCAATATCGCCGTGGTCGACAAGCGTTACTTCCAAGGCATCCCGAGTCCGGCGGCTGCGGCGCTGGTTGCCGGTTTTGTCTGGTTGATGGATGATCTGCGTTTTGCGGGTACCGATCTGAGCTGGGCGTCGTGGGTGATCACGCTGTATGCCGGTATCACGATGGTGACCAATGTGCCGTTCTACAGCTTCAAGGATATCAACTTTCGCAAGCCGGTGCCGTTCATTGCAGCATTGCTGGTGGTAGTGGCGCTGGTGGCGATTTCCAGTGATCCGTCCAAGGTCTTGTTCGGCTTGTTTGTGTTGTACGGGCTGTCAGGATATTTTGTCTATGGCTGGCGTAAGCTCAAGGGCAAGCCGAGCAGTATCATCCAGACCGAGCACGAAGAGAAGTAAAGCAGGCCGTTACCTGGTGCTACCAGAGAAAGCCGCCGGATCGCATTCCGGCGGCTTTTTTTATAATTGCTAAAAGGTAATGAATGTTGCCAGGCTGGCATCGAAAAGCCGATCAGCTCCTGTTAATCTAGCCTTATTCCACTGATTCCTTCGTACGGCGGCCAGAGTAATGGCAACTCCAATCAATAATTCGTTTAGCGCAATTGTTCCCGCGGTCTATGGAACTGCTACGCCTGTCATCGACGTCGGGAGCGGAGCTGGCTCGGTCAATGCGGTTGCAGCGCTGACCGAGGCCGGTTCAGTGGTGGTCAATCTGGGGTCTCCGCCGTCCGGTGCCGTAACCTATACCGCCAGCGGTCTGGCACATGAAATGTCGGTGGGCAGTGCAGCACCGCCCGCAGCCGCGTCCGAGCAAACCAAGCCATCCACTTCAACCGCAACCGGTCCTGTGCCAGTGGAGCCACCTATGCTGGGGCAGGTCGCTCAGGATGCGCGCAGCAATCCTGCGCCGGTGCTGGTTAGTACTGATCGTGCCGATGGCGTCTACGACAATAGTGGCGCATTCAAGGCCAGTGCCGGCGCAGCGGCATCTCTGTCCGGCAGTGTCGGTGCGCTGCTCACGACAAGCGCTTGAGTTCACCTTCGTCCATGGCACTGTCGGCGATGGCGGCAGCGATACATCGCCGCAAGCTGGCGTCTTGCGCCATGGTGTCGCTGATGCGGTGATCGACACCGACCAGATCGATGCGGCGCACGAAGCGCGCATGACGTGCCGCCTGCGCCAGCAGATCAGCTACTTCATGGGGGATCACCGTGTCGTCCAGTGCTCGCACGAGCGTTAACCCACCGCAGTAAGTTGCAAGCAATTCCAGCGTCTGCGCAGCGCGCCAGCTATGCGGCCGGCGAATCGCAGCGGAGAAGGCCGGTCCGAACGGCAGCGTGAATGCCTCGCGGTCATAGATGGCACCGACGATCAGCACTAAATGGCGAATGTGGGTGTGTGCGTTGCAGGCCAGGCGAATTGCAATTTCGCCGCTCATACTGGTGCCAACCAGGGTATCAAGCTGAGCAGCGGCCAAATGTTGCCACACGTGCTGCGCCTGCAACAGACGTGTTTGCAGCGAACTTGGCTGATTGGCGCTACTGTCGCCATGTCCAGAAAAATCAAATGCCGCACTGCCAAAGCCGCGCTGCGCCAAGTCTTCGCGCAACAATCGCTGGCGTTGCCGGTGGCTTTGGCCCGCACCATGCAAGAACAGGGCGCGTAGCGAAGCAGGGCTGCCCAGCATGTCGCCGCGCAAGCGCTCCTGCGCTACCTGTACGTCAAAGCAAGCCTCTGGCAGGGTCATTCCTGCGCTTGGCGGCGTTCGTGGACAGGGGCCTTGGCATAGTAGCTGCGCTTGTCTTCATACATCAACGCATCGGCGCGTTGTACCACCGCTTCCAGGCGTTCGCCCGGGGCGCTGGTGGCATGCCCCATCGATAAACTAAGCGTCAAGCCCGAATAGTATTGGTTGTTGATTTCGATCATGCTGCGGATATTATCTAGCATCGCTTGCGCTGCGCGTTCATCGGTGGCGGGCATCAGGATGGCGAATTCATCGCCGCCGATGCGTGCGGCATGGACCGGCTTGTCAGCGGCTTTGCTCAGTACTTCGCCGACCCGGCGCAACAAGGCGTCACCAGCAGCGTGTCCGAGTTCATCGTTGACTTCTTTCAAGCCATTGAGATCGGCGATGATGACGCTGACCGGGAACGGACCTTTGCGTTCGAGCCGGTTCATTTCGTCGACCATGAAGGCGCGATTATGCAACTTGGTCAATTCATCATGCTTGCCGAGGAATTCGAGATAGGCTTCCGCCTTTTTGCGCGCCGTGATATCGGTCAGCGCCACCAGCACCAGGTCCCAGTTGTGTTCGTGACCAGGGAAGACCGAGAACTGCAAATGCACATGCAGTTGTTCTCCGGTCAGTGAATAGTTGACCACTTCACGCTGGTGAAACAGATTGCCTTGCCATAGTTCACTCAGTTGTTCATTGAAATGCGGTCGCATATCATCACGAAACACCTCGCCAAGCCGCGACAACAACGTCGATTTATCGGGCGCGCCGAACATGGTCAGGGTTTGCTGGTTGACGTCGATGACGCGAATTTCTTGCATGCAGCGTTCGACGAATTCCGGGTGGACGTCGGTGAATACGCGGAAATCCTTGATGCCGATCTCACGCAGATCGCCAAACAGTCGTTTGACATGGCTGAAATCTTCCACCCACAAGGATATCGGCGAGTACTCAAACAAGCCGCGCGCATAGTTTTCGCTATTGGTCAGCTTGCGTCGGGCAGTTTCACGCGCAGTGACGTTTTCCACCGCCAGCAGCACGCGCGACCAGTTCTCTTCGCTGCCGGGCAGAATCCGCGCGTTGAGCTGAATGTCGATCCGCTTGCCCGACAAGGTGTAGTTGACGCTGTGACTGGAAAACGCCAGCTTGCCTTCCCATACTTGCAGCAATTCTTCGATATGGGTGTGCAGCATGTCGTCGCGGAAAACCTTGTCGAGATTGGCGCTCAGATGCGCCAGATCGTCGGCTTCAAACAGTTCCAAGGTCTTGCGATTAACTTGCAACACTTGAATGTTGAGCGTACAGGCATGCACCCGCGATAGATCGGCTTGCAGAAAAGTGCGCAGGTCCGTGACGCCATCGGCACGCCATTGATCGAGCAATTTTTTGACGCCGCTGAAGTCTTCCAGCCACATGGATACGGGCGCTAACTCGAACATTTCCGCATCGATGAACGCGACGTTGCGCTCGGCGCCAGCGTTTGGGGAAGGACTAGGATTCTGCATGATGGATCTGATGGATGAATAATGAGGCATCAGTGTAATGCCTTTAGGCCCCATTATTTACCATCCAGCCAGCGCAAACCGCTTTTTTGCGGCGATCGCTTGACGCTGGTCAAGTCACCGCCCGTGCCTGGTTAGCTCGATGCAAGCAAGCGCAGGGTTCGCCGCAGCAGGCGTTGCATTGCCGTGGCGGCAAACTGGTACAGCGCGTCAAACGATATCTTGCCGGTGACCGGGCTGGCGTAGATTAACAATGTCGCATCCAGACTTGCCTCAATGCAAGTCCAGCCACTGCGTTGCAGTAAATGATGTTGTCCTTCCTGCAAGTCGATCTGTACGCCGAACATGGTCTCGGCGATCCAATCTGGGGCTTCGGATAACTGGATGGCTCCGGATTGCACTACTACTGCGGCGTCGCGTGCGCTCCAGAGATGATATTGTTGGCCGGCGCCTAGTGTAATGGTGGCTGGCGCGGCAGGGCGCAGAGCTGGTGCGGGCATGATATTTCCCTCGGTAGTTGGCATGGGGATAGTCTAGGCAAACCCGATCAACCAAAACAGACACAGCAAGCACCGATGTGAATCGGAACAGCAGCCGTTTTTTCAATCTGTTATTGTCTGTTTTTGCGCACTCTGTATCTATCGCTGGTGCGCTGTAAGCCCGAAGATGCCTCCATGGACATGACACCACCTCCCGCGCCAGCAGTGACTGCGCAACCGCTCTATCAGAACCTGGCCGAACATTATTTGTCGGCGATTCATGCTGGCACCCTGGCGACCGGCGACCGCATGCCCTCGGTGCGCGAGTTGATGCGCCATCATCATGTGAGCCTGTCGACCGCTTTGCAGAGCTTGCGTCATCTGGAAGCGGCTGGCTGGCTGGAGGCACGGCCGCGTTCCGGCTATTTTGTGCGGCAGCCGCGCCGTGCCGTGATCCGTCCGGTCGATGAGCCGAATATTCTGGCACCGCTGGACCCGGCGCAATATGTCGGCATCCATGAGCAGGTATCCGATTTCATTGCACGTCGTCAGCAGCAACTGCCCGCAATTGACCTGAGCGGCATGACCTGCGCGCCCGAGCTGTATGCCGTCGATGCGCTCAAAAGTGCCGCCATGCGCGCCTTGCGCGATCATCCGAATTTGTTGACCAGCGTCATGCCGATTAATGGCAATCCGCATTTTCGCCAGGTCGTGGCGCGCCGTGCGGTACAGGCCGGTATCCGCATCAGTGCCGACGATGTGGTGGTCACGCATGGCTGTATTGAAGCGCTCAATCTGGCCTTGCGCGCAGTGGCGCAGGCTGGCGACACAATTGCGGTGGAGTCTCCGACCTACTTCGGTCTGTTGCAGACGCTGGAAAGCCTGGGGATGCGCGCGCTGGAAATCCCGACCAGTCCGCAGAGCGGGATTTCAGTGGCGGCGCTGGAGTTGGCCATGCAAACCTACGGCAACATCAAGGCCGTAGTGGTGGTGCCGACGCTGCAAAATCCGTTGGGCTGCATCATGTCCGATGCTGCCAAGCAAGAATTGGTGGCGCTCTGTGAGCGCTATGCGGTGCCGCTGATTGAGGATGACGCTTATACCGAACTGGTCAACGGCGAGGTGCCGCCGAGCGCGGCCAAGGTGTGGGACAAGACTGGCAACGTGATTTATTGTGCATCGCTCAACAAGATCCTGGCGCCCGGCATGCGGCTGGGCTGGATGACCAGTGGTAAATGGAATGAACGGGTCAAAATGCTCAAGTTCGCGTATACCCGCGCCAATGAAGAATGGACCCAGATCACCGCCGCCAACTACATGAGTTCACCGGCCTACGACCGTCATCTGCGCCGCCTGCGCATTTTGCTCAAGCAGCAACGCGAACAGATGGCGGAATCGATTGCCGCTTATTTTCCGGCAGACACGCGTCTGACCGTGCCCAATGGCGGCGTCGGCCTGTGGGTGGAATTGCCGCAGCAGTTGTCGTCCAAGCAGGTGTTTACTGCGGCGCTCGACGAAGGCATTGGTGTCTCTCCGGGCGTGATCTTTTCCAATTCCAGCCGTTTTGATCACTATTTGCGCCTGTGTTGCGGCAAGCCGTTTACGCGCGAGCTGGACCAGGCCTTGCGCCGTCTGGGTGCCATTGCCGAGCGCTTGCAGGCATAAAACCCGCATCTATCTCAAGTCTGCCACGATTTACCCGTTAAAAACTTTGCAGGTATAACTGGAAAGTTTTTTGCTTGTTTGACAAAAAATTGTCAGAATGGCGTCACTCAGTGGTTCAGCGGCAACGCCATGAATCGCTTCCATAACAAGCTCGGGGGAGATGCAATTGCGCCAGTGGTTCAATGTTGGTTCATGCTTAGGCGGTCGTCAGTGGCTGGCGACCCGGTATGTCGCGCCAGCGGCACGCTGAAAATCGGTCTTTTTTGTCATGAACATGCTCAAACCTTCCATCGCTCATCGCAGTGATACCGCCTTGACCACGTTGCAGACGCTGCAGCGCGCCATCGGCTTGCATACTGCCGGCGAAATTGAGCAGGCGGCATGCCTGTATCGGGAGATGCTGGTGCACGAGCCGCAGCAACCGGTGGCCTTGCATTATCTGGGCATTGCGTTGCATCAACAAGGCCAGCATGAGGCAGGACTGGCCCATGTGCGCCAGTCCTGCACGCTGCAGCCAGACAATGCCAGTTGGCACAATGAACTCGGCAACATGCTGTTTGCGCTGCGCCAGTTTGAAGCTGCCAATGAGGCGTATGTCGCTGCGTTGCAAGCCGATCCACACGATCACGTGGTGTGGAACAACCTGGGTTCCTCGCAGTTGCAAACCGAGGCTACGGCTGAGGATGCGAATTTTTCGTTCGAACAAGCCTTGTCGCTGGCACCTGATTTTGCGCCAGCCTTGCTGCATCTGGGTGATATTCACGCCGCCGCTGGCGACAAGATGACCAGCGCCAATTATCAGTGCCGGGCGTTTGTATTGCCGCCGCTGGAGGGCAAGTCCAAGGAAATGTTGGGCATCTCGTTCTATTTTCTGGGGCGCTTGCAGGAGGCTGCCGAGATGTACCGCGCCTGGATGGAAGAAGAGCCCGACAATCCCATCGCCGCGCACATGTATGCAGCCTGTTCACAGATTGCCGTGCCGGAGCGCGCCTCGGATCAATACATCGAAACCCATTTCGATCGTTACGCCGAAACCTTCAACAGCAACTTGCTCGACAGCCTGGGATATCGCGGTCCGGAATTAATGCGCCAGGGTCTGGCACAGATTGTCACGGCAGCGGGGCAGTACGAGATACTCGATGTCGGCTGCGGTACCGGCCTGTGCGTGAGTGTGCTCAAACCTTATGCACGGCTGCTGGTCGGCGTCGATCTATCGGGAAAAATGCTGGAACAGGCGCACTTGCGCGGTGGCTATGATCAGTTGGTCAAGCAGGAAATCACCCTCTATCTGACGACGGTGCACAGCGCCTTCGATATTGCCATTGCCGCCGATACGATGATGTATTTCGGCGATCTGAGCGAGGTGCTGGCGGCCATGGCGGTGAGCTTGCGACCGGGTGGCTATTTCATTTTTACGCTGGAATCGGTCAGTGAGCCGTTGCACGCGGGTGCAGATTTTTATCTGCATGCCAGTGGTCGCTACCGTCATACGCCAGATTATGTTCGACGTTCACTGGCGCGCGCCGGGTTGTTGACGGAAAGCCTGCTGGAAACGGTACTGCGCGAAGAAATGCGCCAGCCGGTGGCGGGCATGCAGGTCATCGCGCAGCGTCCACAGTAAGTTTTTCTTGGCGCCAGCTTACGATCTGTCGCTCGCAGTAAGATCGTGAACAGGTTCTTAGAAAAACGTCTGCACCACATCGATCACATTGAACTGCGCGTCCAGCACCGGCAGATGACGCCATTTGTCGAACGTCAGGCAGGGGTGCGAGATATCAAACGCGATCATGTCGCCGACGCGGATATCGTCGCCGGTATCGATCTTCAAATAGGCATGCTGGTCCATCATGCCGGTGACTTGCCAATGGGAGGGAGTCGCTTGTGGCAGGGTATCCTGGCCGGGGCGGAAACGTTGCACCGGCAGCGGCAGGCCAGCGTCGAAAGCGGCATCGCGCTTGCCCAGGGCGATGATGGCTTTATCGCTTTCCGGGATCGATTGCACATAAGCCCACAACTGCAGCGCCGGCAGCAATTGACTGCGCATCTTGTGTGCCACTGGATTGCGTGTGAGGATTTGTTCCTGTGCCGCGCGATAGATGCCGACGTCATGGGTCAGATAACAGCCGGGGCGCAATACCACTTGCAGTGGCACGCCAATATCGATGCCGGAAAACTCTTCCGCCACCACGTCATACCAGGCCGAGCCGGCGCCGGTCAGTACCGCCGGTTGCGCCGGTGTACAGTGTTGCAGGTAGCCTTGTTGCGCCAGATCGCGCATGCATTGCACCGCGCGTTGCAGGAATAGACGAATCTCGGCTTCTTCCTTGAGTACGCCTTCATAGACCTCAATGCCGGCCAGCGCGATGCTGCCGGGCCAGCGTTTGACGGCATCGAGCACGGTTTGCTGCTGCGCATCGTTGCGCACACCAGTGCGTCCGCCGGTCGGTCCCAATTCCAGCAGCACCTTCAGGGTTTGCTGGCGGCCAGAGAAAAACTTGCCTAGTTGATCGACCAGTTCCGCCGAATCGATCAGGCAATAGAACTCAAATCCAGGATCTTCCAGCAACCGCGAAATGATCTGCATGTTTTGTTTGCCGACCAGTTGGTTAGCCATCAGCACACGCCGCACGCCATGTGCATAGCCGACCTGAGTCTGGTGCGCAGTGGCCAGCGTGATGCCCCAGGCGCCGGTGGCCAGTTGCCGGGCGAACAGCTTGGGTGCCATTGTGGTTTTGCCGTGCGGCGCCAGCTTGACGTCGTATTCGGCGACGAAGCGCTGCATCCAGTCGAGGTTGTGGGCCAGCCGTTCTTCGTAGAGAACGGCGGTCGGCAAGCTCAGGTCTTCGTTGAGCAAATTCCATTGCACGGTATTGGCCGCAGCCGGCGGCAAGGGGTGTGGTAACTCGCCGATGCCCTTGTTGAGCGGATCAATCATGCCACTTTGCCATGTGTTTTGGTAGTTTGTATCACTCATGTTCAATTATCCAAAAAATAATGATTTGACGTAATGATGGTAGCGAAATTACTATGCTGATGGTATGTTATAAAGTAACAAGTAAAGTGGCAAGTGAGTAACAAAAATAATTAATGCAAGTTGATCTGCAAGCGGAGAAGCCGGATTCGATCGGGGCTCGTGAGGGCAGCGAAGACTGGCATCAGTGGCAAACCTCTATTTTACGTAACCATGGCACACGCATTCGACATCGTTTCACGCATCACTGAGCGTAGCGGCCAGTTGCGTCTGGCCGAACAGAAAGTGGCCGAGGCGATCCTCAGTGACCTGTCATTCGCCGCCAGCGCCAGTATTGGTGAGCTGGCGCACAAGGCCAACGTCAGTCTGGCCAGTGTGACACGCTTTGCCAAAGCTATGGGCTGCCGCGATGTGCGTGAGTTCAAGTTCATGCTGGCGCAGGCGGTGGCAGTCGGTCAGCGTTTTTTCGATGGCAGCAAGACGATTCCCAGCGACCAGCCGCCGGCGCTGGCCGATGTGATCTATAACGACATTCACGCGGTGCTCGAAGTCAATCGCGCCTTGCTCAATCCTGAGGCCTTGCAGCGCGCCGCCGCACTGTTGCGCGATGCGCGCATGATTTATGCGTTCGGCATGGGTGGTGGTTCCACCATGTTGTCGGATGAAGCGCGCTATCGGCTGGTACGGCTGGGGCGGCCGGTGGCGACTTACCACGATGCCTTGTTGCAACGCATGGTGGCGGCGACCCTGGACAAGAATGACGTCTTGCTGGTGTTTTCCACCACCGGCAATGTGCCGGAATTGCTGACCAATTGCGAAGTCGCCAAGGACTATGGCGTCAAGATGATCGGTGTGACCGCGCTCGGTTCGCCATTGGCCGGCATGGTCGATGTGCTGTTGCCGATCAAGGCGCTGGAAACCGATTTTATTTTCAAGCCGTCGTCATCGCGCTACGCCATGATGATGGCGCTCGATGTGCTGGTGCTGGAACTGGCCTTGCTGCAGAAGGAGCGCAGCCAGGAACAGTTGCGACGCTTGAAGTACGCACTCGATATGCATCGCGGCGGCGGCGACCGTCAGCCGCTGGGAGATTGAAATGAACATGCCTGAAGCGCGCAATCTGCATTGCGACACCTTGATCCGCCATGCCTTGGTGATCGATGGCAGTGGTGGCGAACCGGTCAAGGCCGATGTCGCATTGCGTGATGGTCGCATCGCCGCCATCGGCGATCTGCATGACTGGCAGGCGCAACAAGTGATTGATGGCAGTGGCAAGGTACTCAGCCCCGGCTTTATCGATGTGCACACCCACGATGACACCAATGTGATTCGCATGCCGGAGATGTTTCCCAAGCTCTCGCAAGGCGTCACCACGGTGGTGGTCGGCAATTGCGGCATCAGTGCCGCGCCGGTCACCCTCAAGGGCGAGCCGCCCGATCCGATGAATTTGCTGGGCCAGGCCAGCGCGTTTTCCTATCCTTCGTTTGCCAGTTATGTGGCTGCCATCAATGCAGCACAACCGGCAGTCAATGTTGCTGCCTTGGTGGGACATACCGCCTTGCGCAGCAATCACATGGATCGTCTTGATCGCGCTGCCAGCAGCGAAGAAATTGCCGGCATGCGCACGCAATTGACGGAAGCGCTGGAGCATGGCGCACTCGGCTTGAGTACCGGTCTGGCCTATGGCAATGCGATCAATGCGCCGACTGCTGAAGTGGTGGCGCTGGCGGAGCCGCTGGCGCAATACGGCGGCATGTATGCGACCCATTTGCGCAGCGAGTTCGCCGATATTCTTGATGCGATGGAAGAAGCATTTCAGATCGGCCAGCATGCGCGCGTTCCGGTAGTGATTTCGCATCTCAAATGCGCCGGCATCGAAAACTGGGGCCGCAGCGCCGAAGTATTGGCCGCGCTGGAACTGGCCGCGCAGCATCAGCATGTCGGCTGTGATTGCTATCCCTATACGGCCAGCTCATCGACGCTCGATCTCAAGCAGGTCACGGCGGATTACGACATCCAGGTGACCTGGTCAGAGTCGCATCCCGAGCAGGGCGGCAAGTTGCTGGCCAATATTGCCGCCGAATGGCAGGTCGACCTGCATGAAGCAGCGCGCCGGTTGATGCCGGCCGGCGCCGTCTATCACTGCATGGCCGATGATGACGTCAACCGCATTTTGCGTCATCCGGCGACCGTGATCGGTTCCGATGGCTTGCCCAATGATCCTTTGCCGCATCCGCGTCTGTGGGGCGCCTTTCCTCGGGTATTGGGTTATTACAGCCGCGAACAGCAATTGTTTTCAATGGCTGAGGCAGTGCGCAAGATGACGGGTTTGTCGGCGCAGCGTTTTGGTTTGCATGAGCGTGGCCTGGTGCGCGCAGGCTATTGGGGTGATCTGGTGTTGTTTGATGCCGCCACCGTACGTGATGCCGCGACGTTTACCGACCCGATGCAGCCGGCACATGGCATTGAGGCGGTCTGGGTCAATGGCGTGCTGTCCTATCTGGGCAGTACCAAGCAGGCCACCGGTGCGCGCGCCGGACGTTTCCTGGCGCGTGCGCGCCAGCAATAGGTTTGATGAGTTGCATTTTGATGAAGGAGAAAAACCATGAGTATTAAACGATATGGCGTTGAAGGCGGCACCGGCACTGGTGGCCAGCATTTGCCGTTTGCCCGTGCAGTAGAAGCCGATGGCTGGTTGTATGTGTCAGGCCAGGTGCCGATGGTCAATGGCGAAGTGATCGATGGCGGCATCGTCGCGCAAACCCATCAGGCGATCAAGAATGTGCTGGCGATTCTCAAGGAAGCCGGTTACGGACCCGAGCATGTAGTGCGTTGCGGTGTATGGCTTGACGATACGCGCGATTTTCAGTCGTTCAACAAGGTATTCAAAGAGTACTTCGGCGCCAATCCGCCTGCGCGTGCTTGCGTGCAGTCGAGCATGGTGGTCGATTGCAAGGTCGAGGTCGATTGCGTGGCGTTCAAGCGCTAACGCTAGCGGTAAAAAGAAATTCGATTGGTTGACTTGATTCATCAAGCCTGAGGGCGGGGAGAGGAGCGGTAATGGAAGCAGTTCAAGGAAGCATGCTATTGGTCTATGCACTAGTGGCCGTGATTGCGTTGATCGTGTTGATCGCCAAGTTCAAGATGAATCCCTTCATCGTATTGATCGTGGTGTCGCTGATTCTGGGTTTGTCGGTCGGCATGCCGATGGGCACCATCGTCAAATCGTTTGAAACCGGTGTCGGCAACACGCTCGGCCATATTGCCTTAGTGGTCGGCCTGGGCACCATGCTGGGCAAGATGATGGCTGAATCAGGCGGCGCCGAGCGCATCGCCACTACCATGATTGGTGCCTTCGGCGAAAAGAATGTGCACTGGGCCATGATGACGGTGGCTTTCATCGTCGGTTTGCCGGTGTTCTTTGAAGTCGGTTTCGTGCTGCTGATCCCGATTGCCTTCAACATCGCCAAGCGAACCGGCACGTCAATGGTGCTGGTCGGTATTCCGATGGTCGCTGGTCTGTCGGTGGTGCATGGTCTGATTCCGCCGCATCCGGCCGCCTTGCTGGCGGTGACTGCCTATAACGCCGACATTGGTCACACCATTCTGTTTGCCTTGATTGTGGGTATTCCTACTGCGATTGTGGCGGGGCCACTGATGGGCAAGCTGATGTCCAAATATGTGATTCCGAATCCGGACAATCCATTGATCAGTCAGTTCGTTGACCAGGACAACAAGAGCAAGCGCGAATTGCCCGGCTTTGGCATCACCTTGTTCACGATTCTGTTGCCCGTGGCGCTGATGCTGCTGGGCAGCTGGGCCGACCTGTTCTTTGCGCCGAAGACTTTTGCCAATGACTTTTTGCGCTTGATCGGCAATTCGGTAATTGCCTTGCTCATTGCCACGCTGGTCAGCTTTTACACCTTCGGCAAGCTGCGCGGCTTCAGCCGCACGGTCATCCTCAAGTTCACCAACGAATGTCTGGCGCCGATTGCCAGCATCACGCTGGTGGTGGGTGCCGGTGCTGGTTTTGGCCGTATCCTGATGGATGGCGGCGTATCCAAGGCGATTGTCGGTGTCGCCACCGATGCGCATCTGTCGCCGTTGTTGCTGGGTTGGTTCGTGGCGGCATTGATTCGTGTTGCAACTGGTTCCGCCACGGTTGCCATGACTACCGCCTGCGGTATCGTGGCACCGATCGTGTCGGTCGCCGGTGGTGCGCGTCCTGAGTTGATGGTGTTGGCCACTGGGGCCGGCTCGTTGATTTTGTCGCATGTCAATGACGGTGGCTTCTGGCTGGTCAAGGAATACTTCAACATGACTGTGCCGCAAACCTTCAAGACCTGGACCGTGGTGGAAACCGTGATTTCGGTGGTGGCCTTGTTGCTGACGCTGGCACTGGCAACTGTGGTGTAAGTGGCTGCACCGATCGCCAGTCGATCGTTCAGTAAAAATGCCGCGGCGCTGTAAAAAGCGTCGCGGCATTTTTTGTGTTTGTCGGGTTTGACGTGTTCGGCGTTAGAAACGGAAGCGACTATCGTCATAACGCGGGTCGGGACCATTTTCCACTTTGCGCACGATGCCCTGATCGTCGAAATAGACGGTCATTTCCGAATTCCAGACGCCGCTTTCCTTGAAGCCGTAATTCCAGGCTTCGTAAGGAATGCGCGCATAACGCGTTACTTCAGTGGGTTTCCCGACCAGGCGCAGCACATCGTCCTTGCTGGCATGATCAACCTTGATCGACTGGAAGTTTTGCAGTGTCCACACTTGCTGATAGGAAATCAATTTGCCATCGACACCGATGCGCGCCATGTAACTGTATTGGCTGAATGCGCCGGCGCCATATTGCAGCAGATGACTGTTGCCATCAGGGAAAGTCGCAACCGGATGGCCAAGGCGGGCGATCACGCTTTCTTCGGTGTCGCCTGGCAATATCGGCGGCCCAATCAGTGCGGCACAGCCGCTGAGCGAAAACAGAATGACAGCGCATAGCGCAGGGAAAATACGTTTCATGGTCAGTTCGTCTTAAGTTGAGGCTATGTTATTAAGATTCTAAGCCTTTTGCTGGTAAGTATTTGAATCTGCAACTCTTTTACTATATACTTGCGCCTCTGGTCATTTCGGCTAGAGTTAATTTTTGTTCACGGTCTGCAGGGTTGAGGTTTTCAACAGACTCCGCACACCGCTTGTGAAAGGTAAATAGCATGTCTCTGCAAAAAGAAGCCAAGGCTTCCATTATCACCGATAACGCTCGTGGTCAAAACGACACCGGCTCCCCAGAAGTCCAAGTCGCGCTGCTGACAGCACGTATCAACGACTTGAACGGTCACTTCAAAGCACACAGCAAGGATCACCACTCGCGTCGTGGTCTGATTCAAATGGTTAACCGTCGCAAGAGCCTGTTGTCCTACCTCAAGGGCAAGGATGCCGACCGTTACCGCGCACTGATCGAAAAACTCGGTCTGCGTAAGTAATCTTGTCAATCTTGATCACGGCGCTAATTCAAGCGCATTACTGTGGTTCAAGCTTGGTGTAGTCAAAATGCCTGCGTCAGTTTCTGACGTGGGCATTTGTGTTTTTGGTGCGCCATTTTTGGCAAGCCTTTGGCAGTATTTGCGATCCCATCAATGATCGTGATTCGTAAGGTGGCAGGGCCCGGTGCTTAACGCTCCTGTCTGCCATCTGTGGTGAGGTGAACGACAGCGCCTGAAAATCTGTCGGTAAAAAGAGTCTTCGCAACGCATGGCGGCGCGGGCGCTCAATATAGAAAGGAAATACCGTGTTCAATAAAGTTACTAAAACCTTCCAGTATGGACAACACCAGATCACATTGGAAACCGGCGAAGTCGCACGCCAGGCATCCGGTGCAGTCGTCGTTTCGATTGAAGATACTGTTGTGCTGGCAACGGTTGTGGCGCGTAAGGATGCCAAGCCAGGTCAGGACTTTTTCCCCTTAACCGTTGATTACATCGAAAAGACATACGCCGCTGGCCGTATTCCCGGTGGTTTCTTCAAGCGCGAAGGCAAGCCTTCCGAAAAAGAAACACTGACGTCGCGCCTGATCGATCGCCCGATTCGTCCGCTGTTCCCAGAGGGTTACCTCAACGAAGTGCAAGTGATCATTCACGTGCTGTCGGTCAATCCGGAAATCGATCCTGATATCGCCGCGATGATTGGCGCCTCGGCTGCCTTGTCGATCGCTGGTATCCCGTTCAACGGTCCAGTCGGTGCCGCACGCGTTGGTTACATCGATGGCCAGTATGTGTTGAACCCAACCACGACCCAATTAAAGTCGTCGCAAATGGATCTGGTCGTTGCCGGTACAGAAACTGCCGTGCTGATGGTCGAATCCGAAGCCAAGCAATTGTCGGAAGAAGTGATGTTGGGCGCTGTGGTGTTCGGTCATGAACAATCGCGCGCTGTTATCAACGCCATTCATGAACTGGTGCGTGACGGTGGCAAGCCGGAAGTGCAATGGGCGCCAGCGCCAAAGAATGAAGCGCTGATCGCACGCGTGACTGAATTGGCTGATGCCAAGCTGCGCGCGGCTTATCAAACCAAAGACAAGCAAGCACGTACCGAAAAGCTCAAGACCGTCACGTCGGAAGTCAATGCCGCGCTGGCAGCAGATGCCGTGGCAGTTGATTCGGCCGAAGTTGGCGGTATCCTGTTCGATCTGGAAGCCAAGATCGTGCGTTCGCAGATCCTCGACGGCGAACCACGTATCGACGGCCGTGACACCCGCACTGTGCGTCCAATCTCGATCCGTACCGGCGTATTGCCGCGTACCCACGGTTCGGCACTGTTTACGCGTGGCGAAACCCAGGCACTGGTGATCGCGACTCTGGGTACGGCACGTGACGAGCAAAAGATCGATGCACTGATGGGCGAGTACTCCGATCGCTTCATGCTGCATTACAACATGCCGCCGTTCGCAACCGGTGAAACTGGTCGCGTTGGTACGCCAAAGCGCCGCGAAATCGGTCACGGCCGTCTGGCCAAACGTGCCCTGATCGCTGCTTTGCCACCTGCTGAAGAATTCAGCTATTCGGTGCGTCTGGTGTCCGAAATCACGGAATCGAACGGTTCTTCGTCGATGGCTTCGGTCTGCGGCGGTTGCCTGGCATTGATGGACGCTGGTGTGCCGATGCAGGCGCACGTCGCTGGTATCGCCATGGGCCTGATCAAGGAAGGCAGCAAGTTTGCCGTTCTGACCGACATCCTGGGCGATGAAGATCACCTCGGCGACATGGACTTCAAGGTAGCCGGTACTGCCAATGGCATTACTGCATTGCAGATGGATATCAAGATCCAGGGCATCACCAAGGAAATCATGCAGGTCGCGCTGGAACAAGCCAAGGAAGGCCGCGTGCACATCCTGGCCAAGATGCAGGAAGCCGTGCCAGCAGGCAAGGGCGAGCTGTCCGACTTTGCGCCACGCCTGATCACCATCAAGATCAATCCGGAAAAAATCCGTGATGTGATCGGCAAGGGCGGCGCTGTGATTCGTGCGCTGACCGAAGAAACCGGCACCCAGATCGACATCAGCGACGAAGGCGTGGTCACCATCGCTTCCGTTGATGCTGCTGCCGGCCAGGAAGCCAAGCGCCGTATCGAAGAACTGACCGCTTCCGTGGAAGTGGGCAAGGTCTACGAAGGTACTGTGCTCAAGCTGCTGGACTTTGGTGCGATCGTTCAGGTTCTGCCAGGTAAAGATGGCTTGCTGCATATCAGCCAGATCGCCAATGAGCGTGTCAACGCCGTTGCCGATTACCTGAAAGAAGGCCAGCAAGTGCGCGTCAAGGTTCTGGAAACCGATGACCG
>JAMFSU010000085.1 GCA_026225475.1 Duganella sp.
ACGATCTGGTACACCAGTATCGGTACCGTGCGTAACAGCGCACTGACCACTTTTGCGGTTGAAGTTGGTACCAGCAATCCAGGCGTGAACCAAAACGCCTTCTACACCGGTATCGCGCACTCGTTCTAATGTAAAAGCTGCAGCGGTGCCGCAAGGCACCGTCAACGCTGGCGCAGGAATTGAGGCCTGCGCCAGCGTGCAACAGATTTATGTGCAGCTACTAGTCAAGCGGCACAGTGCAATTGAGAGTAGTCGTAGTTGTAGTGACATCCTGAGGAACTCCCTCTTGGCCCGTTCGACGCTGAACGGGCTTTTTTATTTTCCCTCAATGGTCACCATCATCAGGCAGCAATCGCCGTCGTCACCTCACGCGGCAAGCGATGAAAGCGTCGCGCGAAATAGGCTAGCCCTTCGCCTTGGTGCTGTAGGTTGATGTGCTGCAGTTCAACGAATAGCACGTTGTGCGAGCCGACGCTCTTGCTGTCCACAATGGTTCCCTCCAGACTGGCCAGTGCATCGCCGAGCACGGGCACGTCAGCGTTGCCGTTATGCCAGCAGGGCTGCGCCAGACGCTGTGCCATATCCATTTCCGTCATGCCGGCAAACTGGCGCGCCAGATCTTCCTGCGCGGCGCTCAGGATATTGATGCAGAGTTTGCCATTGCCAACGAAGACCGGATGCAAGGCGCTGTTGCGGTTGATGCAGACCAGTACGGTCGGTGGGCTGTCGGTCACCGAGCACACTGCGCTGGCGGTTAGGCCAGCGCGACCATGCGGACCCGCGGTGGTGATCACATTGACTGCTGCTGACAGTGTTGCCATGGCATTGCGAAAATCGGTTTGCATGCACGTCTTCCTTAAATCGAATAAGGCATCATCAAGGATATCCGGCAAATGGCGGCACACCGGCCAGCACGGCACCGGCGCCATCGTAGCTAGATTCGCCGAGGAACGCATGCTGCGTCACCACCATCGAATCGCGCACGATGCGTTGCAGCGGATGTTGCTGATAAATGGCAGCGATGCCACCGAGCTTGTAGCATTCCTGGACCACTGCTGCCGCTGCATGGGCGGCATGGATCGCCGACAGGCGTAGCATATTGGTTTCTTCTGGCGTCATCAGATTGCCGCGTGTGATCAAGTCCCAGGCTTGCGCTGACGATGCGTAGAAAAACGCTCGTGCGCTCAGATATTGCGCTTCCGAACGTGCCAGCTGAATCCTGAAATGCGGCCGGTCTGCCAGCCGTGGTGCACCAGTGGTGGTGAGTTTGCCGCCCGACATGGCGGTCACGGTATTGAGCGCGGCGCGCGCCAGGCCCAGATTGACTGCCGCATGCACGCCCGCTTGATAGGACACGGCAGGATAGCGATACAGCGGCTCGTCAATGATGGCGCTGCTGCCGCGCACGAAGGTCCAGGCATCGTCAACGTGGCGATCATTGACCTGTAGATCATGGCTGCCGGTACCTTGCATGCCGACCACATTCCAGTTGTCGACGATGCTGACCTGATCTGGTGGCAGCACTGCCGTCAGCGGCTTGCCAGCCTGGCCGCCATTGTTCGGACCACCAATGCCGACACCCAGCCAGTCGGCGCCTTTGCAACCGCTGGCGAATTTCCAGCGGCCATTGACGCGCCAGCCGTCGCCATCGCGCTGCGCTGCCTGCACCGGATACAGGGCGCCGGAGAACACCTGATCGGGACCGGTCTGGTAAATCTGCTGTTGGGTGGCATAAGGTAGTGCCGCCAGATAGACATTGGCAGAACCAAAGCCGGCGACCCATGCGGCGGAACCGTCGGCCACGGCAATCCGTTCAACGATATCGAAAAACAGATGCGGTGCCAGTGCATCGCCGCCGAAGCATTGCGGTGTGCTGGCGCGGAATACGCGTGCCTGTTTGAGGCGCGCGATGATATCGCGTGGCACGTGCGAGAGCCGCTCGAATTCTTCGCGGCGCGCGGCGATTTCGCTGATGACCTGGTCCAGCGTGACCTGGTCGTCGCTGGCGTTTGCCGACGTGGTGTGGAGAACAACTGCTGGTTGCGACATAGCTTCCTTTCGGTAATGCAAATAAGTTCAAACAAAGGCCGGGTGCGCCTCGAATCGGCAGTGATGTTTGCCGTCGCTGCGCGTGGCGGCACAATCGGTCTCGGTCACCGTGACCGCGCGACCGAGGATTTGCTCGGCCACGCTGCGCAGGATGCCGGTGATCGGTGCGCATACTGGTGTCGACATCGGGCCGGCAAGGCCGGCAGCAAAGGGACTGTTGTCGACATTGAGATGCAGGCTAGGCGCGGTATCGTCAGCAGCATTGCGATGTTCCATCTGCCAGGCGCCCCAGCCGAGTGCGGCAGCGCCGCTACAGGTGACATCCATCAGTCTGGCAAGGCCTTGTTCACGTGCATAGGCGGCAATGCTGTCGCCTCCGTGTTGCTGCGCCGCTGCCGCGAAAGCATGCAACACGGTGGGTAGCAAGTCGGGGTCTAGTTGCGCCAATGCACCCATCAAGACATCGTTGCGCATCATCAGGTAACGGCGCGGACCATCATGAATGGCGCCAGCGTTGGTGTCGAAGTGCAAGCGGGCGACCAAATCATTCATGGCCGTGCCTGCTGCGCTTGCCGTTGTGCGGCTTGGCGTTTGCTACGGGTCCAGGTTTCCGGAATGAAGATCAGAAAAATCAACGTGACGATGCCCAGTCCAGCCAGGTAAAGCGCAACCGGAACGTGGCTGCGGTAATGCGCCAGCAGACTGGCGGCAATCACCGGCGACAGACCGCCACCGAGCACGGATGACAGTTCGCGGCCCAGGCCTAGGCCGGAAAAGCGCACCTTGGTGGGGAATAGCTCACACATATAGGCCGGTTGCGCACCTTCCAGCGTGCCCAGTACGACACTATTGGCCAGGATCAGCGCCAGCAGCACCTGCCAGCCCTGACCGCTGTTGAGCATCCAGAAGAAGGGAAAGGCCAGTGCCGTCATGCCCAGCGCCCCGGCAATGTAAATTGGTTTGCGGCCGATCAGGTCGGACAGGTAGCCAAAGAACAGCGATGACGGTATCAGCAGCAGCATGGAAATCGTCAGGCCACTCAACAACAGTGAATTGGACAGACCGATAAACTTGCCATAAGTGAGCGAGAACGCGAAAAACAGGTAAGACGCACCGCCTTCGCCAAAGCGCAGGCCGAACACTTGCAGCACTTGCAAGGGGTTGTGGCGCAGCACGTCGAGGATTGGTGCGCGCGATTTTTCCTGGCGTTGTTCGGTGTGGGCGAAGTCGGCTGTTTCGGGAATGCGGGCACGGATATAGAAACCGACGATCACCAGCACGATGCTCAGCAGAAACGGAATACGCCAGCCATAACGCAGGAAATCCTCGTTTGGCAGGTTCTGTGCCACCAGGAAAGCGCTGCTCGACAATACAAAACCCAGGCAGGCACCGGCCGGACTGAATGCCGAAAAGAATCCACGGCGGTGCGCCGGTGCACTCTCATTGATCATCAAGATGCTGCCGCTCCATTCGCCACCGGCGGCCAGGCCTTGCAAAACACGCAAGCCGACCAGCAGTATCGGCGCGGCGATGCCAATCTGTCCATAGGTTGGCAGCAAGCCCATGCACAGCGTGGCAAAGCCCATCACCAGCAGCGTGATCAGCAGCACCGATTTGCGTCCGTAGCGGTCGCCCAGATGGCCGCACAGCACGCCGCCGATGGGGCGTGCGATGAAGCCGACGGCAAAGCCGCCGAAGGCCGCGATGGTGCCGATGAGCGGGTCGCTGCCGATCGGGAAGAACAGTTTGCCGAAGACGAGTGCGGCTGCGGTGCCATACAGAAAGAAGTCGTACCACTCCAGAATCTGGCCGATCAACGAGGTAATGACGGTCTTGCGCAATTGCGAGCGCGATACCGTATAGGGGGCAGTTGCGGACGACGGCGGCGCTACCGGCAGGTCGCCGGCAATGGCAGGGGTGGCACTCATCAGTACTCCTCAGTAAAAAACGTAGCTTCAGGTGGATGCCAAGGTGGCGAAGGATGCAATGCACCGCACGGGCATGCCGATTGCTTGCAGTAGCCCAGGTGGAATTGCGGAAATTGCAGGAATGCTTGAGCAGGCCCTGGAGAAGCAAGATAGTGGCCCACTCCCGTAGCGGTCAAATGATTGTCTGGAATGATCAATATGAATCAAATGAATATGGCGGCAGTGGACTTGAACCTGCTCAAGACCTTTCTTGCCATCTGGGAATTGCGCAGCCTGACGGCGGCTGCGGATCGCTTGCACCTGAGCCAGCCAGCGGTCAGTCACGCGCTGCGCCGTCTGCGCGAGATATTTGACGACCCGTTGTTCGTGCGTAGCCCGGCGGCGATGGTGCCCACCGATGCGGCAATCCGCCTGCACGAACCGATCGCCGACGCCTTGGCGATCATCCATGGCGCGCTGCAACGGCATGCGCAATTTGATCCCGGCACGGCAGTGCGCACGTTTCGTCTGGTCATGTCGGACATGGCGGAGTCTTATGTGCTGCCATCATTGATGGAAATGCTAGCGCAGAGCGCGCCGCAGATTCGTCTGGATATCCAGCAGATGCCCATTGATGTGCTCAGCGCTGCCTTGCGCAGTGGCGATGTGGATGTCGCGCTCGGCTATTTGCCAGGACTGAGTGCCGAATGCGATGGCCAGACCGTGCTCGAAGATGAGTTCATCTGCCTGCTGCGCGCCGGTCATCCCTTGCAGAAACGCAAGTTGACGTTGACCGACCTGGCGCAATTGCGCTATGTGTACGCCACCACCAACACCACCGGCCATCGCATGGCCGAGGATTTCTTTCTGAAGGCAGGCATCCACCGCGATATCGCCTTGAAGCTGCCGCACTTCACCGTGGCACCACAAATCATCGGCAGTACCGATCTGGCCTTGATCTTGCCGCGCAGTATTGCGCAACACATCAATCGTGGCCGCAATTATCGGCTGTTGGCATTGCCGTTTGAGTTGCCGTCGATACCGGTGCAGGTGCATAGCCACAGGCGGTTTACCAATGACGCTGGCATTGGCTGGTTGCGTGGCAAGTTAGTGGATATGTTTGCACAGAGCGCAACACGGCATTGAGCTGGTCTGCCATCGTGACAGACGAAAAAACGGCAAGCCATACAGGCCTTGCCGTTTTTTCTTTGCTTTTACTGGAAGCATGTTTGTGCTTCTCAGGTCTCCACCGCTCGGTTTACTTGGTATGTGAAATCAGGCTGCTCTGGGGGCCGTCATGTTCGTCGGCGGCGGCCATCTTATCGCTGATGGCATCATCGGTCGCGGCAATATGCGCCAGAATGCCGCGCTTGGCTTGCCGTTGCAATTCGGCGAACGGGCTGGAGCGGTTCAGCGATACGCCAACGGCCAGCACGTCAATGAGTAGCAACATCAAAATGCGCGACACCATCGGGATATGCATGGTGCTGCCTTCGTCGTGCTCGACTGCCAACGTGTAGTCGGCGCGTTTGGCCAGTTGCGAATTGCTCGGCGCCAGTGCAATGATGGTGGCTCCAGAATTGACGGCGACTTCGACAGTCGTGGCCAGATGGCGCAGGCGGCCGGAATTGGAGATGATGACGGCGACATCGCTGTTCTTGAGCAGCGTTGCCGATACTTCCTGCAATTGCGGATCGGTGTAGGCCGATGACGGAATGCCGAGGCGGAAGAATTTTTGCTGGGCATCTTCGGCCACCAGGCCGCAGCTACCGAAGCCGTAGAATTCGACGCGCGTGGCACGGCTGAGCGCATCGATGACCTTGCTCAGCGTGTCGGAATTTAAACTGTCACGCACTTCCATCATCGCAGCAATGGTGTTGTCGACCACCTTGACGCCAACGTCGAGCGAAGAATCACCGACATGCACCTGGCTGTGCGCCACCGGTACATTACCCGTCACGCCCGAGGCCAGCTTGAGCTTGAAGTCAGCCAGGCCCTGGCAGCCCATGGTGCGGCAAAAGCGGATCACAGTGGGTTGGCTGACCTTGGCACGGCGCGCAATTTCTGAAATCGGTTCGCTCATGACGGCGCGCGGATGGGTCAGGATCAGGCCGGCAACGCGTTCTTCGGCGGGCGAGAATTGGGAGCGGGCCTTGCGGATGCGTTCCAGGAACGGCACCGCATTGCCGCCGCCGAGCCGTTCCGCCAGAATCGCGGCAACGCCGACGAAGGCAGGATAGGGCGCGGTGATGACGAAGGTGGGAATCTTTTGCATGTAGGCGTCGAAACGCCCCTTGCTTTCGAAGCGGGCACGAAATGTCGAGTTGGCAAAGTAATCGCCCAGATGCGGTACCACGCCACCGCCAATATAGATGCCACCGAGCGTGCCGAGCGTGACGGCGACGTTGGATGCTAGTGTGCCGAGCATGCCGCAGAAGCAGTCAATTACTTCCAGGCACAGCGGGTCTTGATGGTGTAGTGCACGTTCGACGATTTGCGGCGCGCTCAATGCTTGCGGCTGCTTGACCTGGTCAATTTCGCACAGGGCGTTGTAGATGGTTTCCAGTCCGGGACCGGAGATGAGGCGTTCGGCTGAGACGTGCTGGTAGGTGCGCCAGCAGTATTGCAGGATGGCCGCTTCACGCGCATTGCCCGGCGAAAAAGCCACGTGGCCGCCTTCGCTGCCGAGCGCAATCCAGCGATTTTCGCTGGGAATCAAGCCGCCAACGCCGAGGCCGGTACCGGCACCGACCAGGCCGATCACGCCGCCCTGCAACGCCTGGCCGCCACCAATCTGGATGCAATGCGACTGTTCCAGATGCGGCAGCGCCATCGACAGCGCGGTGAAATCGTTGACCACCAGCAGCGTATCAAGACCGAGCAGGTTGCGGGTCTCTTCGATCGAGAAGGCCCAGTGGTGATTGGTCATCTTGATCTGGTCGCCTTGCACCGGATTGGCAATGGCAATGGCCGCGTGATGAATCCCGGGCTTGCCGTTGCTCTCCAGATAGGCTTTGACGGCCAGGGAGAATTCCGCATAGTCGGCGCAGCGCAGTGTCTGGATCGTGTCTATTTGTCCCGGCGCACGTTCCAGCGCAAAGCGCGCATTGGTGCCGCCGATGTCAGCCAATAAACGCGGTCCATCCAGAAAGATGTTCGACGGGTTATGACTGCCATGTATGAGCGATGCTGAAGACATGTAGAAAAACTTTCCGAAAAGGTGCAGTTATGCGTTTTGATGATTTGCACTAGCGCTCATTTATTGGTGGCGTAGTGTAGCTCGCTTTGCGCAAATTCGTTGTCAAAGTATGGCAGCCATTGCGCGATTCTGCTGGCCGCTCTTTTTATCTCACCGGTCTTCCGGCCAGTGTGCATCGGCGCGCGACATCATTGCCGACGATGCGCTTGGTCCCCAACTGCCAGCCAGATAGGACTTGGGTTTGGTGCTGCTGTGCTGCCAGTGGTGCAGCAGCGGTTCGACCCAGCGCCAGGCCGCTTCCTGCTCATCGCGGCGCACGAACAGTGACAGGTTGCCGCGAATGACATCGAGCAGCAGACGCTCATAGGCGTCTGCGCGCTTTTGTTTGAATGCCTGGTCGAACGACAGATCCAGCGCCACCGGCTGGATCGTCATGCTGTCACCGGGCTGCTTGGCGAAGCAGTGCAGTTGGATCGATTCTTCCGGTTGCAGGCGGATCACCAGGCGATTGCTGCCGCCGCTGCCGCTGGGCATGGGCAGGATGGCGTGCGGAATCGGCCGGAAGGTGATGACGATTTCTGCAGTGCGTTCGGCCAGGCGCTTGCCGGTGCGTAAAAAGAACGGTACGCCAGCCCAGCGCCAGTTGTTGATTTCGGTATGCAGGGCGATGAAGCTTTCGGTGCTCGATTGCGGCGGGATACCGGCTTCCTGGTGATAGGCCACCACCGGTTGACCGCGCACTGCACCGGCGGCGTACTGGCCGCGAATGGCGCGACTTTCCAGATCGTCGCTGCTGAACGGCTTGAGTGCGCGCAGTACTCGTACCTTCTCGTCGCGGATGGCATTGGCATCGAGCGATGTCGGCGGTTCCATCGCCACCATGCATAACAATTGCAGCAAGTGGTTTTGCACCATGTCGCGCAAGGCGCCGGTACTGTCATAGAATTCGCCGCGACCTTCCACGCCCAGTTGTTCGGCAATAGTCAGTTGTACATGCTCAATCGATTCGCGCCGCCACAGGGGCTCAAACAGGCTGTTGGCAAAGCGTAGCGCCAGCAGATTTTGTACCGATTCCTTGCCGAGATAATGATCGATGCGGTAAATCTGGTCTTCGGCAAACACCTTGGCGACGGCATCGTTGATTGCCTGTGATGAACGCAGGTCGTGGCCCAGCGGTTTTTCGAGGACCACGCGTGCATGGTCGAGTGGCATGCCACTGGCAGCCAGATGATTGCAGATCGGTTCGAACAGCTTGGGTGAGGTGGCCAGATAGAACACCGTCACCGCCTCTTGCTGCAGTTGCTGACCTAAGGCGGCGTAGTCATCGGCGTGGGTTGCATCGAGGCAAACATAAGTCATGCGCGCCAGAAAACTGTTCCAGCCGGATGCACTTGGTGCTGCCTGATCGCTGCTGGCATAAGGACGCACCTGGGCGTTGACCCAATCCAGATAGGTTTGCTGATTCAGCGCCAGATTGGAAACGCACACAATACGTCCAGCTGGATGCAATTTGCCGTCAAGATGGGCTGAAAATAGCGCAGGCAGGATTTTGCGCATGGCCAAATCCCCAGTCGCGCCAAACAGCACGAAATTGAACATCGTCTCTTCTTGCATGCGATTTCTTATGTAATTAAACAAAACTTATATTGCAATGTTACTGTAGCATTACTACAATTACAAGCAAGCAACCAGAAATTGCGGTAATATTTTGTAGTTTTACTAAAGTCCTACGTAGGTAAGAGTGTCAATTCGCGCATTGCATCATCAAAATGTGTCGACAAGGCACCGTCGATCAGGTTTGCATATCGCTACTATCATGAGTCGATATCAGGCCAGCAGAACGCAGATCTTGCTGCGGTGCAAACCGCAGACAATTTTTAAAACACAGGAGATAAAAAAATCATGTTGAAGCATTCAATGACCCACGCCCTCAAAACCACGCTGATTGCCACTACGCTGGTAGCGGCATCGACTGTCGCCCTGGTGGCGCAAGCGGCTGAAGTAGAGGTGTTGCACTATTGGACTTCGGGCGGCGAAGCCAAATCGGTTGCCGAACTGAAGAAGATCATGGAAGCCAAGGGTGTTACCTGGAAGGATTTCGCCGTTGCTGGCGGCGCCGGTGAGAACGCCACGACCGCATTGAAAGCCCGCGTCATCGCCGGTAGCCCACCGACAGCGGCACAGATCAAGGGACCTGCGATTCAGGAGTGGGGTCAAGAAGGCGTGCTGGCCAACATTGATGCGGCCGCAATCGAAGGCAAGTGGGATTCGCTGCTGCCAAAGTCGGTGTCGAGTGTCATGAAATATCAAGGCCACTACGTTGCCGCACCGGTCAATGTGCACCGTGTGAACTGGCTGTGGGTCAACCCGGAAGTGCTGAAAAAGGCTGGCGCCAAGACGCCGACTAACTGGGCTGAGTTCTTTGATGCCGCAGACAAAATCAAGAAGGCCGGCATGATCGCGGTCGCGCATGGTGGTCAACCATGGCAGGACGCTACCGTGTTTGAAACCGTGGCGTTGGGTGTCGGCGGCGCTGACTTCTATCAGAAAGCGTTGGTCAAGCTCGATCAAGGTGCACTCACTAGTGCCAACATGGTCAAGACATTTGACACACTGGCCAAGATCAAGACCTACATCGACAAGGACGCCGCAGGTCGCGACTGGAATCTGGCCACTGCCATGGTGATCAATGGCAAGGCTGGCATGCAGTTCATGGGTGACTGGGCCAAGGGCGAGTTCAGTGCCGCAGGCAAGGTGCCAGGCAAGGATTACCTGTGCGTAGCTGCTCCGGGTACCGACAAGTCTTACACCTTCAACATCGACTCGATCGCCATGTTCAAGGTCAAGAATCCTGAATCGCAAAAAGCCCAGTTGACCTTGGCTACCGCGATCATGAGCCCGCAGTTCCAGGAAGTGTTCAACCTGAACAAGGGTTCGATCCCGGTCCGTCCTGATATTCCACGCACCAAGTTCGATAGCTGTGCAATCAAGTCGATGGATGACTTTACTGCATCGAGCAAGGCCAACACGCTGGAGCCAAGCATGGCACACGGCATGGCAGTCAGCTCGGCAGTGCAAGGTGCGATGTTCGACGTGATCTCCAAGTTCATGAACTCGACCATGACTTCGCAAGCAGCGGTGCAGGCATTGGCTGCGGCAGCGAAGACACAATAAGCAGTTTGTATATCAGGTAACAATTAACGACGATCCGTTCCATGTCCGGCTATGTTCTATGGCCGGACGCTGGCGCGGATCATTTACGGGGCCGGCACCGATGGATGGTGCCGCCGTCGCGTAAGGCCTTGCTGGCTTGACGACACTGCCCTTGGTTCAGGAGACATGCATGTCCAATTCTTCACTTTCCCTGCCGTCGGCCACCGCCGGCGCAGCCGGCCAGGCAGCACGCCGGCGTGGCGGGAAATTTGCCGCGCTGGCCGATACCTGGCTGCCGCGTCTGGTGTTATCACCGACCATCATTTTGTCGCTGGTCTTTGTCTACGGCTTCATCGGCTTGACCGGGTATCTGTCGCTGACCAATTCGCGCTTGATGCCCAATTACGACTTCGCCGGCTTCCATCAGTACACGGTGCTGTTTGGTCTTGACCGCTGGTGGACGGCGGCGGCCAACCTGGGTATTTTCGGTGGTCTGTTCATCGCGCTGTGTCTGGCCATCGGCTTGTTCATGGCGATCCTGCTGGATCAAAAGATTCGTGCCGAAGGTGCCTTGCGCGCCATCTATCTGTATCCAATGGCCTTGTCCTTCATCGTCACCGGCGCTGCCTGGAAATGGATTCTCAATCCTGGCCTGGGCCTGGAAAAGATGATGCACGATTTCGGCTTTGCCCATTTCACATTTGACTGGTTGGTCAACTCCGACATGGCGATCTATACCGTGGTGATTGCCGGCGTCTGGCAATCCTCGGGATTTGTAATGGCTTTGTTCCTGGCGGGGCTGCGTGGCATTGACGACTCTATCATCAAGGCCGCGATGGTGGATGGTGCCAGTCTGCCGACAATCTATCGCCGCATTGTGATTCCGGCCTTGCGGCCGGTGTTTTTCAGCGTATTGCTAGTGCTCGGTCACATCGCCATCAAGAGCTTCGACTTGGTCATGGCGCTGACGGCGGGTGGCCCCGGTAACTCATCCGATTTGCCTGCCATCTTCATGTATCAGTTTTCGTTCACGCGCGGCCAGCTTGGCCTGGGCGCGGCATCCGCAGTCATGATGCTGGCCACGGTACTGGCTGTGCTGGTGCCTTTGATGTATCTGGAAACGAAAGGAACCCGCAATGGCCGTTGATACCTTCGCTCCCAAGCCGGGAGCCAATCAGGAGCGCAAGCCGCTGACCTTTGGCCGTGTTGCCATCTATGTGCTGTTGGTGCTGGTGGCGCTGTATTACCTGGCACCGCTGTATGTGATGATCACTACATCGCTGAAGTCGCTCGATGAAATACGCACCAGCAATCTGTTGGCGTTGCCGCATGCACCAACCATCGCCGCCTGGGGCAAGGCTTGGGACAGTGCTTGCACCGGCGTCGATTGCGGTGGGCTGGCACCGTATTTCTGGAATTCGCTGAAGATGACGATTCCGGCGGTGCTCATTTCGACCTTGATCGGTTCGCTCAATGGCTACATCCTGGCGCACTGGCGCTTCCGCGGTTCGGAAGTCTTGTTCGCCGGCCTGATGGTGGGATGTTTCATTCCCTTTCAGGTAGTGATTCTGCCGATGGCACGTTTGCTGGGGTTGTTCGATCTGGCCAATACCACGGTCGGCCTGATCTTTGTGCACATCGTCTACGGCATTGCCTTCACCACGCTATTTTTCCGCAACTACTATGTGACCGTGCCGGAAGAGTTGGTCAAGGCCGCGCGCATTGATGGGGCCGGTTTTTTCATGACCTACCGCAAGATCATTTTTCCGTTGTCGTTGCCGATTTTCATGGTGTGCTTCATCTGGCAGTTCACGCAAATCTGGAACGACTTCCTGTTCGGTGTAGTGTTTGGCGGTTCCGATGCCAAACCGGTGACAGTGGCGCTCAATAATCTGGTCAATACCTCCACTGGTGTGACTGAGTACAACGTCAATATGGCGGCCGCCATCATTGCCGCTTTACCGACCTTGCTGGTGTATGTGCTGGCCGGTAAATATTTCGTGCGTGGCCTGACGGCTGGAGCCGTCAAGGGTTGATGTGTTTGCCTGGCAGCGGCCGCATTGGTGGCCGCTGGGGCGGGAACTTTGAAAAGAATTCATGGAGATGTAAAAGAAATGGCAAGCTTATCAATTCGCAACGTACGCAAGGTCTACCCGAACGGTAATGAAGTGCTCAAGGGAATCGATCTGGAAATCGAAGACGGGCAGTTCCTGATTCTGGTCGGTGGCTCCGGTTGCGGCAAGTCGACGCTGCTCAATATGATCGCCGGACTGGAAAGCGTGTCCGAAGGCGAGATCATGATCGGTGACCGGGTAGTCAACAATGTCGCGCCGAAAGAGCGCGACATTGCCATGGTATTCCAGTCGTATGCCCTGTATCCGACCATGACAGTGCGTGAAAACATTTCCTTCGGTCTGGGTATTCGCAAGATCCCCAAAGCCGAACAGAAAGAGATCGTTGAGCGCGTGGCCAGCATCTTGCAAATCACCCATCTGCTGGACCGCAAGCCAGCCTTGCTGTCAGGCGGCCAGCGCCAACGGGTGGCGATGGGCCGCGCAATTGCGCGCGATCCGTCGCTGTTTCTGTTCGATGAACCACTGTCGAATCTGGATGCCAAGCTGCGTGTCGAGATGCGCGCCGAAATCAAGCGTATGCATCAGCGCCTCGGTAGCACCATCGTCTATGTGACGCACGATCAGATCGAGGCGATGACCCTGGGTGACCGTATCGCCGTGATGAAGGATGGCGTGGTGCAACAGTTCGGTAGTCCGCAGGAAATTTACGACCAGCCGAGCAATCTGTTCGTGGCCGGTTTCATCGGCTCCCCGTCGATGAATTTCCTGCGCGGGAAATTGATCCCCGACGGCAACGGTGCCGCGTTTGAACTTGACCATGCTGGCCAAAAGAGTTTGCTGAGCCTGCCCCTGAATGGCAATGCTGAAGCAGTGTCGCGATGGATTGGTCGCGACGTCGTGCTGGGCATTCGCCCGGAGCATGTAACAGATGCAATGAGTGCCCACAATAGCAGTGGCAACAGCGAACATGGCGCTTACCGTCCGACCGAAGTGGACTGCATGGTGGAATTGACCGAGCCGACCGGCCCGGACACCCTGGTGGTGGCGCGCTTTAACGATGCGCCAGTGACTTGCCGTACGCATCCGCGTGCGGCTGCCACGCCGAAGCAGCCGTTGAAACTGGCATTTGATCTGACCAAGGCATTGTTGTTCGACCCGACCTCGGAATTGCGTATTGCCTGATCGCCAGCGACTCAGAAAAAAAACGCCCTGCGGCAATGAATGCGCAGGGCGTTTTTGCATGTTTTTTGCTTGGCTTTCCCGGTTACTGTTGAACCAGGGGATCCGATGTCTGGTTCTCGTCATGTGTAGGCATGCTGCTGTCCATTGCTAGTGCTGCAATAGCATGTATCTGGCTCGCAGCAGGTTCACGGCGAAAGCAGCGAGGCGCTCAGCCTGTTTAGTGGTGTTCTGTCAACGTATGAATGTCCGAAAATTGCTATCGAATATCAACAGGTGACCATATACTCCGCACTTTTTATTGACCTGCAATTGAGGTGTAGTCGTGAGTCTACCAACAACTATCGTATCTCTATTTCAATCCATCCCTAGAATGCAACTTGGCATCAGCGTCTGTTCAGGTCGCTCAGATCAGGCTGGCGACGTTCCTGGGCATCAGAAAGTTGTGCTCGGGTACGCACAATGTTGACCATTGGAAACCCCTCCGTGCGCAGGCTTGCATCCTCTGGGAATGCGGCAACAGTGGGATCAAACAAGGTAGACGCCGTGCTGGATAAAGCGCGCCGCGATGGGCACATCGGTGGGCGCATCAGTGAGGTCAGTAGTACGACACGCTGTCTCTCTGTCGACGTTGGCAAAGGCAATGCACATGATTTGCAGGCTCACGGTGATTCAAGTGGTTACGAGTCCGATGATAGTGAGTTCTTCCAGATTGATGGCAAAAACGGAAAAGCTGGCGGCATAGAAAATGCGCATCAGCCTTATCCTGTGCGCGTCGAGGAGAGTGGTGCGAACACGTCTGCCAATGTGCACCCCAGCGTGGAAGGAAAATATAAAAGCATTCTGCAATCATCCAAGGTAACCGGGAGCGCGAGATCGCCGCAGAACGTATCGTTGCCAGCAGAGTCGCGTGGTGTCGGTGGCGGCCACTCGCTGCACAATCTGATGCAAGATCGCTATGCTCAAACCTTGTCGGATATGGCCGCCCGACGCGGCGCCCCACCCATCTCCTGTTGGGGTGAAACGCAGGCGATCGCCACCAATCTGGATGCAATCACGGCGCTCCAGTGGGAGGCCGATGCTGCGTTGACTGACACATCGGGGATGGCTTGGTTGCCTAAACCGGTCATGCTCAACAATGGGCAATCAACTCAGTCTGCTGAACACCTTGACGTGCCCAAGCCGGGATTCTGGCGCAGCATGCTGAAGACGATATCGCGGTGGATGCCGGGCAGCAAGGTCGTTGAAGTGCATAACATCTCTTTGCCCACAACTGCGTCAGTTGGTACTGCAATAGCACCGAAAGAATCACTTGACCTACAAATCAGGCGTGATTTGCAGACGACAGTTGGCCGTCGTTGGAAGACCGGTGGCTACATTGGCGGCACTATGGTGCCGGCAGTACACAGCGGTACTCGCTCACGTACCAGTGCGACGCTGCGGGATGTGATGGCGCAGGACGTGCAGCGACAGCCGCGTGTCAAGACGGGGGTGGCACCGGCACCGCCAATCGTGCCGAAGGACTGGCGACCCGCGACACGGCAAGCGACTGTCGGTGAATCATTTCCTGTCGAGGGCAACGACCAGCAGCTAAAGACTCGCTTCTAACATCGTGCCAGTGACCAGCGTTTGCTGAGCCTGCGCTGGATCAAAAATGCCAATATGCAAAGTGCTTTTGGCATTTTCTGGAGGGTTGTCGCATTAGCGGCCGGTGCGGTGTCTCCGTCGAATTCCATATCGATCATGCCAATGCTGTTTCGTTTTCGGACTTACTCGAAAAACCACAAGAAAAATTGATGAGGTATGAAATTTGATAGCGTCCAACTCCACATACTTATTAGAATCCGTCGTTTCTCAACACCTTGAAATGAAGGGTTCCAATGAATATCACATCCTCAGCTGCGACAACGCAGGTGGAGTTCTTATCGGGATGCAGCACACATGTAGAATTCGACAAGCAAGGCAAGCTAAGTGACATAAAGACACACTTTTTTGATAAATGTCTTGTCAATGGCGTGGAGCGTTCTGTCTGCTACTCGCTTGATCCAATCGAGCCGACCTTTGCGTCACAATACGGCCTCGGGCCGGAAAATAGAGGTGCCAACGCGACCAGCACCGCAGAGATTACCAATCGCAGGGGAAGGCGCTTTGCGGTGGGGAATTGGGTGCGCAATGTTTTGGAGTCTAATAAGACACCACAGGTGGCCCCCAATAGGTCGGTGCACTTGCTAAAGGAGCATTGTGACGCCGGGCGGATGGATTCTGATCCAGTTCGTCCCAAGTTAAGTATCGCATCACGCTTTAAATCATGTTTTTGTCGCATGTTCGGCATTCATAAAGCAGACATCCATACTCATGCGCGCGGAATGCCGGATGGGTTGGAAGAGGGCAAAGACGATGACTCGATCAAGATGCTGGTGAAGTATGACAAACACTACGATTCGACAGTCGAGGACTATGTGTTTACGCGGCCGTCATCCGGTGTGTCGTTTTGTTCAGTGCTTGAAGATGACACGGACTCGTTCGACGATGACGCGAGCAATGGTTTAGGTAAGTGGGACGGCAAATCGTTGATTCTGAATGGTCAATATTGGAGGGCACCGGAGCTGTCGCCCGATGATGATTACGCTACAGTTGGCTCCCCGCCTACGGCCGCCCACAGCGCTGAGCTGATTTATGCCACCATTGATTTTGCCAAGAAAAATGGGTTGAATGGGCCTCACGTGACGGCAAATCCAGACAATGCGTCGCAGGCCAGTGTGCCGGGGCGCTCGTTGACACCCCCTCCGGTGCCGCTACGATCATCAAGTTTGAGTGCCGCCAGTACCAGGACTGCACGCATTCCGGAAATGTCCGCGACAGATTTATCGATGGTCGATGGCGGCAGAGTCACTAGCGAAAAACAATTATCGGTGAAAGAGATTCGTACGACGTTCGAAGCACGGATGAAAGAACCAGCTTCTTCTCCAACGGCACCGGTATCACAACGGAAAACCGATGAATTGAAACCGATGTCTCGGCGTCTTGACGGCGGCGATAAACCGCGCGATCGTACTCAGATGGGCAACCAGGATAGCGCCCTCCTGCTGCATAATGAGTTGTTGCAACGTATAGAAGGACGGAGCGGAACGCGCAAGCATGCGCAATCGACATAAAAAACATGCCATCTGTGCCCCGGTTTCGGGGCACTTTGCATTTTTACCTGGACCCGACGGTATAGGTCCGCAGACGCGCTGCACGCCGGTCCAGCAGCGCCGACAGCAACACCACCAACAATGCCAGCACCGCCACCGCGGCACCCAGCAATGGCAAATCGGTCAGTGGCAAACCAGCCGAAATAGCCAGTCCACCGAGCCATGCACCAACGGCATTGCCGACGTTGAAGGCCCCCTGATTCAAGGTCGATGCCAGATTCGGTGCATCCTTGGCCTTGTCGAGTACGCGCACTTGCGCGGCCGGTACCACGGCAAAGGCAAAGGCACCCCAGACAAACATGGTAATCAGGGTCGGGATCTGATGGTGGCTGCTCCATGAAAACTGCAACAGCACCAGCGCCAGACAGGCAAACATCGAGAACAGCACCGGCATCAATCGCCAGTCAGCGAGACGGCCGCCGATCAGGCCACCGGCAGTGATGCCGGCGCCGAACAGGAGCAGCACCCAGCTTTCCTGATGTGCAGTGAAACCGGTGATGTCGAGCAGAATGTAGGCAATATAGGTCAACACGCTGAACATGCTGACCGACGCCAGCGTGCTGGTCAGCAAGGCCAGTTGCACTTGCGGATGGATGATGGACCGGAACTCCTTGAGAATGCTGCCGCCCTGCATCGCAATTTTGGAGGGCAGGCAGCGCCACAGCATGATGACAGCCAGCAGGCCGATCAGGGTGATGACGCCGAAGGTAGAGCGCCAGCCCGTTGCATGACCGAGCGCGGTACCGAACGGCACGCCCAGAATGTTGGCGACGGTGAGTCCGGTAAACATCAGCGCCACGGCCTGTGCACGTTTTTCACGCGGCACCAGTTCAGCGGCGACCACTGCACCGATACCGAAAAAGGCGGCATGACAGAAGGCGGTCACCACCCGTGCCGCCATCAGGAATTCGTAATTGGGCGCCAATGCGCACAGCACGTTGCCTAGAATGAACAGCATCATCAACCCGACCAGTGCGCGCTTGCGTTGCCATTTGGCCGTCAGGATCGCTAGTATTGGCGCACCGGCGGCAACTCCCATGGCATAGCCGGATACCAGCATCCCCGCTGCCGGAGCCGAAACACCGAGGTCCCGCGCCACGTCGGGCAGTAGCCCCATGATGACAAATTCAGTGGTGCCAATGCCAAAAGCGGCGACGGCAAGGGCGAAGAGAGGCCAGTTCATGCGGGGGAATCCTGAGGAGAGTTGCGGTGAGAAAACGCTATTTTACGTGGCTGCGGCCCGGCTTGCAGGAGCAAGTACGGGCCGCAAAGATGAAATATATTCAAGAAGGCTGGTTTTCCTGGTCACTGCACGGCTCCGGATCAAGGCCTCGCAATAATCAGTACCCAATTAATCAGTACTCAATGCCGACGCAATGTATGGCAAGACAAAACCTGCGTTTGATCTGTAGCGAGAGGTCATCAGCCGAGCACTGGACGGTATCGGATCATGACCTCGCAGTAAGATCACACGCAGGTTTTACCATTCGGCGAAGCTGCCGTCCTTATGCCGCCAAATCGGATTGCGCCAGCGATGTCCAACGGTGGCACGCTGCTTGACGTACTCTTCGTTGATCTCGATACCGAGTCCAGGTCCTTGCGGGATCTTCACATAGCCTTCTTCGTAGCTGAACACATCGGCCTTGGTCACATAGTCGAGCAAGTCGTTGCTTTCGTTGTAATGAATGCCCAGACTTTGTTCCTGGATGAAGGCGTTATACGACACAGCATCGACTTGCAGGCAAGCGGCTAGCGCAATCGGACCCAGCGGGCAATGCAGTGCCACGGCGACATCGTAGGCCTCGGCCATGGTAGCGATCTTGCGGGTTTCGGTAATGCCACCGGCATGCGAGACGTCGGGCTGAATGATGTCGACATAGCCTTCGCTGAGAATACGTTTGAAATCCCAGCGTGAATACAGGCGCTCGCCCAGTGCAATCGGCGTGGCGGTCAGATGGGCGATCTCTTTGAGTGCTTCGTAGTTTTCGCTCAGCACCGGTTCTTCGATGAACATCAGTTTGTACGGTTCCAGTTCCTTGACCAAGACCTTGGCCATCGGCTTGTGCACGCGGCCATGGAAGTCGACGCCAATGCCGATATTGGGGCCGACTGCTTCGCGCACGGCAGCAACATTGGCCAGTGTGAGTTCGATCTTGTCATGGCTGTCGATGAATTGCAGCTCTTCGGTGCCGTTCATCTTGACGGCAGTGAATCCGCGCGCCACGGCATCCTTGGCAGCCTTGGCGGTGTCGGCCGGGCGGTCGCCGCCGATCCAGGAGTAGACCCGGATGCTGTCGCGCACTGGGCCGCCCAGCAATTGATTGACCGGTACGCCCAGTGCCTTGCCCTTGATATCCCACAGGGCTTGATCGATACCGGCCAGTGCGCTCATGTGGATGGCACCGCCGCGATAGAAGCCGCCGCGATACAAGACAGTCCAGTGATCTTCGATGTTGCGCGGATCCTTGCCAATCAAATAATCGGCCAGTTCTTCGACGGCGGCAGCGACGCTGTGTGCGCGGCCTTCGACCACTGGCTCGCCCCAGCCAACGATGCCTTCATCGGTTTCTATCTTGAGGAAACACCAGCGCGGTGGAACGATGAAGGTGGTCAGTTTTGTGATTTTCATTAGGAAAATGTCCGTTTCTGAAAAAGTCTCGGCGTGTGGCCGGGAAGGTTAAAGACGATGCGCTCGGGTCGGGCAGTAGTGCCGCCGCTGTTACGGGAATGAAGCGTCGGCTAGGACATGACACTGTCGGCCGCACGGGTTTGCCAGGCACTGACGAAGGCTTTGGCGTTTTCGCCGACGGTGGCGGCGCTCATGCCAGGCTTGTACAGCGCGGACCCCAGACCGAAGCCGGAGGCGCCGGCGCTGGTGAATACGGCGACACTGCTGGGCATGATGCCGCCCACCGGCACCAAGGCCACGCTCATCGGAATGACGGCACGCCAGGCTTTGACGACTTGCGCGCCGAGTTGCTCGGCCGGGAACATTTTCAAGACATCGGCACCAGCGGCCAGCGCGGCAAAGGCTTCGGTGACGGTAGCTACGCCAGGCGCACTCCACAAGCCGGCTTGCTTGGCGGCAGCGATGATCTGGGCATCGCTATGCGGCATGACGATCAGTTCGCCGCCAGCGCCCTTGACCTGCGCGACTTGTTCAACACTGAGCACGGTGCCGGCACCGACCACGCAATCGTTGGGCAGGCTGGCGCGCAGCAGCGAGATGCTTTGCAGCGGTGCGGGCGAATTGAGCGGCACTTCGATAATGCGGAAACCAGCGTCATACAGCTGTTTGCCGATCGCTTCAACTTCATCGGGACGTACCCCGCGCAAAATGGCAATCAGGCCGCAGTGCTGCAAGGCGTTTTGGAAGGAATTGTTCTGCATGCTTGAACTTTCGTCAGGGAATTAGGAGGCCAGGCCGGCATGGACTGCCAGTTGCCAAAGGCCGTGCTCGGTCGCGGCCGCCGCGATATTGACATCGGTGGCGCCATACAGGGCGAGTACCTGCTGGTAACGCTGGCACAAGCTGTCGTCACCGATCAAGGCAATCGGCTGTTGCAGACCATCTTTGGCCAGTGTCAGCAGTGCGGCAATTTCATGGCCGATCAGCAGGCCCGACAAGTAGTCGGTTTGACCACGCGGCGATAGCGCACCGGTCAGGCCCAGCGTGCGGCTGCTGAAGATGTTTGACAGCAGGCCGGCGCGGCCGTCGGCGCTGTTGGCCACGGCCGCACCGCGCAGGAAGGCCGCATCATCGGCGTTGCCATCCTGTTGCATGGTGCGGCCGAGAATGGTGTGCTTGCACAGTGCGGCATACATTTCCCCGGTCATGAAGGTGTCGAAATGCGTGATGTACTTGTCGTGTACATGGACCCACTTGGAATGCGTGCCGGGCAGGCCGACCAGCAAGTCATCGACCTGCAATTGATCGAGAATGCCGGCCACCTGGGTTTCTTCGCCGCGCATCACGTTGGGCAGTGCACCCTGTTGCAGCAGGCCGGGCACGATATGCAAGGGCACGCCAAGACCGGTCTCGGCGGCGTCCACCAGTGTCAGTGTGTTGCCAATCGCATTGAGCGCTTGCGGGGTGTCCAGATAGGGCGCTTCGCGCCAGCCTTGCTTGCTGCCGATCATGCCGGCAGCAATCAGGGCCGTGCCGGGTGCTGCTTGCAGCCAGTCGCCGCAAGCCGCCAGCAAGGCCAGGCGGAAACCTTGGCCGGTCTCATTGCTGCCATCCGGTAATGGCGGCAAATTCATGATGCCCCAGGGCAAGGCGCGTTTGTCGAGCAGTTTGCCGTGCGCACCAAAGCGGTAGGCGCGCAATGACGAAGTGCCCCAGTCGAGCGCAATCAAGGTGGTCCGGTCGCCGGTGGTCGCAGAGGTTGTTGGCAAGGTCATGGTCACAGTTTACTTATCTTGAAACGCGTCACCAGGCGCATCGATGCCGCCGGTGCCAGATTGACCAGGCCAGGCTGGTCGGGCATATGGAAGGCATCGATAGGATGGGTGATCGGTTCCAGGCAAAAATAATCGAGCGCGGGCGGGCGGTACATCAGGCTGTAGCCGTTGCAATTGTCCATGCGCATCTCAATGCGCAGGCCATGATCAGGATAGTCGATGCAGGCGACGCCGTCCCAGCCGCTGAAACAGTTGTCGATCAGGTCGCCGGCCAGCGCGGCGGGCTGGTTGAAATCCCAGCCTGGCGGCAATTGCTGCGTGTAGCCGGTTGGAATCGGATCGGCACCGCACAGCCAGACGCCATCGGCACGGGTTTGCAGTCGGGTCGCCGCATTGTGCAAAAAATAGGGATGCAGACCGAGGCCGAACGGCAATTCTTCGGTGCCGGTATTGGTCACACTGAGGTCGATTTCCAGTGCGTCGTCGTGCAAGGTGAAGCGTTGCGTGGCGCGGTAGGTGTACGGGTTGCCATCGTATTGGTCGGAGTTCAGCACCAGTTCGATGCGGTCGGCTTCCTGCGCGGCGACTTGCCATTGCTGCAACCAGCCATCGCCATGGATGGGATAGGTTTCATCGGCGCGGTTTTGCAGTACCGGATAATGCTGACCGCGATGCATGAAGCCACCTTCGGTAATGCGATTCGACCAGGGCACCAGTGCAAAGCAGGCAGTCGTGTAGAGATCGCTGGCACCGGCCCAAGGCCGCATCAGTGGCGTCCAGCGGTCTTGTGACTGATACTCCCAAGTCGCCACGGCCGCACCCAGAGTCGGCAATAGCTGTAGTCGCTGGCGCCCGTGTTGCAGCGTCAGCGGCGTATGCGTGACAGGCGTTTTGCGTGCATCGAGCGGATCGCGCGGCGTACGCTGCGGGGCAGATAAAATGCTCATGGCGTTGATGGCGTCTCGGTATTATGATGAAGAAAAACAAAGCGATCTGTGTCGCTTGAAAAAAGCAAGAGCGATCCTAACACCCGCTACCGATGCGGAATAATGAAAAAATAATAAAGATCGATATCAAAATCGATTGCTTAGTTGTCAGTGTTGTCAGTCTGCTATGCATGCCCGAATCGGTATCAGCAAGTGCGAAAAATTCATTGGATAGATATTTCTTGCTCTCCTAATATTGTTCGGCAGTTCCCGGCGTGCAATCGTCTGGCGAAATCGCAAATAGCGCCGCAACCGCGTCCAAAAAAGGCGTTCTGGCAGTGCGCAAATAACAATAGTGTGACCATAAACATAACGGAGACAAGCATGAAAATGAATCGCAGAACGCTTTTGGGCGCAGCCATATCCTTGGGACTGGGCTGGGGCGCAATGTCCTCGGCGCTGGCCGAAAAACCGCTGACGATGGGCTTCTCGCAAGTCGGAGCAGAAAGCGAATGGCGCACTGCCAATACTGTTTCGATCAAGGATGCCGCGAAGAAGGCCGGCGTCAATCTGAAGTTCGCCGATGCGCAGCAAAAGCAGGAAAACCAGGTCAAGGCGATCCGTTCCTTCATCGCGCAAAAGGTTGATGTAATCGCCTTTTCGCCGGTAGTGGAATCCGGCTGGGATACCGTGTTGATGGAAGCCAAGGCGGCCAATATTCCGGTGATTCTGACGGACCGTGCCGTCAATGTGGCGGACAAGTCGCTGTATGTCACCTTCATCGGTTCCGACTTCGTTGAAGAAGGTCGTCGCGCCGGACGCTGGTTGCTCGAGCGCGCCAAGACCATGCCGGCGGGCGACATCAATATCGTCGAGTTGCAGGGCACCGTCGGTTCAGCGCCGGCGATTGACCGCAAGGCTGGCTTCGCAGAAGTGATCAAGTCCAATCCCAATCTGAAGGTCATCCGTTCGCAAACCGGCGACTTTACCCGCGCCAAGGGCAAGGAAGTCATGGAAGCCTTCCTCAAGGCCGAGGGCAAGAAAATCAATGTGCTGTATGCGCATAACGATGACATGGCCATCGGCGCCATTCAAGCAATCGAAGAAGCTGGCCTGAAACCGGGCAAGGATATCCTGGTGATCTCGATTGACGGCGTCAAGGGTGCGTTTGAAGCAATGATGGCAGGCAAGCTGAATGTGACGGTTGAATGCAGCCCGCTGCTAGGACCGCAGTTGATGTCGGTTGCCAAGGATATCAAGGCTGGCAAGGAAGTGCCTAAGCGCATTACGACACAAGAAGGCGTGTTCCCGGCTGAAGTGGCGGCCAAGGAATTCCCTAACCGCAAGTATTAATCTCAGGTACTGCGCACCAATATCGAAGCGGCCGGCTGTTGGCCGTTTCGTATGGCAGGGGAGTTGATCCCCCTGTTTGTTTTTCCTCCTCTGGAGTATCCCCCTGGGCTCGTAATGAGCTTTGAGCGGCAAGTCTTAGACTTGCCGCCTTTTCCTTTCTGGAGTGCCATGTCTATTGCAGCCAGCAGCGCCGAGCCGGCGCTGGAATTAATCGGCATTCACAAAGCATTCACCGGCGTCAAGGCGCTCAGCGATGTCGCGCTGCGCTTGTATCCCGGTGAAGTACACACGCTGATGGGCCAGAACGGCGCCGGCAAGTCGACCCTGATCAAGGTGTTGACCGGTGTCTATGCGCCCGATAGTGGTCACATTCTGTTGCGCGGCAAGGCGATTGCGCCGCGTTCGACGCTCGACGCGCAAGAATGCGGTATCAGCACGGTCTATCAGGAAGTCAATCTATGCCCCAATCTGTCGGTGGCAGAAAATATTTTCATTGGCCGCTATCCGCGTAAATGGGGCGGCTTTGGTCCAATCGATTGGCAGCGCATGGCTGTCGATGCCACCCAGTTACTGGCCCGACTTGATCTGCATATCGATGTGCAACGGCCGCTGTCGGCTTATCCGCTGGCGATCCAGCAGATGGTGGCGATTTCGCGCGCCTTGAGCGTATCGGCGCGGGTGCTGATTCTCGATGAGCCGACTTCCAGCCTCGATGAAGCCGAGGTGCAGCTGTTGTTCAAGGTATTGCGCAGCTTGCGTGATCAGGGCATGGCGATTTTGTTTGTCACGCATTTCCTCGATCAAACCTATGAAATCTCTGACCGCATCACCGTATTGCGTAATGGCGTGCGTGAGGGCGAATATGCCGCCAGTGCGCTGTCGCGTCTGGAGCTGGTCAACAAGATGGTTGGGGTGCCAGTGGATGCGTCGGCTGCCGGTCAGGCCCTGGCCGAGCATGCCGAGATCACGCCGGCAGCACCGGCTGGCGAGGTTTTCCTGCAGGCGCGCGGACTTGGTCGCAAAGGTGCGCTGGCACCTCAAGACTTCAGTCTGCGCAGCGGCGAAGTGTTCGGCCTGTGCGGCTTGCTGGGTTCCGGACGCACCGAACTGGCCCGTCTGCTGTTTGGTGCCGACCGTGCCGATAGCGGGGCCATTGGCATCAAGGGGCAGAATGTGCGCCTGAGCACGCCGCGCGATGCGATTGCGGCTGGTATCGGCTTTTGTTCGGAAGACCGTAAGAAGGAAGGGGCGATTCTGGAATTGTCGGTGCGCGAAAACATCATTCTGGCCTTGCAGGCCCGCAATGGTCTGTTGCATGTGATTCCGCGCAAGCAGCAACAGCAGATTGCCACTAACTATGTCAAATGGCTGGGCATCAAGACGCCGGACATTGACACGCCAATCGGTTCGCTGTCAGGGGGGAATCAGCAAAAAGCCCTGCTGGCACGCTGGCTGGCGACGGCCCCCGACATGTTGATCCTGGATGAGCCGACCCGTGGCATCGACGTGCGCGCCAAACAGGAAATCATGGACTTCGTGATGGCCTTGTGCCGCAAGGGCATGGCGATTCTTTTCATTTCTTCCGAAATCCCCGAGGTGTTACGTTGCAGTGACCGCATGCTGGTGCTGCGTGACCGTCAGGCCGGCGGCGAGTTTGTGCGTGGTCAACTGGATGAGACGTCGGTGTTGCAGGTGATTGCGGGAGAGGCAGCGTGAGTGCATCAATGAATCCAAACTTGTTATCTGATCATGAAGACGGGAAATTAGCCGCATCAGCGCACTTGCGCTGGCAGCGTTTGTCGCGGCTTTTGCGTGCACCTCTGCTACGTCCCCTGGCAGCGTTGGCAGTCTTGCTGCTGATCGACTTTCTGATGATTCCGGGCTTCTTCCATATTGAACTCAAGGAAGGGCATCTTTATGGCAGCTTGATCGACATCGTCAATCGTGCTGCGCCGTTGATGCTGGCCGCGCTCGGGATGACCCTGGTGATTGCCACACGGGGTATTGATATTTCGGTAGGCGCTGTGGTGGCGATCTCGGGTACGGTTGCCGCCATGCTCATCGGCGGTACCATGGTCATGCATGATGGCGTGCCTACCTATGCCAGCAATATTCCCATGGGCTGGGCGCTGGCGGCCGCGATGGGAGCCGCATTGCTGTGCGGTGCCTGGAATGGTTTGCTGGTCGCCGGTCTGGGCCTGCAACCGATCATTGCCACCTTGATCCTGATGGTGGCCGGGCGTGGGTTGGCGCAGTTGCTCACCGATGGTCAGATCATCACGGTGTATTACAAGCCGTTTTTCTTTCTCGGCGGTGGCTACCTGCTGGGTCTGCCATTCTCACTGTTCATTGTGGCCGGCATGTTTGTGGTGTTGGCCTTGTTGATGCGCAAGACGGCGCTGGGTTTGTTCATCCAGTCGGTCGGCATCAATCCGGTCGCATCGCGCCTGGCCGGGATTCGCACGGCGGCGCTGATTTTCTTCGTCTATTGTTTCTGCAGCGTTTGTGCCGGCATGGCGGGCTTGATGATCAGTGCCAACATCAAAAGTGCGGATGCCAATAACGCCGGTCTGCTGCTGGAACTCGATGCGATTCTGGCGGTGACGCTGGGCGGCACGTCGCTGGCTGGCGGCAAGTTCAGCCTGGTCGGCAGCGTGATTGGCGCCTTGATCATTCAGGCACTGACTTACACCATCTATTCGCTCGGCGTGCCGCCGGAAGTCAATATGGTGGTCAAGTCGGTGGTGGTGTTCCTGGTTTGCCTGTCGCAGTCACCAGAGTTTCGTAATCTCGTTCACTCCGTCAAACGCGTGCCTTCATCATGAAAAATCATTCCTTGCGGGCGCTGCTGGCGACGCCTTACTTTACTTCGCTGGTGACCGTGGTTTTGCTGGTGCTGATGTTTGCCCTCGGATCGGTTGCCTATACCGGCTTTTTCTCGTTGCAGGTGGTACTCAATTTATTGATCGACAACGCCTTTCTGCTGGTCATCGCAATTGGCATGACCTTTGTGATTCTGTCGGGTGGCATCGATTTGTCGGTTGGGTCGGTGCTGGCGTTGACCACCATGATTGCCGCGTATCTATTGCAGGTCTGGCATTGGCCACCATTGCTGGTGATTGTCTGTGTGCTGGTACTGGGCAGTTTGTTTGGCGCCGCGATGGGGCTGTTGATTCATTTCTTCAAATTGCAGCCCTTCATTGTCACGCTGGCCGGGATGTTTCTGGCGCGCGGCCTGTGCTATCTGATCAGCATCAATTCGATCACGATTGATGATCCCCTGTTTGTATCGATGTCGCAGACCCGCCTGAGCGTGGGGGATGCTTTTGTGTCGCCAAGTGTGGTGATTGCCATGGTGATGCTGGCGCTGGCGATTTATCTGGCGCATTACACGCGCTTTGGCCGTGCCGTCTATGCCGTTGGCGGCAATGAACATTCTGCCCTGCTGATGGGCTTGCCGGTAGGTCGCACCAAGATCGCTATTTATGCGTTTAGTGGTTTTTGTGCGGCACTGGCAGGGGTGTTGTTCTCGTTTTATATGTTGTCCGGTTACGGCTTGCATGCACAAGGGACCGAGCTGGATGCCATCGCGGCCGTGGTCATTGGCGGCACTTTGCTCACCGGCGGCTATGGCTATGTAGCGGGCAGCCTGACCGGGGTGTTGATCCTGGGGGTGATTCAGACCTTGATCGCATTCGACGGCACGCTCAGTTCGTGGTGGACCAAGATCGTTATTGGCATCTTGCTGTTTGTGTTTTGCCTGGTGCAACGTCTCATGTCGCTGGGTGCTGAAAAAGTCGGTGCAGGTGCAGGAAATTCGTCCGGGAAGCTTGGTGGGAAACCGCCTCAACCCGGTTCCAGCGTTGATGGCGCTGGCGCAGCGCCGTGGTCGGCAAGCGTGCAATAAGCGAGTTTTCGCTTTTCGCATAGTTTGATGTTGAAAATGATATGAATCGAATCAAAAAAATCATTAGAAAAGTATCGCTTTAATGATTATCGTAGAGGCCTTGCAGATTTTTGATTATCCCCGCAGTCTGCATATTGCAATTAAAACAACAGAAACGAACTTAGGAGACTAGAAGTATGAAACTCAAATCGGTATTGGCCGGGTTGACGCTCGGCTTGAGCATGGGCCTGATGGCAGTGAGCGCACAAGTGAGCGCACAGACCAAGGGCTTGATCGGTATCTCGATGCCGACCAAATCCTCGGCACGCTGGATCGCTGACGGCAACAACATGGTCAAGGTCTTTAAGGAAAAAGGTTATCAAACCGATCTGCAATACGCAGAAGATGACATTCCGAATCAATTGGCGCAAATCGAAAACATGGTGACCAAGGGCGTTAAAGTCCTGGTGATCGCGGCCATCGATGGCACCACTTTGTCCGACGTGCTGCAAAAAGCCGCCGACAAGGGCATCAAGGTCATTGCTTATGACCGTCTGATCCGCAATTCCAAGAATGTCGATTACTACGCAACTTTTGATAACTATCAAGTTGGCGTGCTGCAAGCTGGCTACATCGAAAAGGCGCTGGATCTGAAGAGCGGCAAGGGTCCATTCAATATCGAACTGTTTGGCGGTTCGGCTGACGACAACAATGCCTTCTTCTTCTACAACGGCGCCATGTCGGTGTTGAAGCCTTACATTGACAAGGGCAAGCTGGTAGTTCGCAGCAAGCAATTGGGCATGGACAAGGTTGCTACCCTGCGTTGGGACGGTGCTACTGCCCAAGCGCGTATGGACAATCTGCTCAGCGCCTATTACAGCAGCGCCCGCGTCGACGCAGTGTTGTCGCCGTATGACGGTATCAGTATCGGTATCCTCTCCTCGCTCAAGGGCGTCGGCTACGGTACACCCAAGCTGCCTATGCCAGTCGTGACTGGTCAGGATGCGGAAGTGCCATCGGTCAAGTCGATCATCCGCGGCGAGCAACGCGCAACTGTGTTCAAGGATACCCGCGAACTGGCCAAGGTCACCGTCTCGATGGTCGATGCCGTGTTGTCGGGCAAGCAGCCAACCATCAACGATACCAAGACCTATAACAATGGTGTCAAGGTGGTGCCTTCCTACCTGCTCAAGCCGGTCAGTGTCGATGCCAGCAACTGGAAAGAAGTTCTGGTTGGCAGCGGTTACTACACCGAAGCGCAAGTCAAGTAAGCCGACGACGTGGCGTTGCTGGTGACAGTAACGTTGCGAGGCAGTTCAAGACAGCCCCGCGCCGTGCGCGCGGGGTTGGTGTTTCCAGCGCACGCCGACACGGATGTGGCGCAGCGGGAAAACCGACCCATCCAGCGGTCATCGTTCGAACACGATGGCAGGTCGGTGCAGAAATAGAGGTCAGAACACATGAATACAATTCTGGAAATGCGCGGGATCGAGAAGACATTCCCAGGAGTCAAGGCACTCAACAATGTCAATCTGGCGGTGCGCACCGGTGAAATCCACGCCATCGTCGGCGAAAACGGTGCCGGCAAGTCGACCTTGATGAAAGTGCTCAGCGGCGTCTATCCGCATGGCTCATATTCCGGCGACATCGTCTATCAGGGCGAGACACGCGCCTTCAAGGACATCGTCGACAGCGAAAGCGTCGGCATCATCATCATTCACCAAGAGCTGGCCCTGGTACCGCTATTGTCGATCACCGAAAACCTGTTCCTGGGTAATGAACAAGCCACGGGCGGCGTGATCGATTGGGAGCAATCGTATATCAAGGCCAAGGCCTTGCTGGCCAAGGTTGGCCTGAAGGATCCGCCATCGACACTGATTACCAACCTCGGCGTTGGCAAGCAGCAGTTGATCGAAATTGCCAAGGCCCTGTCGAAAGAAGTCAAACTGCTGATTCTCGACGAGCCGACTGCCAGTCTCAACGAAAGCGACAGCGATGCTTTGCTGGAGTTGTTGTTGGAGCTCAAGGCGCAAGGCATTTCGTCGATCCTGATTTCACACAAGCTCAATGAAATTTCCAAGGTGGCCGATTCGATCACCGTGCTGCGCGATGGCGCCACGGTAGATACCTTCGACTGTCGCAAGGAAGCTATCAGCGAAGACCGCATCATCCAGAACATGGTCGGGCGCGAGATGGCGGATCGTTATCCGAAGCGCACGCCGCAGATCGGCGAAACCATTTTCGATGTCAAGCAATGGCGCGTGCACCATCCGCTGCATCCGGATCGGGTGGTCATCAAGGACCTCAATTTGCATGTGCGCCGCGGCGAGATTGTCGGCATTGCCGGCCTGATGGGCGCTGGTCGCACCGAACTGGCCAAGAGCATCTTCGGTCGCGCTTACGGTGCCAAAATCAGCGGTAGCGTGACGCTGCACGGCAAGCAAATCGATGTCAGCACGATTCAGAAAGCCATTGCTCACGGCATTGCCTATGTCACCGAAGACCGCAAGGGCGATGGCCTGGTGCTCGATGAAGACATCAAGAAAAACATTTCGCTGGCCAATCTGGACGGCGTCTCCGACCACACGGTCATCGACGAGGCGCGCGAGTTCCGGGTGGCGGACGATTTCCGCAGCAAGATGCGCATTCGCTGTTCCAGCGTGTTGCAACGCGTGGTCAATCTGTCGGGCGGCAATCAGCAAAAAGTGGTGCTGAGCAAATGGCTGTTTTCCAACCCGGAAGTGCTGATCCTGGATGAACCGACGCGCGGTATTGACGTCGGTGCCAAATACGAGATCTACACGCTGATCAGCCAACTGGCCAGCGAAGGCAAATGCATCATCATGATCTCGTCGGAAATGCCGGAACTGCTGGGCATGTGTGACCGGATTTATGTCATGAACGAAGGCAAGTTCGTCGGTGAGTTTGATGCCGCCGAAGCATCGCAAGAAAAAATCATGCGCGCCATTGTGCGCAATGTGGGAATGTGAAGAATGGAGAACACTGAAATGAGCAAGAAGCCAACGCTTGACGCGGTCCCGACGAGCAAGCGGGAATACGTCGGTTTCCTCAAGAATAATATGCGCGAATACGGCATGTTGCTATCGCTGGTGGCAATCATGGCGTTCTTCCAGGTGATGACCGACGGCACGCTGATGAAGCCGCTCAACCTGACCAACCTGGTACTGCAAAACAGCTATGTGGTGATCATGGCGCTGGGCATGCTGATGGTGATCGTGGCCGGCCACATTGATTTGTCAGTGGGTTCGGTGGTCGGGTTCATCGGAGCGCTGGCAGCGGTGTTGATGGTGACATTTGAAATGAACTTCATCCTCGCGACCGTCATCTGTTTGATTGCCGGTGCTGCCATTGGCGCTGCGCAGGGTTATTTTATTGCCTTCTTCCGGATTCCCTCGTTCATTGTGACGCTGGCCGGCATGCTGGTATTCAAGGGCATGACACTGGCCTTGTTGCAAGGCCAATCGGTAGGCCCGTTTCCAGAAACCTTCCAGTTGCTCAGTTCGGGCTTCATTCCGGAATTTTTCCCTGACAGTGGCTCGGTGCGCATCACTTCCTTGCTGGTCGGCCTTGCCGCTGCGGCGATCCTGCTGGCAGTCAAGGTGCGCGGCCGCGCCAAGCAGGTCAAGCATGGCATGGAAGATGAGCCGGCGGTGTTTTTCCTGCTCAAGAACGGCCTCTTTGCTGTGCTGATCGTGGCGTTCAGTTATTTGATGGCGTCCTACAAAGGCATGCCGAACGTGCTCATTATCATGTTTGCACTGATGGTGTTGTACACCTTCATTACCAATCGCACCACCATCGGCCGTCGCGTCTATGCCGTCGGCGGCAATGAAAAAGCGGCCAAGCTGTCCGGCATCAAGACCGAACGTGTGAGCTTCTATACCTTTGTCAACATGGGCATGCTGGCTGGCCTGGCCGGATTGATCTTCGCTGCGCGTTTGAATACGGCGACACCGAAAGCCGGTACCGGCTTTGAACTGGACGTGATTGCGGCCTGCTTCATCGGCGGCGCCTCGGCCTCGGGCGGTGTCGGCAAGGTGATGGGCGCGGTTATCGGCGCCTTCATCATGGGCGTGATGAACAACGGGATGTCCATCATGGGTATCGGCATCGATTACCAGCAAGTGATCAAGGGGCTGGTGTTGTTGGCAGCAGTATTTTTTGATGTGTACAACAAGAATAAATAGTAAGGGGACGGTGGCGGGGCTTGAACGCCTTGCCAGCGCTGTTGATCTGGACGTTTTTTCCCGCGCGCGCTGGAGCGCAAACGGGGACCGCGTCCACACTATTCCAATGGATGATTTACGATGACTATCGACAAGAAGCGCACGCTGCGCTCTGCATCATGGTTCGGCACGGCCGACAAAAATGGCTTCATGTATCGCAGCTGGATGAAGAACCAGGGCATTCCCGATCATGAGTTTCAAGGCAAACCGGTCATCGGTATCTGCAATACCTGGTCGGAACTGACGCCATGCAACGCCCATTTCCGCAAGATTGCCGAGCACGTCAAGCGCGGCATCATCGAGGCGGGTGGCTTTCCGGTTGAGTTCCCGGTGTTTTCCAATGGCGAATCGAATCTGCGCCCGACCGCCATGCTGACCCGCAATCTGGCCAGCATGGATGTGGAAGAGTCGATCCGCGGCAATCCACTTGATGCAGTCGTGCTGCTGGTCGGCTGCGACAAGACCACGCCGGCGCTGTTGATGGGCGCTGCCAGTTGCGATGTGCCCGCCATCGTCGTCACCGGCGGCCCAATGCTCAACGGCAAGCATCATGGTAAAGACATCGGCTCCGGCACTGTGGTGTGGCAGTTGAGCGAACAGGTCAAGGCCGGCACCATCTCGATTCACGAATTCATGTCAGCCGAAGCCGGCATGTCGCGCTCGGCCGGTACCTGCAACACCATGGGCACAGCCTCGACCATGGCTTGCATGGCCGAAGCCTTGGGCACATCACTGCCACACAATGCGGCCATTCCCGCCGTCGATGCACGCCGTTATGTGCTGGCGCATATGTCGGGCATGCGCATTGTCGACATGGTGTGGGAAGACCTGCGCCTGTCCAAAATTCTGACGCGCGAGGCATTTGAAAATGCCATCCGTGTCAACGCCGCCATCGGCGGTTCCACCAATGCCGTGATCCACCTCAAGGCAATCGCTGGTCGTATTGGCGTTGACCTAGAGCTGGAAGACTGGACCCGCGTCGGCCGCGGCACGCCGACCATCGTCGACCTGCAGCCGTCGGGCCGTTTCCTGATGGAAGAGTTTTACTACGCGGGTGGCTTGCCAGCGGTATTGCGCCGCCTTGGCGAAGCCGATCTGTTGCCACACAAGGATGCACTCACCGTCAACGGCAAGAGCTTGTGGGAAAACAATCACGATGCGCCGATCTACAACGATGAAGTGGTGCGCCAGCTCGATAACCCTTTGATCGACGATGGCGGCATTTGCATCCTGCGCGGCAATCTGTCGCCACGCGGTGCGGTGCTCAAACCATCGGCGGCAACCCCGGCATTGATGCAGCATCGTGGCCGTGCCGTGGTGTTTGAAGATTTTTCGCATTACAAGGAACGCATCAACGATCCGGATCTGGACGTTGACGCCAACTCAGTGCTGGTGATGAAGAACTGCGGTCCCAAGGGTTATCCGGGCATGGCCGAAGTCGGCAATATGGGCTTGCCACCCAAGCTGTTGGCGCAAGGCGTCAAGGACATGGTGCGCATTTCGGATGCGCGCATGAGCGGCACCGCCTACGGCACCGTGGTTTTGCATGTGGCACCGGAAGCGGCCGCCGGCGGGCCGTTGGGGATTGTGCAGGATGGCGACTGGATCGAACTCGACTGCGCTGGTGGCCGTCTGCATCTGGATATCAGCGATGCCGAAATGGCGCTGCGCCAGGAGCAACGGGCCGAGAAACTGGCGCAGGTCAAGCCGGCCATGCAGGGTGGTTATCAGTCGCTGTATATCGACCGCGTGTTGCAGGCCGATCAGGGGTGCGACTTTGACTTCCTGGTTGGTTGCCGCGGCGCGGCTGTTCCCAAGCATTCCCATTAAGTATTTACTATCACACCGAATTCAGGAGTTTTCATGTTACTGGTGCAATTCAAACAGGCTGATGGCAGTCGTCAAATCGGCAGCTTAGAAGACGACGGCAAGAAGATCCGCGTCATCGATGGCTATCGCACAACGTATTCATTAGCGCGCGCGGCCATTGCTGCCAAGACTTCCTTGCAGGCATTCGCCACGGCAAAGCTCGGCAGCAGCGTTGTCGACTACGCGCACATTGCTGAGAACGGTGGCTTGCTGGCGCCGCTCGATCACGAAGACAGCGCGCATTGCTATGTCACTGGTACCGGCCTGACTCATCTGGGAAGCGCCGATGGTCGCGATGCCATGCACAAGAAACTCGATGGCGCCGATAATCTGACTGACAGCATGAAGATGTTCCGCATGGGCCTCGAAGGTGGCAAGCCGGCGGTAGGTCAGATCGGTGTGCAGCCAGAATGGTTTTACAAGGGTGACGGTTCGATCGTGCGCGCCGCCGAGCAGCCGTTGGCCATGCCGCATTTTGCACTCGACGGTGGTGAAGAGCCGGAGATTGCCGGTCTGTATCTGATTGGCGACGACGGTCAACCGTACCGTCTGGGCTTCGCCATCGGCAATGAATTTTCTGACCACGTCACGGAACGGCAGAATTACCTGTTCCTGGCGCATTCCAAGCTGCGCGTCTGTTCCGTCGGTCCGGCGCTGCTGGTTGGCGAACTGCCCGCGCATGTCGAAGGCATGTCGCGCATTCGTGCAGAAGATGGCAAAGTGCGTTGGGAAAAGCCGTTCCTGAGCGGCGAAAACAACATGTCGCATACGGTATCCAATCTGGAATATCACCATTTCAAATACCCCTTGTTCCGGCGTGCTGGCGATGTGCATATTCACTTTTTCGGCACGGCCACGCTCAGTTGTTCGGACAATATCAAAGTCGCACCGGGCGAGACTTTCGAAATCGATGTAGCCGCGTTTGGCCCGGCATTGCGCAATCGCCTGAGCCTGGAAGACGTGCCAGCGCCGCAAGTTCGCGTTCTGTAACTGACGCATGCCATTGACGGCCCCTTATTGAACGGAGATAACATGTCTGCAACACAACAACTGGCGCGCTTCCCCAGCCTCAACGGCAAACGCGTCTTCGTCACCGGTGGTGGCAGCGGCATCGGTGCTGAAATCGTCAGCGCATTGGCTGAGCAGGGCGCAGTAGTTGCCTTTGTCGATATCGTCAAGGAAGCCAGCGAAGCCTTGTGCCAACAAATTGTGGCCAAGGGTTTTACTGCGCCGCTGTTTCGCCATTGTGATTTGCGCGATATCGCAGCATTGCAGGCGACCATCGCCGAGTTCGCTGCACAAGTCGGCGATTTCGAGGTGCTGGTCAACAATGCCGCCAACGACGAACGCCACAAGCTGGAAGATGTGACCCAGGAATATTGGGATAACCGCATCGCCATCAATCAACGTCCGGCATTTTTTGCCGCGCAGGCAGTGGCGCCGGGGATGAAGAAAAAGAAGGCCGGCTCCATCATTAATTTCAGCTCGATCAGCTGGCATATTTCGGGTGGCGGCTATCCGGTCTACACCACGGCCAAGGCATCGATGCTGGGGTTGACACGGGGTCTGGCGCGCGATCTTGGCGGCGACAATATTCGCGTCAATACGGTTACGCCGGGTTGGGTCATGACCGAGCGGCAAATTGCGCTGTGGCTGGATGAGCAGGGTAAGGAAGACATCAAGCGCAACCAGTGTCTGCCGGGGCAATTGCTGCCTTCACATTTGGCGAGCATGGTGTTGTTTTTGGCGGCCGATGATAGTGCCATGTGTACTGCGCAAGAGTTTATCGTCGACGCCGGTTGGGCTTAGGCTTTGATTGGTGATAAAGCACGGCTGGCGGTGTTGCACCTCTTTGCTGTGCTCACCTTCAAAAGGTAATTGCTGCTTTTCTATTCTTGGATGCTGATGCTGGGTTTTCTTCGGACTAGCTAGCCGGGTACCTCGGTGCGTAGTTGAGTCTTGTTCTCTTCGGACGACCTTGCCGGGTACCTCAGTGCGTAGTTGAATCTTTGTTTTCTTCGGACAACCTAGCCGGGGGCGGCCCGGCAGCCGCTCACTTTCTTTGGTCTCGCCCAAAGATAAGTAAGCAAAG
>JAMFSU010000086.1 GCA_026225475.1 Duganella sp.
ATGTTTGAGCGCAGCGAGTTTGCGGCTCTCCCGATGCTTGCGCCACAGCGCCGGGAACCCCGCAGGGGCGATGCAGTAGCGGTCGCCTTTCTTTGCTTACTTATCTTTGGGCGAGACCAAAGAAAGTAAGCGGCTGCCGGGCCGCCCCCGGCTAGGTCGTCCGAAGAAAACAAAACATCAACAAACAAGAAAACCACACCGGCCTTTTTTTAACTGAACGGCATTGCGGCAACTATACCCGCCCTTTTTTCCGCATTGCGTGCATCGACACATCAGCATGAGGCTAAAAGCACACGCCCTTTACATCTACCCCACCACTATTTACAGCATGCAGATACCAGCACAAATCTGCCAGCAAAAAATATTCTCTTACGGCAATACATTCTCCCATCTCACGCTAATTTCGCACAATATAGTGCACCCGGCTACAGATAAGTTGGCCCAATAACGATCACGTGGCATATCGAAAGCAGCGCGAAATTTCCACATGGAAATTAAAACGAATGATTCGGTTTGATTTTATGGAAACTCGATACCTGATCATTCAGTGAGCGTGTAAAATCGGCATGCTTCTCTGTCAAATCCATGGCTTGATTCTTGCATTCAGTAGTAGTGCATTATGTGAATGGCGAAGCACTTTAGAGTACCGAACCATACATAAAAAATGTGCTCAAGCAGGAGTCGACGTCCCGATGATGAAACAGCTTCTCAAGAACCTGGTCGAGATTACAGCGCACCGTGAACACTCACGTTTGGCGCTTTCCGTTATCTCGGCACTGCACGAATTGACGCAGGTCCGGCAAGTGCGCGTATTGGAAATTTTCCCCATGCGCGATGAATTGTTCGTGCAAGAAAAAATCCAGCTCAAGGACGGTCAATTAAGCACGATCGCCGAACACACCCAGGATGACCCCAAAGAGCCATTGCATCACTATCCGGCGATTCAGGCCTGCATGCGCGATCACCAGACCGAGCATGCTGAAATCACTGCTGAAGGCGAGCATATATTGTGGTTGCCAGTGTGGCTGCACGGCAAGATCAATACCTTTCTGGAAATTCGCAACCGCCAGGCCTTCGACGACGCCACCATGGAAATGGTGCACGGCCTGTTTCAGATCTATTGCAACTACAAGAGCCTGCTCGATTATAGCGAACGCGATGCGTTGACTGGCCTGTTCAATCGCAAGACCTTCGACGATCAATTCTCACGCCACGCATTTGCCATCGCACCGCATGAATCGCATTCGGTCGACAGTGATGAGCGACGTCACGTCGTTGATACCAAGGCACATTGGCTGGCAGTGGTCGACATCGACCACTTCAAACAGGTCAATGACCAGTTTGGTCACCTGTATGGCGATGAAGTGCTGATTCTGCTGGCCAACATCCTGCGCGCGTCATTCCGCTCGCACGATAGAATTTTCCGTTTCGGCGGCGAAGAGTTTGTTATCCTGCTGCGCTCGACCACACTCAACGACGCCAGAAAAATTTTCGACCGTTTCCGCCAACATGTGCAGGAATACGATTTCCCGCAGGTTGGCAAGGTCACTGTCAGTCTTGGCTTCGTTGGCATTTCGCAGGAAACGCCAGTGGTCATTCTCGGCCATGCCGACCAGGCGCTGTATCACGCCAAGAAAAACGGCCGTAATCGCATCTGCTATTACGACGAGCTGGTCACCTCAGGCGTGCTCAGCCCAGAGATTTCCACCAACGATATCGTTGAGTTTTTCTGACGCGACAACCGCCACCGGTAATCCAGAAATAAAAAGGCCATGCAATTGCTGCATGGCCTTTTTACATGACACCGCACACAGGTCAGTTCACTTAAGCTTGCGCTGACGCACAAACCCAATCACCCCCGGCAAGAACGAAATCACCACAATCGCCACAATCAGTAAACTGAGGTTGTCCTTGACCATTGGCAGGTTGCCGAAAAAATAGCCTGCATACGAAAAACTGGCCACCCACAAAATGCCGCCGATGACGTTATACGCAAAGAACCGCGGATAAGCCATGGCCCCCACCCCGGCGATGAACGGTGCAAAGGTTCTCACGATCGGGGCGAAGCGCGCGAAGATCACGGTCTTGCCGCCATGGCGCTCATAAAAAGCATGAGTACGGTCGAGATACTCGCGCTTGAAGATGCGTGCATTGGGACGGTCAAATACTTTCAACCCGACCGCCTTGCCTATCTGATAATTGACACTGTCGCCAAGTACTGCTGCGACAATCAGGACCAATACCATCAAGTGAATATCAAATGCACCGGTAGCGGCAATTGCGCCGGTGACGAACAACATCGAGTCGCCCGGCAAAATCGGCGTCACCACCAGACCTGTTTCGGCAAAGATGATCAAAAACAGAATCACAAACAACCATGGACCGTAAGCAACGGCCAGTTGCGCCAGATGGCGATCAATGTGGAGGATGAAATCGACCAGAAACAAGATGAAATCCATGAGGTCCGAGCAAGAAAAGTGGATAAGGGAAAACGCAGCCCGGCATTGTATCAAGCCGGTTGCCAGCAGCGTGCACCTAAAAACACAAGATTGACAACGCAATTCGACCGACTCCAAATCCATGCCGGTATCATACTGATCAAATGCATCACAACTTTACAGTTCTTTACATCCATGACTATCAACGTCGCGCGGTTGCTGTCGATATCCCTTATGTAGGCTAACCAGGGAGGAATGACATGAGTCAATTCGACTGTTACATCTACAGTGGTTTCGGCGTCGTCATTGCAATCGTGTTGGCAGTGGCGGCAACTCCTTTCGGCATTATGTGGGGATGATCATGAAAACCAAATTTCGCTTCAATCTCAGCTTGCGCCTCATCGCGGCCCTGTCGGCCAGCTTGCTGTTTCTACTGCTGGCGTTCGCCATGCATTACCAGAGCGGCCTGGAACAAATGGAATTGCATACCGGCGTACTGGAAATGATGGCTGCCGCCATTCCACTGCTCAGCCTGTTGCTGGCCGCAGTGCTGAGCCTCCCGCGCAAGCGCCAGGTCATCGCGCGTCAAAAGCGTCGCCCGGCACAACACTGACACGCTCTCACCTGCGCTCTTCGGGCGCAGCGTTTTTTCTCTCACAGCGACGCTGCTGCGCCGGGGTGTTGCTCAGCCAAATACGTTACAATCCCCTCTTCCCCCAGCTTCAACGCACCTCGTCCCCATGCGCCAATATCTTGATTTCATGCGCCATGTCTATGAACATGGCACCGAAAAAACCGACCGTACCGGTACTGGCACCCGCTCGGTGTTCGGCTACCAGATGCGCTTCAACCTGCAGGATGGCTTTCCGCTGGTGACCACCAAGAAACTGCACATCAAATCGATCGTGCACGAATTGATCTGGTTCCTGGCCGGCTCTACCAATATTGCTTATCTCAAAGACAACGGCGTCAAGATCTGGGACGAATGGGCTGATGCCGCCGGCAACCTGGGGCCGATCTATGGTTATCAATGGCGTTCCTGGCCAGCACCGAATGGCGAACATATCGACCAGATCGCGCAACTGATCAGCCAGATCAAGAACAATCCCGACTCACGCCGTTTGATTGTGTCGGCCTGGAATGTGGCAGACATTCCACAGATGAAGCTGCCACCGTGCCACGCCTTCTTTCAGTTCTACGTCGCAGACGGTAAGTTATCCTGCCAGTTGTACCAGCGCAGCGCCGACATCTTCCTCGGCGTGCCCTTCAATATTGCCTCGTATGCCCTGCTGACGCACATGGTGGCACAACAGACCGGCCTCGAAGTGGGCGACTTCGTTTGGACCGGCGGCGATTGCCATCTGTATTCGAATCACATGGAACAGGTGCAAGAGCAATTGTCGCGCACGCCGGGCACCTTGCCAAAGCTGCACATCAAGCGTCAGCCGGCCAGCATCTTTGAATACCAATTCGACGACTTCGAAATCACCGATTACGAAGCACAGGCGCATATCAAGGCACCCGTCGCAGTCTGATTGGTGTCTTATACGTACTTGATGAAAAAATGAATGGCATGACTGTGATGTCATTGCGTTTTTTTAAACCTCACTAGCTTTTCTTGGTTGCTGATGCTGTTTTTTCTTCGGACGACCTAGCCGGGGGCGGCCCGGCAGCCGCTCACTTTCTTTGGTCTCGCCCAAAGATAAGTAAGCAAAGAAAGGCGACCGCTACTGCATCGCCCCTGCGGGGTTCCCGGCGCTGTGGCGCAATCATCGGGAGAGCCGCAAACTCGCTGCGCTCAAACATGCGGCTCTCTTC
>JAMFSU010000087.1 GCA_026225475.1 Duganella sp.
ATGATGGACTGGACCGACCGCCATTGCCGGCTGTTTCATCGCCAGATCACGCGCCATACCTGGCTCTACACAGAAATGGTGACCACCGGCGCGTTGCTGCATGGTGATGTGCCGCGACATCTCGATTTCAATCAGGAAGAGCATCCGGTTGCCTTGCAACTGGGTGGCAGCGAGCCCGAGGATTTGGCCAAAAGCGCCAAACTCGGTGAACAATGGGGCTATGACGAAATCAACCTCAATTGCGGCTGCCCCTCCGAACGCGTGCAGCGTGGTGCTTTTGGCGCCTGCCTGATGGTCGAGCCGCAACTGGTGGCCGATTGTGTCAAGGCCATGCGGGATGCCGTGACGATTGATGTGACCGTCAAGCATCGTATTGGCATCAACGACGTCGAATCCTACGACTTTGTGCGCGACTTTGTCGGGACGATTGCCGATGCCGGTTGCCGGACTTTCGTCGTGCATGCGCGCAATGCCATCCTCAAGGGCCTCAGCCCCAAGGAAAATCGCGAAATCCCTCCGCTGAAGTATGACTACGCCTATCGTCTCAAGCAGGATTTTCCAGAACTGGAAATCCTGATCAATGGCGGCATCAAGACCGTGGCCGAAATCGACAGCCATTTGCAGCACGTCGATGGTGTCATGCTGGGCCGTGAGGCCTATCACAACCCTTTCCTGATGGCTGGTTTTGATGCGCGTTATTACGGCGACCTCGCGGGTGGTTTGCAACCGACCCGAACTCAAGTGCTGGCGGCAATGGCCGACTATGCACGCATACAACTGACGCTGTATGGCGGCGACGGCAAGGGTTTGCGCCTCAACAGCATTACGCGTCACATGCTGGGTCTGATGGCTGGCTTGCCGGGTGCGCGTGCCTTCCGCCAGACCTTGTCCGATTCCAAACGACTAGCCTTGGGCGATCCGGCCTTGCTGCTGGAAGCATTGGCGCATACCCAGCGCATGACACTCGAATGAGCGCAGAAACAACAGACAAGAACCCGCCAGAATATGGATGAAGTGGCCGCAAATCCTTTAAAATACGGCCCTACTGAAGGAATACTTATGCCTATCGCAACAACAGAAGAAATCGTCGCGGAACTGCGCGCTGGCCGCATGGTGATCCTAGTCGACGAAGAAGACCGTGAAAATGAAGGCGACCTGATTTTGGCTACTGACTTTGTCACGCCCGAAGCGATCAACTTCATGGTCAAGCATGCGCGTGGCTTGGTATGTCTGACACTGACTGCTGAACATTGTGATCGTCTCGAGTTGCCGATGATGTCGACCCGCAACGGTACCCAGTTCGGTACCAATTTCACCGTCTCGATCGAAGCTGCCGAAGGCGTCACCACTGGCATCTCGGCCGCCGATCGGGCCCGCACAATCCAGGTTGCTGCAGCTCCCAACGCCAGTGCCGCAGAGATTGTGCAGCCGGGTCATATCTTCCCGCTGCGGGCGCAAAAGGGGGGCGTGCTGATGCGCGCCGGCCATACCGAAGCCGGTTGTGATCTGACCCAGATGGCTGGATTGACACCAGCAGCCGTGATTTGCGAAATTCTGAAAGATGACGGCACCATGGCGCGTCTGCCAGATTTGCTGGAATTCGCCGAGCAACACCAACTGAAAATCGGCACGATTGCCGACCTGATTCATTACCGCAACCAGCACGAGAGTATTATTGAGCGCGTGGCCGAGCGTGAGATGCAGACCGTGCATGGCAGCTTCAAGGCAATCGTCTATCGCGACAAGCCTAGCGGTGGTGGTCATCTGGCTCTGGTGCACGGTGACATCATGCCTGGCGTCGAGACGCTGGTGCGCGTGCATCAACCGGTATCGGTACTGGATTTGCTGGAAACCAAGGCAACCACGCATTCATGGAACATTGCTGCGGCGATGGCAGCGATCAAGGCAGCGCCGAGCGGCGTGCTGGTGCTGCTGAACTGTGAAGAGTCGGCCGAGCAAATGTTTGCCCAGTTTGCCGCACTCGATAGCAAGCCAACTGCCAAGCCGACCCGTGCCGATCGCATGGACTTGCGCACCTATGGCATTGGCGCACAGATTTTGAAAGACTTGAATGTCTGCAAGATGCAGTTGTTGGCCAGCCCGCGCAAGATGCCGTCGATGACTGGTTTTCAACTGGAAGTCACTGGTTTTCGTGCCAAACCGGAATAACGCAGCCGCGGTTGCTGCAATCACCACACACTCAACACAAGCGCAAGTTAGCGTATAAGGAAAAGCCATGACAATAGGTACTTACGAAACAGATCTGACTGGCGACGGCTTGCGCATTGGTATCGTACAGGCACGTTTCAACGAAGACGTCTGCCACGGCTTGCTGGCGTCCTGCCTGGCTGAGCTCAAGCATCTCGGCGTTCAGGATGAAGACATCCTGCATGTGAGCGTGCCGGGCGCATTGGAAATTCCGCTGGCGCTGCAGAAGATGGCCGAGACTGAACAGTTCGACGCCTTGATTGCACTGGGTGCGGTCATTCGTGGCGAGACTTACCACTTCGAACTGGTGTCGAATGAATCCGGCGCTGGCATCACGCGCGTCGGTCTCGATGCGGGTATTCCGATTGCCAATGCCGTGCTGACCACCGAAAACGACGAGCAAGCTGAAGCGCGCATGGAAGTCAAAGGCGCTGATGCGGCCCGCGTTGCTGTCGAGATGGCGAATCTGGCACTGGCGCTGGAAGAATTGGCCCAAGTCCCCGACGAAGAATAAGCGCGCGCCTTTGTTTCCGCCTGCGCGATGGCGCGGGCATCCTCTCTTTTTTGTATCAAACCGGCACGAGCATTCACCATGACCAATAAAATCCAACACGCCAATCCCAGCAAGAACCGCACGCCGCGTCATCGCGCGCGCGAGTTTGCATTGCAGGGGCTGTATCAATGGCTGCTCAACAATGAAGATGTCGGCGCTATCGAAGCGCATATCCGCGAAGCCCACGGTTTCGAGAAGGCAGATGCCGAACATTTTGATGCCCTGTTGTACGGTGCCATCAAGCAGGTTGTCGAGTTGCGCGCTGGTCTGGAACCACTGATCGATCGTTTGATCACCGAACTGTCGCCAGTGGAACATGCGGTCTTGCTGATCGGTGCTTTCGAATTGAAGAACCATATTGAAATTCCCTACAAAGTGGTCATCAATGAAGCGGTTGAATTGACCAAATCGTTTGGCGGCATTGATGGGCACAAATACGTCAATGGTGTGCTCGACCGGTTCGCGGCCAGCGTGCGCGAAGTCGAAGTGGGCGCCGCTCGGCGCTGATGCATGTGCGGCTGGCGTATCTGTATTGATACGTCATGCTGTGCTGGACGACTTTCTTCTGATTGCCGCTGTGATTCCTGCTGGCGGCAATTTTCTTCCTTCCTTTTTACCTGCGCTGCATCATGAGCTTTAGCGATCTCGCTTCCCGTTTGCAACACATCGCGCCGTTTCACGTCATGGAGTTGGCCAAGCGTGCTGCAGTCTTGGAGCAACAAGGCCGGCATATTATCCACATGGGCATCGGCGAGCCCGATTTCACCGCGCCGCCGGCCGTTGTTGCCGCAGCGACACAGGCGATGACCGAGGGTAAGATGCAATACACCTCGGCTACTGGTTTGCCAGCCTTGCGAGAAGCGATTTCAGCGCATTATCAGCGCGTCTACGGGGTCGAGGTGGCGCCGGCGCGTATTGTGGTCACAGCGGGCGCCTCTGCGGCGCTATTGCTGGCCTGCGCTGCGCTGGTGGAAAAAGATGCCGAAGTCTTGATGCCAGACCCGTCGTATCCGTGCAATCGCCATTTCGTTGCCGCCTTTGAAGGTCGAGCTACCTTGATCGACAGCGGACCCGAGCACCGTTTCCAGTTGTCGGCGCAGATGGTGCGTGAACATTGGTCTGCGGCAACCCGTGGTGTGTTGCTGGCATCGCCGTCGAATCCGACCGGTACCTCCATTCTGCCCGGGGAATTGGCACAGATTATCGAGGTCGTGCGACAGCAGCGCGGCTTCACGATTGTCGATGAAATCTATCAAGGCCTGTCCTATGAAGGAACACCGTTTTCGGCACTGTCGCTTGGTGACGATGTGGTTGTGATTAACAGCTTCTCGAAATATTTTAATATGACCGGCTGGCGGCTGGGCTGGTTGGTGGTGCCGGAACACCTGGTACCGGCCATTGAGAAGCTGGCGCAGAATCTGTTCATCTGTGCGTCGTCAATTGCGCAATATGCGGCACTGGCTTGCTTCACGCCAGAGGTGATTGCCTTGTATGAAGAGCGCAAGGCGGAATTCAAACGGCGGCGCGATTACATCGTGCCGCAATTGCAGAGGCTGGGCTTTACGGTACCGGTGGTGCCGGACGGCGCGTTTTATGTCTATGCCGATTGCAGCGCCATCAGCGACGATGCCGATCAACTGACAATAGACTTGTTGGAAAAGGCAGGATTGGTGCTGGTACCAGGACTGGATTTCGGGCCGGCCACTGCGCGCCGTTATATTCGCCTGTCCTATGCCACTTCGATGGAAAATCTGCAGCAGGCCGTGGCGCGCCTGGAACACTATTTGGCGACGCGTTAAGCTGCAGTCCGCATGAAAAAAAGGAGCCCGAAGGCTCCTTTTTTCATTGCTGCGACTTACCGGTATTCTGATTGCCGTGATTACAGGGCAGCGAGTTCTTCCACTGGAACCTGCTTCTGCGGCACGGTGACAGCAGCGATTTCACCGATCGTGTTCGTTTTGGCCGGTGCACCTGGCGTTGCTTGTGCAGTGGCCGGCAGCGCTGGGCGCGGCTTGATCAATGCAGTAGTGAAGATCGAAATATTCTTGCCGAGTGCTACTTCCCTGAGGTTCTGATACTCGGACAACACTTTTAAGCCATAGCCGCCATCGTTATCCATATCGGCAGCGCCGACATAGCTCTTCAGGCCTGCTTCGACCGAACCGCCACGAGTGACGTATTCTTTCAGGATCAGCGAACCGACTTTGATATTGGCGACAGGATTCAGCGCCGCCTTGACGCCGCCGAGCTCCTGGAACTTGTCGTAGTGGACCTTGGACATGACCTGCATCAGACCTTGTGCGCCCATAGGGCTCTCCGCGAACGGATTGAAGCGCGACTCGATTGCCATCACCGCCAGAATCAACAACGGATCAAGTTTGATTTCACGTGCGGTCAGATAAGCTGCCGATACCAGCATGTCGGTCGCGTCACCGGCGACGCGGTAACGCTTGGACAGCCAAGTGGTGACCAGTTTCTGCTGGCGCGGTGTACCGAGGATCATGCGATCCTCTTCGCTCATCGGTGCGGTCGACACGGCGGCTGCAACTGCCGCTGCAGCAGGTGCTGTCGCAAACAGGGCCGGTGATGGCGTATCCATCAGATTGGCCAGCGATGGCACCACTGGTGTCACTTCTTCGGCCTGATTGTCCGAAAACGGCGACAAGGCGATGATCTTGTCGGCAAAGTCGGGATTGAAAAACATCATGCCCAGCACAAACAATGCAGCAATACCGAGCAACGTAACGGCATAATGCGCCGCAGTAAAAAAGCGACCAATGCGGGTCGGAATGGATTTGGCCCATTGCGCCGATTGGTCAACCATGTCAGAGGCGGCGCTTGACGACGCCTCGATGGGTTGGTTTAACATTGAACCTCCTGAATGTTGCAACTTATATAGAGCAATTCCGGCCAAGAGTAAAAACCGGCTCACTGACTACACGCATCACAATCAATACACTACCGTCGCACAGCGTTACGGCAAGCTACGAGTTGTTTGCAATCCCTGCAGGGCCATCGGCTCCGGTGCAGTGCAATACAACCAAGTTCGGGGGAGAAGGCTGACGCCTTTTGATAACACTCCTTAAAAATGCCAGTGGGACCCCGCTCCCGTGAAACCTTGTGAGCTGATTCGGGTTCCTAACCCGGCTCCTTTAATCAAGGTGCGCGAATTGTAGAAGCCACTTTATATCAAGTCAATACTATTAAACTGATTTAATATAACTTTTATGTCTAGTTTTTGCGGAGGGGTATCCGCAAAAATCAATAGAATCAACCGTTTGCCCGGCCTATCTCACCTAAGGGCTATCTAAAAGAAAACCAGCGAAAAAAATGAAATATACAGATTTACGCGATTTTATTTCGCAGTTGCAACAATCCGGAGAGCTAAAACGCATCTCTACGCCGGTCTCTCCGTATCTTGAAATGACCGAAATTTGCGATAGAACCTTGCGCGCATCAGGTCCGGCGATTATTTTCGACAATGTCCCTGGAAAAAATATCCCTGTATTGGCGAATCTTTTCGGCACTCCACGTCGTGTCGCGCTCGGTATGGGGGCTGAAGATGTCAGCGAATTACGTCGCATCGGTCATTTACTGGCGAAACTGAAAGAGCCGGAACCTCCCAAAGATTTTAAAGATGTGATGGGCTTGGGTACCTTAGTCAAGTCCCTATGGGATATGGCGCCGAAAGAAAAGCGTTCGGCGCCGTGCCAGGATATTGTCTGGGAAGGCAATGATGTCGACCTTGATCGTTTGCCGATACAGCACTGCTGGCCAGGCGATGTCGCACCACTGATTACCTGGGGTCTGGTGATCACCAAGGGGCCGCACAAGAAGCGCCAAAATCTTGGCATTTACCGCCAGCAGGTATTGGCGCGCAACAAGGTGATCATGCGCTGGCTGGCGCATCGTGGCGGCGCACTCGACTTCCGTGAACACTGCCTGGCGCATCCGGGCCAGCCTTATCCGGTGGCGGTGGCACTCGGTGCCGATCCCGCTACTATATTAGGTGCTGTCACGCCGGTGCCCGATAGTTTGTCTGAGTATCAGTTTGCCGGTTTGTTGCGCGGCAGTCGTACCGAACTGGTCAAGGCCATCGGCAGCGAATTGCGTGTCCCGGCCTCGGCTGAAATTGTGCTGGAAGGGCATATCTATCCTGATGAGTCGCACCCGTCCGGCTATGAGCATGCCCTTGAGGGCCCCTACGGCGACCACACTGGTTATTACAATGAGCAGGACTGGTTTCCGGTATTCACGATCGACCGCATCACCATGCGCCGTGATCCGATTTATCACTCGACCTATACCGGCAAACCGCCCGATGAACCAGCGGTGCTGGGCGTGGCGCTCAATGAAGTGTTCATTCCCTTGCTGCAGAAACAGTTCAGTGAAATCACCGATTTCTATCTGCCGCCGGAAGGATGCAGCTACCGCATGGCGGTGGTGCAGATCAAAAAATCCTATGCCGGTCATGCCAAGCGGGTGATGTTCGGGGTCTGGAGTTTCTTGCGCCAATTCATGTATACCAAGTTCATTGTGGTGGTCGATGAGGATGTCAATATCCGCGACTGGAAGGAGGTGATCTGGGCCATCACCACGCGGGTTGACCCGGTGCGCGATACGGTGTTGGTCGACAATACGCCGATCGATTACCTCGATTTTGCTTCGCCGGTCAGTGGCCTGGGTAGCAAGATGGGGATCGATGCCACCAACAAATGGCCCGGTGAAACACAGCGTGAATGGGGCACGACAATCAACATGACAGCGGCAGTCAAGCAACGCGTCGACAGCATTTGGGATGAGCTGGGTTTGTAGCCACAAGTTGCCTGTAGCAAGACGGCGTTGGTGACCAACGCCGTCAATTTATCTCCGGCCGTGCAGATCGCTATACAGCGATACGCCAAGATGAGGTACAATTCGTTCCGGCGGGCCCCTGCGCATTGTGGCATGGTCAACCTGGTCAGGTCGGGAACGAAGCAGCCACAGCCATTTCCTGCAAGTGCCGCAGACAAGGCTCGCCTCTTTCATTACCGCAAAGTCGTAACACGCCGTGCAGCGCAAGCTGCGATGCGCCTCAGCAGTTCTTCTCTTTCAGTACCTCCACACGTTGCCGCCTACCGCCTCAGGTCGCTTTGCCGCCCACGGTAAAACCGATTGTCGTCTGGCCGTTGCGACTCTGGGCAAAGGTTGTGCCGCCATGCATCAAGGCAATTGCTTTGACGATTGCCAAGCCCAGGCCGTGACCATGGATGCCATTGAGGTCGCGGCGCGCTGTGTCGACGCGATAGAAGCGGTCAAACAGGCGCGGTAAATGGTGTGACTCAATCGGCGCACCGGGATTGGATACGGCGACCCTGACATTGTCTTGCTTGGCATCGATCGTCACACAAATACGTGCGCCGGTCGGTGAATGCTGGATGGCATTTTGCAGAAGATTGGTCAGTGCACGCCGGAACAGTGCGGTTTCGATCATGGAGCTGGCGTGAATATCGCCAGTCACTTCGACCTGCATATCCATTTCGTCGAGCACGAATTCAAAGAACTCAATGGTCTTTTGCACTTCGTCGGCGACCGCCGTATGCACCAGGCTGGTGGCAGCTTCGCCTTGGTCGCTACGGGCCAGAAACAGCATGTCGTTGATGATCGAGCGCAGCCGATCGAGTTCTTCCAGATTCGATTGCAGCACGATTTCAAATTCTGGTGCGCTGCGCTCACGCGATAACGCTACTTGTGTCTCGCCGATCAGATTGGCCAGCGGCGTGCGCAATTCATGGGCCACATCAGCGTTGAACGCTTCCAATTGCTTGTAGGCGTTCTCCATGCGATCGAGAGCGCCATTGAAGGCTTGCGCCAGATCCGACAATTCATCAGGCAACGCCGACACGGTCAAACGTTCCGACAGCGTTTGCGGGCTGAGCGTTTGCGCCTTGTCGGACATGATCTTGAGTGGCTGCAAGCCGGCGCGCGCGACCCAGTAACCAAACAAAACCACCAACATCGTGCCCACCAGTGACAGACCGATCATGGCAGCGACGAAGGTCCGCAGGGTTTCGAAATAGGGTTCGGTATCGACGCCGACGGTCAGGCGGATAGCGGGGCGGTCGAGATAGGCTGGCAAGACCTTGGTGATCGTGTGCATGGGAAATGCCTTGCCCTTGATGCGCAGCCGGCCAATATTGTCAGTGTTGTAGTCGAAGTCGTGCAAATCAGCCAGATCCTTGCCATAGCTGAACTGCGGGTTGTCGCTGAAGATCCAGAAACGCACCTTGCCATCCGCCGGCGTGAGCGTATCGAGCTTGGCTTGCACTCGCACCCAGCGCTCGGTGGTGCCGACCCGCGACACCATGTAGTCGATATCGTTGAAGGTGGTGACCAGGCCATCGCGTTCATGGCGCAGCAATTCGCCTTTCACCACCACATACAGTAGCGTGCCAATCAAGGAAAACACCACCAGCGCCGCCGCGGCGAACATCAGAACCAGGCGTGTGATGATCGAGTGTTTCATGCTGAATCCTGCTCGTCGGCTGGCTCGGCAGCGCTGATGTCGCGTGGTTCCAGTACATAGCCCATGCCGCGAATGGTATGCAGCAGTTTTTGCCCGAATGGGGCATCAATCTTGGCACGCAGACGTTTGATGGCGACTTCCACAACATTGGTATTGCTGTCGAAATTCATGTCCCAGACCAGTTCGGCAATGGCAGTCTTGGACAGGATTTCACCTTGCCGGCGCGCCATGATGGCCAGCAAGGCGAATTCCTTGGCGGTCAGATCAATGCGGATGTTGTTGCGATAAGCCTTGCGGCTGAGCAGATCGATTTGCAAGTCGCCGATGCGCAGTTGCGCCGGCTCCTGTGCGCGGCCGCGCCGGGTCAGCGCCTGCAATCGTGCCAGCAATTCCAGAAACGAAAATGGCTTGATCAGGTAATCATCAGCACCATCATGCAAGCCCTTGATACGGTCTTCCACGCGGTCGCGTGCGGTCAGCATGATGACCGGTGTCTGCTTGACGGTGCGCAATGCGCGCAGTACCGAGAAACCGTCCAGGCCGGGCAGCATCACATCCAGCACGATCACGTCGTAATCGTGCTGAATCGCCAGATGCTGGCCGTCGATGCCGTTGGCGGCCAGATCAACAGTGCAGCCCTGCTCGGTCAAACCTTTGCAGAGATACTCCGCCATCTTGTGCTCGTCTTCGACGATCAATATTTTCATGCCTGCTCCGGTGTTGCACTCATTGATACACGTTGGTTCATCTTGCTCAATGCGATTCTATTACAGGAGCCGCCTTGCCGAGACGCGCTGCCTTGCGTGCAGCACGGGCTTCCTTGCGGCGCATGTACCAGTAGTGAGCACGATCGAGGTACAAGTAGATCACTGGCGTGGTGAACAAGGTCAGTGCCTGCGACAACACCAGGCCACCGACCATGGCGAAGCCAAGCGGGCGGCGCAGTTCGGAACCGGCGCCATGGCCCAGCATCAGCGGCAAGCCCGACAGTAAGGCGCACATGGTAGTCATCATGATCGGCCGGAAGCGCAACAGGCAGGCCTGGTAAATCGCTTCTTCCGGCTTCATACCATGTTGCCGTTCGGCGGTAAGGGCAAAGTCGATCATCATAATGCCGTTCTTCTTGACGATGCCGATCAGCAGAATGATGCCGATCAAGGCAATCACACTGAGGTCATAGCCGCCAGCCATCAGAATCAGCAAGGCACCGACGCCGGCCGAAGGCAAGGTCGACAGAATCGTCAAAGGATGGATGTAGCTTTCGTATAGCAAGCCTAGCACGATATACACCGCAATCAGCGCCGCCGCAATCAGATACGGTTGCGAGGATAATGAATCGCCGAAAGCCTTGGCCGTGCCCTGGAACGCGCCAGTGAGTGTGGTCGGCACACCCATGTCAGCCTGCGCCTTGTTGATCGCATCGACCGCTTCGCCCAGTGCGACACCTTTGGCCAGGTTGAACGAAATCGTCACGGCCGGGAACTGGCTTTGGTGACTGATCGACAGGTAGGCCGTCTTGGTGGTGTCAACCTTGATGAAGGTCGACAGTGGCACTTGCTGGCCGGTCAGTGGCGAGGTCAGATACAGCTTGCTAAACAGCGATGGATCGGTTTGCAGCTCGGGAGTCACTTCCAGCACTACGTGATAACTGTTGATCTGGGTGAAATACTGCGCTACCTGGCGTTGGCCGATCGCATCGTAAATCGTCGCATCGATGAGCGCCGGCGAAATGCCGAAGCTCGATGCGCGCGCACGGTCGATGGTGATGGTGGCGGTCGCGGCACTGTTTTGCTGGTCGGATGCAACGTCAGTCAATTCCTTCATGCTGCGCAAACGGTCGACGACTTTCGGTGCCCAGGTATTGAGTTCATCGAGGTTGGAGTCGGTCAGCGTGTACTGGTATTGGGTACGCGCCAGACGACCACCGACGTTGATATCCTGGCTGGCCTGCATGAACAGGTTGATGCCTTGCACTTTGCCGACTTGCGGACGCAGTCGGGTGATGATTTCACCGGCATCGAGCGTACGCCCCTCATCCTTGGGTTTGAGCGCAATGAAGAAGTTGCCGGTATTGAACGTGGTCGAACCAGCGCTCATGGCGAAACCGGTGACATCGGGATCCTTGCGCACGATTTCAGCGACCTGCAACAAGCGCTGCTGCATGGCGGCTGAGGAAATGTCCTGTGACGATTCGGCAAAGCCGACAATCACGCCATTGTCTTGCTGCGGGAAGAAGCCCTTGGGAATGATGATGAACAACACCACCGTGATCGCCACCGTACCGAGGAAGGTCAGCAGCGTGATGAACTGATGCCGCATGACGACATCGAGACCGCGCTTGTAGCCGTTGAGCAGGATGTCGAAGAAACGTTCGAACAACTGGTACAGCTTGCCATGCTTCTGGCCGTGGGTATTGACCAGGAAGCGCGAGCACAGCATTGGCGTCAAGGTCAGCGAAATGATCACCGACACGCCGATGGTCAGCGTCACTGTCACGGCAAACTCGCGGAACAGACGGCCGACAATGCCGCCCATCAACAGCAGTGGAATGAACACCGCCACCAGCGAGACCGAGATCGAGATGATGGTGAAGCCGATTTCGCCCGCGCCCTTGTAGGCGGCTTCCATTGGCGACATGCCTTCTTCGACATAACGGTAGATGTTTTCCAGCATCACGATCGCATCATCGACCACGAAGCCGACCGCAATCGTCAGCGCCATCAGCGATAAGTTGTCGAGACTATAGCCGACCAGATACATGACCCCGGCTGTGCCCATCAATGCCAACGGCACGGTGATGCTGGGAATCAAGGTCGCGGCGACGTTGCGCAGGAACACAAAGATCACCATCACCACCAGCCCAATGGTCAGAATCAGCGTGAATTCCACATCTTCCACCGACGCGCGGATGGTCTGGGTGCGGTCAATCAGCGTATTGATATTGACGCTGGCAGGTATTGCCGCGCGCAGGCGTGGCATTGCGGCCTTGATACGGTCGACAGTGTCGATGACATTGGCGCCAGGCTGCTTGGTAATGGCCAGCACGATGGAGCGGCCATTGGACAGTGTCGAGCTGCCTGGCACCGCTGCCGCACCGACATAGGCCCAGGCAGCGATCTTGTTATTTTCTGCAGCATCGATAGCGACCCCGATATCGCGGATGCGAATCGGTGCGCCGTTACGGTAAGCCAGCACCATGTCATTCCAGGGCGCGGCGCTGAGCAATTGATCGTTGGTATAGACGGTGAAACTTTGCTTGGGACCATCGACCGTGCCTTTTGGCTGGTTGACCGTGGTATTGGCAATCACGGTGCGGATGTCTTCCAGGCTCAGGCCCAGCGTAGCGAGCTTGGCCGGATCGACCTGAATGCGCACGGCCGGCTTTTGCTGACCGTTGACGCTGACCAGGCCGACGCCGGAAATCTGCGAAATCTGCTGCGCCAGGATGTTATCTGCATAGTCGTTGACTTCGGTCAGCGGCAGCGCATCCGATTGCACCGACATGATCATGATCGGTGAATCGGCCGGGTTGATCTTGCGGAAGGTCGGCGGATTCGGCAAATTGGCCGGCAACTGGCCGGTCGACGCATTGATGGCCGCCTGCACGTCGAGTGCGGCGGCATCGATGTTGCGGTTGAGGTCGAACTGCAAGGTGATCTGGGTACTGCCCAAGGCACTTTGCGAGGTCATTTGCGTCAAGCCGGCGATCAGCGAAAACTGCCGTTCGAGTGGCTGCGCCACATTCGAGGCCATGGTTTCGGGACTGCCGCCGGGCAGGCTGGCGCTGACTTGCAAGGTAGGAAAGTCAACCTGCGGCAATGGCGCCACAGGCAACAACGGCCACACAGCGACACCGACCAGCAGGATCGCAAACGCCAGCAGCGTAGTGCCGATGGGTCGTTTGATGAAGGTAGCGGAAACACTCACTTGGTGGTTCCTTTCGCATCAGTAGCTTTGCTGGCCTTGTTTTCAACAATATGGCTGCCTGGCTTGAGCTTGTACTGACCATCGAGCACGACGCGTTGCCCTTCTTGCAGGCCATCGGTGATGACCGCGATGCCATCTTGAATGCGCGCCACCTTGACTGGCTGGATGGCAGCAGTTTCATCCTCCTTGATCAGGTACACATAAG
>JAMFSU010000009.1 GCA_026225475.1 Duganella sp.
CACTACCTGGCCCGGCGCTACATCGACGCCGTCGATCCAGTTCGACAGCAGCTTGACTTCCGCTCCCAGCAACTCCGAAAGACGCGCAGCGACTGGCGCCAGCGAATCTTCAGGCTTGAATTCACCCTCTACCGGACGGCCCAAATGCGAGGTCACCATCACCGCAGCTCCGGCGTCACGAGCCTGGCGGATTGCCGGTACCGAAGCGCGAATGCGCGTATCTTCGGTGATGTTGCCGGCATCGTCTTGCGGTACGTTCAGATCAGCGCGGATGAAGACACGTTTGCCTTGCAGCTGATTGGCAGCGATCAAATCGCTCAGTCGATTGAATTTCATTTTATGCAGAATCGTAGATGGAGCAAAAAGGCGCTATTTTACTCTACCCGCCCTTTGCCCAACATGGTTTTTCGGCGAACCGGCCGGATTGGCTAGCCCGTTCCAGAGGTGATGCCAGGCTTGCCACTGTTGTGCTTGCGGCTCGCAGTTGGCTGCGACTCACAACACCAGACGCAAGACAGTAAACAATGTCATTCCGACAATAATTGTCCCCAGCAAATGACGCGTAACTAGAAAAAAAACGCTCCCGCCGATGCCGGCGAGCAACTTGGGACTGGCCCAATTGAGCTCGACCACGCTGCCACTGCTCAACAGATCCGGCATGATGATTGCTGCCATCGCCGCAGCCGGCGCATAGGCCAATGCATGCTGCAACTTGGACGGCAGTTTGACCGCATGGCCGAACAGAAAGAAGCTGCAACGGGTGATCACGGTGGACAGGGTCAACAAGACGATAGAAACCCAAACGTCGAAGGCGTTCATTCTTTTTCCTTATCGATCATTTTATCGACCAGCATGGCGGCGCTGATGCCAACCAGTACCGCCAGCAACAGGCCCAGCCGATAAGGCAAACCAATTGCCACTACGGCAACCGAGCCGGATACCACCACTCCCACCAGCGCCGCGCGATTGACGATCATCGGAATGGTCACCGCAATCAGCGCCAGCGTGCCGGCAAAACCTATATTCCAGCTTTCCGGAATCTGGGAGGCTAACAGGATGCCAATGATGGCGCCGACCTGCCAGGCGAACCAACCTGGAAAACAGATTGCCTTGAAGTAACCGAGCTTGCCAGCCGGTTGGTGCACTGTCTGCACTGGGAAGCGTTGCGGGAAAAATGCCATCGAAATATCGCCATTGAAGTAGCCATACCAAAGCCGCTGATACCAGGGTAAATGGGCAAAATGCGGCGCTACTGCAGCCGAAAAGATGACAAAGCGCAAATTAACAATCATTGCCGTCAGGAAAATCACTAATAGCGGCGTGTGCACCGCCAACAACGGCAATATCGCGAATTGCGCCGACCCGGCATACACCGTCAGCGTCATGGCGACCGACTGCCACAGCGTCATGCCCGACTTGACCATGGCCATGCCAGACACAATGCCCCAGGCCAGCACAGCTGGAATGGTCGAAGCACTGGCTCGCCAGCCTTCCTGAAACGCATCGCGCTCGACACGGCGCTCAACGGCATTTGCCGACAACGCTTGCGCGTCGCCGGCATTGGTCTCCTTCATCATTGCCTTATTCCATGCTGTGGCCGCATTGATCCGGCAGCCCGGTGAATTGGATTCTTGTATTTCCCTAAGGCATTCTTACTTAATTTGAAGATTTTACAGATGAAACTTTTTAGCCGCTGCTTCCGTTAAAATGTGCACTTTGATCATCAACTCGGAGCTTGCCAACATGTCCATGGACGACCGCGACGGAAAAATCTGGAAAGACGGCGCATTGGTAGACTGGCGTGATGCCACTATTCACGTATTGACGCACACGCTGCATTACGGCATGGGCGTGTTTGAAGGCGTACGCGCCTACAAGACGCCGCAGGGTACGGCGATTTTCCGCTTGAAGGAACACACCCAGCGCCTGTTCAATTCGGCCAAGATCTTCCAGATGCAGGTGCCGTTCGACCAGGACACCATCTTCGAAGCGCAACGTCAGGTCGTGCGCGAAAACAAGTTGGAATCCTGCTACCTGCGCCCGCTGATCTGGATCGGTTCAGAAAAGCTCGGCGTGTCGGCCAAAGGCAATCGCATTCACGTCGCCATCGCGGCCTGGCCGTGGGGTGCTTACCTGGGTGAAGATGGCATCAACAAAGGCATCCGCGTCAAGACCTCCTCGTTCAGCCGCCATCATGTCAATGTTTCGCTGGTACGCGCCAAGGCCAGCGGCTACTACATCAATTCCATCCTGGCCAATCAGGAAGCGCTGACCGACGGTTACGATGAAGCCTTGCTGCTCGACACCGACGGCTATGTGTCGGAGGGCTCTGGCGAAAATGTCTTCATCGTCAAGAATGGCAAAGTCTATACGCCTGACCTGGCCTCCTGCCTCGACGGCATTACCCGCGATGCCGTACTGACCATGGCGCGCGACCTTGGTATTGACGTGATTGAAAAACGCATCACGCGCGATGAAATGTATTGCGCTGATGAGGCATTCTTCACTGGCACTGCCGCCGAGATCACACCGATTCGCGAACTCGATAACCGCACCATCGGTAACGGTGCGCGCGGCCCGATCACGGAAAAATTGCAATCCTTGTTCTTCGACGTGGTGTCGGGCAAGGCCCCTCAATATCAGCATTGGCTGACATTAATATAAGTACAGCGCCGGGTTGCATCTGCCACCCGGCTTCCTCAAGATTTCGCAACGGAGAACCACATGAGCCAAGTTCAACAAACCCAGCCAGTACAACTCGACGGTAAAGATCTGCCAGCCCATTGCCCCAATCCCAACATGCCGCACTGGTCTTCGCATCCGCGCGTGTTCTTGGAATTGGACGACCACGGTGCCGCCAAGTGCCCCTATTGCGGCACGCTCTATCAGCTCAAACCGGGCGCCGTCGTCAAGGCGCACTGAGCGCACTAGCTTGCAGCAAGACAGAGGGCCAAAGATAAACCTTGGCCCTCTTTGCTTTCCCCCCAGGAGAAACCATGCCCCGCGCCAAACTGATACAAGGTTCACCCGACGAAATCGAAGCTGCCTACTACGATGCGCTCGCACGCGCCGATCTGGAAGCATTGATGCAACTGTGGGCCGAAGATGAAGAAATTGTCTGCATCCACCCGGGTGCACAACGCCTGGTCGGACATGCCGCAATCCGCGCGACCTGGGAAGAAATCCTGGCGCGCGGCGGCTTGCATATTCTGCCGCGCCAGCTGCATGCCAGTCACACCATGACGACGGCCATCCACAGCGTGATCGAAGACATTCATCACGCCGACAATACGCAATCCGAGATCCACGTGATCGCCACCAACGTCTATATGAAAACCGCTCAGGGCTGGCGTATCGTAACGCACCATGCCTCGGTCGCACCAGGTCCGGCACCAGCCGAGCCAAATACCGAAACCATGCTGCACTGACATGGCGCTGGCTGGCCGCAGTACCGGCGCCGTCTGGCAGCCCCGTTTTTTAATTAGTGAAATCAGATGCATTATTCCGCCCCCCGCTGGCTTCCCGGCGGCAATCTGCAAACCATCATTCCCTCTGCATTCTCGGCTAAGCCATCGGTGGCATTTCGACGTGAACGCTGGAACACGCCGGATCAGGATTTCATCGATGTCGATTTCGTCGACGGTCAGGCCGGGCAACCGCTGGTCGTCATGTTTCACGGCTTGGAAGGCTCCTCCGACAGCCACTATGCACGCTCGTTGATGGCGGCCGTGGCGGCGCGCGGCTGGTCCGGCGCGGTGCCGCATTTTCGCGGCTGCTCCGGCGACATTAACCTGGCGCCGCGCTTTTATCATTCCGGTGACAGCGCCGAGGTCGATTGGGTATTGCGGCGCCTGAGCGCGCATCGCGACACCATCGGCGCCAGCAAATTTTATGCAACTGGTGTCTCCCTGGGCGCCAACGCTTTGCTGCGCTGGCTCGGCGAATCGCAACATCAGGCCGAATTCATCGATGCCGCCTGCGCCATTTCGGCCCCGCTTGATCTGGCTGCGGGCGGTGCCGCATTGGCACGCGGCTTCAACCGTCTTTATTCGCGTGTCTTTCTGCGGACCATGCAAGCTAAGTGCGAGGTCAAGCTCGCCCAGTTTCCCGGCTTGTTTGATCGTGACGCCTTGCTGCAGGCGCGCGACCTGTACACCTTCGACAACATCGTCACGGCACCGCTGCACGGCTATCGCGATACCAATGATTACTGGGATCGCGCCAGCGCCAAGCATATCCTGCACGATATTACGGTGCCAACGCTGGTACTCAATGCCAAGAATGATCCCTTCCTGCCCGCGGCCTATTTGCCGCAAACGGCGGCTGCCTGCGTGCAATTAGACTATCCTGATCAGGGCGGCCATGTCGGTTTCGCCACCAGTGCGCCGCCAGGAAAGCTGGAGTGGTTGCCGCAGCGTATGCTGCAATTTCTGGAAGGCAAAACGTAATGGATGACGTCGTCCGCCAAGCAATGGCCAAATGGCCCAATGTGCCGCACTGTTTCGGCTGGCTGCGGCTCGATGCGCGCGGTCACTGGCGCATGCGCGATGAGCGTGCGCAACAGTTGAATCTCCCTGGCGACAAGATTCGACATCTTGCCCTGCTGGACTTTATCAATCGTAATTATCAATGCGATACCAGTGGTCAGTGGTATTTCCAAAATGGCCCGCAGCGGGTCTATGTCGATTTGGAACTGACGCCCTACATTGCCCGCCTCGATCCCGCAGCCGGCCATCTGCTGCATACCGGCACGGCCCTGCCGACACCAGCGCAAATCTGGCTGACACCAGCCGGCCAGTTGCTGATGCCGTTTGAACAGAGCGTCGCGGCACTCGATGACCGCGACATGGCGTCACTGTTGCCGCGCCTCCAGGTTGGCGACAGCGCCGCCAGTGACCAGCAAATCATGGATTGGCTGGAGGGGGATGACTGCATTGCCTTGCAGTTGCGCTATTCCGATAGCGTATTGCCAGTGCAGCGCACAGCAGCAACGCCGTTGGCCGAACAATTCGGCTTCATCATGCGGCCACGCGGCAGCGATTGATCAAGACAACGCTAACTGCTCGCCTTGCGATCCGCCAACTCTTCCTTCCAGCGCTCCTTCAAATCACGCTCACGCGCATCGATCATGGCTTGATCGTAAAAGGTCGCGTCAGTCGCCTTGCGCGCAATGCCTAGCTGCTCCAACGCCGCCGGCAAACTCCCGCCCAGCACATAGGCTTCGGCCAACGCCATATGCTGCAAAGCTTGCTTGCCCTGACTGGCATAGGCCTTGGCCAGCAAATCCTGAATCTCGCGCTCCTGTCGGTACAGTTGTGCCTGATCGCGTAAATAGGCTACCGCCTGGTCATAGCGGCGGTTCTCGATCAAAGCATTGGCATACTGCCGCGCCGCCACCCGCGACAGCGGGAATTGCTCGCGCGTGAGATCGGCCAGCTTGAGTGCCTGCTCAGTCTGGCGTTTGGCAATCTTGATATCGATGTCGAGATTGGCGAACAGGATGCTCGGTTGCACCGGCTGCGCCGCCGTGCGCGCTTCCTGCAGCAATTTTTCGGCCTTGTCGTAGGATTGCTGCTGATAGGCGGCATAGGCTAGACCATATTTAGCCGCCATGATTTGCAGCTTGGTATTTTGCCGCAATTGCGTTTCAAAATAGGCTTGCGCATCACGCACACCTTGACTCGAGCTGTTTTGCAAAATCCTTACGCGCGCGCGGATTAACTGAAAATCGGGATTGTCGGCGCGCTGCCGGTAGCGCTGATCGCGGATGCGGTCCTGAATGTCGGCAATCCGCTCAGTGGTCAGCGGGTGCGTCAACAGATACGGCGGTAGCGTGTCGCTAAAGTTACGCGATGCACTTTGCAGACGGCCAAAAAAAGTCACCATGCCGGAAGTGTCATAGCCACCTGCAATCAATATCTGCAAGCCGACACGATCGGCTTCGCGTTCGGCGTCTCGGCTGAAGTTGAGCTGCCGTTGTATTGCCACGCCGCTGCCACCCATCACGGTGGCCAGCACCGCGTCGCCACCTGCTCGGGCAACACCGGCCACGGCGGCCAGAACGATCGATGCCAGTTGTATCATCGAGTTCTGCTTTTGTTGCCCTAGCATACGGGCGATATGACGTTGCGCCACATGACCGATTTCATGCGCTAATACCGAAGCCAGTTCTGACTCACTCTGCGCTGCCAGCAACAAGCCAGAGTGCACGGCGATGAAACCGCCCGGCAAGGCGAATGCATTCAGGACCGGATCACGTACCGCAAAGAAAAAGAAATCGTAACTCGCCTCACCACGCACATCAGGGCGCACCGACACCAGATTAGCCCCGAAATTGTTGAGGTATTCCAGCAAGGGGCCGTCATCGAGATAATCGGGGTCGCGCCGGATGTCGCGCATGATTTGCTCGCCGATTTTGCGTTCCATCAGCGGCGACAGGCTTTCTCGTTCGGTGTCGCCCAGGGTCGGCAAAGTCTGCGCGGCCACCAGCGCAGGTGCGACGGCCAGCGGCAGCATGGCGATCGCCACACCTGCCATCCAGCTGCACCAATGCGCGCGCGGCGGCACTGCGCGAGTGGTTCTTTTGATGAGACGAGAAAGCTGATGCATGGAGCGGCAACGAAGGTTTGCAAACGATGCCTGCTATGATACCCGCAGTCCTTCCCGCTTTCGAGATTCTGACATTATGACCACCACCAAACACCAGCAAGACAGCGCCGATTCAGCGACCGGCCTGAATCATTTCGATCAGAGCGGCCAAGCCCACATGGTCGATGTCGGCAGCAAGCAGGATAGCCACCGGGTAGCCATTGCCAGTGGCAATATCCGCATGCAGCCGCAAACGCTGGCGGTAATTCAAAGCGGCACGGCCAAAAAAGGCGACGTCCTCGGGATTGCCCGCATTGCCGCGATCATGGCGTCAAAACGCACCAGCGATCTAATTCCGCTGTGCCATCCGTTGGCACTGACCCATGTCTCAGTCGAGTTTGCCATTGACGTTGAGCAATCCACTATCACCTGTACCGTACGGGTTGAAACGCAAGGCAAAACCGGCGTCGAAATGGAAGCGCTGACGGCCGTGCAGGTCGGTTTACTGACCATTTACGACATGTCCAAGGCGATTGACCGCGGCATGGTCATGGGCAATATCCGTGTGCAGGAAAAGCACGGCGGCAAATCAGGATCCTGGTCGCAGGCATAGCGCCTGAATCGCGCAGGCGTAAAAAAAGCGTGCAACTGAACTGTCGCACGCTTTTGGTCCCACACTGCAGCTAGGCTAGTTTAGCGGCAGTTTTCCGGTGCGTACTTCGCTGGCAAGGTACCGGCATTTTCCGGTGCGCCCCCAGCCGATGCGGCCGCACGGCACGCCCAGATGGTTGCACTTGCCGTGGTCGTCGGCACCATTTTCAGTGTCTTGCCATTCGCGTCACCGCCGATTTCGGCGTAAGTAATGGTCACCACACCATTGTTGGCGATCTCGATGTTCTTCACGTTCTTGATATCCGCACTCGCAGTAAATACGTAACCGGTCTTGCTCGGATCAATGGCTGTGCTCCCGGTCGTCGCGATCATTTCACTCACCGCCAGTTTGGCCGGTGCCGCCAAGTTCAGGCCTTCGACTACCTTGGTCCGAATCAGATAATCACGGTATTGCGGAATAGCGAACATGGCCAGTACGCCGACAATGGCAATCACGATCATCAACTCGATCAATGTGAAGCCGGTCTGTGCTTGCTGCTGAATGTTTGTCTTGCTCGACAATTGCTTAACTTGCATCTTGTTTTCCTATTACAAAGAATCGTTAGTCAGGAAGTGTTGCCCGGCCAAGTGACGTCGGCTGCATTTTCCTTCTGGCAACACCAGACTCCCCATGTGGATCATATGCGCCTGGACGCATTTTGTGAATATTTTTATAAGCACTCAATCCGCAGATGCCTCAGCTTTGCGCGCCAGCCACTTGCCAGCCACGACCACGCCGATGGCACACAGAATCCCAGGCAGACTCACGTGAATGCTGCCTATGCTCAGATCATGCACCGGCAGATAAGCCTGTACCCAGCGGACAATCGCCACATCGGCAATCAACATGGCACCTGCCAGATAGCCCAGCAAGGCGGCACCCAATGTAATGATGACCGGAAACTTCGCCATCAACTTGAGCACCAGCGTGCTACCCCAGACGATAATTGGAATGCTGACCAGAATACCGAACACCACCAACAGCAACTGATGCTGACCGGCCTGTTCTGCTGCACTGGCAATGGCGATCACGTTATCGATACTCATGACCAGATCGGCCACGATGATGGTTTTGACTGCCTGCCACAACTTGTCGCTGGCGCTGATTTCACCGTGTTCATCATTGTCGGCCAACAGTTTGATACCGATCCACAATAGCAACACGCCACCAACCAGTTTGATGAATGGAAGTTCCAGCATGGTGACCGCGAAGCTGATCAGCGCAATGCGAATGGCAATCGCGCCAGCGGTGCCCCACAAAATGCCGCGCAGCCGAAGATTGTCTGGCAGGTTGCGGCAAGCCAGTGCAATCACGATGGCATTGTCGCCGCCGAGCAAGATATCGATCAGAATGATTTGCCCTACCGCAAACCAGTTCAATTCCATCAAAAATTCCATGCCTCTCCCTTGTGATCTTAGTCAGGACTGCAAAACAATATGGGGAGCCTTGGCTCCCCATACGGTTATGTCGCTAGATCAGCCAGGAAGTTCGTCGGCACATCGAAAAAGATGCGCAGAACAATCAACCAGCCGACCAGACTGACAGGTTATTGCTAGATGAATGCCTTGACGGCAATCGATTACAGTACCGACTTCAGCAGACGCGCCATTTCGGACGGGTTGCGTGTGGCCTTGATACCGCATTCTTCCATGATTGCCAGTTTGGCTTCGGCAGTGTCAGCACCACCGGAGATCAACGCACCAGCATGGCCCATGCGCTTGCCTGGAGGCGCAGTCACACCAGCGATGAAGCCGATGACTGGCTTCTTCATGTTTTCCTTGACCCAGTACGATGCATTGGCTTCGTCAGGACCACCGATTTCACCAATCATGATGACGGCGTCGGTATCAGGATCATCATTGAATGCCTTCATGATGTCGATGTGCTTGAGACCGTTGATTGGATCACCGCCAATACCAACTGCCGTCGATTGGCCCAGGCCCAGTGCAGTCAATTGACCAACGGCTTCATAAGTCAATGTACCCGAACGCGAAACCACGCCGATACGGCCCTTCTTGTGGATGTGACCTGGCATGATACCGATCTTGATTTCGTCCGGTGTGATCAGGCCTGGGCAGTTTGGTCCCAACAGCAAGGTCTTGCTGCCGGACTTTGCCATACGGTCCTTCAGTGCCAGCATGTCACGAACTGGAATGCCTTCGGTGATGCAGATCGCCAGATCGAGGTCGGCTTCAACGGCTTCCCAGATTGCAGCAGCTGCACCGGCTGGCGGCACGTAGATGACCGACACATTGGCGCCAGTAGCGGCTTTGGCTTCCGACACGGTGGCGAAGATTGGAATGCCTTCGAAATCTTCACCAGCCTTCTTTGGATTGACGCCAGCGACGAATGCGTTCTTGCCATTCGCGTATTCGCGGCACATGCGTGTGTGGAATTGACCGGTCTTGCCGGTGATACCTTGGGTAATGACTTTTGTATCTTTATTGATCAGGATCGACATAGTTATTCCTTGTCCTATTATTTACCGTTAGCTGCGGAAACAACCTTTTGCGCAGCTTCTTCCATACTGTCTGCCGAAATGATAGGCAGGCCGGAGTCGGCCAACAGCTTCTTGCCGATCTCTTCGTTGGTACCCTTCATGCGCACGACCAGTGGCACTTTCAGGGAAACGGCTTTGGACGCAGCGATAACGCCTTCAGCAATCACATCACAGCGCATGATGCCGCCGAAGATGTTGACCAGGATTGCTTTCAGTTCTGGGTTCTTCAGCATGATCTTGAATGCTTCGGTCACCTTCTCAGTGGTAGCACCGCCGCCGACGTCGAGGAAGTTGGCTGGTTCGCCGCCGAACAGCTTGATGGTGTCCATGGTTGCCATGGCCAGACCAGCGCCATTGACCAGGCAACCGATGTTGCCGTCGAGCGAAATGTAAGCCAGATCAAACTTTGAAGCTTCGACTTCAGCTGGATCTTCTTCGTCCAGATCGCGGTAGGCGACGATTTCTGGATGGCGGAACAGTGCATTCGAATCAAAATTGAACTTGGCGTCCAGCGCGATGACCTTGCCTTCGCCTGTCAGGATCAATGGGTTGATTTCGGCCAGGGACGAATCGGTATCCCAGTAAGCCTTGTACAAACCTTGCAACTGCTTGCGTGCATCAGCGATCGAAGCAGCAGGAACGCCGATCTTGGCGGCGATGCTGTCTGCATCGGCGTCGGTCAGGCCGGTTTCTGGATCAATAGCGATCTGATGAATCAGTTCAGGATGGCTTTCAGCAACTTCTTCAATGTCCATGCCGCCTTCGCTCGATGCCATCAGCACCACACGTTGGCTGACGCGGTCGGTAACCATACTGACGTACAGTTCCTTCTTGATGTCGGCGCCTTCTTCGATCAACAGACGACGCACCTTTTGGCCTTCTGGGCCAGTTTGGTGAGTGATCAATTGCATGCCGAGAATTTGGCTAGCGTACTCCTTGACTTGCTCCAGCGACTTCGCAACCTTCACGCCGCCGCCCTTGCCACGGCCACCAGCGTGGATTTGTGCCTTGACGACCCAGACCGGACCGCCCAGTGTTTCAGCGGCCTTAACTGCTTCTTCGACAGACACACACGGAATGCCGCGTGGAACGGTCACGCCAAATTGGCGGAGGATTTCTTTGCCCTGATACTCATGGATTTTCATGGGAGCTTCCCTTTAAGACACTATTGAATAAAACTTACTGGATTGAAATCCGGCTGGCGGCAGAACCACACGGCGCGAATGGTGGCAAGAACCCGCGTTTGCGTTTGCCCATCGAACAGGGCTGCGCATGGGCCGTAAGGCCACGCGAATTGCTTAAGAGAAGATGAAGAAGGTGCAGTGGGCATAAAAATGCCATTTGATCAACATTAATCGTTGTCGCATTGCGTATCGTCATTGCAAAGATTGCCATGACCGCCACCAATGCGGCGCAGCAAAAACCGAAAGATTTTAGCACAGCTCGGACCGGTACGGCAGCACGAAAGCGTATGGCACTGGTTTGGCGACATTTAATGCTGCGGCGCTAATGAAAATCAATCATCGTCGTGACAATCCTCATTCCAGGCGGTTTTGACTGCTGCCTGGATGGCCCGATGGGAAAAACCGCGCTGCTGCAAAAAACGCTGGCATTTGGCTCGCGTGACCGTATCGACTGGTGCCTCATCGAACTTGCGGCGCAACACGTCACGTGCACGCGCATTTTCACCGTCGGTCAGTTCCTGCCTGACCTCAGTCAGGGCCTCGCTGCCGATGCCATGGCTTTTCAGTTCGGCAAGAATACGGTTATTGCCGTAACGCCCGGCGCGTCGATGCATCAGCGATTCGGAAAAACGTTCCTGGGAAAGAAATTTGGACGCTTGCAGCCAATCGAGCAAAGCCTCGATATCGTCGTCTTCTTGCGCGTAAGCGGTAAGCTTACGCGCAAGTTCCAGACGACTATGCTCACGTGAAGAGAGATATTTGAGCGCTCGCGCTTTCAGACTTATTTGCGGTCGAGGCATGCTAGTTCAACAATGAAGCAAACCCGAAGCCGCGCGCGAGTGAAGATCTTGCACATCCATCAACAATCAGGATGCTTCTGCCGTCGATGATGCGGCCAGTGCTGGCACACCCAACGAGGCGCGTACCTTGTTTTCGATTTCGCGGGCCAATTCAGGACGTTCTTTCAGGTAATTACGTGCATTGTCCTTGCCTTGACCAATCCGTTCGCCGTTGTAGCTATACCAGGCGCCCGACTTTTCAACGATCTTGGCATCCGAGCCCAGATCGAGAATTTCACCTTCGCGCGACGTGCCTTCGCCATACAGAATATCGAAGTGCGCTTCGCGGAACGGCGGCGCCACCTTGTTCTTGACGACCTTGACCTTGGTTTCGCTGCCAATGACTTCATCGCCGGACTTGATCGAACCTGTACGGCGGATATCCAGACGCACGGAGGCGTAGAACTTCAAGGCATTACCACCGGTTGTGGTTTCCGGATTACCGAACATCACACCGATCTTCATGCGGATCTGGTTAATGAAAATCACCGTGGTATTGGTGCGATTGATGCTGCCAGTCAACTTACGCAAAGCTTGCGACATCAGACGCGCCTGCAGGCCCGGCAGCGAGTCACCCATATCGCCTTCGATTTCGGCGCGTGGCGTCAAGGCAGCCACCGAGTCGACCACGATCAGGTCAACACCGCCCGAGCGCACCAGTGCATCGGTGATTTCCAGTGCCTGCTCGCCGGTATCTGGCTGTGAAATCAGCAAGTCGGACAAATTGACGCCGAGTTTTTGCGCATAGATCACATCGAGCGCATGCTCCGCATCGATGAAGGCACAAGTGCCGCCGATTTTTTGCATTTCGGCAATCGCCTGCAAGGTCAGCGTTGTCTTACCCGATGACTCCGGGCCGTAAATCTCAATCACACGACCGCGTGGCAAGCCACCAACACCGAGCGCAATGTCCAGGCCCAATGAACCAGTCGACACGACTTGGATCTCTTCGAGCACAGCGCCATCTTCCATGCGCATGACCGAACCTTTGCCGAACTGTTTCTCGATCTGCGCCAGCGCAGCGGCCAACGCTTTGCTCTTCTCAGAAGTGTTCGCGGATTTTTTATCGTCCATTGCGCTGTCTTTCCCGTTGTCTTTCGCGTTGTCTTTCGAAGTATCTTTCGCCACGGTAATCTCTATCTCGTCAGTTCTGAATCAGGTGAAGGGGTGATGCCTGCTGGTAACGCTGGTGAATCGCTTGAACATCACTGTATAAAAAAACAGTTGTTTGCGCAAGCTCTTTTTCTGTTGTTGCAAATTTGCGCTAAAACGGATTGCCGCTATGGCGCTCTGATGCCAAATGTTATTCGACGGATTGAAATACGCCATAGTCTGTTAGTATCGCGCCGATTATGACGGTGTCAATTGGCAATAAGGCAAGAGACGCGCATCAGGGCCAGTCAGCAAAAAAATGCTTATCGCCCCTATAATTTCACTAGATGAGTGAAACATACGTGCTTTTCACTAGCATTTACCTGATTTGATATACATTTCTAGTTAGTAAGATTACGATTTCTGCGTCTCCTATGACCCTGGTTCCTTTCAGCCGTATCAGCAGCCTGCGTTCGCTCATCATTGATGACATGCCCACCATGCGCCAAAATATCCGCATGCATTTGGGACAACTGGGCATTACGCGCGTGGATCAGGCCGGCACGCCCGACGAAGCGATTCGTCATGTGGAAGCCAATTCCTACGATTTGATCGTCTGTGATTACAATCTGAACAAGGAAACCAACGGCCAGCAACTGCTCGAATTTTTGCGCACTCAAGGTCTGCTGCCGCCGACCACCATGTTCATCATGGTAACTGCAGAGAGCGGTTACAGCCTGGTTGCCAGCGCGGCCGAATTCCAGCCTGATGCTTATATGTTGAAGCCGCTAACGGCGTCCAAGATCGCCGAGCGCATTGACCGTTTGCTGGAAAAGCAGAATGCCCTGCTGCCGATCAATGAAAAGCTCAAGCGCAAAGACCAGGCCGGTGCCGTGATCGAATGCGACAACGTGCTCAAGACCGCACCAAAATGGCTGGTCGACATTCTCAAAACCAAGGGTTCGCTGCTGATTTCGCTGCGCCGCATTGAAGAAGCGCGTGCTGTCTATTCGCAGGCGCTTGAAATGCGCGACGACCTGGTCTGGGCCAAGGTCGGCATGGCGCGTTGCAACATCGTGGCAGGCCAAATGGATGAGGCCAAGGTGCTAGTGCAAAGCGTGCTGGCGCAAAATGCGCAATACATCGAAGCCTATGACTTGCTGGCGCAGATCGAAGAAGCTCAGGGTAATGGCTACGAAGCGCTGGATGCTTTGTCGCGTTCTTCCGAAATCATTCCGTCGGCGCGACGCAGCCGGCTAGTCGGCGATGCCGCCTATCGCGTGGGCGACCTGGAACAAGCCAAGAGTGCCTTCGATATGGTGCTCAAGCAAACCAAGGGGTCGCTCACGGCACAGCCCAGCGACTTGTTGACGCTGGCCCAGGTGCATGTTGACAGTGGCGACGCCGATGCCGCTCTGGTTTTGCTGTCGAGCGCACCGAAGCGCTATACCGACTCAAAAATGTTTACCTCGACACAATCGGCCGTGGCGGCCCAGGCGCACGTCAAGCTGGGCGATATGGCTGCCGCCGAGCGCGCATTTGAAGCGGCCCGCAACGACGCAGGCGCAGTGCCGTCGGACCTGACCATCCTGGCGCTGGCCAAGGCCGCATTTTCGGTCGGCAAGGATGAAGAAGGCACACGCCTGATTTCGCAAGCGGTCAAATCCGACCACGAAAACAAGAACCTGCTGACCTTGGCACGCAAGGTCTTGGCCGATAGCGGTCAAGAACACCTGGCCGACGAGCTCATCGATGGCGCCATCAAGCAGTGCATGACGATCATCGCCGAAGCCAACGCGCTCATGCGCAACGCCAAACCCGACGAATCACTGGTCAAGCTGGAAGAGGCACTCAACAGCATGCCGGAAAACACTGGTGTGTTGATCGCCGCTGCCCAGTTGCATTTACTGTGGATGAGCCAGCGCGGTATTAATCAAGAATATGTCAAACGCGTCAATCGCTATCTGAACACGCTGGATCGTCTGATCCCTGGCAATGAGCGCGTTAGCAAGATGCATCGTTTCCTCCGTGATGCGGTCGCCAAGGCCGCCCAAAAGAAGAGCTGACCATGAACGCCGAACTGGCCGCAATCATCGTTCACGACATCAAAAACGCGCTCGGCGTGCTGGAAGGACAGTTGCGCGTACTGTCTACCGACATCCCCGACGAGCGGACCAATCAAGCACATGCCACCTGCCTGGCACTGCAGGAAAAGCTGATCGGCTTCCTGACACTCTATAAGGCGTCCTCGCAGGGCTTGACGGCGCAAATTGAAGCATTGTCGCCGCAAGACTTCCTGTCCGGCCTGCAACGTCATCTGACCCTCAATCAAGCCAATCTTGAGGTCGTCATTAACCAGGAAGACATGCCTTTGATTGCCTTCTTCGATGAAAATCTGGTCGGTCTGGCGCTGGAAGCCGCGTTGCAGAACGCCACCCGTTTTGCCCGTTCATGCATCGAGCTGGCCTGCCGCAAGCACGGCAGCGGCGTCATCTTTACGGTCCGCGATGACGGCCCCGGCATCGGCACCCAGGAAGCCAAACCATCGACCGGCCTCGGCATGGATTTGTGCCGCGCCATTGCCAATGCCCATGTCAAAGGTGAGCAACACGGCGCGGTCTTGCTCGCCAATCATCCTGATGGCGGCGCCCAATTCGAATTGATTCTCCCTTGACCGTCTGCATGCGCTGACTGCATAAGCTAGCGCAAAAAAATTCGTTCGTTTCATTGCGGTTGCTCCGTAGAGTTAAGTCAGATCGCAGACCACTGTTTGCTGCGTATGACAAAACAAGGACAACATCATGCAACGCCGCGACTTTTTACGCCTGGCTGCAACCACCAGCGCAGCCTTGGCTACGCCTGCCCTGCCACTATTGGCGCAGGCCGCCGATACACCCAAAATCATCCGTCTGGATTTCGCCACTTATTCTCCTCCGAGTCTGGTATTAAAGAAATTCGGCTGGCTCGAAGAGGATGTGAAGAGCAATGGCACCAGCGTCAAATGGGTATTGAGCCAGGGAAGCAATCGCGCGCTCGAATATCTCAACAGCGACAGTATCGACTTCGGTAGCACTGCCGGTCTGGCAGCCTTGCTGGCGCGTGCCAACGGCAATCCGGTCAAGGCCGTCTACATTTATTCACGCCCCGAATGGACCGCCCTGGCGGTGCAAAAGGACTCGCGCGTTCAATCAATCAAGGAACTCAAAGGCAAGAAAATCGCCGCCACCAAAGGTACCGATCCCTACCTGTTCCTGTTGCGGGCATTGCATGAGAATGACTTGAGCAAGAGCGATGTTGAGATCGTCCATCTGCAACATGCCGACGGCCGTATCGCGCTGGAACAAAAGCGCGTCGATGCCTGGGCCGGGCTCGATCCGCATCTGGCCGCCAGCGAACTGGAAGCCGGTTCGCGCCTGATTTATCGCAACGTCAACTTCAACACCTATGGCTTTTTGAATGTTTCTGAAAGCTTTGCTGCACGCCATCCGGAATCGGTAAAGCAGGTGTTGCGCGCCTACGAGCGAGCGCGGTTGTGGATCATCCAGAATCCCGACGCCACTGCGCGTCTGATCGCCGACGAAGCCAAACTATCGTTGCCGGTGGCGCAGTTACAACTCAAACGCAATGACTTTTCTCACCCGCTGATCGGGCAAGAGCATATCGATGCCTTGCGCGCTGCCGCGCCAATTCTGCTGCAAGAAGAGCTGGTCCAGAGCGGCACCGATTTACCCAAGACCATCAATGCATTGATCGATCCTTCGTTCGCGCAGGGTGTGGTTGCGCGCGCTTGATAACGCATTCGAAACATTGAGCATGCCAGTCGAATCGCATCCCTTGTCGTCGTTACCGCCATTCTCATCGGCGCATCTGCTCGATGTCGCTTACCCGGCTGAATGCGTCTATACGCCGGCAGTCCCCGTGACGGCACGGCAACGCACGCGTGCCAGCACCGGTGTGCGTGTCACCTTGTGGGGCATGGCGCTGCCCTTGCTGTTGCTCATTGCACTGGAAGGCAGCGCCGCATTGGGATGGATCCCGATCCACTTGCTGCCACCACCGAGTGCCATTGCACGCACCATCGCGACCTTGGCCAGTCGTGATCTGCTGGCGCAGATTGCGGTGAGCATTGCCCGCGTGACCGTCGGCTTTGCATTGGGTGCTCTGCTGGCTATTGCGGTTGGCTTGCTGGTTGGCATGCAACGCCGCGCCGAGGCGCTGCTCGAACCATCGCTGCAAGCCTTGCGTGCAATTCCTAGCCTGGCCTGGGTACCGTTATTGCTGCTCTGGCTCGGCATCGATGAAACGCCCAAGATTGTCCTGATTGCAATTGGCGCCTTCTTTCCGGTCTATACCAATCTGGTGGCAGGTATCCATGGCGTCGACCGTAAATTGCTGGAAGTGGGTACCATCCATGGCCTGTCCGCACAGGCACTGATACGCCGCATCGTCTTACCGGCGGCGCTGCCGCAATTGATGACCGGATTGCGCAATGGCATGAGTCTGGCCTGGATGTTTCTGGTGGCAGCCGAAATGATTGCTGCCACCAAAGGTGTCGGCTATCTGCTCTCCGATGGCCGTGAAACCAGTCGTCCCGATATCGTGCTGGCAGCAATCCTGATACTGGCGCTGCTCGGAAAACTGTCCGACAGCCTGCTTAAACGCATCGAAAACCATCAGTTGCGCTGGCGCAGCGTGCTGGGTTCCGCGTCAACCTAACTCCCTCCTCTTGCCTATCATGACCAAGCAATCACAACGTCGCCGCCTGTTGAAAACCCTCGCCGCACTGAGCGCCATCACAAGTATCAACAACACCGTATTCGCCCAAAGCAACAACATCATCCGCATTGGCTATCAAAAATCATCAACACTGCTGACCATTATCAAAGCCAATGGCACACTGGAAAAACTGCTGGCACCCAGCACCACAAAAATCAGTTGGCATGAATTCTCGAGCGGCTTGCCTCTACTGGAAGCTTTGAATGTTGGCGGTGTTGACCTCAGCGCCGATGTCGCCGACACCGTACCGGTATTTGCCCAGGCTGCCGGTGCACGCCTGACCTATGTCGCACAGGAAGCGCCATCACCATCGGCGCAGGCCATCATCGTGCATGCCGATGCGCCATACAAAACCATCACCGATCTCAAGCACAAGAAGATTGCCGTGACCAAGGCGGCGGGTGTGCACTATCTATTGATTGCCACGCTGGCCAAGGCTGGTTTGAAATTCAGTGATATCGACGTGGCCTATCTAGCACCAGCCGACGGCCGTGCCGCGTTTGAACGCGGCAGCGTCGATGCCTGGGTGACCTGGGACCCCTTCCTTGCCGGCGTGCAGAAGCAGTCGCAGGTGCGCATCTTGTCCGATGGCCGCGACATTGCCGATTACCAGCGTTATTACTTGGCATCGACTGCGTTTGCCGAAGCCCACCCAGAAGTGCTGGCGATTGTGTTTGATGAATTGAAAAAAACCGGGGACTGGGTACGTCAGCACCCAAAGGAAGCAGCGGCATTTCTGGCACCACTGTGGGGTCTGGATGCAGCGACCATCGAGTTGGCCAATAGTCGGCGCAGCTATCGCGTACGCGCGGTGGTGGCGAATGCTCTGGGCGAACAACAGCGTATTGCCGATGCCTTCTTTGCTGCTGGATTGTTGCCCAAAAAAGTTAACGCCACCGAAGTGGCGATCTGGAAGCCGTCAGGCAAGGATGCCTGAGCGGGGATGCGCTTATACCAGTTGCGCTTGCACTTTGATCTCGGCGTTCAATACCTTGGACACCGGACAACCTTTTCGGGCCGCCTCGACCGCTTCGTCAAACTTGGCTTGATCGGGATTGTCCAGCTTAGCCTGCACTTCCAGCACGATGGTAGTGATGGCAAAACCGCCATCGACTTTATCCAAGGTCAGCGTGGCCTTGGTCTCGATCTGTTGCGGACCTAGTCCGGCATGTCCCAGGCGGCTGGACAAGTCCATCGTGTAGCAGCCAGCATGTGCCGCCGCAATAAGCTCTTCAGGGTTGGTGCCGATGCCATTTTCGAAGCGCGTGGAAAACGAATACTGTGTCGCGGCCAGCGTTTTGCTTTCCGTGCTCAGTGTGCCGCTGCCTTCTTTCAAATTGCCGTTCCAGACGGCGCTAGCGTGTCGTTGCATCTTGCTCTCCTTGACGGGTCAAAGGACCATAATGCAGGCAGCACGGTTGTACCGCGATAGGACAACACCTGCAAACGCGGTAGGCGTGACGGTAGCACGGCAAAAAAAAGGCCGCTCCGAAGAGCGGCCTTTTCAACTAGCCAACAGTGGCCGTTACGACAACTGCTGAATCCCTGCCAACACCCAACCACCTTGACCGGTAACTGGTTTCGACAGATTCCAGATTTCATTGAACTGGGTCGGTGAAGCATTCTTGTCTTCTTTGATGAAGCCAAAGAACTTGACGCTGGCCAAGTAGTCATTGCCCACGGTGTCCACGCCCAACATATCGGCGTCGAGCGAGACCACATCCGTCTGGTTGTTGTCCGCACCACGCTCCTGCAATTGCAGCTTCAACTCACCGAACATTTCCGGTGTGGTGAATTCACGGATGTCGTTGGCATCGCCCTTGTCCCAGGCTGCCTGCAGACGGATGAAGTAAGTCTTGGCATTGCGCACAAAACCGACCGTATCAAAGTCTGCCGGGATCCCGTAAGAAGCTTGCTCAACTCCAGCCGGTGCTGCGCCAGCGGCGACACCAGCGGCGCCAAACGCATTGCTCTGCAAGGCCTTGGCCGATTGCTCGGCTTCCAGTTGCGAGCCGATCGCCGGCGTGCTGTTGAAGTCATTACCGCTGGCATAGGCCGGACGTGCGGCATTGCCATTGGCTTCCGACTTGCGGCGGAACATGCGGTAGATAAACATCGCGGCGAACCCCAGCAAGGCCACCATCAAGATGGTACTGATCATGCTGGCCATGGCGCCGCCCAGACCGAAGTGCGACAACATGGCGCCCAGGCCGAGGCCAAGCAAGGCACCGCCCAGCATGCCCTTCCACGCGCTAGGCTTGGCAGCGGCCGCAGCCGGTGCTGCTGCAGGGGCAGCAGGCTTGGCCGCAGCGGCCTGGTTTTGCTGCATCGGGCTTTGCGCCTGGCGGCTGGCGCCCGACGATTGCTTGCCAAACGAACCGCCACCACCGAGGCGCTTGGCCTCCACTGCGGTAATACCGGCCGTCATGGTGATCGCCGCCACAATCAGCGCGACAAATACTTTTTTCATGCTATCTCCTGAGATGGAAAGTACTGCGTAGTGATGCGAAAGCGGTCGCATCTGCCGAAAAACAAACTAAATGAGCAGGAGAGTCAGCCTCACCGCTGCGCGGCAAGACCTGGCAGCAGATAGCGCAAACATGGGGGAAGGACGAACCGACACCAGCATGCAAACGCCATCAGCCATCGTCACCAAGGAGACGAAAACCAGGGCTGGCCGCGAACGGCGATGCTGAGGTCAGACCCGCGGCGGACGGCCGGCGGGCGGAAGGAAAGGAGGTTGGCTGGCAGAATCGCTGCGCAAGGCAGGTGCCAGAGTTGCCGAATCGAATACAAACACTTGTGCCGAGTGCAACACAGGTTCGTCACCGACACCGGCGTGCGTGGAGAAATCCTCACTATCGGCAAAATCGCTGCTGTCGTCGTCGATATCGGCAACATCAACATCACCAGCAACCGCTGGCACAGATGCCAAACTGGCATCGTTGCTAGCGTGCTGTACGGCACTATGCAGCAATTGGTCGAATTGTGCCTGCAGTGCCACCGTGTCCACCGCGGTGCGATACGTCAACAACCCTGCAAAGACTTGCATGGGTAATAGACAGATCAGCAAAAGGGCAAACAGGCGCTTCATAAGGTTTTCAAACAATCAACGCGAAAATTATACCAAGAGTTCCAAGATATGCGGGCGTATCGTGAATTTATCAAGTGCTAACACTTACTTGCTCTAACGTATCCACGCTTGATTATGCATTGCGTTGGCTGGCAATTTAGTACAAGATGCAGAAAAAGATATAGTATTATTTCAACAATAACGGAGACAAGCACCGCTAGTGTGCGGTTCGTGCCCATGCGTATTCTGCTCGCTGAAGATGACAGTGTTCTGGCCGACGGTTTGACGCGCTCGTTGCGTCATTCCGGTTATGCTGCGGATTGCGTCAAGAATGGCGTGGAAGCTGATTCCGCGCTGTCGACGCAGGATTTTGATTTACTGATCCTCGACCTCGGCCTACCCAAGATGTCCGGCCTGGAAGTATTGCGACGCTTGCGCGCACGCAACTCGCGCCTGCCGGTGCTGATCCTGACGGCCGCCGATTCGGTCGAACAGCGCGTACAAGGGCTCGATCTCGGTGCCGACGATTACATGGCCAAACCGTTTGCGCTGTCCGAACTGGAAGCACGCGTGCGTGCGCTGACCCGGCGCGGCGCCGGCGGCGGTCCTACCGTGATCCGCCATGGCTCGCTCAGTTACGATCAGGTCGGTCGCATTGCGTATATCGGTGAACAAATGCTCGATCTGTCGGCACGCGAACTAGGCTTGCTGGAAGTATTATTACAGCGTACCGGACGACTGGTCTCCAAGGAGCAACTGGTCGATCATCTATGCGAATGGGGTGAGGAAGTCAGCAATAATGCGATCGAAGTCTACGTTCACCGTTTGCGCAAGAAAATTGAAGTCGGCGCGATTCGCATCGCGACCGTGCGCGGCCTCGGTTATTGCCTGGAAAAACTCCCCGATTCCGTCGCGAGCGCCAGCGTTATCCATAACGCCTGACGCCGTCCATGCGCTGGCGCCAAGCCGCACCCATCATCGCCATGCCTGAGCTGCCCGAAGCCGGCCAACGGCAGCCTGCCGCCATCGCTGGCAGCAAGAGCAAGCGCCATACCGCAACCATTGCCACCCAACCGGAAGAACGCACGCAACGTTCGCTGTTCGGTGAAATTCTCGACTGGATGCTGGCGCCGCTGTTGTTGCTCTGGCCGATGAGCATTGCCATCACTTATCTGATTGCCCAATCGATTGCCAACCAACCGTTTGATCGCGCCCTCGAAGACAGCGTTACGGTATTGGCGCAACAAGTCTCTGAAGTCAACGGCAAGACCGTGGCGCGCCTGCCAGTATCGGCGCGCGACTTGCTACGCGCCGATGACATTGACAATATCTATTTCCAGATTCTCGGCCCCAAAGGTGAATTCGTCGAAGGCGACCGTGACATGCCCGCGCCGTTGCTCGACGACGACCGCCTGGCCTACGGCGTGGTCCAATTCCGTAACGATATTTTGCACGGCAACGACGTGCGCATTGCTTATACCCAGATCGATTTGCGCCGCACTTCAGAGCAACGTGCAGCGTCTTCCAAGGAACCGCGTCTGGCCACCGTGCAAGTGGGTGAAACACTGGAAAAGCGCGCACAGCTGGCCAATGAAATCATCAAGGGCGTAATCCTGCCGCAATTCATCATCTTGCCGGTTGCCTTGGCGTTGGTCTGGTTTGCACTATCTCGCGGCTTGTCGCCACTGTCTGAATTGCAGCAACGCATCCGTGCGCGCCGTCCCGATGATCTCAGTCCGATCGATTCGGGCCAGGTACCGGAAGAGATCTCGCCACTAGTGCGGTCACTCAACGACATGCTGGCGCGCCTGTCGCAAACCATTGCCTTGCAAAAGCGTTTCATCGCCGATGCCGCACATCAGATGAAAACACCGCTGGCAGGTATGCGCATGCAATCCGAACTGGCCTTGCGCCAAACCGACCAGGCCGATGTGCATCGTTCACTCGAACAATTGGCCAAGAGTTCGGAATCGGCCACGCGTCTGGTCAATCAATTGCTGTCGCTGGCACGGGCCGAAAATCAGACGCCCGATACCGCGCCGTTCCAACCGCTGGAGTTGTCCGAGCTGGCACGCACCGTGGTGCAAGACTGGGTGCCGATGTCGTTCACCCAGCACATCGATCTGGGCTTCGAACAACCTGGCCATCCGATCATGATCAGCGGCAATCCGATCATGCTGCGCGAACTGTTGAGCAATCTGCTCGACAATGCCTTGCACTACACACCGTCACAAGGCAGCGTCACGGTGCGTGCGCGTGCCGATGAAGAACTGGGCCTGGCTTTTTTGGAAGTCGAAGACAATGGTCCCGGCATTGCCATCAGCGAACGTGGGCATGTATTCGAACGCTTCTATCGCGTCCTCGGCAGCCATACCGCCGGCAGCGGACTGGGACTGGCGATCGTGCGCGAGATCGCGCAACAACACGATGCCGAGATCGAACTGAGCAATAATCCGCACAGTCACGACCCGAAAGCGCCCGGCTGTTTATTCCGTGTCACGCTGCGTATGATTGCGCGCCAGACTTTCATTGACGATATCGGCTGACATGAAGATTCCTCCCGCCATTCCAGCGCCTCCACCCATGACACCCGCCGAAGCCTATTGGCAAACCTCGCGCCGCCTTACCTTGACCTTGCTCAGCGTCTGGTTCGTGGTCACCTTCGTGGCGGTGTTTTTCGCACGCGAACTCGATCGAATCAATCTGTTCGGCTGGCCACTGTCGTTTTATATGGCAGCGCAAGGCGTCATGCTGGTGTACCTGGCCATTGTGGTGATTTACACCGTGCGCATGCGCCGTGCCGAACAAGAATTGCATGCCGCCAATGAGCAACACCATGGAGACTAACAAGGCCTTCTTCCGGCGGTTGACACGCTACTATTGCTGGTACACCTTCGGCTTCATCGTGTTCCTGCTAGTACTGGCCGTGCTCGAACATGAAGGCATGCCGCGCGCCTGGATCGGTTATCTGTTCCTGTTCGTGACGATTGCGCTGTATGCCGGCATTGGTGTGCTCAGCCGCACCTCGGATGTGCCTGAATATTATGTCGCCGGACGGCGCGTACCAGCACTGTTCAATGGCATGGCCACCGCAGCCGACTGGATTTCGGCGGCGACCTTTATCAGCCTGGCCGGTGGACTTTATCTGCAGGGTTTCGATGGTCTGGCGTATATCATGGGCTGGACCGGTGGCTATTGCCTGGTGGCGCTGTTGATCGCGCCTTATCTGCGCAAGTTCGGCCAATACACGCTGGCCGACTTTCTTGCTGAGCGCTATGGTGGCAATTTCGTGCGCATCCTGGCGGTCATCGCCACCATCCTGATTTCGTTCACCTATGTGGTGGCACAGATTTATGGTGTCGGCCTGATCACGTCGCGCTTTACCGGCATCGATTTTTCGATAGGAATTTTCCTCGGGTTGGCCAGCATTCTGGTCTGTTCATTTCTCGGTGGCATGCGCGCCATCACTTGGACTCAGGTGGCGCAATACATTATCATCCTGTTTGCTTACCTGATCCCGGTGTTGTGGTTGTCGGCCAAACATACAGGCGTGCCGGTGCCGCAGGTAGCCTATGGTTCGGTATTGCCGAAACTGAATGCGCTAGAACAACGCATCGCTGCTGATCCCAAGGAACAGGAAGTGCGTGCCATCTTCCAGGCCCGTGCCGACGACTACGACAACAAGCTCCAACATCTGCCGCGTTCATGGGAAGACGGCCGCATCGACGCGCAGCACCATAGCGAAGAAATCCGCCGCGACAGCCATGCCTCGCTAGCCGATATCAAGAGCGCCAGCCGTGCCTTGAGCGCCTACCCCAAGTCGATCGAAGAAGCCGAGCACAAATGGAATGACGCCAAGTCTTACAATCTCTCGCGTGCGCAGCCACCGGTATCGCAAACCGAACCATTCCCGGGCAAAGACGAGGAAGCCGCCGACATCAAGCGCAACAATTTTCTGGCGTTGGTGTTTTGCCTGATGATCGGCACCGCCGCTTTGCCGCATATCCTGATGCGCTACTACACCACACCAAGCGTGCACGAAGCGCGCAAGTCGGTATTCTGGACCCTGTTCTTCATCATGTTGATCTATGTCACCGTACCGGCGCTGGCAATTTTGGTGAAGTACGATATCTACACCTCGCTGGTCGGCAGCAATTATGCCCACTTGCCTGATTGGGTTTACTACTGGGCCAGTATCGACAAAGCCAATCCTTTGGTCAGCATTACCGACCTCAATCACGATCACATTGTGCAGCTCGGTGAAATTTCACTCGATGGCGACATCATCGTGCTGGCCACGCCGGAAATTGCCGGCCTGCCCTATTTCATCTCTGGCCTGGTAGCGGCGGGCGGTCTGGCGGCGGCGCTGTCAACGGCGGATGGTTTGTTGCTGACGATTTCCAATGCACTCTCGCATGATGTGTATTACAAGGTCATCGACCCGAGCGCGTCGTCGCAAAAACGCGTGACGATTTCCAAGCTGCTGTTGCTAGTGGTGGCTTTGCTGGCCGCCTATGCGGCTTCACTCAAGCCCGGCGATATTCTGTCGATGGTGGGCGCTGCCTTTTCGCTGGCGGCATCGACCTTGTTTCCGGCGCTGGTGCTGGGCATCTTCTGGAAACGCGCCAACCAGGCCGGCGCGATTGCCGGCATTATCTCCGGCTTTCTGATGTGCGTGTATTACATGGTGCATACCCATCCAGCCTTCGGCGGCAGCGCAGCCGGGCAGTGGTTTCACATTGCGCCAATTTCAGCGGGCCTGTTTGGCGTACCGGTCGGTATTGGCACCTTGATAGTGGTCAGTTTGCTCACGCCACCGCCCGACGAACGCACGCTGGCCTTGATCGACCATATCCGCACGCCATAGCGTGCTGCGGCGTCCTGCCGCCAGACCGCGCGCGTCAGCATATGTCTTGACGCGTGCCACCTCCATTACCCCTCCGGGAACCACGCGATCACTTGTCCAGTGACGATAAGCGGTGATTTCAATGCGCATGCGAATGCGTATTTTTTGAAAGCACTGACTTTTAGCAGATGCTAAATTTCGCAAAATAAGAATTTATCCGACGTAATTTTTTGACAATATTTTGCAATTTATTTTATGACAAGAATATCTAATAGCCATTCTCATTCGTATCAGATTGGCAACTCAACTAGGGCACCGATTCAGATGAGTGCGCCTAAGGCTGGCATTGCACAAGGCTTATGCGCCGCCATTACCACCCCGTCCAAGTGGCTGCGCGGATGCCGTTTGTTTAAAGCACCTATTCAACAACAGCACAACAGAACGCCGACAACGGTGTCTGTCGCCGCACCGTGCTTACCCAAAACATGTTTTTCAATTACAGAAAAATGCGCATTCCCGGACAAGGCTACGGCGCAGGAATTGCAGGCTTGTTTTCTGTCCCAGCAAGACGTATCGATTGGTACCGGCGAGACCACCGCCAAAGTCTCTGCGGTATTCCAGGCTGACCTGACGCGCGCCAGCTATACGGTGAACGGCAGGCTGGTGTCGCAACCAGGAATGACCGAGGCAGATGCGCTGAAAAATCTGCATGCGGCCTTCATCGTGGATGGGAAATTTGATGCGCAAGGTTTATACGCGGTCTCCAAATTCGTCAATCAGGCAGTGTTGGCGGGACCAACGCTGCTGTTGCTCAAGCAAATGGAGGGACATTTCCCTGCCGGCTTTCATGCGCGGGCAGGAAATCAGAAAATCCGTTATCAGGTCACCCGACTCGCGGATGGTGGCTATGCAATGATGGCGACGCATACGAAACAACTCAGTAAGGTCGCCGACGATCTGGATCGTGATACCTGGATTCAGCTAGGCAAGAATTGTTACTCTACTTGTTATGCAAAAATCCATCTTGATCGCGCCTCTATCGACAACATCGATGTCTTGCTCTGTGCAGATGAAGGTGCGATGTTCGAGAAAAGCAGTGTTGGATATGCGCTCAATATAGCGACACCGTCTCTGTATCTGGATGCGCTGGCGGCCATGGATAGCGAGAGCCAATGGAATTTGTTTTCTGACTACCTGCGCACAGCAGAGCAGGCTGCGGCGCAGCCACAGGCTTGCTTTATCGCCGACGGATCTGCCGCCGTCAACCAGCAATTGCGACCACGAATCGAAGCGCCGCAAGCCATTACCGGCGCGGTTGCCAATCCAGCGCCGCAGCGCTTTCTGGCGAAAGACATTTACGTCTTCTTGCTTGGCTATCTGATTGACCAGCGCTATCTGGATTTACACCAAAGGATTCCTGAGTTTGCCCGGGCCGATCAACCACTGACGGTTGAACTGGTACAGAAAGTGTCGCGCTATGTGCTCGCGCAAGTTCAAGCCAAGCCCAAGGCAACTGCGCAAGCTGCTACTGACTGGCGCCGCCATATGCGGCGGATGGACGCCAATCATAGAACCAGCGCAGAGTATCGGCACCACGACTACAGAGGCGCATAGGCACCGCCTATCCTATCTCTGGCCTCAACGCGCAAATGGCAAACCCGGCATTTCTTCGGCCGGCGTCACGGTCACCGCTACCTGCATGGTCTGCTGACCGCCGCCGATCAGCACCCCGCGCAACGGCGAAATATCGAGAAAGTCGCGGCCCCAGCCCAACGTGATATGGCTGGAGTCAGGGAAGATGCCATTGGTCGGATCAGCATCGATCCAGCAGCCAGGTTTGCCGTCGCTACCCGGGCAATATACCGACACCCAGGCATGCGAAGCATCGGCGCCGATCAGACGCGCCTGCCCCGGTGGCGGCTGCGTCAGCAGATATCCGCTGACATAGCGCGCGGCCAAGCCCATCGAGCGCAGGCAAGACAACATGAAGTGGGCGTAATCCTGACACACGCCACGCTTGCTGGCGAACACGTCGGTCACCGGGGTCGATACCGTGGTGGCCAGCGGATCAAATGTGAATTCGTTGAAGATGCGCCGCATCAAATTGCCAACGCCATCCAGTAACGAATGGCCCGGCACAAAACATTCGGCAGCATAGCGGGCGAACTCGCGCTTGATCCTGACATGGGAAGACTCAAACAAGAAACAGGATGCTTCCAGCATATCGGGTGACAACAGACGGCCAGCACGATACGACATGGTTTCAGCCACCTGTTCCCATGGTGGTGTCTCGATCAGAAATGGCCGCGACAGGATTTCCACCCAGGATTCGGCATGCACTTCCAGGCTGGAGTGATCCTGATCGAGCGACAACGATTGCAGTGCATTGCCAAAGCTGTCGAAGAAGCAAGTCACATTCTGCGGCGCTGGCAGGATGTTGATCGTATGCGAGGTGCAGGTCTGCCATGGCAGCGAACGCGGCGTCAGGCGCAACACTTGATGTGACAGCCGCACCGGCACGGCGTATTCGTAGCTGGTTTCGTGGACGATGTGATAGGTGACGTAGTGCATCGTCATACCCCTTGGCTGACCGGCACGCTGAGCGGCGTAAAGAAATGCCGCGCCAGATCGTCGGTAAGCGAATAACCTGCACCCGTCGCTTCCCGCATCAATTGAATCAGGCGCGCATTGGCCAGTTCAGATGCGGCAGCGTCACGCGCAAAATCTGTCAACAGCATTTCATTGAGCTGCTCGCTCAAATGCCCCGGAATGTTCATGCTGAGGATGCCGAGCTGTTGTGCGATGTCGGTCAGATAGTGTTGCAACATGCGGAATTGATAGGCAATGCTATGTGGATTGCTGACATCGAACACCAGCAAATGCAATACCTGCAACCATTCTGGCGTGCGCCGATAACGCACCCGATAAGTGACGATGCTGCTCGACGATTCCAGCAGCCAGGTCAATGCAGCGTTCTGGCGCAGCGGCTCCAGTTGCAGGAACTGATCGAACAGATTGGCCAGATGTACCATGCGCTCAATATGGCGCCCGATCATCAGGAATTGCCAGCCCTCGTCGCGCGTCATGTCGTCCAAGGCATGACCGGCCAGACCAGAGCAACCCTGGATGACATGGGTGAGCACATTGAGAATCGCGGTCGGCGAGTTCATCTTTTCATAGACCATCGCCGGCATGCGGTTCAAGGCTTGCCAGTTATCGAGCGACAGATGTTCGCGCACCTGATAGCCGGAGTGATGCAGATGACGCAAATGCGTCGCGATGCTGATGACGGCACTCGGGTCCGAGATCGCTGCACGCATGCTTTGCTGCAAGGCGGTCACAGTCGGATGCGCCTGTCCTGACTTGGGCATCAGGATGCCGAGATGGCCGCAAATTTCGCTGACACTGCTCAGGATGGTGCGGTTTTCGATTTGCGATTCGGTAGTGCTTTGCAAGGTAGTGCGCAACAGCCGCGCCAGATTATCGGTGCGTTCGGTGTAACGGCCCATCCAGAATAAATTTTCGCCCGCATGCGATGACACGTCGACAGTGGTGCGAATCAGTTCCGAAGTCCGCACCACCGGATCACTCATCGTACCTGGCCCGACTGCAACCGCGCTATGTGCATTGACGTTATCGCCCAAAATCCAGACATCCTTGCTGGTGCCGCCTTGCTGCATCGACACCACATCGCGCCGTTGCCGCTGCGCCACCCGTGTCAGCCCGCCCGGCATGACGTGGTAACCGCCCATGCCATCGGCAGCAGCAAACACGCGCAAACTGACGGTACGACTCATCAAGCGCGAATCGCCGCTGCGCGACAGCACCGGTGCCTGCGACAAGCGCACCCACTCTTGCGCCACATAAGCATGCGGCTGCACTTGCAGACTCTCGATCAAGTTGCGCCGCGCCTGTCCGCTCAGTGTGTGGCCGAACACCGGTTGCATGCGCATCGAGGGAAACGCCGGCATGATCACTAATTCTTCCAGATGCGCCAAGGTGTATTCCAGCGCCGGCTTTTCGCCGCACCACCACGATGCCACTGCAGGCAGGGCCAATTCTTCTCCCAGCAGACGCTGGCAAATCGCCGGCAAGAAACCGTGCAAGGCGGTCGATTCCAGCACGCCGCTGCCGAGTGCATTGGCAATGAGCACGTTGCCAGAACGCGCCGCCTGCGTCAGACCGGGAATACCGAGCGCCGAATCGGAGCGCAATTCAAGCGGATCGCAATAGTCGTCATCGAGACGCCGCATGATGGCGTGCACGCGGCGCAAACCGGTCAGCGTCTTCAAGAACACCATCTCGCCGCGCACCGTCAGATCGACCCCTTCGACCAACGGGAAACCCAGCGTATGCGCCAGAAATGCATGTTCCGAATAGGTTTCGTTGTATGGACCTGGCGTGAGCAATACCACCAGCGGCAGTTCGCCGCTGGTCGGTGCCAGCCGTGTCAGACATTGATGCAGCGCGTGGAAATAATTGAGTAGGGGTTGCACATGCATGTCGCGCATGGCTTCCGGCAAGGCGCGCGTCATGATCTGGCGATTTTGCAAGGCGTAACCGGAACCGGACGGCCCCTGGGTACGGTCAGCAATGACCCACCAGTTACCGTCAGCCGAACGCGCCAGGTCAATTGCATAGAGATGCAAATGCACGCCGCCCGGTGGCTCCACATTGCGGCAGGGCCACAGATAGCCATGCTGACCAAATATCAGCGCCGGCGGCAGCAAGCCATCGGCCAGCAATTGCTGCTTGCCATACAGATCGCCCAGTACCGCATTGAGCAGACGCGCCCGCTGCGTGACCGCAGCCGACAAGCTGCGCCATTCATCGGCAGCAACAATCTGCGGCAACAAATCCAGTTCCCAGGGCCGGTTGGCGCCCTGTGGATCGGCATACACGTTGTACGTCATGCCATCGGAGGCGATCGCTTCGCGCACCTCTTCGGCACGTCGGCGCATCATGTCCGGAGTAAGATTTTCGAGCTGATCAATCAGCGTGCGCCAATGCGGACGCAGACTGCCGTCGGCGGCCAACATCTCGTCGTAACGATCGGCGTCGGCGGTATAGCTATGCAAAAGGCGCTGAGACATAAGATTCGGGGACGCGCCACCCGTCGTCATGCCAGGCTGGCAATGACGACGGGCGTCGCTAATCGGGTAACGTAAGGGCTCACTAAGCCGCCAGTGCAACCAGCGGTATCAGTAATGTCGCAAGTCTAACGTAAATGGGAACTCGATTGCGGCTCTTGATGCAGTAACTTCGATCTTTCCCGGCGTGTGATTGAGACGGAAATAACGCCCTAAACGACGGCTTTCTGCTTCGAAGGCATTCACCGGAAAGGTTTCGTAACTACGCCCGCCCGGATGCACCACGTGGTATTGGCAACCACCCAGACTGCGGCCATTCCAGGTATCGACCAGATCGAAGGTCAACGGTGAGTCAATGCCGATGGTCGGATGCAGTGCCGATGGCGGTTGCCATGCCCGATAGCGCACGCCGGTGACAAACTCACCAACCACGCCAGTGGGTTGCAATGGCACCGAGACACCATTGCAGGTCAGCACATAACGATCAGGCGCCATGCCGCTGACTTTCACCTGTAGCCGTTCCAGTGACGAATCAACATAACGCGCCGTGCCGCCGGCACTGTTTTCCTCGCCCAGCACATGCCAAGGTTCGAGCGCGGTGCGCAATTCCAATTCCATACCCTTGACCGCATAGTCGCCGATCTTGGGAAAACGGAACTCAAAATGCGGCGCAAACCAGTCCGCCTGCATGGCATAGCCAGCTTCCTGCATATCTTCCATGACATCGCTGAAATCTTGCCAGATGAAATGCGGCAGCAGGAAACGGTCGTGCAATTCGGTGCCCCAGCGCACCAGTCGCGTCGGCTTGTAAGGCGTCTTCCAGAAACGCGCCACCAGACCACGCAATAACAATTGCTGGGTCAGGCTCATGCGCGCATGCGGTGGCATTTCGAAAGCGCGCAATTCCAGCAAACCGAGGCGGCCGGTGGCGCTGTCCGGCGAGTACAGTTTGTCGATGCAGAATTCGGCGCGATGGGTATTGCCGGTGACATCGATCAACAGATTGCGCAACAAACGGTCGACCAGCCAGGGTGCACAACCACCGAGCGCGGTCTGCTTTTCCATTTCGGCAAAGGCCAGCTCGATTTCGGCAGTCGAATCATTGCGTGCTTCATCCACCCGTGGCGCTTGTGAAGTCGGTCCGATGAACATGCCCGAGAACAGATAAGACAGCGAGGGATGGTTATTCCAATAGCTGATCAGACTGCGCAACAGATCGGGCCGGCGCAGGAACGGCGAATCGCTGGTGGTAGCCCCCCCCATGACCATGTGATTGCCGCCGCCGGTGCCGGAATGATGACCATCGAGCATGAATTTTTCGGTGGTCAGACGCGAGGCACGCGCGGCATCATACAGATGCGTGGTCTGGTTGACCAGATCGCGCCAGTTGTCGGCTGGTTGAATATTGACTTCGATCACGCCAGGATCAGGCGTGACGCTGAACTTGCGGACGCGCGGATCATGCGGCGGCTCGTAACCTTCCATCAACACCGGCTGCTGCAATTGCTCGGCGGTGGCTTCGATTGCGGCGACCAACTCCAGATAGTTTTCCAGTTGCGTCAGTGGCGGCATGAACAAATACAGCACGCCATTGCGCACTTCAGCGCACAGCGCTGTGCGCGTGATGTCGCTGGCCGATTCAAACGCTTGTGGCACGCTGCTGGTGGCGCTGCCCAGCACTGCCTTGGCAGCCATGGTCGTGGTCGCACTTCCCGCCTTGTTGGCGGCTTTGCTACTGGCAGTGGCACTGGAAAAACCGATATTGCGGCGCGCTGCATAGTAATCTTGCAAAGACGATAACGCGGCCTCATTGGCCAGCGGTTCGGCGCTGCGGCCGGCATATTGGCGTCGAATCTCGGCGGCCAATGGCAAGGCCGGGAAAGCCTGGGTCGGATCTGCTGGATGGACGTAGGGATAATCGATTTCGTTGGCCCAGGGCAGCGAATCGAGCGGCAGTCGATAGCCCATCGGTGAATCACCGGGATACAAGTAGCAGCGCTCACTGCGCAGGAACCAGGCCCCCGTCTGCCAACCGAGATTATCTGGCCGGCGTGCCACTGGCAGCACATGGCCGGAGACTTTTTCCAGCCCGCGCGAAAACACCCGCATCAGGCGCTCGCGCTCCTGCTTGTCATCCAGGCGGGAGTCAAAAGGATCAACATTGCCGGGTAGACGGCGCTCGCGCCACATGTAATAGAACACGTCTTCGTAGGCAGAAAACACATGCTTGCCATCGAGCGACAAACGTGATGCCACGCCCTGCAGGAACCGTTCGGTGATGTCGTCCTGCTTGACGTTGGCCACAGTTTCATCGCCAATCAGATCACGGTTGCGCCAGATCGGCTGGCCGTCGCGACGCCAGTAACAGTTCAAGGCCCAGCGCGGCAATTGCTCGCCCGGATACCATTTTCCCTGACCGAAATGTGGCAAGCCCTGGATCGCATATTTTTCGCGCATGCGGTGATACAGATCGGCCGCCAGCGGCTTCTTAGTGTCACCCATGGCGGCGGTATTCCACTCCAGCTCATCGGGATGATCGAGCGACACGAAGGTCGGTTCGCCGCCCATGGTCAAACGCACATCGAGCGCATCAAGATCGTCATCGATCAGGTGGCCGAGTTCCTCAATCCGGCTCCATTGCGCTTCGCTGTATGGCTTGGTCACGCGCGGTGCTTCCCAGATGCGCGCCACGCTCATCTTGTGCTCGAATTCCACTTCGCAGGGATCAACCATGCCGCTGACGGGCGCCGCCGACGACGGTTCGGGCGTGCACGACAGCGGAATATGGCCTTCGCCGGCAAACAGGCCTGAGGTTGGATCCAGGCCGACCCAGCCAGCGCCGGGCAGATAGACTTCGCACCAGGCATGCAGGTCGGTGAAATCGGCTTCAGGGCCGGACGGGCCATCGAGCGATTTTTGATCGGCCGTCAATTGAATCAGATAGCCCGACACGAAACGCGCCGCCAGTCCCAGATGACGCAGCAATTGCACCAGCAACCACGACGAATCGCGACAAGAACCGGAACCCAGCTTGAGCGTCTGTTCCGGCGTCTGCACACCGGGCTCCATACGGATCGTGTAATTGACGGAATTGGCCAGCTTCTGGTTCAACGCCACCAGAAAATCTTCGCTACGCACCTTTTCGCGCGAAATGCCATCGAGCATCTTTTGAAACAGCGGCGTCAAAGGCAAGGTCTTGCGATACGGTGCCAGTTCGTTGAGCAATTCGCTGGCATAGTCGAAAGGAATTTGCTCGGCATACGGCTCCAGGAAGAAGTCGAACGGATTGATGACCGACATTTCGGCCACCAGATCGACTTCGATGCGAAATTCCGTCGTCTTCTCCGGAAACACCAAGCGTGCCATGTAATTGGCTTGCGGGTCTTGCTGCCAGTTGATGAAATGCGGCTGCGGCAGAATGCGCAGCGAGTAACTCAGAATACGGGTACGGCAATGCGGCGCTGGGCGCAGACGCACGATCTGCGGTCCCAGATTGATTGCGCGGTCATAGTGATAAGACGTGACATGATTGAGCGCAACATGAATTGACATGAGTATCCTTTACAACAAAGCAAGTTTGAACTGAAAGATGTGCAACACCGGGCCTGCGAACGCGCTAATGTCATCCCGTCTGACATCGGATCATACGCGGCCAGTGCCTATGATCACCGCTGGTGCATATTAATGAAATCCCGTAGGCGTGGATAGATTTCATTTTCCCAGCGACGCCCGTTGAAGACGCCATAATGCCCCACCGATGTTTGAACATGGTGCAGCCGCATGTAAGGCCTGATATTACTGCACATATCTTGTGCAGCCACGGTTTGACCGACCGCACAGATATCATCCTTTTCACCCTCGACGGTGAACAAGGCAGTACGCCGGATTGCCTTGAGATTGACCGGACTGCCTTGATAGGTCAATTTTCCCAACGGCAACGCATGTTCCTGAAATACCTTGCGCACGGTCTCCAGGTAAAACTCGGCCGGCAAGTCCGACATGGCAAAGTATTCTTCATAAAACACCTTGATTGCTTCGGCCTTGTCGTGCTCGTCTTCAATCAGATAGTTGTATAGATTGCGGAACGCGTCGACATGGCGGTTCAAGTTCATGTTCATGAACGCGGTCAATTGCAGAAAGCCGGGATAAACCCGACGACCGCCGCCAGCATGGCGTGCCGGCACGGTGCTGACCAGATTCGACTCAAACCATTCGATCGGTTTGCTCTTGGCCAGCTCGTTGACGGTAGTTGGATTGACGCGTGTATCGAGCGGACCTGCCATCAATGTCATGCTGCGCGGTTGCGCTGCATCGTTGGCCTCGGCCATGGCTGCCACCGCTGTGATGGCAGCGACGGTCGGCTGGCAAACGGCGACGATATGCGCACCGGGCCCGATTTTTTGCAGAAAGCGCACCAAATGGGCGACATATTCGTCCAGCCCGAAGCGGCCATGTTCCAGCGCAATATCGCGCGCATTGTGCCAATCGGTGATGTAGACGTCATGATCGCGCAACAGCGTCTTGACAGTGCCGCGTAACAGCGTGGCAAAGTGCCCTGACATCGGCGCCACCAGTAACACACTCGGTTGCTCGGTTGCGTTTTCCTTGCGAAAACGCAACAAGGTGCAGAAAGGTGTCTGGTCAACCACCTGCTCTTGCACCGCAACGGTGCAACCACCATCCTCGACGCTGTCAATGGCGAACGGCGGCCTGACATGCGTGAGCTGGGTGCGCGCAAAAACCTCATAGGCCGCAGCCAGTTTGCGCAGGCCCAAATTGATCGGCATACCTGGCCAGGTATGCCCAAGAAACGGCGCTGCCAGCCGTGCCGAGGCGCGCAATGGATCGGTAGCATCAACATATTGCTGATATGCCTGGTAAATATTTGTCATAGACAATCCATTCTTTCTGTTATCACCAGTCTCCTGCTCGATGCAATATGCATGCCACTGAACTCCTGCGTAGCACGACATCCTCATGAGTATGCGAACTTGGTCGCAGACCGCTTGCGATCAGCCTTGCGTGGCTGGCACGCCCTTTGCAAGAGAGCAGGAGTAACACTGCGCATCACGGACGCGTCCACGCAAAAACAGCGCGTCAATGAATTGACGCGCCAAAGTCAGAAGCACACATAGAGATAAAGGACTGACATGCCTAAAACGACTTTGCGCATTACCAGCAAGAATTATTCTTCGTGGTCCATGCGTGGCTGGCTGCTGGCCAAATTTGCCGGTCTGCCGTTTCACGAAGACATCGTCTCGCCGGACGATCCCGATGCTCGCGCCGAAATCCTGCTGTTGTCGTCGTCGATACTGGTTCCCAGTCTCAAGCACGGCAATATCTTGGTGTGGGACACGCTGGCCATCGCCGAATATCTGAACGAAGTCCGCCCGTCGGCCAAGCTGCTGCCAGCCGACCAGGCCGCACGCGCACACTGCCGTGCGATTTGCGGCGAAATGCATTCCGGCTTCAGCGCGCTGCGCTCGGCGCTGCCGATGAACCTCAAAGCCCACTTTCCCAAATTCAAAGTGTGGTCACGTGCACAGGCCGATATCCAGCGCATCACAACAATCTGGAAAGAGTGCCTGGCGACCTACGGTGGCCCCTACCTGTTTGGTGAGCGCAGCATGGCGGATGCAATGTACGCGCCGGTGATCACCCGTTTCATCACCTATGACATTGCGTTGGAACCCATCTGTGCCGCCTACAGCAAACGCATCATGGCGATGCCGGAAATGCAGGAGTGGATTGCAGCAGCCAAGAAAGAGCCGGAGGACATCGACGAACTGGATGTTGAATTTTAAAAACCGGTTTATCGCCTTCTGCGCGACCATAAACCAATGGTGCAGGCAGAGGAGACACACGAGAGGTAATTCGCAATCGAATCATGCGGGACACCGCTGAAAGGATGAGAGTGATGAATACAGTAGCCACAACAACGCCAACTGCCTTGAATGTTTTTTCTCATGTCAGCGCGGGTGACACACCCTACGAATCGGGTGGCTTACGCGACTTTTTTCTGTACCGCGACCTGGGCATTGCCGCCGCCACCGGCGGCCAGGTCGTGGCGCAACTGGTCAAGGCCAATCTGGCGCCTGAGGCCGGCACCGGCTGGCATCGGCACGAAGCCAATTTTCACATTGTCATCATGTTGAAGGGCTGGGCGCGCTTCATGTACGAGGACCAGGTCACCCTGGTCAAGACAGGCGATTGCGTCCACCAGCGTCCTGGCATCGTGCATTTTTTGTTCGATTATTCGCCCGACATGGAATACCTCGAAATCGCCAGCCCGGCCGATTTCACCACCATCGACATGCCCGCACCCGCTGCGGTACCGGCACCCACGCCGTGGGCATGAACAGAAAGGAGTTTGTCATTCGCACGCACAGTCATCCATTGCCATCCAACCTCGCTGACGTCATTACAGCCGCTGCCGACACGCAACTTTTTCTGTCCAAATATAGAATTGGCGTGATAGTCTGTCATGACCACCACCAGCGATGAGGATGACTGCGCAGACGACGTTAGCCCAGTAAAAATCAGCAGATCCACACCAGCATAAATAAGAAATTTCCTCCGCAGTCGCACCCGAAACGAAGCAAATTTATGGCAAACTTTTTTGACGAGATGTACACCGGTGACAGCGTTTCCGTCCGCAAACATTATGGTGAATTTGCGACCTGGCTGTCTTCCCAATCGGCTGAAACGATTGCCCGCAAGCGCGCAGAATCCGACCTGATCTTCCGTCGAGTCGGCATTACCTTCGCGGTCTACGGCAATGACGCCGGCACTGAACGGTTGATTCCATTCGACATTATTCCGCGCATCATTCATGCCGCCGAATGGAGCAAGCTCGAAGCAGGACTGGTGCAGCGCGTCAAAGCGCTGAACATGTTCATCCACGATATTTACCACGGGCAAAAAATCATCAAGGCGGGCATCATTCCAGCCGAGCAGATTTTGCAGAACGCGCAATACCGGCCCGAGATGCAGGATGTCGATGTCGCCTCCGACATCTACGCCCATATCGCCGGAGTCGACATCGTGCGTGCCGGCGAAGGTGAGTTCTACGTACTGGAAGACAATCTGCGGGTACCGTCCGGCGTGTCCTACATGCTGGAAAACCGCAAGATGATGATGCGCCTGTTCCCGGAATTGTTTACGCGACATAAGATCGCACCGGTCGATCATTATCCCGACATGCTGCTCGACAATTTGCGTTCAGTTGCGCCGGTCGGCGTGATTGATCCGACGGTGGTAGTGATGACGCCGGGCATGTACAACTCGGCCTATTTTGAGCATGCGTTCCTGGCGCAACAAATGGGCGTCGAACTGGTCGAAGGCCAGGACCTGTTCGTCAAGGACAATACCGTCTACATGCGCACCACCCGCGGCCCGAAACGGGTTGACGTGATCTACCGCCGCATCGACGACGACTATCTCGATCCGCTCGCCTTCCGCGCCGATTCCTCGCTCGGCGTGCCTGGTTTGCTGGCAGCCTATCGCGCCGGCAAGGTGACGCTGACCAATGCCATCGGCACCGGCGTGGCCGATGACAAATCGATCTATCCCTATGTACCGGATATGATCAAGTTCTACCTGTCGGAAGAGCCGATCCTCAACAACGTGCCCACTTATCAGTGCCGCAAGAAGGAAGACCTGTCCTACACGCTGGCCAATCTGGAAAAGCTGGTGGTCAAGGAAGTCCACGGTGCCGGCGGCTACGGCATGCTGGTGGGACCGGCCTCGACCAAACAGGAAATCGAAGATTTCCGCCAGCGCATCATCGCCAAACCGGATGGCTATATTGCCCAGCCAACGCTGGCGCTGTCGGTCTGCCCGACCTATGTCGAGTCCGGCATTGCGCCGCGCCATCTTGACTTGCGGCCATTCGTGCTGTCTGGCAAGAATGTTTCGATGGTCAAGGGCGGCCTGACGCGCGTGGCGCTCAAGGACGGCTCGCTGGTGGTGAATTCGTCGCAAGGCGGCGGCACCAAGGACACCTGGATTCTGGAGAAATAAACGATGTTGAGCCGAACCGCTGATAGCTTATTCTGGATGGCGCGCTATACCGAACGCGCTGAAAACACTGCCCGCATGCTCGACGTGCATGTACAAACCGCGCTGCTGCCACAATCGACCGATGACGCCGAACAAGGCTGGCGCGCCGTGCTCGGCATTTCCGAGCTGCTGTATGGTTACAACGAGAAGTACGACGCCCTGACGCAAAAGGATGTGATCAACTTCATGGTGCGCGACCCCAGCAATCCGTCGTCCATCGCCTCCTGCCTCAAACAGGCCCGCGAAAACGCGCGTGCCATGCGCGGCGCACTGACCACGGAAGCCTGGGAAATCCAGAATGCTACCTGGATCAAGATGCAGAGTTATCTGACGACCGATGCGCTGGAACAAAATCCCAGTGAATTCTTTGAATGGGTCAAACATCGCTCGCATTTGTCGCGCGGCGTCACCATCGGCACCATGCTCAAGGATGAAGCGTTTCACTTCATTCGTCTGGGCACCTTCCTGGAACGCGCTGACAATACCGCGCGCATCATTGACGTCAAATTCCACGGCGCCAAGGAAACCCAGGCCAAGCAGAGTCAGCAACAAGGTCAGCAAAAAACGCAGTCGCAAAGCCAGGGTAGCAAAGGTCAGGACAATCAGATCGACTTCTATTACTGGGCGGCGATTTTGCGTTCAGTTTCCGGCTTCGAGATTTACCGCAAGGTGTATCGCGATGTGATCACCCCGGAACGCGTGGCCGAACTGTTGATCCTGCGCGCCGACATGCCGCGTTCGCTGGCCGCTTGCATGGATCAGGTATTACGCAATCTGAGCAATGTCCGCAACGATGTCTCGGCCGACACCGAACGCTTTGCCGGCAAGCTCAATGCCGATCTCAAGTTCAGCCGTATCGAAGAAGTACTTGAGGCCGGCCTGCATGATTATCTGACCGTGTTTCTGGAACGCATCTTTGAATTGGGCAACAGAATCAGCAAGGATTTTCTTGTTCCTTTGGCAGCATAAATAAAACAGCAACGAAAAAACTACCCGCCAGTACTTAAGAAGTATCAAGAAATTGCCGATAATGTGTCAGGTCAGCGACACTTCACCCCTGTTCGCATTCGGTGCGGACAGGGCTTCCTGTAAAATTCGGCTTTTACGATTATTTTCATCACATCATGACTTATTGCGTTGCCATGCGCCTGAACGACGGCCTGGTCTTCTTATCGGATTCGCGTACCAACGCGGGTGTCGACCATATCGGCACGTTCCGCAAATTGAATGTCTACGAAAACCCGGGCGAACGCGTCATGGTTTTGATGACGGCTGGCAATCTTTCGATTTCTCAGTCAATCCGCCAGATTGTCGCCGAGAAGACCAATTCCCAAGGCCACACCATCTGGACCGCCACCTCAATGTACGAGGCTGCGCAAATCCTCGGTGATGCCATCCGCACCGTGCATGATCGCGATGCCGAAGAGTTGAACAAGTTTGGTATCGACTTCAATGTCAGCATCATTTTCGGCGGCCAGATCAAGGGCGAGCGTTGCCGTCTGTTCCAGATGTATTCGGCTGGCAACTTTATCGAATCGCATGACGAAAACACCTATTTCCAGATCGGCGAAGCCAAATATGGCAAACCGATCATCGACCGGGTAGTGTCACCCGACAGTTCGCTCGACGAAGCTGCCAAATGCGCGCTGATTTCGATGGACTCGACCTTGCGTTCAAATATTTCGGTTGGCCTGCCGCTGGACCTGTTGCTGTATGACACCGACAGCCTGGCGGTATCGCGCTTCGTCACCATCGACGAAACCAATCAGTATTTTCAGATGATCCGCAAGAGCTGGGGTGCACAGTTGAAGTCGGTGTTTGAAGCGATCGATGATCCGATCTGGGATGCTGCACCGGAAGCCACGACCAACGTCTTGTCGAGCCGCAGTGTGCACAGCCAGCCTGTGCGCGTGCCACCGCCACCGGCGTTGTTGAGCAAGGCACCGGTAGTGCCGCGCCAAACCCTGGCCGGCCAAGGCGATGATAGCGAACAAGCGCAGCAACACGGCTAACGCCACCAGCTAACGTCCACATAAAAACGGCTGCCAGAATCAATGGCAGCCGTTTTTTGTTGCCCGCAATTACTGCGGGCATGAACATCTCAGACTCAGACCACGATGGTCTGCGCTTCGCCTTCGGCACGCGCACGGATTTCACCGATACGGCTGACCGTTTCGCCGGCCGCCTGCAATTGCGCGATGGCAGCGTCGGCGTTTTCCTTGGACACAATCACAGTCATACCGATACCGCAGTTGAAGACCCGGTGCATTTCAGCATCGGCCACACCACCATGCTCTTGCAGCCAAGTGAACAATGGCGGCATGGTCCAGGCATCGCGATGCAACACCGCGGTCAGATTCTCTTGCAGCACGCGCGGCACATTTTCCACCAAACCACCGCCGGTGATATGCACCAGGCCCTTGACTTCCATGCTCTCCATCAAGGCCAGCAAAGGCTTGACGTAGATGCGGGTCGGCGCCATCAGCACGTCGGCCAGCTTGCGGCCATGGAAATCAGCATTCAGGTCAGGCTTGGCGACTTCCAGAATCTTGCGCACCAGCGAATAACCATTCGAATGGGCACCCGACGATGCAAGACCGAGCACCACATCACCTGGTGCAATCTTGGTGCCGTCGATCAACTTCGATTTTTCCACGGCGCCGACCGCAAAACCGGCCAGATCGTATTCGCCATCGGGATACATGCTCGGCATTTCGGCAGTTTCACCGCCAATCAAGGCGCAACCGGCTTGCTCACAACCCTGAGCAATGCCCTTGATGACATCGGTGGCACTAGGCACGTCGAGCTTGCCGCAGGCAAAGTAATCGAGGAAAAACAAAGGCTCAGCGCCTTGCACCAGAATATCGTTGACGCTCATGGCCACCAGATCGATACCGACCGTGTCATGGCGATTGAGCATGAACGCCAGCTTCAGCTTGGTACCGACGCCGTCGGTACCGGATACCAGTACCGGCTCCTTGAATTTCTTGCTGATTTCGAACAAAGCGCCAAAACCACCAATGCCGCCCAGCACGCCTTCACGCGTTGTCCGCTTGGCAAATGGCTTGATTGCCTCGACCAAAGCGTCACCCGCCTCGATGTCGACACCGGCGTCGCGGTAGGAAAGGGAAACATTGGATGATGAAGTCATGATGATATTGGCACTAGAGGCGGTAAAATAGAGGAGTAGCAGTAGATAAACGACAACTGCAATGCATTTCAAACCATGATTTTATCAAACCGATTCGCCTAAAGCCCGATTTCCATGCCTTTTTCTTTCACGGATGAACAAAAACAAAGCTTGTTGTGGCTCATTCTAGGGCTATTTTTGGTCGGCCTCATCATTTTGCTGGGGCCGATGTTGAGCCCCTTTGTGACCGCCGCGATCCTGGCCTACGCCCTCAACCCTGGTGTTGACTGGCTGGCGCGCCGCCGCCTTGGGCGATTTTTTCTACCGCGTGTGCTGGCGGTACTGATCGTCGTGCTGCTGCTGGTGCTGATGGTAATGGCGCTGATTCTGGTGGTCGTGCCAGTGCTGATCAAGGAAATACCGCTGTTGCAACAGCAAATCCCCAATTTCCTCGACACACTCAATGCCACGCTAGCGCCACGTTTGAGCGAATACGGCATCCATGTGCGGCTCGATGTGACCGGCATCAAAAAGATCCTGGCCCAGCATCTGGCTACCAGTGGCGATGAAATCTGGGCCTCGGTGCTGTCCTCGGTCAAGGTTGGCGGCACCGCCTTGCTGACCTGGCTGGCCAATTTGCTGTTCATTCCGATGGTGTTGTTTTATTTGTTGCAAGACTGGCATTCTTTCATCAAGCGTCTGCGCGGCATGATCCCGCGCCGCTGGGTCAGCAAGCTCAGCGTCATGACCGAGGAAGTCGATGATCTACTGGCGCAGTACCTGCGCGGCCAATTGCTAGTGATGCTGATCCTGGCAGTCTACTATTCGACCGCGCTGATTATCGCCCGCTTTGATGTCGCCCTGCCGGTCGGCATCTTGACCGGCTTGCTGGTCTTCATCCCCTATGTTGGCTTCGGATTGGGTCTGGTGCTGGCACTGATTGCCGCCGTGTTGCAATTCAGTGGCTGGGATGGTCTGGTTGCCGTGGCCATCATTTATGGCCTGGGCCAGGTGCTGGAAAGTTTTATTTTGACGCCGCAACTGGTGGGCGAACGCATCGGCCTGCACCCGCTGGTGGTGATCTTTGCGCTGCTGGCCTTCGGTCAGCTGTTCGGCTTTGTCGGCGTGCTGCTGGCATTGCCGGCCTCGGCCATCATGTCAGTGGTGGTACGCCATCTGCGCCGCCACTACCTGAGCAGCAGTTTCTACAATAACGAGCCATGAGACAACTACTGCTGGATTTAAGCGCACAGCAACCGCCCACGTTTGACACCTTCGTCACCGGCCAGAATGCAGAATTGCTGCAACGGCTGCAAGGCATCCTGGCGGCGCACACCCCGCCGTCGCTCAATGACCGCTTCATCTATCTGTGGGGCGAGAACGGCGCTGGCAAATCACACCTGCTGCATTCGCTGGCACATGCCCATCCTGCCAGCCGCCTGATCACTGCGACTGCAGCGGAAACCGAATTTGATTACCATCCGGCAGTGCAATGTTATTTGCTGGACGATTGCGAACAATTACCACCCGCCGCCCAAATCGCCGCCTTCAATCTGTTCAATCAGATTCGTGAACTGGGCGGCTACCTGATCAGCAGCGGCGCGCTGCCGCCTGCACAACTGCAACAACAGGTGCGCGAAGACTTGCGCACCCGTCTCGGCTGGGGCTTGATCTATCAATTGCACGGCTTGACCGACGATGAAAAGGTCGCCGCCCTGACGCAGTCGGCGCAGTTGCGCGGCATGACGATTTCGCCGACGATTTTTACCTATTTACTGACGCATTACCGGCGCGACATGCCTTCCTTGTCGCGCATGCTCGACGCGCTTGACCAATTTTCGCTGGAAACCAAGCGTCCGATCACCCTGCCGCTACTACGCGATCTATTACAACAGGAAGCAGAAGACCATACGCCATGAATCTCGCTCTATTTGACCTGGACCACACCATCCTGCCGCTCGACTCCGACCATGAATGGGGTGAATTTCTGGCACGTACCGGCGCCATCGATGCCGACGCATTCCGCCGCGCCAACGATGCCTGGTATGCCCATTACCAGGCCGGTACGCTTGATCCAGTGAAGTACCTGGAGTTTGCCTTCGGTACGCTGTCGCAATTCAGCCGCCAACAACTCGATGACTGGCATCAGCAATTCATGGAAGAAGTGGTCAAACCGGCCGTGGTACCAGCAGCCATGCAAATCGTGCAGAAGCATCTCGATGCCGGCGACCTGGTTGCCATCGTCACGGCCACCAACAGTTTCGTGACCACCCCGATTGCCAAGCTGTTCAACGTCGACAATCTGATCGCCGCAGTGCCCGAAGTTGCTGCCGATGGTCGCATCACCGGCAAACTGCTGGGCACACCGACCTACGGTCCTGGCAAGGTGACGCACACTGAAGCCTGGCTCAAGGGTCTGGGCAAAACCATCGATGATTTCACGCAAAGCCATTTCTACAGCGATTCGCAAAACGACATCCCGCTGCTGGCACGCGTGACCCACCCGGTGGCGACCAATCCCAACGACAAATTGAAAGCCCATGCCGTCGCCCAGGGCTGGCCGATCTTGAATCTCTTCGACGCGCACGCGCAATGATTAAAAAGTTTATCCGCTCCATCCTCGGCAAAAACAAGAAGGATGCCGCTGCCAACGCCACCGAGCCCACCGTGCTCGGCCAGAAGCAGCACGGCATTGACCTGCAACTGGTGTCGCCCAATGCAATTCGGGTGACCCAGACCTTGCAGCAGGCCGGCTTCAAAGCCTTTATCGTCGGCGGCGCCGTGCGCGACCTGTTGCTGGCAGTCAAGCCCAAAGATTTTGATGTCGCCACCAACGCCACGCCTGAGCAAGTCAAACAACTGTTCCGGCGCGCCTTCATCATCGGCCGCCGGTTTCAGATCGTGCATGTGATGTTTGGTCAGGAATTGATCGAAGTGACCACCTTCCGTGGCAGCTCGGTCGATACGGCACAAAAAGATGAACACGGCCGTGTGCTACGCGACAACACCTTCGGCGAACAGCATGAAGATGCGGTGCGGCGCGACTTCACCATCAATGCCATGTATTACGATCCGGCGGCGCAAACCGTGCTCGACTATCACGGCGGCATTGCCGATATCCGCGCCAAGACGCTACGCATCATCGGTGTCCCGGAAGAACGCTACCGCGAAGATCCGGTGCGCATGCTGCGGGTGGTGCGCTTCGCTGCCAAGTTGAAATTTTCGATCGATGCCGCCACCGGCGCACCGATTGCCGTGATGGCACCGCTCATCAACAATGTCCCGGCCGCGCGCGTATTCGATGAAATGCTCAAGCTGCTCATGAGCGGTCATGCGCTGGCCTGTCTGCAACAATTGCGCAAGCAAGGTCTACATCACGGCTTGCTACCGCTGCTCGACGTCGTGCTGGAGCAGCCACTCGGCGAGAAATTCGTCAGCCTGGCACTGGCCAATACGGACAGCCGCATCAAGCAAGGCAAGACGGTGTCGCCAGGCTTCCTGTTCGCCTCCTTGCTGTGGCATCAAGTGCTGGAAAAATGGCGCGCCTACCAGGCTGCCGGCGAATATCCGATCCCGGCGCTGCATCTGGCGGCCGATGACGTGCTCAATGCCCAGACCGAAAAACTGGCGCTGCAACGCAAGATCGCTTCCGACATGCGCGACATCTGGGCCATGCAGCCACGCTTTGAACGCCGCACCGGCAAGGCACCTTACAAATTACTGGAGCATCTGCGCCTGCGCGCCGGTTTCGACTTCCTGCTGCTGCGCTGTGCGTCCGGCGAACTGGATTCGGAGCTAGGTGAGTGGTGGACCGATTTCATGGAAGGCGATGCCTCGCAACGTGAAGCCTTGCTGGCACGCAAACCGGCTCTCAGCAGCCCAGGTCCGGCCGGTAGCGCGTCCAGCCCGAGCACCGGTCCGGTCAAGAAACGCAAACGCCGCGGCGGCCGCAATCGTAGCGGCAGGTCCGGTGCTGGCGACGGACCAGCCGACATGTCATGATCAATTCGGTGACTGCCGTCAGTGCCTACATTGGCATCGGCGGCAATCTCGGTGATGCCCTGGCGACCGTCACCGAAGCGCTGCGGCAATTGCCGCAGTTACCGCAGACCAGTGTCACCGCCATTTCCAGCCTATATCGCACCGCACCTCAGCAATCCAGTGGCGACGACTACGTCAATGCAGTCGCACAAGTCAGCACCACGCTGGCGCCGCACGCCCTGCTCAGCGCACTGCAAGCGCTTGAGCAGGCACACGGCCGCCAGCGCCCGTATCGCAATGCACCGCGCACGCTCGATCTGGATATTCTGTTGTATGGTGACCAGCGCATCGCCGATGCAACACTGACCGTGCCGCATCCGCGCATGACGCAGCGGGCGTTTGTCTTGATACCGTTATTGGAGATTGCTCCCGCCATCCTCATTCCAGGCCACGGCGCAGCGCAGGATTGGCGTGGCGCGGTGGCGACGCAAGCGATTGTCATCATCGCCGCAGCGCCCTAGTTGTTACCACCATTCGAAGTCGTTTCATCGGCCGGATTGGCACTATCGCCATTCACGCCAACCAATGGCCGCAGTTCCGGCAAGCGCCGGTGGTGTCCTTTGAGCCAGATTGGCAATTCGCTGGCTGGCATCGGTTTGGCAATCAGGTAGCCTTGACCGATCATGCAACCGGATTCCTGCAGCAAACGCCAGTCTTCCATCGCTTCGATTCCCTCTGCCACCGTCACCAGCTCCAGCCTTTTTGCCATGTCCAGCGCCGACTGCAAAATCACGCGCAGATTTTTGCGCGCATGTGCGCCATCGACAAAGGCACGATCGATCTTCAACTCTGTAAATGGAATACGCGCCAATTGCTGCATCGATGAAAAGCCGGTGCCGTAATCATCAATCGACAAGCCAAAGCCCTTGAGTCGAAACCGCGCCAGCGTGCCCAGCGTGCTACCCAGATTGGATGCCACCGAACTTTCAGTGATTTCCAGCACGATTTGTTCCGCCGGTAAGGCATGCTGCACCAGCATGTCGACCACTTTTTTTCCAAAGCTGGGCACGTCCAGCGACAGCGGTGACAGGTTGACCGCCACCTTCAGCGAAAAACCGCGCTGATTCCAGATCACTGCCTGTGCCATCGCTTGCTCCAGCATGGCGAAGGTCAGGTCATGAATCAAACCGGTCTGCTCGGCCAGCGCAATGAAACGATCGGGAGCGATCATGCCGTGCTCGGGATGATTCCAGCGCGCCAGGGCTTCGACGCCTTTGAGCATGCCGGAACGCATATCGACTTTGGGTTGATAGTACGCCACGATTTCGCGGTCGCGAATGGCATTGGCCAATTCGGGCTCGCACACGGCAGGCAGATCAGGATTGGATTTTGGTGACGCGCGGCTATTGCTGAAGGAACACATCGCCGCCAGGATCTTTTCTTCATTGAGCGGCTTTTCCAAGGCCCCCAACACTTGCATACCCAGCGCCACAATCATGGTTTCCACCGAGGTCAGCAAGGCGCTTTCGCGGCTCGATGCCACGATCAGCGGCACATTGATACCGCGCGCCTGCAATTGCTGGATCAGCTCGACGCCATCCATGCCGGGCATTTCCAGATCGATGATCAACAGGCTCGGCGGCAAACGGAGCAAGGCCAGCAAAGCCAGGGCTTCATGCCCGTCACCAGCCTCGTAAATGATCTCGACGCCGAGTTCGCGCATCAGGCCAACCGTATGCAGACGTTGCAGCGCGCTGTCGTCGACCACCAACAGCGTTTCAATTGGAAAAGGCGTTTTAGCTGCCATAGCGATTAATCACAGAAGAAATATGTTCAAGAGCGACCACTGCGCCGACGCCGCCAACGGCGACTGCTTCCTTGGGCATGCCATACACCACACAGCTATGTTCATCCTGGGCAAAGGTGGCCGCACCGCACTCGCGCATTTCCTTCATGCCACACGCACCATCGTCACCCATGCCGGTCATGATGATGCCAATGGCATTTTTCCCGGCCGCCTTGGCCACCGAACGGAACAGGACATCAATCGATGGCCGGTGGCGATTCACCAATGGCCCCGATTGCACTTCTACATAGTACTGTACACCATCGCGCATCACTAGCAGATGCGATCCGCCCGGCGCCACCAATGCGCGGCCGGGCAACACCAGGTCATGATGTTCTGCTTCCTTGACCACGATCGGCGAGATTGTATTGAGCCGTTTGGCAAAACTGAGCGTAAATTTCTCCGGCATATGTTGCACAATCACCAAACCCGGGCAGCGCGAGGAAATATCGCCTAACACCAATTCCAGCGCTTGCGGGCCGCCAGTGGAGGCACCGATGGCAATGATCCACTCGGTCAACGGCACCGATGCATCATGCAGGCTCGGCGGCGCCAGCATGGCATCGGCATTGAAGCGCTCATCGCCGGTTGCCGCTACCCGCGTCGCTGGCTCCAGCGTGCGCGGCTGCGGCATCGTATGGCGAGCAGCCTGACGTATCGCGGCAATCAATGCCTCCGCGCTATCGTGCAGAAAATCTCGGAGCCCCAATGCCGGCTTGGCGATGACCACCACGGCACCGGCTGCCAGCGCGGCTGCGGTGATATGTACATTGTCAGCGGCCTGCGCCGAGCAAATCACCACCGGGGTCGGTCGGATTGCCATGATCTGGCGCAAAAAGCTGATGCCATCCATGCGCGGCATTTCAATATCGAGCACCACCACATCGGGCCAGTTGGCGCGCATCCTGGTCATCGCAAAAATCGGATCGGGTACGGCGCCGATGACGCTGATGTCGGCGCAAGGCGCCAGCACATCCTGTAATACCTGGCGCACCACCGAGGAGTCATCGACGATCAGCACTTTGATGCTCATGGCTGCGCTCGCGCGGTGAGTTTTTCCAGCTCTTGCCGGCCGGCATGGCCGTGACGTACCCAGACATCCCCGCTGTGCACGTCGAAACGCAAATAGCGATAGCCTTCACCGGCCACATCCTTGGCCATGATCTGAATTTGTTGACGGCGTAACATGGTCAGTGCGAAATCGACATTGGCTTGGCCGATTGGCGTGCGCGAACCGGCCAGGCCAAGGATGCGGCCACCGCCGAAGACCTTGACCACATAGTCCGATACCTGCGTATCGTGCTCGCGTACTTCCTGCAGCAGGCGAAGCAAGGCATCCTCGCCGTAGCGTCCATCCAGTTCAGCATGCGGCGCCGGTGGCGGCTGTCGGTGCGGCCGCACCGGCAGCACAAAATGGCACAAGCCGCCCAATCGCAGGGTCGGATGCCACAAGGTGATCGCCACACAAGATCCCAGCAAGGTCTCGACCTGCACTTCGCCCTGGCCAAAATACACCTCACCCAGATTGACGAAAATACGCTGGCTCATTGCGGCCGCCGATAAATCGATGGTGCCACCATCTGCAATTCCAATGGCATGCCGTGCAAAGATTCCGAATGACCAACCAGCAACCAGCCACCGGGTTTTACTTTGCGCAAAACCGATTGCATCACCGCTACCTTGGTCGGGAAATCGAAATAGATGATGACATTGCGCAAGAACACCACATCGAACTGCTGATCCATAGCCAATGGCAATTCCAGCAGATTGCGCTGGGCAAAGGTGACCCGCTCGCGCAACCGCTGCTCCACCAGGAAATGGCCGTCATACTCTTCGACGCCGCACAGGCAATAGCGCGACAAATAGTCGTCCGGGATATGCTCGCCACGCACCATCGGATACAAGCCCCGACGCGCAAATGACAAGACCCGCTGACTGATATCGGAAGCGAACACACGCCATGGTTGTTGGCCGCGACAATCGTCGAGCAACATGGCAATAGAATACGCTTCCTCTCCGGTGGAACTGGCAGCACTCCAGATTTGGACTTTTTGCTGCGCCGACAAACTCGGCAATATCTCATCGCGCAAGCAGGCGAAGTGTTTCGGCTCACGGAAAAAATAGGTTTCGTTGGTCGTGATCAGGTCGATCGCCCGCTGCCGTTCCTGTTGCTGTTGCGGCGCAGAAATCAAGGCATGGTATTCCGCCAGCGTCGACAAGCTGAGCTCGCCCAAGCGTTGCGACAGGCGGCTGCACAGCAATGCCTTTTTCGACATTGGCAGATACAAGCCGATATAGCGCTTGAACAGTTGCTGAAACAACAGCATCTCCTGATCGCTGACGTCCAGCGCCATGGAATCGATGCTCAGGTTAAACAGTGGTCGTTCGCTCGACATGAATGAATCAAGTCCCCGGTAATGGTGTCGTTGCCGCAGGACCGCCTGCGCGCAGCAAGTGCTTATCCTGCGCGCCGATCCGCCAGCACCGCATTGGTATCGTCCTGACTCGCCACGCCAATCAAGGCAGACAATTCATCCACAGAGAATACTGCATGCACATCAAGCGCCACCACAAAGCGTTCCTTGATGTTGATCATGCCCTCCACAAAGTCGGCCCGCAAGCGGTTGCCGAAGCTGAGCGGCGCTTCGATCTTGTTCTGCTCCACCGTCAGCACGGCGCGCACTGCGTCCACCATGACGCCCAGCAGCAGAATTTGCTCTTCCTGTTCCAGTTCGAGAATCACGATACAGGTGCGCTTTTCCACTGGGGTAACGCCACGACCAAAGCGCACCGACAAATCGATCACTGGTACCACGATGCCACGCAAATTGATCACGCCGCGCAAAAAGCTGGGCATCAACGGCACTTCTGTCAAGTTGCCGAATTCGATGATCTCGCGAATATCCTCGATCGGCATGGCAAACATTTCCTCGCCCAACAAAAAGGTCAGGAACTGGCGCGTCGGCACCTCTTCCGGTTCTGGTTGGCGATGCATTCCCGCGGCACCATTGAGCAATAAACTAGGCATGCAAAACTCCTCCAATTTGCCATGCGCGCGACGGTACCCGGCTGCCCCGAGCAGGCGGCTGCTCAGAAACGCTTGAACGATGTTTCATCGACGGGATCCTCGCCACTATCGAGCATGGAAATGCGGTTGTTGCGTACAAACTTAGTCACGATGGCGGTCGACTCATTGTGCACGTTGCCGCCACGTACGGTTTTGCGCGGCAATGGCCGTTTGTCTTCTCCCACCTGGAAGAACAGGATCAGCTCCTGCAATTGCATCGCCTGGGTACTCATCTCTTCTGAGGTCGAGGACAATTGCTCGGACGCCGAGGCGGTCAACTGCGTGGTCTGCGCCATTTGATGCACGGCGGTGTTGATCTGCTCCAATCCGGTCGATTGCTCGCGCGATGCAGCTGAGATTTCCTGCACCAGATCGGCAGTTTTGCGAATTGACGGCACCATCTGATCCAGCAAGGCACCGGCTTTCTCCGCCAGCATCACACTATTCTCTGCGACCGCAATGATTTCCTGTGCGGCCGTCTGCGAGCGCTCGGCCAGCTTGCGCACTTCGGCTGCCACCACGGCGAAGCCCTTGCCATGTTCGCCTGCGCGCGCTGCTTCGATGGCCGCATTCAACGCCAGCAGATTGGTTTGATAGGCGATGTCATCAATGATGCCGATCTTGCTGGCAATCTGCTTCATCGCCAGGACAGTTTCCCGCACCACCTCACCACCTTCGGCGGCTGAATTGGCCGATTTGCTGGCAATGCTATCGGTGACTCGGGCATTCTCCGCATTCTGCGCAATCGTGGCGGTGATCTCTTCTACCGAGGCACTGGTTGCTTCGACATTCGATGCCTGTTGCGCGGCGTTGCGGCTCAAGGCTTGCGACGATGCCGAAATCTGCTCGGACGCCGATGCCAAGGAACCAGCCGTGCCATTGACGTCACCGATCACGGCGGTCCACTTGTCGATCATCTGCTGCGTGCTATGCAGCACACTGCCGGTGTCCTTGCGCCACAATGGCACCTTCACCGTAAGATCGCCTTCGGCAATCTTGCGCAATACCAGCATGGCGTCACGCGGCTCGCCGCCAAGCTGCGAACGAATCACGCGATAGGCAAGGAACAGGCATACCAGCAATAACAGCATGGATGCACCCAGCAAGTAAAAAATCACCAGTTCCAGTTGCGAGTAACGTGCCTGCGCAATGTTGACGCGTTGTTGGGTGCGCTCGTCCACCATGCGCAGAAAATCGTTGATCGGCACCATCACGCGGCCAACCTTGGCGCGATAGTTTTGATCAAACATCAATTCCTGCGCCATTGCCTGATTGGGCGCACCGGTCACAGTAAAATTGCCGGCACCATCATCAAACTGACCTTTGACGGCATTGAAAGCAGTAATCTCGACCTTGGTCAGCGCATCGCTATTGCTCTTGGCTTCCTGCATCTTGGCCAGTTCCGGTGCGGTAAAGCCGGCCCGCTTCATCAAGTCGATCAGCGGCACGCCCGGATCTGACGCGGCATTTACCAATTGCTTGGCATTGACCAGATCCCAATTGAAGCGCTCGTAGTTCTTGGGACGCGGTCGCTTGCCATTGAGGATATCGAGCACATAGAAATAGCGCTCTTCATCGTTAGGGTCACCGGTAGTCACATAGGCGCGACCAAACTTGGTCAAGTCTTCGGATGTGCGGCGCATTTCGTTGGCCAGCACAAACGAGTAATAACGCGACTCATGCGCCTGATCCAGATTCAGGTTGGCATCCTTGAGCTCGCGCGTAACGCTGACGATGGTACCCATCAAGACGGCCAGCACAATAACCAGCCAGATGAAAAGCTGTCGAATGCTCATTCGTTGCGTCAATTTGTTCTGCATGACAACTCCCTTACTTCTCTTTTATACAACTTTGCAATACCAGGGATCAATTCGCTGGCCTGCACCGCATAGCAACAATCAAAACCTCAACCACGAAATTGCGCATGGGATTCAGCGCGCAGATTCAACCTGCCGCACTGCATCCTGCTCTACCTTACCGATGTGCGCAATCAAATGCGCCACATCCAGAATCAACGCCACCCGTCCGTCACCAAGAATGGTCGAGCCGCTCAATCCCTTGACCTTGCTGAACAACTTGCCGAGCGGCTTGATCACTGCCTGACATTCGCCCAACAATCCATCCACCAGCAAACCTGCCCGCATCTGGCCGTACTGCACCACCACCAAACTCTTGCGCGATGTCTCCTTGTGCGGTAAGTCAAACAATTCGCGCAAGGGGATGAACGGCAATGGCTCGCCGCGCAAAGTCACCACATGCTGATTGACTTCGTACACCGACAAATTGATGCACTCCACCACCAGATCGAGCGGGATCACGAACACCGCACCACCCACCACCACCTGAAAGCCGGCGATGATGGCCAGCGTCAACGGCAGCCGGATGCGCACCATGGTGCCGGCACCAGGATTGCTAAAGATATCAACGTCACCTTGCAGTGATTCAATATTACGCTTGACCACGTCCATGCCGACGCCTCGACCGGACAACGCGGTCACACGCTCAGCTGTGGTAAAGCCAGGCTCGAAGATCAACCGGAACAACTCCTGCTCGGACGGCATCGCTTCGGCCGTCAGCAAGCCCTGCTCGATGGCCTTGCGACGGATCTTTTCCTGGTCCAGGCCACGGCCGTCGTCGAACACTTCAATCACAACGCTGCCCGATTCGTGGGTGGCGTTGAGCCGCAATACCCCGGTCTCAGGTTTGCCAGCAGCACGGCGCAGGCCGGCGGACTCGATACCATGGTCCATGGCATTGCGCATGATATGCACCAATGGATCGGAGATCTTTTCGACCATCGACTTGTCGAGCTCAGTCTCGGCACCGCTGATGATCAACTCAATATCCTTGCCGAGCTCGCGCGACATGTCGCGCACCACGCGTGGAAAGCGCTGAAACACTTCACTAATCTGCACCATGCGCAACGTCAACGCGGCATCGCGAATTTGTTCGACCAGACCGGACACCAGTTGCGTCGCTTCTTCAAAACGTCGATTCTTATTCTGTTTGGCCACCAGGCTGGCACCGGCGCCTGCAATCACCAATTCCCCTACCAGATCGATCAATTGATCGAGTTTGGACACTTCGATCTTGATGAACTTGCGCTCCTGTATGGTTTTCTCTTCACCGGATCTGGAACGCAACGGCAGAGGAAGCGGTAATGCTGCTGCCTGCGCTGGCACGACAATCGCTGGCACCAGCAATTGCCACTCGCTTGCCGTCAGCGCCTTTGACTGTTGCAGCAGCGTGCCTAACAGCGCGTGTTCCGGCATCTGCAGCAGCCATAGACGATACGCATCGAGTGTGGCATGCGGAGGCAAGACGATGATTTTGCTGTCATCACGGACAAAGTCGAAGACACTTTCAATGGCAGCCTGCTCGACGCTGCTGTCGAAACCTATCTCAAAACCGATATGACAAAGTTCGGCATCCATGTCATCGGCGGCGGGGATGGCGCCATCGATCACATGAATATAGGCGGCCCGTCCCATCGTCAGCAAATAACGTAGGAAGGACAAGGGATCAAGCCCGTCACGCAAGACATCTTGGTGAAAGCGCAAAGAAATATGCCAATAAGGATTGCCGACAGCAATATCGGCCGACGGTGACACCTCTTTGTGCGCCACTGCGGCTGTCGCTGGCGCCTGTGCCACCGTGTCCATGACGCTCGCCGATGCGCGCGCGACCTGCACCAGATAGGTATTGAGTTTCGCCTCCAGTTCGGCACGGCGCTCGGGATCGGGATCCTGCTCTTCCTTGAACTGGGCAATGGCTTCCACCAGATCGTCCATGTAGTCGCCGCAGTTAAGCAGCAACGACATCATGGCGTCATCAAGCGGCAAGACTTCCTTGCGGACCTGGTCGAGCACGTTTTCCAGCACGTGGGTAAAGCTGACGATGCTGTCAAATGCGAACAGGCCAGCCGAGCCCTTGATCGTATGCGCGGCACGGAAGATGGCATTAATCGCTTCGCGGCTCGGCCCCTCGCTTTCAATGCGCAACAACGCCGCTTCCATGGCGACGATCAATTCGCGCGCTTCCTGCACCAGGGCTTCGCGAGCGGCATCTTTCTTCACGCCGGCACCCGATCGGTTGATGTCGGCAAATTGAAACGATGCTGCAATTGCAGCAAGCTGATCACTTGTTCAACCGCGCTACTGATACTACTGATGACGACATGTTTGTGCTGGACCACGGCTTCACGCTGCAACATCAGCAAGAGTTGCAAACCCGCCGTATCGATTTCTTCGATACCGCTCAGGTCCAGTTCGAGCAGATCGACCGCCTGTTCCAGCACATCCATTAATTGCACTTTGTAATCAGCCGCCTGAAAAATAGTAAAGCTGCCGCTGATCACCAGCCGCACATCATGGTCGCGCTTGCTTTGTGTCAATGGCATGACGGTTTCCTAAGGCAACACCAGCTTGGCTACCGCCTCAAGCAGTACCGGCGGCAAGAACGGCTTGTGCACCCAGGCGCGCACGCCGATGGCCTTGCCCGCCTGCTTGTGCACATCACCGCTCTCGGTGGTCAGCATGATGACCGGTGTAAATTTGTAATGTGGATTCTGCTTGAGCTCGCGCACCAGGCTGAGGCCATCCAGGTTCGGCATGTTGAGATCGGAAATGATCAGATTGAACTTGCGGCCATCGAGCTTGTTGAGCGCGTCGCGACCATCGATAGCTTCTTCCACCGCATAGCCGGCCCCCTTGAGGGCGAGACTGATGGTCTGGCGCAGACTGAATGAATCGTCGACGATCAAAATTGTTTTTACGCTCATTTCATTGGCTCCTTCGGGCGTGCTCGCCGACCTGGTTCAATGACGTGTTCTCACTTGGTCCAACCGCGGAATCAACAGCAACGTAGCAAAAAATCATTGCGGTCATGCAGGCTCCCCTCAAAAAAAATCAACTTGCGAATGCATCGTTCTGGCAGCTTGCTGGCCGGTATGGTGCTGCCGTTGCTCAGGCGTGGTATAGCTTTGTTCGAGCGCGGCCAACCAGGCCGTCGGCGTCGGCACAGCGCTACGCTGCTCGGTCAACTGCTCCAGTTTGCGCATATCATGCTGCACTTGGTCGAGTATCTGATTGATGCGGTCTTGAAATTGCAAGTTGACCAGAATGTCGCACACCTCCTGATCCACTGCACGGTTCTCGCCCTCCAACTGCACAACGGTACTGCTGAGTTGCAGAGCAGACGCCCGGAAATCCGCAATGACGGCATCAATAACCTTGCGCGCGTTATCCATCATGCGGCCAGCATCTGCATCAAACTGCTCGGCGCACAACGACGCGGCCTGAATTTGCATGCGAATTGCAGCACTCTTACTCAAGATCAACCGCGCGCTGTCGGCGGTGCGCTCCATATCTTGCGCCAATTGGCCAATTTCGTCGTTTGGTTGGTTCAACGCAGCCATCTTGCTGAGCAGCACATCGCGCGTGGCCAACACTTGTTCCAATACAGTAGCGATACCACCAAGTTGTACTGCGGCATCTTGAACTACTTGCCCCAGGTCACTTTTTTTGCTGCCTTGCGCCGCACTCAAATTGCCGCCAATGCGCTGATGGATGCTGGCAAAGCGTAAAGTCAGCATATCGATGGCTTCCTGCGTCTGCGCGCGTGCTAGCTGCACATTATTGCGCCAGGCCGGAACCACCCCGCAAACCAGCGCGCGCAAGGTCTTCGGATCCACCTTGCTGCGCATGAAAGTGGCAAGCAGCGCCATCATGACGCCAGCAATGACACCCAACCACCAGCGGCTCGCCAAAACGGCCAGCAACAGTGTGTTAAGTGCCCAAATCAACAGCGAGGCTGGAGTTGTCGACTTCACCATGTCCCAATCAATAGATGTTCCAGCGCGGTCATCGGCGTTGCACCTCAAATGCAAGGCCATCTTCCTATAACGGCAAAAGCCGGCCATTCTTTGATCTGTTTGTTATTTTTTTATTAGCTTAATTTTTGGCATATGTTCGCAGCCGTCAGCCGCCCGCAACCCGCAACCCGGCAGCAATACGTCCGAATGTCTATTCTGGGCGGACTCCGACCGACTCTTTCTCCGGAATAGAGGCAACATTTAGATTGATTTATGAGGATGGTTTCTTATGGGAAATGGTTTTACCGAATCATCCTAATTACAACTTCTTTCATGCTGCCATTCTTATGCGCCAGTGCCAGAAAAATCCAATTTCGGCAAAGATTGTTGACAATCACTGACAGCCGCAAGCCAATCTCCTACAATGCGAACCGCGCCGGGCGCTCTTGGCCGTTGCTTGTCGATCGTCAGCGCATGCCCTTGGCCTCACTGCGCGGTAAGCGCGCGTTTCTGAATCGAGGAGATTGAATATGGCTGCCTATCTGCAAGAGGCCCCAGAAGTACGCAAGAAAGCCGTCACGCAGCATACGCTGCAAGCGATGCGCGACAACGGTGAAAAAATCAGCATGCTGACCTGCTATGACGCCAGCTTTGCCGCGCTGATGGCGCGCAACGGTGTCGATACCGTCTTGATCGGCGACTCACTGGGCATGGTTTGCCAAGGGCATTCCTCGACGCTGCCGGTGACCCTCGACGAAGTCGCCTATCACACTGCCAGCGTGGTGCGCGGCAATCACAATATGCTGGTTGTGGCCGATCTACCGTTTGGCACCTATGCCACGCCAACGGCGGCGTTCGACAATGCGGCCAGGCTGATCCGGGCCGGCGCCCAGATGGTCAAGCTCGAAGGCGGCGCCTGGCTGGCTGACACGATACGCTTTTTGGTCGAACGCGGCATTCCGGTATGCGCACATTTGGGCCTGACGCCGCAATCGGTGCATCAGATGGGCGGTTACAAAGTGCAAGGCAAGACTGTCGAAGGGGCGGAATTATTGCTGGCCGATGCGCTAGCCGTGCAAAACGCCGGCGCCTCGCTGATGGTGCTCGAAGCCATTCCTGCTGCGCTTGGCGCGTCGGTGACGGCGCAACTGCACATTCCCACCATCGGTATCGGTGCCGGTGCTGATTGCTCAGGCCAGGTGTTGGTGATGCACGATATGCTTGGGGTATTCCCAGGCCACAAGGCGCGTTTCGTGAAGAATTTCATGGAAGGCGCCAGCAGCATCGAAGAAGCAGTGCGCGCCTATGTTGCGGCGGTCAAGAGCCAGCAATTTCCTGCGGTAGAACATTGCTTCTAAGTCCAGCGTGTTTGCACGGCCGGAATGGCGTGCAAACACAAAAAAGCCAGCTTGCGCAGTAATGCTGTTCAGTCAAGAAACATCTGTCGTTGGTTTCTTTGTTGCTGATGCTTTGTTTTCTTCGGACGACCTAGCCGGGGGCGGCCCGGCAGCCACTCACTTTCTTTGGTCTTTCGCCCAAAGATAAGTAAGCAAAGAAAGGTGGCCGCTACTGCATCGCCCCTGCGGGGTTCCCGGCGCTGTGGCGCAGAAGCGGATTTTATGAACTGCTCGCTGCGCATTGCGTGGTGGGTGTTCGCAGGCCTGCGGTTTTTCTCTCTGCAACGATCAACCATCATCGCCAAACGGCAGTACTGCGCCAGCAGCGCAATGCGCAGGGAGTTTACGACCCTCCCATTTTCTGCAGTGCATCGCTGGGAACCCCGTAGGGGCCAGGATCGCGCGGTCGCCTTCTTTTGCTTAGCTTTTCTTGGCGAGACAAGACAAGTAAGCGGCTGCCGGGCCGCACCCGGCTAGGTCGTCCGAAGAAAACAAAGATTCAGCTACACACTGAGGTAAGCGGCTGCCGGGCCGCCCCTGGCAAGGTAGTCCGAAGAGAACAAAGACTCAACGACATACTGAGGTAAGCGGCTGCCGGGCCGCACCCGGCTAGCTCATCCGAAGAAAGAAAAGAGTCAGCTCCGCACTGAGCGCAGGAAAAAATCAATGATCCAACCGACACTGTTCCCGCAGATACTCAATAAACCTCTGCTGCCCTGCGTAGGCAACCAATCCGCCCGCGTCATCAGCCGGACCATGCGCTCCTCCTGAGGCGGTGCAATATCAAGCGCCACCGGTATCATGCATGACACTACCAGGCACTTGGCCGAGCAGTTGGGTGGGCTAAGGTTCTCGGCACCACCGGGCCGCGCCACATGGCCAGACTCCCAAGCTCGGCACGCGACATCCCTCTTTGGTACCAACTGCCCAAGCTGCCCATCGCAGTCAATGAATGAGCCGACGAAGTGTGTGCCCGTACGGCTGAACCGCCCGGATGCCCTAACAGGGCCATGCGGCGTCATCGTCGAAGCCGTCAGCGACCTGACATATAATGGCGGCCCTACGGCCCAGACCAGCCGCTATTACATGACTCAGACAACTTTGCCCCCCGGCGCTGCACCTGCGCACAACATCGAACTGCAAGCAGTCTCGCTCAAGCGCGGCGACCAGACCGTGTTCGCGCAACTGAGCCTGCGCCTGACCGAAGCCCGCATCGGCCTGATCGGTGACAACGGCGCGGGCAAAAGCAGCCTGTTCCGCCTCATTTGCGGACTCGACCAGCCGCAGACCGGGCGCGTGGTCGTGCATGGCTGCGATACGTCCAATGCGACCCAGCGTCGCAGCCTGCCACGCCATGTCGGTTTGATGTTCCAGAATCCCGACGACCAGATCATCTTCCCCACCGTTGCCGAAGAACTCGCCTTCAGCCTGACTGCCGCCGGTGTGGAGCGGCGCACCGCACGTCAGCAGGCGCTGGCGTTTCTGGCCGAACGCGGTCAGTCGGCCTGGGCCGAACGTGCGGTCGGTGAATTGAGCCAGGGCCAGCGCCAGCAGGTTTGTCTGCTGGCCTTGCAAATCATGCAACCAGCCACGCTGCTGCTCGACGAACCCTTTGCCAGCCTCGACTTGCTGAGTCAGATGCGTTTGTCAGCACAAATCCAGCAAAGTACCCAACAAGTCTTGCTGTCGACCCATTTGCTGGCGCATGTACAAAATTTTGAACGCGTGATCTGGCTCGACCAGGGTCAGGTGCGTGGCGACGGACCGGGGCACGAGATTTGCCCGGCCTATGCGCAAGATGTGCAGGCGCGCAGTTTAATCGGCAACGCGCCGGAGCCGTTGCGTGCGTAGTCTCTATTCACCGCGCCGCACCTGGCTGCACGCCGTGCCAGCCTGGCTCAAGCTGCTGGCGCTGTCGCTGGCCGGCACGGCGCTGGTGCTGATTGACGATGTGCCTGCCATGGGCGTGGTGACCATCGTCGTGCTGGCACTGTTTATCTCGCTGCGCACAGCCGCCTGGCAGCAATGGAAAACCCTGCGCAGCCTGTTGATTGCCGCCAGTCTGATCGCCGCCTTTCACTGGCTGACCGGCCATGCTGCGTTGGGCATTGCCAGCGGCTTGCGTATCATGGCAGCAGCGATGCTGGCATTGATGCTGACCGTAAGCACCCGTTTCGATGACCTGCTGGCCGTGCTCGAAACACTGCTTTCGCCGTTGCGCCGCTTTGGCGTGCCCACTGAACGCATCGCCCTGGCCATTGGCCTGATGCTGCGCTTCGCCGAAAATTTCCTGAGCCAGTGGCAACGGCTGGATGATGCCTATCGCGTGCGCACTGGTCGTAGCGGCAGTTGGCGACTGCTGGCACCACTGGCGATCCGCGCACTGCAAAGCGCCGAGCGCGTGGCCGATGCACTGGCGGCACGCCTGGGCGCGTAAACTCTATTTACCATCAATGAAAGTGTTGAACCCATGACTCCTGCAACTTCCATGACATCGACCCGCTCGCTTTCCTACATCGCCCTGTTCGCGGCGGTAATTGCTGTATTCGGCCTGATTCCCAAAATCGACATGCCGTTCGGTGTGCCGATCACACTGCAATCGCTTGGTATCATGCTGGTCGGCTGCCTGCTCGGCCCCAAGCGCGCGTTCTATACAGTGCTGCTGCTGCTGGTCGCCGTGGCGCTGGGGTTGCCGCTGCTGGCGGGCGGACGCGGCGGACTGGCCGTGTTCACTGCGCCTAGCGCCGGCTTCCTGCTGGGTTGGCTGCTGGGCGCCACCGCCTGCGGCTGGTGCATGCGCCGGATGGCTGGCGCCACTGGTAAAGGTTTGCTGGCAGCCGCATTCCTATCGTCGATCATCGGCGGCATCGTGGTGATGTATGCGTTCGGCATCCTCGGCCTGATGGCGATGGCACATCTGACGTTTGCACAAGCCGGACTGGCGGTGCTTGTCTTTATCCCCGGTGATCTGGTCAAATGCGCCCTGTGTGCACTGCTGGTGCACAGCGTCGTGCGCGGCATGCCGAGCTGGCGTCTGGACCGCGATTGACCTTGATGGCGCCGCCCGACTTCAATACCGTCCATGCGGCACTGGCCTATTGGGCACAACAACGGCCGCAGCAGATTGCACTCGATGACGGCACGCAGCGCCTCGACTATGCCACGCTGGCACAACAGGTCAGCCAGCGTGCTGCGGCACTGCAAGCGGCCCAGGCACCGGCGATCTGCTGGGTTGACGAAGGCGGCGGCGCTGCTGCGCAGTTGCTCAGCTTCCTCGCCATTGTCAGCGCCAACCGCACTGCCGCCGTCAGCGACCCCGACTGGCCGCCCGCAATGCGGCAACAGATCGACGCGCGCATTGCCAGCGATCGTGTTTCCGAGGCACCGGCAGCAAGCGCAGAGAGCGCGTTCTATATCGGCTTCACGTCCGGCAGCAGCGGCTTGCCCAAGGGTTTTCGCCGCAGCCACGGTTCCTGGGTACGCAGTTTCGAGATTTGCCGCGACACCTTCGGTGAGATTGCCTGCACCACCATGCTGGCACCGGGCCGGCTGTCGCATTCCACTTTTTTGTTCGGTGCATTGCTGGGCTTGTGGAGTGGTGCCGGGGCGCGTTTGCAATCGCGCTTCTCCGGCGCTGCCGCGCTCGACACGCTGGCGCGCAACGATGCCGCCGCGATCACGGCGGTACCGAGTCAATTGATTGTGATGCTGGAACTGGCGCAACGGCGCAAGCTGGCGTCCATGCCCGGCGTGCGCTTGCTGATGATCGGCGGGGCGCCTTGGAATCGCAGTCGCACGCCCGAACTGCAAGCCTTGTTTCCGCAGGCACGCATCGTCGAGTTCTACGGTGCTTCGGAAACCAGTTTCATGACCTGGACCGACAGCGATGCCAGCCTGCCCGATCAAATTGTTGGTCAGCCGTTTGCCAATGTCGAATTGCGCATCGATGCCGCCACCCCGGCCACAGCGGGCTTGATTTACGTGCGCAGCCCGATGGTGTTCAGCGATTACGTGCTGCTGGCTGAGCAAACCGATCAACCAGCCCTGCTGCGCGATGGCGACTGGTTGTCGGTGCGCGACGTCGGTCATCTTGACGCACAAGGCCGCCTGCATTTAATGGGCCGTCAGCAACGCATGCTCAAAACCCAGGGCAAGAATCTGTTTCCCGAAGAAGTGGAAAATATCCTGGCAACCCATCCGGCGGTCGCCGCTGTCTCCGTGCAAGGCAGTCCCGATGCCGTGCGCGGCGTGCAAGTGGTGGCCCTGCTGCAATTGCGCTCGGCCGTCAGCGCCGCCGAGTTGAGCACCTGGTGCCGCCAGCGGCTGGAAGCCTATAAGGCGCCGCGACACTTTTATCGTTGCAGCGACTGGCCGCTGACCGCCAGCGGCAAGACCGATCACCAACAACTGGCGCAACGCTTGCTCACCACCTCGACCTGCTTGACGGCGCTGCCATGACAACCGCCGCATCCAGCGTCATCCTCGGCTGGGGCCGCAGCGCCGTGTTGCCGGTCGGCGGCACCTTTGCGCAACTGGCTCCGCATCAGATCGCCGCGCCGGTGCTGCTGGCGATTTTGCAGCGCTATGGTATTGCGCGCGCAGCGGTGGATACCGTGATTGCCGGCAATGCGCTCGGCGCTGGCGGCAATCCGGCGCGCATGGTGGCGCTGGCGGCTGGCTTGCCCGACAGCGTGGCGGCCTTGTCGGTCGATACCCAGTGTTGCGCCAGTCTCGATGCGGTGACCCTGGCCCATGGTTTGATTTGCGCTGGCAACGCCGACATCGTGATCGCCGGCGGCGTCGAAGCCTGGAGCCGTGCACCGATCCGCCAGCATCGCCCGCGCCAGGTCGACGCAGCAGCAATCCCTTATGACAGTCCGGCATTTGCCCCCGATCCGGCGCGCGACCCTGACATGTTGCTGGCCGCAGCTCGCCATGCCTTGCGGGCCGGCATCACCCGTACGGCGCAAGAGGCCTGGAGCGTCAGCGCCCATGCCCGCGCCGTTGCCGCACAACTGCGTCTGCAACAGGAAATCGTTGCCATTGATGGCGCCGATCACGATAGCTATCCGCGTCTGTTGCAAGCGCGCCATCTGGCACGCATGCCAGTGGCCAGCGTGAGCGATGACGAGGGTGTCGATCTGGCAATACGCCAGGCGCATGCCGTCAGCCGCATTGCCATCTCGCCGCGCGCCGATGGCGCGGCCTTTGTGGTCATCGCCAGCGCGGCAGCGGCGCGCAAGTGGGGCTTGACGCCGCAGTTTGCATGGCGCGCTAGCGTCGCCGTTGGCGCTTTGCCGGAAACCCCGATGCTGGCTGCCATCGATGCCAGTGCCGCGCTCCTGCGACGCAGCGGCCAGACCATGGCAGACATGTGGACGGTAGAATTGCACGATGCCTTCGCCGCGCAGGCGCTGGCCTATTGCGCTGCGCTGCAGTTACCGGCAGATCGACTCAATCGCAGCGGCGGCGGCCTCAGCCGCGGCCATCCTATCGGTGCATCGGGCGCGGTCAGTCTGGTGCAGTTGCTGGCCGACATGCAGCACGCAGCGCCCAGCGGCGCACTTGGCCTGGCCGCGATTGCGGCTGCCGGTGGTATCGGTGCGGCAGCACTGGTGGCGCGTTGCTGAGGCGTTAGCGCAACACCCGGAAGAACGCTTCCGGGTCGAGACGATCTGTCTGTACGGTATTTTCAGGTGCGTCAGGATCGGCATAGCCGAGCGCCACACCGCAGACGATATGACTACCCTGGTCCAATTGCAAAGTCGAACGGATCAGGTGCGGATACGACGCCAGCGCGCCGATGGCGCAACTGCCCAGGCCGTGCGCAGTCGCCGCCAGCATCAAGCCATACAGGCACATGCCAAGATCCATATAGCAACCGCTGCCCATGCGCGCATCGATGGTCACCAGCAACGCCACCGGCGCGTCGAAGAAGCGGAAATTGCGTTCAAACTGACGGTCACGCCCGGCGCGGTCGTCGCGTCCGGTCTGCAAGGCAGCATACAAACGCTGCGCCGCTGCGACCTGACGCCGGCGCAAGGACTGCGGCAACGGCTGCGGAAAATAGCTGTAATCCTCCGGCTCCTGCGTGCCGGCCCGAAATGCCGTCACCAACGCTGCCGAAAAGCGCTGCCGCGCATCGCCTTCGAGCGCAATGAACTCGCCCGGCTGCAAATTAGCACCGCTCGGTGCGCGCCGCGCCTGCGTGAGCAAGGACGTCAACAATCCCTGCGGCAACGGTTGATCGAGAAAACGGCGAGTCGAGCGGCGTTGATCGAGCAAGGCGGCAAACGCCGTATCCGGGCAGAAGTCTGAATCTGTGGCAGGCATGGCGATGTTGGGGGCTGAAGTGGGCGTCAATATAGCGCATTCCACCAGTAAGACCCTCTTTTAACCAAAAAATAATTGTCTTTTTGACAATGTTGAAAGCTGATCGATGGTCTTTCCTTGCTAGACTTTCACGAAATGCCCTTTCATATTATAAAATTGAGGTTGCCCCGAATAAGGTTGGTGACAGGAAGTACCAATATAATGAGGCAGCACAGTCAACCAACAGCAAGGAAACATCGTGAACACAGATAAATCCACCATCATCTACACGCTTACCGACGAGGCGCCGCTGCTGGCGACTTACTCCTTACTTCCGATCATCCGCACCTTTACCGCACCGGCTGGCGTGAACGTCGTCGAGAGCGACATTTCGGTAGCGACCCGTATTCTGGCCGAATTCCCTGAATTTCTGAGCGATGACCAGAAAGTGCCTGACAACCTCGGCGCACTGGGACAATTGACGCAAGATCCAAACGCCAACATCATCAAGCTGCCCAATATCAGCGCCTCGGTGCCGCAGTTGCAAGCCGCAATCCGTGAGTTGCAATCGCACGGCTACAAGATCCCTGACCTGCCGGAAGATCCAAAGACCGACACCGACAAGGACGTGCTCAAGCGCTACTCCAAGGTGCTCGGTAGCGCCGTCAACCCGGTGTTGCGCGAAGGCAATTCCGATCGCCGCGCACCAGCCTCGATCAAGCGCTTTGCACGCAAGCACCCACACAGCATGGGCAAGTGGAGCATGGCTTCGCGCAGCCACGTGGCACACATGACCAAGGGCGACTTCTACCATGGCGAAAAGTCCATCACGCTGGAAGCCGCACGCGACGTCAAGATGGAACTGCTCACCAAGAGCGGCAAGACCGAAGTGCTCAAGGCCAAGGTCGCACTCAAGGCCGGTGAAATCATCGACAGCATGTTCATGAGCAAGAAGGCGCTGTGCGAATTCTATGAAGAGCAATTCGAAGATGCACGCGCCACCGGCGTGATGCTGTCGCTGCACGTCAAGGCGACCATGATGAAGGTGTCGCACCCAATCGTGTTCGGCCATGCTGTACGCATTTTCTACAAGGAAGCGTTTGCCAAGCACGGCAAACTGTTCGATGAACTGGGCGTGAACGTCAACAACGGCCTGGTCAATCTGTACGAAAAGCTCGACACGCTGCCATCGAGCAAGAAAGAAGAAATCATCCGTGACCTGCACGCCTGTCACGAACACCGTCCGGCGCTGGCCATGGTCGACTCGGCCAAGGGCATTTCCAACCTGCACGCACCGAACGACGTAATCGTCGATGCCTCGATGCCAGCCATGATCCGTATTGGCGGCAAGATGTGGGACGCCAACGGCAAGCCACAAGACACCAAGGCGGTGATCCCGGAATCGACCTTCGCCCGCATTTATCAAGAAGTCATCAACTTCTGCAAGACCAACGGCAACTTCGATCCGACCACCATGGGCACCGTGCCTAACGTCGGTCTGATGGCGCAAAAGGCCGAAGAATACGGTTCCCACGACAAGACATTTGAAATCGCTGAAGATGGCGTAGCCAACATCGTTGACCTGGCCACTGGCGAAGTGCTGCTGTCGCAAAACGTCGAAGCCGGCGATATCTGGCGCATGTGCCAGGTCAAGGACGCACCGATCCGTGACTGGGTCAAACTGGCAGTCACCCGTGCACGCAACTCCGGCATGCCGGCCGTGTTCTGGCTCGACCCATACCGTCCACACGAAGCCGAACTGATCAAGAAGGTCGAAACCTACCTGAAAGATCACGACACCAAGGGTCTGGACATCCAGATCATGTCGCAAGTGCGCGCCATGCGTTATACGCTGGAACGCGTCATTCGCGGCCTCGACACCATCTCGGTGACCGGCAATATCCTGCGCGACTACCTGACTGACCTGTTCCCGATCATGGAACTGGGCACCAGCGCCAAGATGCTGTCGATCGTGCCATTGATGGCCGGTGGCGGCATGTACGAAACTGGCGCCGGCGGTTCGGCACCAAAGCACGTCAAGCAACTGGTGGAAGAAAACCATCTGCGTTGGGACTCGCTGGGTGAATTCCTGGCACTGGCCGTGTCGCTGGAAGACATGGGCATCAAGATCGGCAACAACAAGGCCAAGGTCCTGGCCAAGGCGCTCGACGATGCAACCGGCAAGCTGCTTGACAACAACAAGTCGCCATCGCCAAAGACCGGCGAGCTGGACAACCGTGGCAGCCACTTCTACCTGGCCATGTATTGGGCACAGGAACTGGCCGCACAGAAGGACGATGCCGAACTGGCCGCCAAGTTTGCCCCATTGGCCAAGCAACTGGCCGACAATGAACAAAAGATCATTGACGAACTCAAGGCAGTGCAAGGCAATCCGGTCGAAATCGGCGGTTACTATCTGTCCGATCCAGTGAAGGTTACCGCCATCATGCGTCCAAGCGCTACCTTCAATGCGGCACTCAAGAGCGTTGCCTGAGGCCTTATCTGATCAGCAATAAAAGAGTAATACGGCCGTCAATATGGCGGCCGTAAAACGCAAGGCGGACCTGTGGCATGCTGCAGGTCCGCCTTGTCGTTTTAGCAATTGATGCAAACTGCAGCGCTTGCGTGACAAAATTGCCGCGAAGAAATGGCATGAATCACATGAAACAAGCGCAAACCCCCTGCCCTCTGCTAAATTTCATTAGAATGCGCATTTGGCACAGCTTTCCGCAGCCGCATAGGCCGCTCACCTGATTCGATCCTCACCTGCATGGCAACTAAAAAAACTGCTCCGTCCGACTACAGCGAGTCATCCATCCGCGTCCTCAAGGGCCTGGAACCGGTCAAACAACGGCCGGGCATGTACACCCGCACCGAGAATCCGCTGCACATTCTGCAGGAAGTCATCGACAATGCCTCCGACGAAGCGCTCGGCGGCCATGCCAAGAACATCATGGTCACGCTCAATGCCGACGGCAGCGTCAGCGTCGAAGATGACGGCCGCGGCATTCCGGTTGGGATGCATCCGGAAGAAAAAGTGCCGACCGTGGAAATCGTCTTCACCCGTCTGCATGCCGGTGGCAAGTTCGACAAGGGCAACGGCGGCGCCTATGCGTTTTCGGGCGGTCTGCATGGCGTAGGCGTGTCGGTGACCAATGCACTGGCGTCGCGGCTGGAGATCACGGTCTGGCGCAAGGACGATCAAGGGCGCGGCGTGCATACCCTGGCCTTCGCCGACGGCGACCTGATCGAAAAACTGCAATCGCGCGCGACCACCGCGAGTGACAAGAAATCCGGCACCCGTGTCACGGTCTGGCCCAATCCCAAATACTTCGATTCACCAAACATTTCGCAACAGGAATTGCAACGCCTGCTGCGTTCCAAGGCAGTGCTGCTGCCCGGCGTCAAAGTCTCGCTGGTCAACGGCAAGACCGGCGACGTGCAAAGCTGGCAATACGATCAGGGCTTGCGCGGCTACCTGATGGAATCGCTGGCGCAATCGACCAGCGCCGATCCGCTGATTCCCTTGTTTGAAGGCGAACAATACGCCAGCCCGGATGCCGAAGGCTTTGCCGAAGGCGAAGGTGCCGCCTGGGTAGTCGCCTGGACCGAAGAAGGCAACGTGGTGCGCGAGTCCTACGTCAACCTGATTCCAACGTCAGCCGGCGGCACGCACGAATCGGGCCTGCGCGAAGGCTTGTTTGCTGCGGTCAAGAGCTTCGTCGAAATGCACTCCTTGCTGCCCAAGGGCGTCAAGCTGTTGCCCGAAGACGTGTTCGCGCGCGTCTCCTTCGTGCTGTCGGCCAAGGTGCTCGATCCGCAATTCCAGGGCCAGATCAAGGAACGCCTGAATTCGCGCGATGCGGTGCGGCTGGTCTCGACCTTCTCGCGCCCGGCGCTGGAGCTGTGGCTGAACCAGCACGTCGAATATGGCAAGAAGCTGGCCGACCTGGTCATCAAGCAAGCGCAAAGCCGTCTACGTTCAGCGCAAAAAGTCGAGAAAAAGAAATCCTCAGGTGTGGCCGTGTTGCCCGGCAAGCTGACCGATTGCGAATCGAATGACATCAGCCGCAATGAATTGTTTCTGGTCGAGGGCGACTCCGCCGGCGGTTCTGCCAAGATGGGCCGCGACAAGGAATTCCAGGCCATCCTGCCGCTGCGCGGCAAGGTCTTGAACGCCTGGGAAACCGAACGCGACCGCCTGTTTGCCAACAATGAAATCCATGACATCTCGGTGGCCATTGGCGTCGATCCGCATAGCCACACCGACAGCCCCGACCTGTCTGCGCTGCGCTACGGCAAGATCTGCATCCTCTCCGATGCGGACGTCGATGGCTCGCACATCCAGGTCTTGCTGCTGACGCTGTTCTTCAAGCACTTCCCCAAGCTGATCGATGCCGGCCATATCTGCATCGCCCGTCCGCCACTGTATCGCGTCGACGCGCCAGCGCGCGGCAAGAAGCCGGTGCAAAAGCTGTATGCGCTCGACGACGGCGAACTCGAAGCAATCGAAGACAAGCTGCGCAAGGATGGTCTCAAGGAAGGCGCGTGGAGCATTTCGCGCTTCAAAGGCCTGGGTGAAATGAATGCCGGACAGTTGTGGGAAACCACCATGAATCCGGACACCCGCCGCCTGTTGCCGGTACGTTTGGGCGAACTCGATCATATCGCCTCGGAAGCACGCTTCACGATGCTCATGGGCAAAGGCGAAGCAGCGGCACGCCGAGCCTGGATCGAGGAGCACGGCAACGAAGCCGAGGCCGACATTTAACGGGACGGCCAGGCTGCCGCTGGCGGCGTTGCTACCGACTTGCCTGCGACAGTCTGACCGCCCCGTTAGTAGACTATTTTATGACCCGCGACGGGCTTCGCCGTCGCTTTATTTTGATTGAACTGTAATCGCTAGCGATACCCATGACTGAACAAGCCAATCTGTTTGAACCAGCAGCAGCACCGGACGGCGAAGCGTTGACGCTGTCGACTTTCGCCGAGCGCGCTTATCTCGACTATGCCATTTCGGTGGTCAAGGGCCGCGCGCTGCCGGACGTGGCCGACGGCCAGAAGCCGGTGCAGCGCCGTATCCTGTTTGCGATGAATGAACTGGGCCTGAACGCCACTGCCAAGCCGCGCAAATCGGCAGCCGTGGTCGGCGACGTGCTCGGCAAGCTGCATCCGCACGGCGACCAGTCGGTGTATGACGCGCTGGTGCGTATGGCGCAAGACTTTTCGCTGCGCTATCCACTGATCGACGGCCAGGGTAATTTCGGCTCGCGCGACGGCGACGGTGCCGCGGCGATGCGGTACACCGAAGCGCGCTTGACGCCGATCAGTAAATTGCTGCTCGATGAAATCGATATGGGCACGGTCGACTTCCAGCCCAACTATGACGGTTCGACCCAAGAACCGAAGCTGCTGCCAGCACGCCTGCCTTTCCTGCTGCTCAATGGCGCCTCCGGTATTGCAGTCGGTATGGCCACTGAAATTCCTTCGCATAATCTGCGTGAAGTGGCGCGTGCGGCGGTGGCCATGATCCGCAATCCGAATATCACCCATGCCGAACTAATGGGCTTCGTGACCGGCCCTGACTTCCCCGGCGGCGGTCAGATCATCACGCCGGCCTCGACCATCGCGGAAATCTATCAAAATGGCCGCGGCAGCCTCAAGGTACGCGCGCGCTGGAAGATTGAAGACATGGCGCGCGGCCAATGGCAGGCGGTGATTACCGAATTGCCGCCGGGTGTGTCATCGCAAAAGGTGCTGGAAGAAATCGAAGAGCTGACCAATCCCAAGGTCAAGCTCGGCAAGAAAACGCTGACACCGGAACAACAAACCCAAAAGCAAAGCATCCTGGCACTGCTCGACGCCGTGCGCGACGAGTCGGGCCGCGATGCGCCAGTGCGCCTGGTGTTCGAACCGAAGTCCAAAAACCAGGATCAGACCGAATTCCTCAACACCTTGCTGGCACAGACCTCGCTGGAAACCAGTTCCTCGATCAATCTGGTCATGATCGGCGGCGATGGCCGTCCGCGCCAGAAGGGCTTGCGCGACATTTTGAGCGAGTGGGTCACGTTCCGCTTCGAGACGATTACCCGTCGTAGCCGTTTCCGTTTGCAAAAGGTCGATGATCGGATTCACATCCTTGAAGGCCGTGAAACGATTTTGCTCAACATCGACAAGGTGATCAAGATCATCCGCGAATCCGATGAGCCAAAATCGGCGCTGATTGCCGCGTTCAAGTTATCTGACCGGCAGGCTGAAGACATTCTGGAAATCCGCCTGCGCCAATTGGCGCGTCTGGAAGCCATCAAGATCCAGCAGGAACTGGCGGAATTGCGTAACGAACGTTCGGCGCTGCAAGATTTGCTCGACAATCCGGCCTCGATGAAGAAAATGTTGATCAAGGAAATCGAAGCTGACGAAAAACAGTTCGGCGATGCCCGCCGCACTGTGATCGAAGAAGCCGAAAAAGCCGTGATGGAACAAAAGGTGATTGACGAAGTGGTGACCGTGATCATTTCGCAAAAGGGCTGGGTGCGCGCACGCAGCGGACATGGCCACGATGCCAGCCAGTTCACGTTCAAGGCTGGCGATGCCCTGTATGGCGCATTTGAATGCCGCACCATCGATCAGTTGCTGGCGTTCGGCTCCAACGGCCGCATCTACAACGTCAGCGTCAACGCCCTGCCGAATGCGCGCGGCGATGGCGTGCCGATCACGACACTGGTGGAACTGGCCAGCGGCAGCAGCTTGCAGCATTACTTTGCCGGTCCGCTCGATACGCAAATGCTGCTGGCCTCGGATGCCGGTTATGGTTTCACCGCCAAGCTGGGTGACATGCTGAGCAGGAATAAGGGCGGCAAGGCCTTCGTCACGCTTGACGAAGGTGACCTGCCGTTGCCGCCACGACCGTTACCGGTCAATGCCAGCGCGATTGCCTGCCTGTCCGGCCAGGGCCGTCTGCTGGTGTTCGGTCTCGATGAAATCAAGACGCTGGCCAGCGGCGGTCGTGGCGTGATCCTGATGGAACTGGAAAAGAACGAGAAGCTGCTGGCAGCCCAGGCCATCAGTCAAAAAGGTGTACTGGTGTCGGGCATTGGACGTGGCGGCAAGGCGCAGGATGTGACACTGTCGGCGGTGGCGTTGGCGTTGCATATCGGTAAGCGCGCGCGCAAGGGTAAGGCGCTGGAATCCAAACTCAAAGCCAGTGCGCTATCGGCTTTGCAATAACGGCTGCACACTGAATGCGATACCGTTCAGTTAAAAAAAGCGGCTAGTGGTTTTCTGGCTTACTGATGCAGTGTGTTCTTCGATCAGGCTCGCCGGTGGCCCGGCAGCCGCTCACTTTCTTTGCGATCTCGCCTGTATAGATCCATTACATCGGTAGGAGGGCTGGCACTGCTGCTGCCGCCCTCCCCCGAGCACATGGCGTCAGTGCCGACTAAGCCACCAACTCCACCTTGCCGGTCTCCAGATTGTAGACACCGCCGACGATTTTCACTTTCTTCTCGGCCACCAACTTGCTGATGACGGGTGCCGCCTGTTTCAGACGCTCGACGTTCAATATCACATTCTTCCGGATGACGTTATCGATCCTGTCGCCGGTGTCTTTCTTGGTGGCGCGCACGGCAGGCGCGAGCGCGGTGGTCACGGTCTGGATGTGGCCGGGGAACTGTTCATGGTTTTCCACTGCGGCCACCGACGCCACGACGGCACCACAATGCTGGTGCCCGAGCACCATGATCAACGGCACACCCAGCACCAGCGCTGCGAATTCCAGGCTGGACAGAATATCTGGCGTGACATAGTTACCCGCCACCCGGGTCACAAACAAATCGCCGCGCTGCTCGTCGAAACATAATTCCGGCACCACCCGCGCGTCGGCGCAACTGACGATGCTGGCATAAGGATTCTGGCCACCCGCCAGTGCCGCGCGATCTCGCAGGAAATCAAACACGGTAGATTGGCCGTTGATGTAGCGCTGGTTCCCTGCTACCAGACGCGCCAGTGCAGCCTCGGCAGAAATCACGTTCTCCGGTTTTGGCGGCGGCGGGCTGTCGGCGGCGACACCAGGCAGCGTCATTCCCGCCAACCCAAGGCCGATCCCGGTGGCTGATATCGCTTTCAAAAAATGGCGTTTGCGTTGAGCCTCGCTCGACAAACCGCTATCGCTATCGCATGGCTGACACATGGTGTATTCCTTATGATGAGTGATCAGGCGGAAACCAGAAAAGAAAGTCCAGTGCACAGTCACCGACTCCACAATTCCCCCTCGCTAACCGTCATAGCTCAAGCTGCGGCCAGCGATTCCACACAGCCTCAGGCGAGTGCTGCCGTTGCAGTCTAATGCAATGAAACCGCGACGCAAAATCCGAATTCAGAGACCTAGCACATTCGGAAGTCGATCCGGCAAGCGCCCGCAAAATGCCATCAAGCCCCAAAAAAATAAGCCGGCACAAATTGTGCAGGCTCATCCAGATCAAACAAAATCAAACAAAACCGGCAAGACTAATCGATGTAGGTCAGTCCGGCCGCTGCCAATGGCTCACGCATCTTGTACATGTCCAAGCCCAGCACGCCGGCGGCCAGCTTGGCGCGCTTGTCCGTTTCATTGGCTTCGCGTGCTTCGGCGGCATCGGCCACCTGTTGTGCCAATGCCGCCGGCACTACCACCACGCCATCGGCATCGGCAATCACCACGTCGCCGGGCTGTACCACAGCACCGGCACAGACCACGGCAATATTGACCGAACCCAGCGTTGCCTTGACCGTGCCCTTGGCGCTGATGGCGCGTGAGAACACCGGAAACTCCATTGCGCTGAGGTCTTTGACATCGCGCACGCCGCCATCGATGATCAGCCCCTTGGCACCGCGCGAGCGAAATGAAGTGGCCAGCAAGTCGCCGAAAAAGCCATCATCATTGTCGGTGGTGCAAGCCGCCACCACCACATCGCCCGGCGCAATCTGTTCGGCTGCTACATGCAACATCCAGTTGTCGCCCGGTTGCAGCAACACGGTCACGGCAGTACCGCACATCGCCGCACCAGTATAGATCGGCCGCATGTATGTTTTCATCAGACCGACGCGCCCCATCGCTTCATGGATGGTCGCCACGCCAAAACGTGACAGCTTCTCGACGGCGGCACGGTCGGCGCGGACGATGTTGCGCTTGACGATGCCCAGATTGTTCATTGCAGTACTCATGCTTAACGTCCTTTGCTCTTGAGCGCGGCATCAAGCCGCGGAAACACGCGTCTGGCGTTACCTTCGAACACCTTGTGGCGCGTCTCTTCGTTGAGATAAGGCGTGTTGTCGATATAGCGCTTGGTATCATCAAAATAATGACCGGTCTCGGGGTCAATGCCGCGTACCGCACCGATCATTTCACTGGCGAACAAAATGTTATCGACTGGAATTACCTTGCTCAGCAAATCAATGCCGGGTTGATGATAGACACAGGTGTCGAAGAAGATATTGTTGAGCAGATGGTCCTTCAGCAACGGCTTCTTCATCTCTTGCGCCAGACCACGGAAGCGTCCCCAGTGATACGGCACCGCACCGCCGCCATGCGGAATCAGGAAGCGCAGTGTCGGGAAATCGCTGAACAGATCCGAGGTCAGGCATTGCATGAACGCGGTGGTATCGGCATTCAGATAATGCGCGCCGGTGGTGTGAAAACAATCGTTGCAACTGGTGCTCACATGCACCATCGCGGGAATATCGTATTCCACCATCTTTTCATAAATCGGATACCAGTGGCGATCCGACAGCGGTGGCGAAGTCCAGTGTCCGCCCGAGGGGTCAGGATTGAGATTGATGCCGACGAAACCATATTCATTGACGCACTTTTCCAGTTCGGCGACCGAGGTGCGCGGATCGACACCGGGCGATTGCGGCAACATCGCCGCGCCAGCGTAATGATCGGGAAACAATTCCTTGATGCGATAGCACAATTCATTGCAGATCGCCGCCCAGGTCGACGAGACCTTGAAGTCGCCAATATGATGCGCCATGAAACTGGCGCGCGGTGAGAACACCACCATATCGATGCCGCGTTGCTGCATCAGATTCAGTTGATTGCTTTCGATGGTTTCACGCAGTTCGTCGTCGCTGATTTTCAGTTCAGCAACAGATGGCATCGACGCCGGATCGGCGATGCCGGCGATTTGCCGTGTGCGCCACTGCTCCAGGCTTTTCGGGGCCGTGGTGTAGTGGCCGTGGCAATCGATAATCATGAAGGTTCTCCTGTTTGCAAACTCGCGGGTCCGTCCCCGGAATAGTTTCCGGGGTCCCGGGGACCCGAACACCGGGATTTAGAAGCGGTGATTGATACCCACGGTGAAGGCGTTCTGGTGCGACACGCCGACCGTATTGAGCGTGCTCACGACGGCATGCTGGTAGGTTTGACGATCGGCTTCCACGTACAGCTTGGTGCGTTTGGACAGGAAGTAGTCAAAGCCGACGATGAGCATATTGCGATGCGCCGCCTTGTCGGTCGACACGGCAGTACGATAGTAGCCGCCGGTGATCTTCATGCGTTCGCTGATCGAATAGGCAACCCCACCGAAGGTATTGGTGGTGACCGTGTTCGGTCCCGGCGCCTTGACATCGAGCGTATCGACCATGTAACCACCGGAGAGGCGCCAGTCGCCAAACTTGTAGCCGCCACCCAGCAGGTAGTAGCTCTCGTTCTGATAAGCCGTACCGACCAGCACATTGCGGCGGTTGTAGTTAGCGCCAAACACCGCATCACCAGCGTAATACTGCAAACCGATACCGCGTGCCGAACCATCGTTGATACTGCCTGCGACCTCACCGAAGGAATTTTCCAGTTCCAGCTTGAGACCGCCGAAGTTGCCGGTGTATTTGACATCATTGCTAAAGCGCGTGCCGCTGGAGGCCTGAGTCAATGGGATCAAGGCAGTATAGTTAAAGCCGAATGGATCGTAATCCGAAATGAAGTCATGCGAAATGGTGTATTGACGCCCCAGATCGATTGCATGGGAGCCGCTCTTGATGCCGACGAACGCCTGCCGGTTGAACAAGGTACTGGTAGTGTTATCCAAGGCACCGGTGGCCAGATTGAAGCCGTTTTCCAGCAAAAAATGCGCTTCCATGCCGGAGCCCAGATCCTCGGTGCCGGCAATGTCGATCTTGTTGGAGCTGTTCCAACCGTTCGATCCCATGAAGACCTTGCTGCCGCCAGCGGCGTTGGCGTTGGTCTGGTAACGGATACCGCCATCAGCGGTACCGAAAATGGTGACGTTCGATTGTGCTTGCGCCGTATTCATGACCGACATCAATGGTGCGGAAACGGCAAGCGTGGCGATGGTGTAAGCAAATTTTTTCATGAGATCTCCCTTCCGAATGGATATGACATTCGGTTAATTTATGTGAGTGTGACGAATGGCTTTCGCCGCGCCCCGGTTGATGGGGCACTCCGGCAAGCAGTTCCGTGACGGAATGCTTAGCGGCCTGCGGCGGCAGTCTTGCGGATGATGACTTCAGGCTCTATATAACCCGCGTTCAGTTCGGCCTTTAACCTGATGCGGTCCAACCCGTTTTCCCAGCCTGCCACCACGACGGTGGCGACAGCATTGCCGGTAATATTGACGAACACGAATGCCGAAGACAGCAGCCGGTGCACGCCCAGAATCAATGCAATCGATGCCACCGGAATGGCGTTGGTCGCTGCCAGCGTGGCCGCCAGCACGGCGATGGCTGAACCGGCCACACCAGCACCACCTTTGGAGGTGATCAGCAACACCATCAGCAAGCCAATCTGCTGTTCCCAGCCCAGCGCGGTGTTGGTGGCTTGCGCCAGGAACACGGCAACGGCGGCGAAGTATAGACAGGTGCCATCGTGATTGAAGGAATAGCCAGCAGGCAGCACCAGACCGACCACCGATTTTTCGCAACCCAGTTGTTCCAGCTTCTTCAACATCTGCGGGAACACACTTTCGGAGGAGCTGGTGCCGATCACCAGCAGCAATTCAGCACGGATGTAGCGCATCAGCTTGAACAGGCTGAAGCCGCTGAAATACGTCACCGGCAACAGAACCAGCACAAAGAACAGACCGCAGGTCAGATAGAACTCCAGCACCAGCTTGCCCAGCGAGACCAGCGAACCGACGCCGAATTTGCTGACGGTAAAGGCAATCGCACCGAAGGCGGCAATCGGCGAAATTTTCATCGCCAGACCGATGATCCAGAACAGTCCCGACGAAAAGCTGTCGATCACATTGAGCATCGGTTTGGCACGTTCACCAGCGGCGGCCAGACCAAACGCGAACAATACCGAGAAAAACAGAATCTGCAAAATATCGCCATTGGCGAAACCGGAGACGATGGTTTTAGGAATCAGATTGAGCAGGAATGCGCTGGTCGACACAAATTGATGCGCCTGCGTGATGTAGCTCGACGCCGCTGCCTGATCGAGCGTCGCGACATCGATATTCATGCCCACACCAGGCTGCATGACATTGATCGTGACCAGACCGATCACCAGTGCCAGCGACGTAATCACTTCAAAATAGATCAGTGCCTTGATGGCCACCCGACCGACTTTTTTCATGTCACCGGCATTGGCGATGCCGCTGCAGACCGAACAGAAAATGACCGGACCGACCACCATCTGAATGATGCGGATGAAAGCGTCACCGAGCGGTTGCATCGACTTGCCGATATCGGGCCAAAAGTGTCCCACGGCGACGCCGATGATGATGCCGAAAAAGACCTGGAACGACAAATCCTCGTAGAACCGTCGCTTGGGTTTCGGTCGTTGGACGGGAATATCTTTCATGTCCACGATATGCTCTCCTCGTTAAATAGTAAGTGGCGTGTGCCACGTCGCTCTTAAATGGCGACTTTTTTGATTGACCTCGACCGCGTGCCGGATTGGCCGCTGTCAGGCTGGTGTTCATTTGCTGCCAGGTGATTGCCATTTGCATGGCAACGCGATCATCGTGCCGCGTCACCCAAAAATTCGAGACTATCGGCAAAGATTTCATCAACCGTCAACTTGCGTGGCAACAGTTGCTGCTCTTCACAGCAGGCCAGAATCATTTCCAACGGCCCGCGCAAGGCATCGATACCATCCGGCACGCGCTGCCGTATGGCCGTCGGCGACGCCAGCCCATCCTTGCCCTGACGGAACAGTTGGTACACTGCCTTGACGCTCTCCGGATGCTGCTCAGCCACCGCACGGTGCATGACAGCGACATGGTTGATCGGCACGAAACCATGCTTGGCCTGCCACAGACGATCCGCTTCGACGTGATCGCTGATCACCGCAAGGATGCCCTCTTCCTTGGGCAAATCATTACCGAAAATGGCGGCATCGATATCGCCATCGCGCAGCATCTGCAGCATATCCTGTCCGGCGTCGGCACGCGTGACGAAGGCGGGATCAAGGTATTCGCTGAGATGACCGCCTTCAAACGTGATCCAGTTGATCGACTGACTGGGAATGCCATACGTGCCGGCCAGAATTGCCCGCACCCACATGCCGGTGGTCTGGGTATAGGCACGCACGCCGACGCGCTTGCCAGCCAGGTCATTGACACTGAGCTTGCCATGCTTGGCGTTGTAGACGATGCAACCCTGCTGCAGACGTGCGGCCAGCACGGTCGGCAACAGAATCAGTGGCTTGTTGTAAGCCTTGGCCTGCAAATACGTGACGATGGCCAGTTCACTGACATCGTAAGCCTGGGTCCGCGCCATGGGTGCAAAGGCGTGATGGATCGGCTCGATATCGAGGCAATCAAGCTCAATTCCTGGCACCGAAATGGCGCCGCTGATGATCTTTTCCGTATGCGGATATGACTTGATGGCGGTGCGCAAATGCAACACCTTTTGTTCGCTGCTCATGCTCATGCTCCCATTTTGTTGAGCGCCGGATAGATCGAGCGTGCCGTATCGCCGAAAATCCAGGCCTGGTCTTCCGCCGACAGCATCGCCAGACCGGCTTTCGCCTCGGCCAGCAAACCTTGCAACGAACCTTCGGCCGACGGGAAATTGGAACCCCAGGCGATGCGCTTGGCACCGAAGGCCTGCACCACGCGCGGGAAAAAGTCCTGTGGCGTCGACGCGCCACGACCGGCTTCGGTAATGGTGCGATTGGTCAGCTTCAGATACACGCCTGGATGCGCCGCCAGTTCGAACAGCGAAGCCGCCGAGGTATACGGTGCACCAGCGGCCAGATCAGGCCGGGCCAGATGATCGAGCAGCACACGGCTACGTGGGAACAGCGCGAGCATGCGTTGCAGCGCAGGGATGCCAGCGGCGGTCATCTGCAGGCAGATCGACAGATTGTTGGCTTGCGCGTATTCCCAGACTGGATACGAGCGCTCATCGTCGAGCCAGCTTGCCTGCCCTGGCATCGTGGTGCCGGTCAGGAACAGGCGCAGACCGCTCATGCCCTGATCCAGCCAGTACTTGAACTTGTCGACCGCATCGGCGGCCAGCACGTCGATTGAAATCACGCCGCAAAAACGATCAGGATGGGCGTTGACCGCAGCCACCACATAACTATTGTCATTACCATAAGCCGTGGACGCTTGTACCACCATGGCATGAGCGATACCGGCGCCATCCATGGCCGCAAGCAAGGATTCAAAGTCGGCCGGGCGATGCGCCGACCAATCCGATTGCTTGCCACCGACCGGCGCTAACGGATAGCGCTCGTGGTCCGGCGATATAGCGTGTGTATGCGTATCGACGATGTCGTACATGGTTAAGCTCCTGTATTTTTTTATTCCATAATGTGAGCGAAGTGTATTAAAAAAGACCGAAATTCACTAATTTTAACGACGACACATCCCATAAATTTAAATTAAGCTTAATATATAAATATGTTTTATTTTAGCGAAATGAGGGTGTCATGTCTGACGAAATCGTCCGTCTGAGGCGTTTGGTGTTCTTCGATGCAGTGTGTCGGGAAGGCGGTATCGGCCACGCTGCCGAAGCTGTTGGATTAACACAACCGGCGGTGAGTCTGGCGATCAAAAAACTGGAAGAGAGCTTTGGTGCGGTGTTGTTTGAGCGTGGCTATGGCGGCAGTGATTTGACGCCGGAAGGCAAACTATTGCATCGACGCGTGCGCCGCATGCTGGATCAGATGGAAGTCGCCGTCGCTGCCGTGCTGAGCGGTACCAAGCCGCGCAATCATGACGCCAGTGCGGTATGTCGCCATCTGACCGATGCGCAGATCCGTTGTCATATTGCGATTGCGCAGCTTGGCTCGGCAGTAGAAGCGGCCCGCAAGCTCGGCATTTCGCAACCGGCGGTACATCGGGCCGCGCGCGAGCTGGAAGAAACCGTGGGCGTGACGCTATACCGGCGGCGAGTGCACAGTGTCTCGGCCAATGCCACCGGTACTGAGCTGGCGCGCCGTTTCAGTCTGGCACTGCATGAGATCAATCAAGCCACAGTTGATCTGGCCTCGGCACGCGGTCTGGCCAGCGGCAAGGTAGCGGTGGGTGTGTTGCCTTTGTTACCGCAGCGTTTGCTGGCTCGGGCGATTGGTCGTTTGCAGGTAGAGTTTCCCGATATTGCGGTGACGATTCGGGAAGGTCCGCATTCGCGCCTGATCAATGATTTGCGCTTTGGCGAGCTCGACATCATTGTCGGCGCGTTGCGTGAGCCACGCTTGGCCGATAGTGTGGTGGAGGCGGCGTTGTTTACCGATCCATATGCAGTGGTGGTACGGCGCGGGCATGCACTGGCGCTGCGTGAGCATGTCACGCCCGAGGATTTGACGGCTTTTGGCTGGGTAGTGCCGCAGCAGGATATGCCGCGCCGCAATGTGGTCGAGGCAATGCTGGCGACCTTGCCGACGCGGCCGCGCGTGGTGGTGGAAACCAGCTCGCTGGCCATGATGATTGCAATGCTGGAGGAAAATGATTGCATTTCCTTGCTGTCAAGGTCGCACATCTTGTATGGCAATTACCGCCATGATGTGGTGGCGCTCGATATTGCACCGCCTCAGGAGGAGCGCACGGTCGGGTTGACGACGCGGGCGGACTGGTTGCCTACGCAGGTGCAGCAGGGGTTTATTGAGTATCTGCGCGAGCAGTGTCGGCTGGATCATTGATTCTTTTTTCCTGCGCTCAGTGCGTCGTTGAACAGCATTAATCCCTTGGCTCCTTTTTTACGTCCTAGCGGCGATCATGGGCCGATCGACTGATGCACAAAATTCCATCTGCCCGATTATTTCATTTTGGGAAGAGGAAATTCATGGTGAGGCGAATGCCGTTATCGGGAGATCCATTCGGCGTCGTAATGAAATGGGTATAACCGAGATAAATGCTGACCGGTTGACTGCCTAACAGCATGACTTTGGCCATGCCCCAGCCCAGGCTGGTGGTGTTGCGCCCCGAGCTTGCTTGCCAATTCCGGATGTATTCAGATTGGAATGTGGTACTCCATCCACTCCCGAGCGCATAAGCCACAAATGGGTTCAAGTTAGTCACATTGATACTGTCGCGATGACTATTGCCTGCAAAAGAAACGATGTGATTGGCCACCCCACCTACGCTCCAAGGACCTGCCTGGATGAGTAGCACCCCAGATGGCCCCACCCCCCATTTTTTGGCGCCAAAGTCATCTCTGCTTGCCGTGGGCAGCAGGAAAACCGGCCCGACACCCCAGATCAGATTCGTCACGGCGCGCGGAGAAAAGAACGTCGAAGCAATCACATCTCCGGTGCTCCAGGTAGCTCCCTGGCCAGCCACGACCTCGGGCTGACGAATCACCGGCACAATGGTCCGGGTAATCAGATTCCAATCGTCATTGATGCGAAAGGGAATCACGGGCTGAACATTCATCACGTAGCGGGTTGCGTCGTTTGGCCCCACCGGACGGACCCAATTGCTTTGCACCGGAACCGACACCATGTCCGCGACCGGATTTGCTGCGGCTTGCGAAAGTTCATCTTCCGTCGGGATGGCCATGGCCGAAGTGGAGATTGCCCCAATCAAACCACCAAGAAGTATTTTATTGAGTTTCATGTCGATATCGCTTTCGCGCATGATCATTCGTGTGTCTCAATTGGCAATTGGCCCAACAGTTGAGGACACTGTGCTCCACATCAGGCATTGGCGGAGGTCGTTTCCACTGACACGATCATGCGCGAGGCGATCAATTGCAACCGCAACACTAGGACATCGCAGTCATGGCCGGATGCAGGTATCTTCCCCTACTTTCCCGCTTGAAAAGAGCGAGAGTATGAAAACATACAGTTCGTCAATGCATGCCCTCCATGCCTGATACTGCGGGCAAAAAAAAACTGAGCTCTGTGCAATACAGAGCTCAGCAATGGTCTTTCCCTACATCCATTCTTCAAGCCGATGCGACTAGTTCGTCGCAGACTTTATTTCAGTCTCATGCCGCTATGTTCAGGCCAACTCCTCCAGGCGAATCTTGGTCACGCTGCCGACGACGGTCGATAAAGCTTCGATCTTGAGAATCGCCGCCTCAATGTTGCGCTCCTGAGTTTGGTGCGTAAGCATGATGATATCGGTCTGGGTTTCGCCTTCCGACGGTTCCTTTTGCAGCATGGCATCGATAGAAATCGACGAGTCCGCCAGAATGCGCGTGACATCGGCCAGCACGCCCGGCTTGTCCGCCACATGCATGCGCAAGTAATAGCTGGTGGTGACATCGGCCATCGGCAGCACTGGCGTATCGGCCATCGAATGCGGCTGGAAGGCCAGATACGGTACGCGGTGTTCCGGATCAGCAGTCGCCAGGCGTGTGATATCGACCAGATCGGCAATCACGGCCGAAGCGGTCGGCTCGGAACCGGCACCCTTGCCGTAGTACAGCGTTTCTCCGACAGCATCGCCACGTACTACGACTGCATTCATCGCGCCTTCGACATTGGCAATCAGGCGGCTCGATGGAATCAAGGTCGGATGCACGCGCAATTCGATGCCATTGGCAGTTTGCCGTGTGATGCCGAGCAACTTGATGCGATAGCCCAGTTGTTCGGCATACTTGATATCGGTCGCTTGCAGCTTGGTGATGCCTTCCACGTGCGCCTTGTCGAACTGCACCGGAATGCCGAACGCAATCGACGCCATGATGGTCAGCTTGTGTGCTGCATCGACGCCTTCAATATCGAAGGTCGGGTCGGCTTCGGCATAGCCCAGGCGCTGTGCTTCCTGCAACGCCACGCTGAAGTCCAGGCCCTTGTCGCGCATTTCGGACAGGATGAAATTGGTGGTGCCATTGATGATGCCGGCAATCCACTGGATGCGGTTGGCAGTCAAGCCTTCGCGCAAGGCCTTGATGATAGGAATGCCACCGGCCACAGCGGCCTCGAACGCCACCATCACGCCCTTTTCCTGCGCAGCCTTGAAGATTTCATTGCCATGCGTTGCGATCAATGCCTTGTTGGCAGTGACCACATGCTTGCCATTGGCGATGGCCTTGAGCACCAGTTCTTTGGCAATACCATAGCCGCCGATCAACTCGATGACAATATCAATGTCCGGGTCATTGACCACCAGATTGGCGTCGTTGACGACCTTGACTTGTCCATTGGTCAGCTCGGCGGCGCGCTCTGTGTTCAGATCGGCCACCATGGTAATTTCAATGCCGCGTCCCGCGCGCCGCGCAATCTCTTCCTGATTGCGCTTCAATACATTGAAAGTACCGGCACCGACGGTGCCAATGCCAAGCAGACCTACTTTGATGGATTTCATAATGTCTTCGTAGTTGAAATAAAAAACCGTCGCAGCGCTGCGACGGGTAGTGCGGGAAAATCTGTTATCACGATCAAGCCGTGCCGTGGCGCTTGCGATAGTTTTCCAGGAAATGCGCAATACGGCCCATCGATTCGGTCAAATCGTCGGTATTGGGCAAGAACACCACGCGGAAGTGATCCGGTGTCGGACAGTTGAAACCGGTCCCTTGCACAATCAAGACCTTTTCCTCGGCCAGCAAATCGTAGGCAAATTGCTGATCGTCCTGGATTGGATAAATCTCCGGATCGAGGCGCGGGAACATGTACAGCGCTGATTTCGGCTTGACGCAGGTCACCCCTGGAATGTCGGTCAGCAGCTTGTGCGCCAGATCACGTTGCTTGGCCAGACGACCATGCGGCGCCACCAGATCGTTGATGCTTTGGTAACCGCCCAGCGCGGTCTGGATCGCATATTGACCGGGTGCATTGGCACACAAACGCATCGATGCCAGCATGTTGAGGCCCTCGATGTAATCCTTGGCATGCCTTTTTTCGCCCGAAACCACCATCCAGCCGGCACGATAGCCGCAGGAACGGTAATTCTTGGACAAGCCGTTGAAGGTGATGAACAGCACGTCGTCAGCCAGCGAGGCCAGCGAAGTATGGGTGTTGCCGTCGTACAGCACCTTGTCGTAGATTTCGTCGGCGAAGATGATCAATTGGTGCTGGCGCGCCACTTCGACCAATTCCTTGAGCACCTCTGTGGTGTACAGGGCGCCGGTTGGATTGTTCGGGTTGATGACCACGATGGCCTTGGTATTGGGCGTGATCTTCTTGCGAATATCGGCCACGTCGGGTTGCCAGCCGGCCTGTTCGTCACAGACATAATGCACTGGTGTGCCGCCGGACAAGCTCACGGCAGCCGTCCACAGCGGATAATCCGGTGAAGGCACCAGCACCTCATCGCCGGTATTGAGCAGCGCATTGACGCTCATGACGATCAATTCCGAGGCACCATTGCCAAGGTAGATATCATCAATGGTGACACCCTGGATCTGCTTTTGCTGGGTGTAATGCATGATCGACTTGCGCGGCGCGAACAAACCCTTGGAATCGGTATAGCCGGAGGCATTGCCCATGTTGCGGATCATGTCCTGCACGATTTCATCGGGCGCATCGAAGCCGAACGCGGCCAGGTTGCCGATGTTGAGCTTGATGATTTTATGGCCTTCTTCTTCCATTTGCCGCGCTTTTTCCAGCACGGGCCCGCGGATGTCGTAACAGACATCTGCCAGTTTCTTCGATTTTTGAATCGGTCGCACAGTGCACATCCTTAAAACGGTATTTCATTAAATGGAACCGCCTCACCGACATCCGCTCTGGCAGGAACGCTTCTTATCACGAGTAATGACATGCGCTCCTGCAAAAGCCCGCCGGAACCGGCCATTTTGCCGAAAGCCTTCGATTTTATCAATGAATAATGCGTAGCCAAGAACAGGAAAACGCTACAATGCAGCACTTTAAGACCTTATTGTCGAAATCGGCCGAGACTACACGCTGACGGTTGCCCTTTCGACGCTACGCGCCATGAAGCTTCAATCCACTGCAAGCCAGCAATACCAAACCGTCACGGCCTATGACGACACCGGCATTGAAATCAATGCCGTGCGCTTTACGAATAGCCTGCTGGTATTGCCAGAGACAGCACCGACCGCCTGGCCGGTGGCGTCCTTCGATCAATTGAGCGAGGCGCATTTTGAGCAGATCGATGCCACCCAGCCTGACGTGGTGATCCTCGGCACCGGACAGCGGCAACGTTTTGTCCATCCCAAACTGACGACGCAACTGACGGCACGCCGGATTGGTGTCGAATGCATGGATAATCAGGCGGCTTGCCGAACTTACAACATTTTAATGGCAGAAGGCCGCAAAGTTGCGCTGGCGCTGATCATTGAATCGGGCTCTCCACACCACCCTGTCTCTGCTTAAGGAAATCGCCGTAATGCGCGAATTGTACAAATCCAAAGCGTTCGTCTGGACGCTGCTCATCCTGTTCCTGCTGATTTGGTTCTATATGCTTGGCGCCCGCACCCTGGTGCCGACCGATGAAGGACGCTATGCGGAAATGGCGCGCGAAATGGTTGCCACCCAGGATTGGATCACGACGCGCCTGAACGGCATCAAGTACTTCGAAAAGCCACCGCTGCAAACCTGGATGAATGCAATCACCTTCGAGTTGTTCGGGCTTGGTGAATGGCAAGCACGTTTGTGGACCGGTCTCAACGGCCTGTTTGGCATCGCTCTGGTTGCTTATACCGGTCGTCGCGTGTTCAACGAACGTGTCGGTTTCTATGCCCCGCTGGTGCTGGCATCGAGCTTGTTCTGGGCGGCCATGGGCCATATCAATTCGCTCGACATGGGCCTGGCCGGGATGATGACCTTGAGCATCTGCGCCCTGCTGTTGGCGCAGCGCACCGAGGCCGACCGCGACGAACAACGCAACTGGATGCTGCTATGCTGGGCTGGCATGGCGTTGGCGGTATTGTCCAAGGGCTTGATCGGCATTGTGCTGCCGGGCGCAGTGCTGATACTGTACACGCTGTTTTCGCGCGACTGGGCGATCTGGAAGCGCTTGCACATGATCAAGGGCTTGTTGCTGTTTTTCCTGATCACCACGCCCTGGTTTGTACTCGTGTCGATGAAAAACCCGGAATTCCCGCAATTCTTCTTCATCCACGAGCATTTCCAGCGTTTTACTACCAAGATCCATAGCCGTACCGGCCCCTGGTATTATTTCATCCCCATTCTGGTGGCAGGCATCCTGCCCTGGCTGGCAATCATGGCGCAAAGCCTGTGGGGTGGCCTCAATGAAGACCGCAGCGGCGCGGGCAACTTCACCAGCCTGAGTGAAGGCCGCTTCCAGCCGCGCAAGATGTTGCTGGTCTGGTCGGTATTCATTTTTGTGTTCTTCAGCATTTCCGACTCCAAGCTGCCGTCGTATATTCTGCCGATCTTTCCGACCCTGGCGCTGCTGATTGCCTGCTATCTGGAACGCGCCTCGTCCAAGGCGATCGTCTGGTCGGCCGCACTGGTGGCGCTGATGTGCGCCATCGGCATGGGTTTCATCTCGCGCGTGCCAGAATTGGCCAAGGATGCTTATTCGCTGCCGTTGCTGACAGCGCATGTACCGTGGATTTATGCCGCGGCAATTACCGCCTTTGTTGGTGCGGTGCTGGCAATCCGCTTTGCCCGTAGCCAGCGCGACCTGGCAGTGGTCTTGCTGGCGGCCAGCAGCTTCATCGCCGGCCAGTTGCTGATGCTGGGTCACGATCCACAAGGCCGCTATTCGGCCGGGATCGACTATGTCCCGGCATTACAGGCAGAATTGACGCCGCAAACGCCGATGTACCTGGTCGGCCGTTATGAACAGGCACTGCCGTTTTACCTGCAACGCACGATGACCATGGTGCGTCATGCCGATGAACTGGAATTCGGTCTGAAGCAGGAACCGCAGTTGTGGCTGCCAACCATCGATGCCTTCGTGGCGCAATGGATGGCCAACCACGCCGCCGGCAAGAAAGATATCGCCATCATGGATCCACAAGTTTATAAAGACCTGAAAGAACGCGGCATCCCCATGCGGCTGATCGGCCAGGATCCGCGCCGCGTGATCGTCGCCAATGATCCACCAACTGCTGGCGAACCAGCCAAGGTGACACCATGAATATCACCACCTTCGGTTTCATCTTCGTCGGCATCTGCCTCAATGCCGTAGCGCAACTGCTGCTCAAGGCCGGTACCAACGCGGTTGGCGCGATTCACCTGACCGCCGACAACTGGCTAGCCACCGGCATCAAGCTGGCGACACAATTGCCGATCATCGGCGGCTTGACCTGTTACGTGGTGTCGGTCGGCGTATGGATCATCGGCCTGTCGCGCGTCGATGTCACGATTGCCTATCCGTTGCTGTCGCTGGGCTATATCATCAATGCCATTGGCGCCTGGTATTTCCTCGGCGAAGTGGTCTCGGCCCAGCGCCTGATGGCCATCGCCGTGATCATCGTCGGCGTGATTCTGCTTACCCGCAGTTAATCCCTGGACCAGCGCACTGTCCGCACAGATGGTCAAGCGAGCAGTGCCTGATTTACAATACGTGCCGGTATGTGCGGCTTTTTTCTGCCGCTACCAGTTTTTGATCCGAAATTTGTGAGCCCTCCATGACACAGCCTTTGCCGTTTTTGCCGTTTTCCAAGCCCACCATTGATGAAGCGACCATCAGCGCGGTGGCCGATGTGCTGCGCTCCGGCTGGATTACCACCGGCCCCAAGGTGCAGGCATTCGAAAAGCAATTGTCCGAATATCTGGGCACGCGCCTGGTGCGCACCTTCAACTCCGGTACCTGCACCATGGAAATCGCCCTGCGTATCGCTGGTGTCGGCGCTGGCGATGAAGTCATCACCACACCGATTTCCTGGGTAGCGACCGCCAACGTGATCATCGAGACCGGCGCCACACCGGTCTTCGCCGATATCGACCCGGTCACCCGCAACATCGACCTGGACAAGCTGGAAGCAGCGATCACGCCGCGCACCAAGGCCATCATCCCGGTCTATCTGGCGGGTTTGCCGGTCGACATGGACCGCCTCTACGCCATTGCCAAGAAGCACAATCTGCGCGTCATCGAAGATGCTGCCCAAGCCCTCGGCTCGAGCTGGAAAGGCCGGCGCATTGGCGCATTCGGCGATTTCGTGTCGTTCAGCTTCCAAGCCAACAAAAACATCACCAGTTCCGAAGGTGGTTGTCTGGTGGTCAACAATGCCGACGAAGCGCGCCTGGCGGAAAAATACCGCCTGCAAGGCGTCACTCGCACCGGTTTTGACGGTTTGGAAGTCGATGTGCTGGGCGGCAAGTTCAACATGACCGACGTCGCTGCCGCCATCGGCCTGGGCCAGTTTGCCCATATCGATGCCGTCACTGAAAAGCGCCGCAGCCTGGCGCGCCACTACTTCGACGTATTTGGCAGCGAATTCGAAGGCCAAAGTGGTGCACAACTGCCGGTCGCCGACTTCGAGAATTCCAACTGGCACATGTTCCAGCTGGTACTGCCAGAACGCATCACGCGCGCGACGTTCATGGAAAAGATGATGGAACGACAAATCGGTATCGGCTACCACTATCCACCGATTCATCTGCTCAAGCTTTACCGTGAACTCGGTTTCAAGGAAGGCATGTTCCCCGTAGCTGAACGGGTTGGCCGCCTGATCGTGTCGCTGCCGATGTTTACGGCGATGAACACGGCCGATGTCGAACGTGCAGTCGGCGCGGTAAAATCCGTGCTCGCAGCAGCGTCGGGTGCAGCATAATCAATCGACAATGAGCGCACTGTAAATCATACTGGCGTTGGCATCACGCGCTGGTATGCAGTTTGCATCAGGTGTAATACATTAACGATGTCTTTAGTGTAATTCTTAATTTCCAAGCTTTGATGAAACCAGAACTTTCCGTTGTTATTCCCGTATATAACGAGGAATCAGGCCTTGCCAAGCTGTTTGCCCGGCTCTACCCGGCGTTGGACGCCCTCGGCATCGCCTACGAAATCATTTTCGTCAACGACGGCAGCCGCGACCAGTCCGCCGCCATGCTGGGCGAACAATACCACTTGCGCCCCGATGTGACACGGGTAGTGCTGTTCAATGGCAACTATGGCCAGCATATGGCGATTCTGGCCGGCTTTGAAGCTACCCGCGGCGATATCGTCGTCACGCTCGATGCCGACCTGCAAAATCCGCCCGAGGAAATCGGCAATCTGGTGACCAAGATGCGCGAAGGCTACGACTATGTCGGCTCGATCCGGCGTCAGCGCCAGGATTCTGCATGGCGCACCTGGGCCTCCAAGGCCATGAACCGCCTGCGCGAAAAGATTACGCGTATCAAAATGACCGATCAGGGCAACATGCTGCGCGCCTATGGCCGCAACGTCATCAACCTGGTCAATCAATGTCGCGAAGTCAATACCTTCGTGCCGGCACTGGCGTATTCGTTTGCGCGCAAGCCGACCGAAATCATCGTCGAACACGAAGAGCGTTCGGCCGGCGAATCCAAGTATTCGCTGTATAGCCTGATCCGCCTCAATTTTGACCTCATCACCGGTTTTTCACTGGTGCCGCTGCAATTGTTTTCGCTGCTCGGTATTGGCCTGTCGTTTGCTTCGGCGGCGCTGTTCATCCTGATGGTGATACGTCGCTTCATCCTCGGTGCGGAAGTTCAAGGGGTATTTACCTTGTTTGCCATCACCTTCTTCCTCATTGGCGTGATCCTGTTCGGCATCGGTCTGCTTGGTGAGTACATTGGGCGCATCTATCTGCAAGTGCGCGCCCGTCCACGCTATGTGGTGCAGGCAGTGCTCGAGCAATCGTCCGAACAGAGCGGCCAGAACTCATGAACGCAGTCGTCTTTGCCTATCATGATGTCGGTGTGCGCTGCCTGAAGGTATTGCTGGCACGCGGCGTACGCGTGGCCCTGGTGGTCACTCACGAAGATAATCCCAACGAGAATATCTGGTTCGGCTCGGTCGCCAGCGTCTGCCGTGAATACGGCATCGCCTATATCACGCCGGAAGATCCCAAGTCGGCACAAGTGTTGACACAAGTGCAGGCGGCGCAACCGGATTTCATTTTCAGCTTTTACTATCGCCACATGCTGCCGGTCAATCTGCTGGCGCTGGCCAAGCACGGTGCCTACAACATGCATGGCTCGCTGCTGCCGAAATACCGTGGTCGCGTACCGATCAACTGGGCCGTGCTGCACGGTGAAACCGAAACCGGCGCCACGCTGCACGAAATGGCAGAAAAGCCCGATGCCGGTGCCATCGTGGCGCAAACGGCGGTACCGATCTTGCCCGACGACACTGCCTACGAAGTCTTCGGCAAGGTCGTGGTTGCTGCGGAGCAAACCCTGTGGCGCGTCTTGCCGCTGATGCTGTCAGGGCGTACGCCAAAGTTGCCCAACGATCTCAGCAAGGGCAGTTATTTCGGCGGCCGCAAGCCGGAAGACGGCCGTATCGACTGGAAAAAACCCTCGCAATACGTGCATAATCTGGTGCGTACCGTGGCCCCGCCTTATCCGGGTGCCTTTGAAGAAATTGCGGGTGATAAAATCACGCTGGTGAGAACCCGCATGGTGCCGGCTTCTGTCCGCCCGACGCTAGAACGGTCGCATGGCACGCAAGACAAGTTCTTTGAAGGTGGCCGCCTCTACGCCCGTTGCGGCGATGGCAACTATCTGCAAATCATGGGCATCCAGATCAATGATCAAGATGTCTCTCTTAACAATTATTTGAAATACATGGCCGTCTAAGGTCGTCTACTTAATATGAAAAAAGTCCTCATCCTCGGCGTCAACGGCTTCATCGGCCATCACTTGTCCAAGCGTATTCTGGAAACCACTGACTGGCACGTCTATGGCATGGACATGATGACCGACCGCATCACCGACATTCTGGAAAACGAGGCCTACAAGTCGCGCATGCACTTCTTTGAGGGCGACATCACGATCAACAAGGAATGGGTCGAATACCACGTCAAGAAGTGCGACGTGATCCTGCCGCTGGTCGCCATTGCGACGCCGTCGACCTATGTCAACAAGCCATTGCGCGTGTTCGAACTGGACTTTGAAGCCAATCTGCCGATCGTGCGCTCGGCTGCCAAGTATGGCAAGCATCTGGTGTTCCCATCGACCTCGGAAGTCTATGGCATGTGCCACGACGACGAATTCGACTCCGAAGAGTCGGAACTGATCTGTGGCCCAATCAACAAGCCACGCTGGATCTACTCCTGCGCCAAACAGCTGATGGATCGTGTGATCTGGGGCTATGGCATGGAAGACAATCTGAACTTCACACTGTTCCGTCCATTCAACTGGATCGGCGCTGGTCTGGATTCGATCCACACACCGAAAGAAGGCAGCTCGCGCGTCGTCACCCAATTCTTCGGTCACATTGTACGTGGCGAAAATATCTCGCTGGTCGATGGCGGTCAGCAAAAGCGTGCGTTCACCTACATTGATGATGGTATCGACGCGCTGATGAAGATCATCGCCAACGAAGGCGGTATCGCCACCGGCAAGATCTACAACATCGGTAATCCGACCAACAACTATTCGATCCGTGAACTGGCTAACATGATGCTCACGCTGGCCACCGAATACCCTGAATATGCCGAATCGGCCAAGCAGGTCAAATTGTTGGAAACTACCTCGACGGCCTACTACGGCAAGGGTTATCAAGACGTGCAAAACCGCGTTCCGAAGATCACCAATACCTGTGAAGAACTGAACTGGAAGCCAACGTTCACCATGGCCGAGACACTGCGCAATATTTTTGACGCCTACCGCGGCCAAGTCGCTGAAGCGCGCGCACTGGTCGACTAAATCGCACTTGCGGTTGCAACGGGAAATGCGTTCTTCGGAACGCATTTTTTGTTTTTGCCACCATTTTTTTGGTTCACGATTGCAGCATTGCGGGAAATAGATTTATCCACCTCGACTTTCGTGCAACAATTTGCACTAACAGCGCCCTCCAGAAAGCCAGTAAATTGCCTCAGATCACACTCAAAATCGATGCCGACACCTACCGCGGAACACGCGAAGGCGTCCCCAATCTGGTCAAGCAATTGCAGCGTCACGGCGCCAATGCCAGCTTTCTGTTTTCGCTCGGCCCCGATCATACCGGCTGGGCACTCAAGCAAGTATTCCGTCCTGGTTTTTTCAGCAAGGTCTCACGCACCTCGGTGGTCGAACATTACGGCATCAAGACGCTGATGTACGGCACGCTGTTGCCAGCGCCCGATATCGGCAAGACCTGCGCCAACTACATGCGGGCCGTGCGCGATGCCGGCTTTGAATGCGGCATTCACACCTGGGATCACCGCGTCTGGCAAGACCACGTACGTCAGCGTGACGCTGCCTGGACCCAGGAAGTCATGCAACGTGCCTATGCGCGCTTCCACGACATCTTTGGACATGCACCGATCACGCACGGTGCTGCCGGCTGGCAAATGAACGAACATGCCTTCCTGCAACTCGATGCGTTCGGCATTGCCTACTCCTCCGATGGCCGCGCCGTACTGGCTGAAGACGGCACGCTGGCCGCCCCCGCTGCTGGCCCGCATCTGCTCAGTGCGCAGGGCCGTACCTTGTCATGTGTGCAATTGCCGACGACGCTGCCAACGCTCGATGAACTGCTCGGGCGCACCATCGGCGGCCAGCTCATTGATACCAGCAATGCCGCGGCACTGCTGCTGCGCCTGACCGAACAACCGCGTGACCATGTATTTACCTTGCATGCCGAGCTTGAAGGACAAAAGCTCGCCCCCATCTTCGAGCAACTGTTGCTCGGCTGGCGAGCGCAAGGTTATGAGCTGGTCTCGATGGGCGACTATTACCAGACCGTCAAGGATGAGGTCTTGCCAATCCTGCCGATTAGCTGGGGTGAACTCCCAGGACGCTCCGGCGACATGATCCTGCAGGCTGCATGAACCTGCCACTGACACCACAACACTGCAAACAAACAATCCAACACCTCACCCCGGGCCGCTATGTTGACTGACGATACACCATCCATCCTAAACAAGATCGTGCCAGAATTTTCTGCGGCCATGACCAGCGGTAAAACCTTCAACCTGTCCGACTACCAGGGCAAGAACCTGGTGCTGTATTTTTATCCCAAAGACAATACCCCGGGCTGTACTACCGAGAGCATCCAGTTCCGTGAAGCGTATGCACAATTCCTGCAACACAACACCGCGATCTTCGGCATCAGCCGCGACAGCCTGAAATCGCACGAAAACTTCAAAGCCAAGTTGGAGATGCCTTTTGAACTGATTTCCGATCCCGACGAAAGCTTGTGCATCATGTTTGATGTCATGAAGATGAAAAACATGTATGGCAAGAAAGTACGCGGCGTCGAACGCAGTACGTTTGTGATTGACGCCACTGGCAAATTGGTGAAAGAATGGCGTGGAGTGAAAGTACCTTCTCATGTGGACGAAGTGTTGGATTTTGTGAAGACAATTGCTTAAAAGACGTTTCAGCCATCACTGAAATGTTGATCTGCGCAGCGGCAAGTCTGGTTTGAACCATCACTTGCCGGCGCCAGCCGAGAGAACTGGTTACTTTAGACAAGCCTTTGAATTCAAATAGAAAACCGATGTTTAAAAGCCGTTTTTGGATCAGGTCTCGCACCTGCCAAAACGGCTTTTTTACTTTGCAATTTCATACTAGCGGCAAACACCACGGCAATGACGCGCTCACAGCAACGCGCGCCAGCCTGTCAGCGCCGCCTCCAGCGTTCCATCCCCCCTCTAACCAAGCCCTCCTCCCTGTGCGGTTCCTGTTGCCAACGTTGGCACATGACCGTACCAAGAAGGGTTTGCTTAGTGGCGGTCGTGCTTCGTTGTTGCATCTCCTGCAGTACCCGCAGTTCCTGTTCGCTCTGACAAAGCGGCATTTTTTCTCCATTTACCACCGAGGTTCTGATGCCCCTGCCCAAACTGCCGAGTAAACCAGCTGCTATCCTAGCACCCAAAGACTATCCCAAGGCCGAACGCGGTACCCCTGTCAAACCCAGAATTGCTTTAGTAGAAGTACCACCTGTCGTGATCGCAGCACCGGTCGCAAAAGCGCCATCGCCACCGCAAGAGACGCATGCCAAGATCAGCGCCAAGACACCGGTCGAGAAACCCCGCGCAGCCGTGCCCAAGGCACTCGAATCGCGTTCCAAGTCAGCCACTAGCCGCAGCGCCGACAAGCTTGGCGTGTCCAAGCTGTTTGTGCTCGACACCAACGTACTGATGCATGACCCGACCTCGCTGTTCCGCTTCGAAGAGCATGACATCTATTTGCCGATGATCACGCTTGAAGAACTCGACAACCACAAAAAGGGCATGTCGGAAGTGGCGCGTAATGCACGTCAAATTTCGCGCTCGCTCGATGCACTGGTGAGCGACATTGCCGAAGACGCCATTGACCTCGGCATCCCACTGTCCAAGCTGGGCAACAAAGAGGCCAAGGGTCGCCTGTTCTTCCAGACCAAACTGCAAAACGCCAAGCTGCCGGATGGCCTGCCCGAAGGCAAGGCCGACAACCAGATTCTAGGCGTGGTGCGCGCGCTTGATCAGCAATATCCCGAGCGCCCGGTGGTGCTGGTGTCGAAAGACATCAACATGCGCCTCAAGGCACGTGCCATCGGTTTGCCGGCGGAAGATTATTTCAATGACCATGTACTGGAAGACACCGACCTGCTGTATTCCGGCATTCACCAGCTGCCGGACGACTTCTGGAACAAACACGGCAAGGGCATGGAGTCGTGGCAAGAAAACAAGCAAGGCACCAGCTACACCTATTACCGTGTGACTGGTCCACATGTGCCATCGCTGCTGGTGAATCAGTTTGTCTTCATCGAACCGAAAAATGGCGAACCCGCATTCTATGGCCAGGTCTCCCAGCTCAACGGCAAGACTGCCGTGCTGCAGACCTTGCGTGACTACGGCCATACCAAGAACAGTGTATGGGGTATCACGGCACGCAACCGTGAACAGAACTTCGCGCTGAACCTGTTGATGAATCCGGAATGTGACTTTGTCACGCTGCTGGGTCAGGCCGGCACTGGCAAGACCTTGTTGGCACTGGCAGCCGGTCTGGCACAAGTGCTCGAAACCAAGACCTACAACGAAATCATCGTCACCCGCGTGACCGTGCCTGTCGGTGAAGATATCGGCTTCCTGCCCGGTACCGAAGAAGAAAAGATGGGGCCGTGGATGGGTGCCTTCGACGACAATCTGGAAGTGCTCAACAAGTCCGACGGCGATGCTGGCGAGTGGGGTCGTGCTGCGACCCAGGATCTGATCCGTTCACGGATCAAGATCAAGTCGCTCAACTTCATGCGCGGCCGTACTTTCGTCAACAAGTTCCTGATCATCGACGAAGCACAAAACCTGACGCCCAAGCAAATGAAGACCTTGGTCACCCGCGCTGGTCCGGGTACCAAAATCATTTGCCTCGGCAATATCGCTCAGATCGATACGCCTTACCTTACCGAAGGATCGAGTGGCTTGACCTATGTGGTGGACCGCTTCAAGGGTTGGTCGCATAGCGGCCATGTCACCCTGGCGCGCGGCGAACGCTCGCGTCTGGCCGATCATGCCAGCGATGTGCTTTGATTCACCAACCCTAGCAACGAAAAAAGCCAGCGCAAGCTGGCTTTTTTCATCTGCAGGCGAATCTGCAAACAATACAGAGACGCTTGGCAACGTCCTGCCCGTCAGAGAATGTGCATACCGATCCACCAGGCCACCGCAGCCACGAATGCCGATGCCGGAATTGTAAAAATCCAGGCCCAGACGATATTACCCGCCACGCCCCAGCGCACCGCCGACATCTTGCGCGACGCGCCAACGCCGACAATGGCGCCGGTGATCGTATGCGTGGTCGACACTGGCACACCCATTGCCGTAGCGATGAACAAGGTGATCGCGCCACCGGTTTCGGCGCAGAAGCCACCGACCGGCTTGAGCTTGGTGATTCTCTGCCCCATGGTCTTGACGATGCGCCAGCCACCGAACAAAGTGCCCATGCTGATGGCGCAATAGCAGCAGATGATGACCCATATCGGGGGATTGTCGGTACCGGAGTAACCGGCAGCAATCAACAGCATCCAGATGATGCCAATGGTCTTTTGCGCATCGTTGCCGCCATGACCAAGGCTGTACATCGATGCCGACAGCAATTGCGCACGGCGGAACCAGGTATCAACCTTGCGCGGGGTCGAACGCACAAAAATCCACGACACCAGCAGCATCATGATGGAACCAAGGATGAAGCCGAGCAATGGCGACAGAACAATGAACAGCACGATCTTGATCAGTCCCGACGAGACCAGCGAACCAGTGCCCGCCTTGGCCACTGCCGCACCAACTAGGCCACCGATCAGCGCATGCGAGGACGACGAAGGAATGCCGTAATACCAGGTCACCAGATTCCAGAAAATCGCGCCGACCAAGGCGCCAAACACCACAACATGGTCGACCACCGCCGGATCAATCGTCCCCTTGCCGACCGCAGCCGCCACGTGCAATTGATGGAACACAAACACGGCGGCAAGGTTGAAGAACGCTGCCATGGCCACCGCCGTCTGCGGCCGCAGCACGCCAGTGGAAACCACCGTGGCAATCGCGTTGGCAGCATCATGGAAGCCATTCATGAAATCGAACAACAAGGCTAGCGCAATCAAAAACACCAGAATGTGAAGACTTATTTGTACTGTATGCATGGATAAACCGTTATCTAGAATGAACGCCTGAATCAGGCATTTTCGACGATGATGCCTTCGATGATGTTAGCCACATCTTCGCAACGATCCGTCACGGTTTCCAGGATTTCATAGATGGCTTTGAGCTTGATCAGATTGCGCACGTCCGGCTCATCGCGGAACAGCTTCGACATGGCCGCACGCATGACATGGTCGGCATCCGATTCAAGACGGTCGATTTCCTGGCAGATCGCCAGAATCTGACGCGAATTGTCCATGTTATGCAGCAGACCGACCGCGGTCTTGACTTTCTCGGCACAGGCCAGGCACAACTCGGCCAGACGCTTGGCTTCCGGCGTGATGGCCTTGATGTCGTACAACGAAATAGTCTGAGCAGCATCTTCGAGCAGATCGAGGATGTCATCCATGCGCGTGATCAACTGGTGAATATCATCACGGTCAAGCGGTGTGATGAAGGTCTTGTGTAGCAGATCGATGGCGTTGTGCGTAACCTTGTCGGCCTGCTTTTCCAGCGTCTCGATGGCATGTACGCGGATTTCCAGGTCGTCAAAGTTGGTCATCAGGGCAACCATTTCCTTGGCGCATTTCACGCCAAGTTCAGCATGCTGGTTGAACAGATCAAAAAATTTGCCCTCGGTGGGCATCAAGCGTCCAAACATGTTCCACTCTCTTATGAATAGTTAGTACTTTACTGACATGATACAAGCCAACAGCAGTTGGCCTGTGTCGCCCGCCCGACGCGGTGCGGGTAAGCGATCTGGCGTGTCAGTCGCCGCCGTAAGGATTCGCAAGACTACCGACATAATTGTCGTATTTGGTAAATTGCCCCAGGAAGGCCAGGCGGATACTGCCAATCGGACCATTACGCTGTTTGCCGATGATGATTTCTGCCGTGCCCTTATCGGGTGAGTCAGGATTGTAGACTTCATCGCGATAAATGAACAAAATGACGTCGGCATCCTGCTCGATCGCGCCCGACTCGCGCAAGTCGGACATTACCGGACGTTTGTTGGGACGTTGCTCCAATGCGCGGTTAAGCTGCGACAAAGCGATCACCGGGCAATTCAATTCTTTGGCCAGGCCTTTCAGACTCCGCGAAATTTCCGAAATTTCCGAGGCCCGGTTTTCACCGCTGGAAGCGCCGCCGTTACCCGACATCAGTTGCAGGTAATCGATGATGATCAAGCCCAGCTTGCCGCACTGACGCGCCAGACGACGCGAACGCGCACGCAATTCGATCGGGCTCAGCGCCGGGGTTTCGTCAATATAAAACTGCGCATCGTTCATCTTTTGAATCGCATGCGTCAAGCGCGGCCAGTCCTCGTCAATCAGACGACCAGTACGCAGGCGGTGCTGATCCAGACGACCAACCGACCCCAGCATACGCATGGCCAACTGGGCGCCGCCCATTTCCATCGAGAACACCGCTACCGGCAAACCGCTATCGATCGCGACGTTTTCACCGATGTTGATCGAAAATGCAGTTTTACCCATCGAAGGACGGCCGGCGACAATGATCAAGTCGCCAGGCTGCAAACCCGAAGTCATTTTGTCCAGATCGATGAAGCCAGTCGGCACGCCGGTGATGTCACTGGTGCTATCGCGGTTGTACAGTTCATCGATACGCTCGACCACCTGAGTCAGCAACGGCTGGATCGACAGAAAACCTTGCGAACCGCGCGAGCCTTCTTCGGCAATGGCAAAAATCTTCGATTCTGCTTCGTCCAGCATCTGCTTGACGTTTTTTCCCTGCGGATTAAAAGCGTTGCCGGAAATTTCGTCGGATACCGTAATCAGTTTGCGCAAGATACCGCGATCACGCACGATCTCGGCGTAGCGGCGGATATTGGCAGCAGATGGCGTATTTTGCGCCAGCGCATTCAGATAGCTAAGACCGCCCACTTCCTCCGCCTTGCCACTGGTGGACATGGCTTCGTAGACGGTAATCACGTCGGCAGGCTTGGTTTCATTGATCAGCTTGACGATATGCTGAAAGATGATGCGGTGATCATACCGATAGAAATCTTCCGCATTGACAAAGTCTGCAATACGGTCCCAGGCAGCATTGTCCAGCAACAAACCGCCCAGCACAGATTGCTCAGCTTCGATGGAGTGCGGGGGAACTCGCAGGGATTCTAGTTGCGGATCGGGAGAATCGTTCATGGCGCGCATTATACCTGCTTAGAGTGGTGCCTCAGGGGCGCTGGCGAATTAAGTCGGTTTGAAAAAAACCGGTTTAGATGACAATTCGGTAGAACTTATTACACATCGTTGCCATACATGGCGGCAACGACATGCAATAAAAAAGCCAGGCGAACCCGGCTTCTTTATTGCGCAAAACCACCAACAGCGTAAAAATTACGCGTGGTCGCCTGCAACAGCAACAGTGACGTCGATCACGACATCGGTATGCAGAGCAACCGATACGATGTGTTCGCCAACAATCTTCAACGGACCTTGTGGCAGACGCACTTGCGCCTTTTCGACGGCGAAACCTTGCTTGACCAACGCTTCGGCGATGTCGAAGTTGGTCACGGAACCGAACAAACGGCCATCCACGCCCGACTTTTGCGAAATTTGAACGGTCAGACCGCCCAACTTTTCGCCTTGTGCCTGTGCAATTGCCAGCTTCTCTGCAGCGGCTTTTTCCAACTCAGCGCGCTTGGCTTCGAATTCAGCGATTGCAGTTGCAGTAGCGCGACGCGCCATGCGTTGCGGGATCAAAAAGTTACGTGCGTAACCATCTTTAACGCGGACGACTTCGCCCAGGGCGCCGAGATTAACGACTTTTTCCAACAGAATGACTTGCATGTTTTTCTCCTATATCTCGACGTCAATTACGCGTTGTGCAGATCTGTGTATGGCAGCAACGCGAGGTAGCGTGCGCGCTTGATCGCGGTATCGACTTGACGTTGATAGTGTGCCTTGGTGCCGGTCAGACGTGCTGGCATGATCTTGCCGTTTTCTTGCACGAAATCCTTCAGGGTGTCGACGTCCTTGTAGTCAACTTGTTCAACACCTGCTGCGGTGAAACGGCAGAACTTCTTACGCTTGAACAGCGGGTTTTGCTGTTGGCGCTTTTGCTTCAATTTGCTTTTATCGAACTTTTTACCGAATGCCATTTTGCGGCTCCTGATATCTAAAAATTGGGTGGATCTAAACTACGGATTCAAAATCAACGATGTGAAACACGAGGCTTTTGCTGTTGCGATTACGCCGTGCCATGAAGCCGGTGAACCTGAACATCTCGCCGAGACCGGCACGATTGAGTCTTCCTGAAATTTCTCCTGCGGCGAACGCAGTGAGTTCAAATTCGACCAACCGTTTGATGCCCGCTTCAGTCTGTTCCGATTGATGCTGCAACTTCGCAGTCACTACCGGGATGCCGGCCGGGGTGTAACGAATGACGTCACGCTCGGCAATGCTGGCGACAAACTGAAACTGATTCACGCTCCTGGGTACTTTGCCATCGCTCAATATTCAGCAAATGCGCAACAATTAAGCTGCTGGTGCTTCTGCGCGATTGCTCTTTGCAGCGTCTTCTTTCTGAACAGCCTTCAAGATAGGCGAAGGAGCAGTTTCGGCCTTCTTCATCTTGACTGTCAGGTGACGCAGCACGGCATCGTTGAACTTGAAGCCGGTTTCGATTTCGGCCAGAGTTTCGCCGTCAACTTCGATATTCAGGCAAACATAATGTGCTTTTGCCAGTTTTTGGATTTGGTACGCCAATTGACGACGACCCCAATCTTCGACACGGTGAATCTTGCCGCCGCGTGCAGTAACGATGCCCTTGTAACGCTCGATCATCGCTGGAACTTGCTCGCTTTGATCCGGATGGACGATAAATACGATTTCATAATGACGCATGTAGACTCCTTTATGGACTATTAACAATTCGCCCACCTCGGCGTCAAGACGAGTGTGGGAACAGGAAAGCCGGCAATCATACAACGGAAACGAAAAAACCTCAAGTGATTCAAGGATTTGCCACGCCTGACGCCACTCGCACACAACAGTGCAACGATGACACGGCGCCAATATTGCAGATTGACACTGTTGGATAACTGTATAAAAATACAGACTGTTCATGCACCCAGCATCTCATCGCCTGATCCACCGCAGAAAGCCCACATGCTCAAACTGACCGCTCGCCAAGAACAGATTCTGAATCTGATCAAAGACGCCATCAACAACACGGGCTTCCCACCGACGCGCGCAGAAATCGCCAACGAACTGGGCTTTCGCTCCGCCAACGCCGCCGAGGAACATCTGCAGGCATTGGCACGCAAAGGCGCGATCGAAATTTCCCCGGGCACTTCGCGCGGCATCCGTCTGCGTGATATGCCATACGGCAGCGGCCACCAGATGTCACTGCCCCACCCTGCCATCCTGCAATTGTCGCTGCCACTGGTTGGCCGCGTCGCCGCAGGCTCGCCAATTCTGGCGCAAGAGCATATTGAGAGCAATTACCAGGTCGATCCTGCACTGTTCTCGGCCAAACCTGATTACTTATTGAAGGTGCGCGGCATGTCGATGCGTGACGCCGGCATACTCGACGGCGATCTCCTAGCCATCAAAAAGACGGATCAAGCACGTAACGGCCAGATCGTGGTGGCCCGCATCGGTGACGATGTCACCGTCAAGCGCTATCGCAAAACCGGTTCACTGATTGAATTACTGCCGGAAAACCCCGACTTCAACATCATCAAGGTAGCGCCTGAGGAAGACAACTTTGCACTGGAAGGCCTAGCCGTCGGCCTGCTGCGCAGCTGGAACTAGACGCCACGCGCCCGCCTGGATCAGGCATTGCCGGCATAGCCCGCTTAATAGCGGGCTTTTTTACGTCTGTTTGGGCAATTAAAACGGCCATTGCGACATATGATAAGCGCAGTTTATTGTGCCAGCGGTCCGGCCTGCCTTCGGCCAGCCGGAGCAAATGCCGCCCCGACGCGTATGCATGCACAGCAAGATGCCGATTAAGTTAAGGATTTCCATGTCGACCCGCAGCAGCAAGAAAACAGCCAGCCATGGCCCCTCTCATCATATCAACGACCTGCTGGCAGTACGCGAATGCCTGACTTTGCTCGATGACCACAAAGTACCCGAGGCCAAGGTGCTGTGCGGCGAGGTGCTCAAGCGCGCGCCCCATTTGGTGTTCGCCAACCAGGCCTGGGGCCTGATAATGATGCGCGAAAACAATTACAGCGCCGCTGAAACGGCATTTCGCAAGGCCATCAAAACCGATCCGGAAAATTCAGAATATCTTTCCAATCTAGCAACTTCCTTGCTCAAGCAGGACCGCATCGATGACGCCATTGCCGCCTATGAAGCATCGCTGAAGTACGACAGCGAAAACAAGGATGCGCGCGTCGGCCTAGCCAATGCCTTGCACGAAAAAGACGATCCGCAAGCCTCTATCGCGTATTTTGAAGATGCAGTCAAGCGTGCCCCCGACGCCGCCGGCCCACTCTCGCACCTGGGTAAGGCATTGATTGACGCGCACAAATACAAGGAAGCAGTGGCAACCCTGCTGCAAGCGCTGCAATTGCAGATCAATTTTGCGCCGGCCCACACCAATCTGGGCATTGCCTTCCAGGAAATGAAAATGCTCGACGATGCGATCGAGTGCCACAAGACAGCTTTGTTGCTCGATCCAACTGATATATATGCGCACAACAAGATGGCCGACACTTACCTCTTGCGCAAGGAATATGATCAGGCTAACGCCCATTACCAACAAGTCATCGATCTGAACCCCAAGGATCCCAACAGCTACGCCAAGCTGGGCTCCAGCTACGCCACCTATCAGGACCGCTACGATGACGCCCTGACTATGTTCAACAAGGCGCTGGAACTCGATCCGCAACATGCCGCCACCCACAACAATGCCGGTGCAGCAATGTTCGATCACGGCGATATTGCCCCGGCTTTGGCGCATTTTGAACAGGCGATTGCGCTCCGCCCCAACTATTTGACAGCAGTTCACAACCTAGCCCTGATCCAATTACTCCAAGGCAAGTTAAAAGATGGCTGGCGCAATCACGAGAGCCGCTTGCAGGTCAAAGAACGACGCGAAGTCTATACCGTGATCCACAAGCTGTTTGCGCTGATTCCAAAATGGGATGGCGTGGCGTCACTCGAAGGCAAATATATCCTGCTAATGCATGAGCAAGGCTTTGGCGACAGCATCCAGTTTGTGCGCTATGTGCACCTACTGCTAGCGCGTGGCGCCCGCGTGGCGCTGCACGTCAAAGATCCGCTGGCGCGCCTGTTCCGCAGCGTCTCTGATCAGGTCACACTGGTGCGCGAGAGCGACCCGCTACCAAAATGCGACTATGCCTATGTATTGATGAGCTTGCCACATGCGCTCGGCACAGATCGCGTGGAAGACATCCCCGCCTATTCCGCTTATTTATCAGCAGAACCGGCCGAGCAAGCCAAATGGGCCGGCAAACTCGATCAATTGGCGCGCAATCCTGACGATTTACGGGTCGGCCTGGTCTGGGCGGGCAATCCGGAACACAGCAATGACCGGCGCCGCTCGCTGGCGCTCAACACGCTGACTAAATTATTCAAAATTCCGGGGATACAGTTTTTCTCGCTGCAAAAAGGCGAACCCGTGGCTGAACTGCACAAATTGCCGGCGGGATTGCCGATACACAACATCGGCGAACAGTTTGATGACTTTGCAGACACTGCGGCCGCCATGGCAAATCTGGATCTGGTCATCAGCGTCGATACCTCGGTAGTGCATCTGGCTGGCGCGCTAGGCGTGCGCACCTGGACTTTACTTCCCCATACCCCAGACTGGCGCTGGCTGACCGACCGCGAAGACTCGCCCTGGTACCCGAATATGCAATTATTCCGCCAGCCAGCGCGCGGCGACTGGAGCAGCGTCATTAATAAAGTGGCAATGCAATTACCTCTCCTGCGCGAGAAAAAGAGACAAACAGGCATTGAATCAAGCACTTAACGCGTACGAACGTATTGCATAGCAACAAACAATATTGCTAAAAAACCCTACTTTTACAAAATACGCTACTAAAGTTTTCCCCAAATGCGTCGAAATATAGGTTGCTTGACGTTAAAGAAGCACGAGGTTTAGGTCGGACAGCACTGGAAAAAATTTTTTGACAAAAACATTAAACTTTTTCCGATACCGTCCGATATAGCAAATAACAGCGGTTTGAAAGCCTGAGGCTCTAGGTAAAAACCAAAGTTATGAAACTGAAACTCGGATCTATCGGCCTCAAATCTTAGGAGAATTAACATGCCATCAGTCATTAATACCAATATCCCGTCGCTGAACACGCAACGGAACCTGAATTCGTCGCAAGCTTCGTTGAACACTTCGATCCAACGTCTGTCGTCCGGTCTGCGCGTCAACAGCGCAAAGGACGATGCTGCGGGCCTGGCAATTGCCGACCGTATGAATGCACAGATCAAGGGTCTGGCCGTGGCGCAACGTAACGCCAACGACGGTATCTCCCTGGCGCAAACCGCTGAAGGTGCGTTGAGCACTGTGACAGACAACCTGCAACGTATGCGTGAGTTGGCTGTTCAGGCTTCCAACGGTTCCAACAGCGCCCAAGACCGCAAGACACTGAACGACGAATACAGCCAACTGTCCGGCGAAGTCTTCCGCGTCCTGAACGGCACAACATTCAACGGCCAAAACCTGTTCACAGGTATCAGCCAAGGCGCAAGCGCCGGTGTTGGTTCCGACAAGCTGCACGCTTCGGCATCGTTGACACTGACTTTCCAAGTCGGCGCCAACGTAGTCGACAACAAGCTCAACGATCAAATCAGCATCTCGCTGTCCGATCTGTCGAACGACTCGACCATGGCGAAAGTCATTGGCACCAGCGCCAGCGGTCTGGTTGGTCTGGGTGACACAACCAAGGTTGATGCTGCTCAAGTTACCTTCACATCGGCCAAGGCAGCACTGGACCAATTGTTCTCGACTGGCTCGACACTGACTTCGAGCGCACTGGCAGCTTCGGCTGTGATGCTGCAAAAGTCGATCGATACTGCCAAGCTGTCGCTGGACAAAGCAATCGCAGAGCCATCGGCACAAAGCGATGCGCAAAAAGCGATCAAGAACCTGGACCAAGCCATCAACCTGGTGTCGTCCAAGCGCGCCGAGTTCGGTGCAGTTCAAAACCGCTTCAGCGCCGTTATCAGCAACTTGCAAATTTCGAGCGAAAACATCACTTCGTCGCGCAGCCGCATCATGGACGCCGACTACGCTTCCGAAACTGCTGCACTGACACGTTCGCAAATTCTGCAACAAGCTGGTACTGCGATGCTGTCGCAAGCCAACTCGTCGCCGCAAAGCGTGCTGTCGCTGTTGAAGTAGTCTTAAGAGCTAGGTAGGATGAGGTGCGGAGGATATCTTGATATTCTCCGCACATTCATGTGAGAGAGGAGCAACACTATGTCGGTTTCCCCATTAAATATTACTGCTGCTGGTGACTCTGGCGCCTATCCGCAGTTACAACCAGCGGCTAATCGACCTGACCCGGTAGTGACTACTGGTGCCCCAGTGCAACCTCGCCGTGCCACTGAGAGTGAAATCTCGGCTGCAGTTGATGCACTCAATGACTTTGCCCGCAAGAATGCCTCGACGCTGGATTTTTCGCGCGATGAAGAAACAGGCAAGACCATTATTAAGGTCGTCGATACCTCAACCGATACCGTGATTCGCCAGATTCCTAGCGAAGAAGCGATTTCGATTGCAAAATCGATCGATAAAATGCAAGGTGTTCTGATCAACCATACTGCTTGAGTCTGCTATGAACTGTTGGAGATCCTGAGTCGTCATTGGCACCGCCCATGATATATTCTTCCCCGATAGTTCATAACAGATTTGAGTTTCCGCTGACGGCGGCCCGCCCAGACCATCTCAGGAGTTGAAATTTTCGGCTTGATTCCAGTTTTCAAGTGATTGTTGACCGCTCTGATAACTGCTCTGATTCTGGCCCTGTCATATAGTATTACGCGCCAAGCGCATCGCATTCAGGAGCACACATGGCCACCTCCACAGGGACCGTAACATCGTCGGCCGGCCCCCTTGACGTTGGGGGTTTGGTCTCCAAGCTGATGACCGCAGAGGGTACTGCGCTTACGCCCTTGACCAAGCAGGCTAGCAGCTATAACAGCCTGATTTCGGCATATGGCACGCTCAAGAGCACGCTGTCGACCTATCAAACTGCGATCGACGGCCTCAACACCAGTAACTTCAGTGCGCAAAAAGCCACCCTGGTCAACAGCGGTACCGGCACGTCGCTGACTACCGATCCACTGACCGCCGAAGTCAATACCGACAACAGCAACAAGGTGTTGGCGCAAAAACTGCAATCGACAGCCGTCGCCAGTACTGCCATGTTCAACGCCGGCGACTCGCTGGCCGTAAAGATCGGCAAAGGCGCACCCAAATTCATTACGCTGGAAAAGAATTCCTCGCTGACCGACCTGCGCGATGCCATCAACGCTGCCAAGGCAGGCGTATCGGCTAGCATTACCAATGACAGCAGCGGCAGCCATCTGGTGCTGGAGTCGAATACCGGCGGCGCCGCTGGCACCATCAAGATTCAAGCCAATAATTCGCTGGCCGGCCTGGCCTACGATCCCTCGCTGCCGAACCCCAGCAGCATGAGCCAGATTCAAGGCCCGCGCGATGCTTCCGCCGCCACCTCGGGCAGTTACAACGTGTCCGTGCAGCAACTGGCGCAGGCGCAAAAGATCAGTTCGTCCGGCTTCGCCGACGATGCCTCATTCGAAACCGGCATCCTGGCAATCAAGACAGGCAAAGGCGCGACCAATGTCATCAAGCCACTGTCCAATACCCTTTCCGGCATTCGCGATGCCATCAATACCAGCGATGCTGGTGTAACCGCGTCGCTGGTCAGTGACGGCAAATTGTCGCACCTGGTGATCGCCTCCAAGGAAACCGGCGCCGACAACGCCATTCGTGTCAGCGGCACTGGCAGCTATGCCGCGCTCAGCTTTGATCCTAGCGGTAAATTCAGCTCGACCGAAGTTGCCCCCGGCAAGGTTTTTGATGCTGGTGCGGGTGGGCTAAGCCTCACCGTCGACGGCACCGCTACCGATGTCCCATTGAGTGCCGGCGGCATGACGCTGGCCGGTGTCAGCGATGCCATCAATGCCGCCAAGCTCGGTGTCACCGCCAGTGTCAGCAATGATGGCAGCAACGACCATTTGGTATTGAGCGCCACCGGCGACAAAAGCGGCAGCGCCATCGCACTCAATGGCAGCGGCAGCTTTTCCGGTCTGTCCGGCAGCAGCATGGGCCAGATGACGGCCGGGCAAGATGCCAAGTTGAGCATCGACGGCGTCGCCGTCACCAGTGCCACCAATAAGGTCTCGGATGCGATTTCCGGCATGACGCTGAACCTGACCAAAACCACCAATGCGTCAGACAACTTCACGCTCAATGTCGCCAATGACACCACCGGCGTGACCGCTACGGCCAATACCTTCATCACCGCCTACAACACGCTGGCCAAGGCTGTGGCCGGCATGACGCAACAAACGCCATCGACCCAACTGGGCAAAGCCAGTAGCTCCTCGCCACTGGCCAGTGAGACTGCCGTACAAAGCATGATGTCGCAAATGCGCAATGCCTTATTCACGACAGTCAAGGGCGGCAATGGTATTTCCTCACTGTCGGACATCGGCATTTCGGTGCAAAAGGACGGCACCCTGGCGCTTGATGCAGGCAAACTGTCGAAGGCAGTCGAAGGCAATTTTGCCGGCCTGACCAATCTGTTCACAGCGACACCGGGTGTCGATGAAGACGGCAAACCGATTGCCGACGGCAACACCGGCGTGCTGACCCATTTACAAAGTATGGTAAAGGGCTTTCTGGCCGATGGCGGTATCATTGACTCCAAGACCAAAGGCTTGCAAGCTAGTCTGAAGATCAATGCCGATCGTCAGACTGCCATCAACAGCCGTTTGAGCAACACGCAAGACCGTTATACCAATCAGTTCAATTCGCTCAATACCACGTTGGCTAGCATGACCGCCACACAGAGCTATTTGTCGCAGCAATTGGCCAACTTGCCAAAAAATTCGTAGCCTTAGCTAACCGTTAAGTCGAGCACAGGAGAAGCAAAATGTTCGGGTCCATGCCGCAAGGCGCCAATGCTTATGCCAATATCGGAGTCGAGACCGGCGTACTGGCTGCCAGTCCACACAAGCTCATCACGATGTTATTCGATGGTGCGCTGGTGGCCATTGCCATGGGCCAGAAATACATGAAAGCTGGCGACATCAAGAACAAAGGCGAGTCGATCACCAAGGCTATCCTAATTATCGAAAGCGGTCTGCGCGCCAGCCTCAACAAGAATGTCGGTGGCGAGCTGACCGGCAATCTGGACGCCTTGTACGAATACATGGCGCGCCGCCTGTTCGTGGCCAATGTAGAAAACACGCCAGAGCCGCTCGATGAAGTCCATGCACTGCTCGAAGATATCCGCAGTTCCTGGGAAGGCATCGGCGGCGAAGTCGCCAAATTGGCCCAGCAACAGGCCGACGCACGAGCACAAGCAGCCGCATAAAATTGTCAGGTGGCAGCAGCCGCTGGCAATACCTACAAATCGCAACGCGAAAGCAAAAATAATGGATGGTGCAGAAGTCATCTCCCTTTACGAATCGGTCGCCGACTTGACCGATCAGATGCTGGCGGCCGCCCGTCAGGAAGATTGGGATCTGTTGTCGAGACTGGAATCGGATTGCGCGCACGTCGTCAATGTGCTGAAGCAAAATGAGGCCAGCGTGCGCTTGAGCGACGACCGTCGTGATCGCAAGATCGCCATCCTCAAGAAGATCCTGGAAGACGATCGGGATATCCGCAACCTGACCGATCCTGGCCTGCAAAAACTGTCAGCCTTGATCAAAAACACCAGCACTGAGCGCAAACTGGCTAACGCCTACGGCACCAATCCGCGAGGCTAGGCGTGATTCCACGGGCCGACATCGCCAACATCGTCCAGCCCATCGCTGCCGTCGATGCGCCAACGGCGATCATTGCGGTCGCCGATGCCAAACAGGAAGCGTTTAGCCGCCTAGCCCAAATTGCGGTCGGCCAGCAATTACAGGCCAAAGTGCTGTCGACCTACAACGACGGCAGCTATCTGGTGCGCATCGCCAACACGGCTGCACGCATGGTGCTGCCGACCGCCACCCGCACCGGCGACAATCTGGTGCTGACCATGGTCGGCAAAGACCCGCGTCCGACCTTTCAACTCAACGAGACCAGCGCCGCCGATCCGGACGAAGCCAGCAGCTCGGTCTCGCTCAGTGCGGCTGGTCGCTCGATGGAAAAGGACTTGCAATCGCTGACAGCGGCAACCCCGCGCGGCATGCCAGCCGTAGTCGGCCGCGATGCTCTGCTGCCGGATGGCAGCGTTCAGACTGCGCTAGCGGGCATGCCCGGCCAGCCAGTGCCGGAAAGCACCAAAACCACATTGAGCACCGTCGGCAAACTGGTTGACGCCCTGCTGCATGCCTCGGAAGAAAGTCATCTGCCGCACGCCATCAAACCTGGTGCGCCATTGGTGACGACGCCCACCAACACCACCCAGTTGGCCGGGGCGCTACATGACACCATTACCTTCAGCGGTGTATTCTACGAAGCGCATCTGGCAGCCTGGAGCGAAGGCCGGCGCCCACTGTCACTGTTGCAACGGGAACCGCAGGCACAATTACAACAGCAAACTCAGGCGCAACTGGGCCTGCAAGCGCTGGCCAGCGGCACCGACTTGTTGAACAGCAGCGATCCGGTCCATACCCAGATGGGGCAGATCGTCAATCTACAACTCAATACGCTGGAACAGCAACGCATCGTCTGGCATGGCGAAGTCTGGCCCGGCCAGCAAATGGACTGGGAAATCAACCAGGAAAGCCAGGGCTCGCCGCAAAAAAATGAGCAAGATGCCGAAGCCGTACCACTGGCATAGCCTGATGCGCTTCAACTTTGACCATCTTGGCACCGTGTCCGCCTCGATTCGTCTGGTCGGCCAGCAGATTCACATGCAATTGCGCACTGACAATGACATTGCCGCCAGCGCCTTGCGCTCGCATGGCAAACACCTGTCCGACGCCATGGAAGCAGCCGGCTCCTCCCTCGACTCATTGATCGTCAAGCGCGATGCCGAAACCTAATTTACCCCTACAAAATGCCGTCGCGCTGGCTTACACTAGTAATCAATCGGCGCCGGCTGTGATTGCCAAGGGCAGCGGCCTGGTGGCCGAAGCCATCATCGCGCGTGCCAAGGAAAGTGGTGTTTTTGTCCATGAATCGAAAGAACTCGTCGCCCTGCTGATGCAAGTCGACCTCGATCAGCAGGTTCCGCCGGCGCTCTATCGCGCCGCAGCTGAATTGCTTGCCTGGTTGTATCGTATTGAAAATATGCAATTAGATCGCAGTGATGTATGATTAGGGGTTGGATTAAGAACAGCCCTATAGAGTAGCAATGTAAATTTGCTGCTCTTCGATTTGAGACGCAAGTAAAAGACGCACAGCACAGATGGCAAACAACGACGACACTAAAGACGACAGCCCCTTCCGAGTCCATTCCCGGCGGGAGATTGTGTCTCTGCTTCAAAGCATGATGGAACGCAATCAACTGCTTAGCCTTCTGATCAAGGGCGGCTCGGAATCCATCATCACTTCGATTCTGGATATCGACGACGATGAGGACAGTCTGGTAATTGATGCTGCGCCAAGCGCATCGCTCAATGACAGTATCCTGCACAGCAATCGCATCGGTTTTGAAGCGCTATATAACAATATCCGCATCACTTTCAATGTCGACCAGGCACGCGAATGCGATTTTCAGGGCCGTCCAGCACTGAAGATTACAATTCCAGAAAGTCTGATCCGCCTGCAACGGCGGGAATACTTCCGCATTGCCACGCCGATTGCCAAGCCATTGCGGGTGACCTTCCGCGTGACCAAGGAAGACGGCACTTTCACCAGCATCGTGACAATGATGAACAACATCAGCGCCGGCGGCGTCGGCATCACCGATGAAAAGAAAGTGCTCGATACCACACCCGGCCGCATTTACGAAGACTGCTCACTGGAAATGACTGACAACACGGTGGTCACCGTCAAATTGCAAGTACGCGATTGCAAGGAAACCAAACTGGCTTCCGGCAAGACCGTCAACCGCTTCGGTTGTGAATTCGTCGATCTGCCACGCGCAGTGTTGGCCGCGATTCAGCGATTCATCACCAAACTGGAGCGCGAGCAAAACGCCAAAGCCTCGGGCATGATGTAAAAATCTTGCCCGAGCAACAAAAAAGGCTGCCGCGGCAGCCTTTTTTGTTGGTGATACAGCAACTTATGTCACCTTATTCAAGCGCCCAACGATCACACCTGCATGGTCATGATGTCGCGATAGGCCGACACAAGTTTATTGCGCACCTGCAAGCTTGTCTGAAAGGAAATACTCGCCTTTTGCATGGAAATCATGACATCGGACAAATTGACATCATCGTTGCCCATGGAGAAACTTTCCGACATCTGCTTGGACTTGTCTTGGGCAGCATTGACTTCATCGAGCGAATTCTTCAGAACACTGGCAAAATCGACGCGCGTGGCAGGTTTTTCCACGCCGGTAATGCCCTGCACTGGCGCCATATCGGTACCTTGGGCGCGCGCTGCAACGGCCTTGAGCTGCGCCACCATGGCCTCAATTCTGCTGGTATCTATCATGCTCGTTGCCAATTCTTTCCCCTTCCAATTCGGTTCCGACACGCACATTGGCGTGACAACACTTTCCGCTTCTACAACGGCAGATTAGCATGTCGGCCGTCTCAACTCGCAACAATAAGGGGGGAAATAGCCATTCTGTTCCAAAGATCAAATTTCCGCTCTGGCTGGACAATCTACACTAAGGAATAAACCTATATAGGCAAGCAAGCAGTGAAGCAAATCATACAAAGCCACAAGTTGAGCGGCACACGCAAGGGGAAATCATGGCGGTAGCAGCCGACGGCACGCTGACTAACGACGGTAGCACCGCAGCCAGCGAAAACGCAACGTCCAGCGACAGCAACGCCGCCCAAACTCCGCCCGCCAGCGGCATGGTCGGCTATGCACAATCGCCGCAGGGTCGCCGCGTTTTGCTCATGGTTGCCGCTGCCGCAGTCATCGCATTGATGATCGGCATCTGGATGTGGAGCCAGAAGACCGAATATCGCGTACTTTTTTCCAACTTCACCGACCGTGATGGCGGCGCCATTGTTGCCTCATTGCAGCAAATGAACGTGCCCTATAAGTATTCGGAAGGCGGTTCCGCCATTCTGGTACCAGAAAACATGGTACACGATGCGCGTCTGAAACTGGCCGCCCAGGGCTTGCCCAAGGGTGGCAATGTCGGTTTCGAGTTGATGGAAAACCAGAAACTCGGCATTTCCCAGTTCCTCGAACAGGTCAACTTCCAGCGTGCTCTGGAAGGCGAACTGGCACGCTCGGTGGAAACGCTCTCGGCAGTCCAGAGCGCCCGCGTGCATCTGGCCATGCCCAAGGCATCGGTGTTCGTGCGCGATCAGCAAAAACCCACTGCCTCGGTGATTCTCGGCCTGTATTCGGGTCGCATGCTCGATGCGCAGCAAGTCAGCGCGATTGTCCATCTGGTCGCCAGCAGCGTGCCGGAACTGTCCCCTAAGAGCGTGACCATCGTCGATCAGAACGGCAACCTGCTCTCGGACACCACCAAACAACTGGCCAACGGCCTCGATCCTAGCCAGCTCAAGTATGTGCAAGACCTGCAATCGGACATCGTCAAGCGGGTTGAGTCCATCATTTCGCCTATCGTCGGCAACGGTAACGTTCGCGCCGAAGCCACTGCCGATGTCGATTTTTCGCGCACCGAACAAGCTGCCGAAACCTTTACACCGAACCAGACCGCTGACACTGCGGCCGTACGCAGCAAGCAAAGCAGTGAATCGCTCAATGGCAGCTCCAGCACTTCCGGCATCCCAGGCGCGCTGACCAATCAACCCCCAACACCAGCCAATGCACCGATCGTCAATCAAGGCGCCGCCGCTGGCAACAGCGCCACCAATGGCGTCTCGCGTAAAGACTCGACTGTCAATTACGAAGTCGACAAAACCGTACGCTACGTGCAACAGCCAATGGGCGGCGTCAAGCGCCTGACCGTAGCGGTGGTAGTGAACTACAAGCGCACCATGGATGCCGCCGGCAAGGTCACCATGAAGCCGCTGACCGACGCTGAACGCAGCCAGATCTCCGATCTGGTCAAGGAAGCGATGGGCTTTAACAAGGATCGTGGCGATTCGATCAACGTGGTCAATACCCAGTTCAGCACCGATGTCGAACCAGAGCTGCCACTGTGGAAGCAACCTGGCATGATCGAACTGGCCAAGGAAATCGGCAAGTATGTATTGCTGGGTGCGGTCTTGCTGTACCTCTACTTTGGTGTGTTGCGTCCGATCATCTGGAAGATCAGCGGCCGGGAAGAAAGAGAAGCCAAGGCCCGCGCCGACGCCGAAGCCGCCGAAGCCGCCGCTGCTGCTTCCGCCGCTGCCGCGATGTACGATCCGGACAATCCGGATGCCATCGTGCAGCTGTCGGGCGACCCCGAAGAAATCGACGAACGCGCCGCCTACAAGGCCAATCTGGAAACCGCCAAACAGTGGGCCAGGAATGATCCTAAACTGGTAGCCAGCATCATTAAGACATGGGTGAACAATGAGTAACGACGGCGTTCAAAAAGGTGCCATTCTGATGCTCGCCCTAGGCGAGGACGAAGCCGCCGAAGTCATGAAGTATCTGGGCCCGCGCGAAGTGCAAAAGCTCGGTGCAGCCATGTCGGCGCTCAAGAACATCAGTTTTGAAGAAATCAACGAAGTGCTGGTGGAATTCGTCGGCGAAACCGGTCAAGCGTCGTCGCTCGGCCTGGATTCGGACGAATACATCCGCAGCGTGCTGACCAAGGCGCTCGGCGACGACAAGGCCACGTCCCTGCTCAACCGTATTCTGGGCGGTCGCGATGCCAGCGGTATCGAAAGCCTGAAGTGGATGGACGCGCAATCGGTGGCCGAACTGATCCGCAACGAACACCCGCAGATTATCGCCACCATCCTGGTTCACTTGGAGCGTTATCACGCTTGCGACATCATCAACCACTTCACCGAACGTCTACGTAACGACGTGGTGTTGCGTATCGCCACGCTCGACGGCGTGCAGCCAGCAGCCTTGCGCGAGTTGAACGACGTCTTGACCAAACTGCTGACCGGTAACGAAAGCCTGAAGAAGCAACAAATGGGCGGTATCCGCACGGCAGCGGAAATCCTCAACTTCTTGTCGGGCGAGAACGAGACTTCGGTCATGAACAATTTGCGCGCCTACGACGAAGATATGGCGCAAAAAATCATGGACGAAATGTTCGTGTTCGAAAACATTATCGACATCGACGGCCGCGGCATTCAGTTGCTGTTGCGCGAAGTCCAGTCGGAGTCGCTCATCGTGGCACTCAAGGGCGCCTCGCAAGGCCTGCGCGACAAGATTTTCGGCAACATGTCGCAACGTGCGGCAGAAATGATGAGGGAAGATCTGGAATCCAAGGGCCCGGTGCGCCTGTCGGAAGTCGATGCCCAGCAAAAAGCGATTCTGCTCATCGTGCGCCGTCTGGCCGACGAAGGTCAAATCGTGCTCGGCGCAAAGGGCGAAGATGCGTTCATCTAACGCCGCCCTCCAGGCCAGCGCCTGCCTCAAGTATCAAGGCGTGGCGTTGGTCACGCGCGCAGCTCAGTTGGAACGGATCTAAGCGATGCCCCGCAAGTCGATTATCCCCAAAGAAGAAATGTCGCCTTACCAGCGCTGGGAACTGGCTTCGTTCGACGAAGCACCAGAACCGGAGCCAGTCGAAGACGACCTGCTGGAAGAACCGCCTGCACCGGCCCTGACGACCGAAGAGCTCGACGCCATTCGCGATCACGCACGCCAGGAAGCCTATGCCGAAGGCCATGCACAAGGCCTGCAGGATGGTCATCACGAAGGTTACATGGGCGGCCTGCAACAAGGCCAGCAGGAAATCAATGACATCATCGCGCATCTGCGCGGCGTTGCCATGTCGTTCGGCACCGAAGTTGCACAATGCAGCGAAAGCATGGCACCAGAATTGCTCAATCTTAGTCTCGATCTGAGCAAGGCCATGCTGAAAACCGCACTGACGGTAAAGCCGGAACTGATCCTGCCGACCGTCACCAGCGCCATCCATGCCCTGCCCTGTTTGCAATTGCCAGCGCTGCTGTACCTGCATCCCGACGATGCCACACTGGTGCGCGAGCATATTGGCGAAGATCTGATCCAGAACGGCTGGCGCTTCGTCGATGATCCAGAGCTCGATCGCGGCGGCTGCCGCATTGAAACCGGCACCAACCAGATCGATGCCACCACGCAAACGCGCTGGCGCCGGCTGGCAGAATCGCTCAGCAAACAACTCGACTGGCTGGAGTAAGCGCATGTCAGCGTCCGGCCAACTTCGCCAGCAGGAGGTGCCACGATGAATTCACCGATGCCCTCGCACTTCAGTCGCTGGCAAGCCTATCTGCATAACTGCAGCGGCTTGGTCGGCATGACCGAAGCGACCCAAGTGTCCGGCCGTGTCACGCGCGTGGCCGGACTGGTGATGGAAGCGGTCGGCCTGAAATTACCGGTCGGCAGTCCCTGCACCGTCCCGCTGCCAAATGGCAACCTGATTGAAGCCGAAGTGGTCGGGTTTCAGGATGACCGCCTGTTCCTGATGCCGCAAAGCGACGTCGAAGGCATCATTCCCGGCACCCGCGTGTACCCGGTCGAGCCGATCAAACCACCACCGCGCACCGGCCCGATCGCCTATATCCGCCGCACCGACGAACACAGCCGCCGCCTGCCGGTCGGCGACGAATTGCTGGGCCGCGTACTCGACGGCGCCGGTCGCCCGCTCGACAACCTCGGCCCGCTGCATACTGAACACTCGGCACCGCTCAGCGTGCGCGCCGCCAATCCGCTTGGCCGTGCCCCCATTGCCGAAATTCTGGATACCGGCGTGCGTGCCATCAACAGCATGCTCACAGTTGGCCGTGGCCAGCGTATGGGTCTGTTCGCAGGTTCCGGCGTCGGTAAAAGCGTCTTGCTCGGCATGATGGCGCGCTATACCAGCGCCGATGTGATCGTGGTCGGTCTGATCGGTGAACGGGGACGCGAAGTCAAGGAATTCATCGAACACATTCTTGGCACCGAAGGCATGGCGCGTTCGGTGGTCGTGGCCGCACCTGCCGACACGCCACCGCTAATGCGCTTGCAAGGCGCCGCCTATGCGACCGCAATTGCCGAATACTTCCGCGATCAAGGCAAGAATGTCTTGCTGATCATGGATTCACTGACCCGCTATGCCATGGCCCAGCGCGAAATCGCCTTGGCCATCGGCGAACCGCCTGCAACCAAGGGCTACCCGCCTTCGGTCTTTGCTAAATTGCCCGCACTGGTGGAACGCGCCGGCAATGGCGACATCGGCGGCGGCTCGATCACGGCCTTCTATACGGTACTCACTGAAGGCGACGACCAACAGGACCCGATCGCCGATGCCGCACGGGCGATTCTGGACGGCCATATCGTGCTCAACCGCACCCTGGCCGAAGCCGGCCACTACCCTGCGATCGACATCGAACAATCGATCAGCCGTGCCATGCACAGCATCACCTCGCCGGAACACCAACGCGATACACGCCGCCTGAAACAGTTGTATTCACGCTTTCAACGCAGCCGCGACCTCATCAGCGTGGGCGCTTACGCCGCCGGCACCGATCCCTTGCTGGATCAGGCCATCCATTTGATGCCACGGATCGAGGCCTTCCTGCAGCAGGGCATTCCGGAGCGCGCCGGTGTTACCGAGAGCTTGGGGCAACTTACCGCTCTGTTCAAGTGATTGAGCCAGACGCCCGGAAAATATAATTGTAGCTATCATGGCTACGACCTCCGCACTCGAAACGCTGATTGATTTGGCGACCAAAGAAACCGACGAAGCGACTAAACGCTTGGGACGGATGGTGCGCACGAGTGATGAGGCCCAGCAAAAACTTGTTATTTTGGAACAATACCGCGATGATTACGCTTTGCGCTTTCAGGAAAGCTTGTCATCCGGCTTGACGGCCCTGAGTTACCGCAATTTCCAGCTGTTCATCGAGAAAATCGATAGCGCGATTGCCGGTCAGCTTGGTGTTGTCAAAAATGCTCAGCAACGTGTGGCAGATGCGCGCGCCGCCTGGCAAGCCTGTGAACGCAAGCGCATGTCGTACGACACGCTGGTGACACGGGCCAAACAGACAGCGCAATTACGCGAGAATCGACGTGATCAAAAAGAGATGGATGAACATGCCTCTCGCATCATGTTTTACAAACGGTAATACCGTAGCAAGGCGGAAACGATGAACACACAAATGCCGAATATCAACGTCACCAGCAGCAAAGCTGCGGCGTTGCCGACCTCGCCAGCGGAGTCCTTCACTGCCGAGGTACCGTTCAACAAGATGCTGAGCAAAGAAGTCAGTAATCGCAACAACGCCATCAATAACAGCACACCGGTCAGCGCTCCCGATACCCAGCCTCAGGCCAAGGCCCAGACGCAAGTGCAGAGCAAGCCGGCCGAAGCACCCAAAGACAACAGCGCCCAACAACCGGCCCAGGCCAGCACTGCTGCTGCCGCCGCACCAGCCGACACCAATGCTAGCAAGCCGGCCAAGGCCGCCGATGCGGACAAGGATGCCGACCAGGCCAAACAGGACGACGAAGACAAGGACAGCACTGCCGCTTCAGCACAAATGCTGGCGCTGGTCGCCAATGTCGGACAAATGCAGCAACAGCATGTGCAATCGGCCGGCAAAAAAGGCGCGGAACAGGATATGGACGCGCTGGCCAATCAAAAAGGTGGCAAGAAAGCCATCGGTCAAATTGGTGCCAATGCCAAGCAAGAACATGCCGAACTGCAAGCCGAAGCCAATCTGCACGGCAAGGGCAAGGGCGACATGCTGGCACTCGGTGCCGGCGCGGTCGAAGGCAAACAAATGTTGGACAAGGATGGCGGCGACGGCAAACCTGCGGTACCGGCACGCAATGCCTTGCTCGGCGAAAAGGGCCAGTCCGGAACCGACGCTTTATCGAAGAATGCCATCGGCTCAGGACCAGATGCCTCTGCCCTGACGCACAACAATGCCAAGTTCACCCTCGAGCCAGCCAAGCTGAAAGGCGCCGAAGCCGCGCCGCAGCAACAATTGCCAACGGCTGCCACGGTCGTACCAGGCATGCAGCAAGCCATGTCACTCAATCAACAAGCCGCCATCAGCGGCCATGCCGTGGAACGCCTGACGCCGCCGGTCGGTAGCCAGGGCTGGGATCAGGCAGTCGGGCAAAAAATGGTCTGGATGGCAAGCGGCGGCCTGCAAAGCGCCTCGTTGACGCTCAACCCACCGGACCTGGGTCCGTTGCAGGTAGTTTTACACGTCAACAACGATCAAGCCGACGCCACCTTCATCACCGCACAACCAGAAGTCAAGCAGGCGCTCGAAGCAGCCATGCCGAAGTTGCGCGAAATGTTGGACCTGGCCGGCATTCAACTTGGCCAGGCCACCGTCAACACCGGCATGCCAAATCAACAACAGGGCGCCAACCAGCAACAACAGGCGCAAAGCGGCAGCGCTGGACGTATTGACGGCGGCGGCAGCGACGACACCGAATTGCATGTCGCCACCGTGCCGGTACGCCGGGCTGCGACAGGTGGTCAGGGACTGGTCGATACATTTGCCTGATTCCCGCTGGCAACCAAACAATCGATATAGAATTCAACAATAAAACAGGTGTTGCGGCCGCGGTACTCAATATCTGCGGTTTCTTGCCGATAGAGTCTTTATCTGCACTGTGCAACGCACGAAAGGAAGAAATAGATGGCAACAAAAGCAGCAAAACCCGCAGCCGGCAAAGGAGCAGAAGCAGAAGCAGCGCCGAAGTCGAAAAAAATGCTGTTCATCATCATCGGCGTCGTATTGGTGCTGGTGCTCGGTGGTGGCGCGGCGGCCTTCATGCTCATGGGCAGCAGCGGCAAGTCGAAGAAGGACGATGCGCACGCTGAAGAGTCGGCGCCATCCAAGGTGCCGGTATTTGTCGTGATCGAACCGTTCGTCGTCAATCTGCAACAGGAAAATGGCGACCAGTTCCTGCAAGTTGCGCTGACCCTGCAAGTACCAAATGCTGAAACAGCAGAAACGATTAAATTGTTCATGCCACAAGTACGCAGCCGTCTGTTGATGGTGTTGTCGAGTAAAAAAGCGACTGAATTGCTGACCAGCGAAGGCAAGCGCAATCTGACCGATGAAATCATCGATCAATTGGGCGAACCGTTTGCCGGCGGCGGCAAGGGACCATCGATTACTGACGTGTTCTATACGTCTTTCGTGATTCAACAGCAGTAACACTATGGCCGAACACTTTCTATCTCAGGAAGAAGTCGACGCACTCCTACGTGGAGTGACCGGGGATGAGGACGACGAAAAAGTCTCCGAAGAAGCCCCTGGTACGGTACGCACCTACAATCTTGCAACGCAGGAACGTATCGTGCGCGGCCGTATGCCGACGCTGGAAATCATCAATGAACGTTTCGCCCGGCTGTTCCGTATTGGCCTGTTCAACTTCATCCACCGCACGGCCGAAATTTCTGTTGGCCCTGTCAAGGTATCGAAGTACAGCGAATTCATCCGCAATCTGGTAGTGCCGACCAACCTGAATCTGGTCCACATCAAGCCATTTCGCGGCATCGGCCTGGTCGTGTTCGATCCGCAGTTTGTATTCCTGCTGGTCGATAACATGTTCGGCGGCGATGGCCGTTTCCACACCCGCATCGAAGGTCGTGAATTCACGCCGACCGAGCAACGCATCATCATGCGCGTGCTGGAAATCTGCTTCGAAAACTATTCCAAGTCGTGGGAACCGATCTACCCGATCGAATTTGAATACATCCGTTCCGAGCTCAATACCCAGTTCGCCAACATCGCCACCCCGAATGAAGTCGTGGTGTCGACCACGTTTACGGTCGAATTGGGTCCGGTCAGCGGCGAATTGCATATTTGTACGCCGTATTCGATGATCGAACCGGTCCGGGACAAGCTCACCAGCAGCATGCAAGGTGAAGCGCTGGAAGTCGACAAACGCTGGATCCGCCTGATGAAGCAGCAGATCCAGACCGCTGAAGTGGAACTAATCGCCAACTTCGGCACTGCCCGCGTCACATTTACCGACCTGCTCAACATGCAGGTTGGCGACGTCATCCCGTTGCAGACCGCCAAGCCGGTCACCGCACAGGTCGATGGCGTACCGGTGATGGAGTGCAGCTACGGAAAATTGAACGGTCAATACGCATTGCGCGTCGAAAAGCTGCTTTCCATTACACAAAACGAAACACCAGAAAGTATTCAAGGAGAGCTGAATGGCTGAAGATAACGTTGATCAAACCGCTGCGGAAGACGATCCGTGGGGTGCCGCGCTGGCAGAACAGACGCAGGCTGAAGAAGCACAAAAAATTAGTGAAGATGGCAGTGTCACAGCCAAGGCAGCGGAAGCGACGATCTTCCGTGATCTCAGCGCATCCGAGATGCAGACCAATACACCGAATGACATCGACTTCATTCTGGACATCCCGGTTCAATTGACGGTAGAACTGGGGCGCACCAAGATTGCCATCAAAAACCTGCTGCAACTGGCGCAAGGCTCGGTGGTTGAACTCGACGGCATGGCCGGTGAACCGATGGACGTGCTGGTCAATGGCTGCCTGATCGCGCAAGGCGAAGTGGTGGTCGTCAATGACAAGTTTGGTATTCGCCTCACGGACATCATTACCCCTGCCGAACGCATTCGCAAGCTCAACAGATGAACCGTATTCGCCTTCAGTTACGCACTGGTTTCACCACTCCCGTACTCCGCATCATCGCAGCGCTGCCAGCATTGATTGCTGGCGTTGCGCATGCGACCGTTGATTCGCCAGCGCCGGCAGCAGCGGCAGCGGTCAGCAATGCAGCTGCCGGCTCCACCGCCAGCAGCGTGCTGACCATGCTGCTCGGCCTGGTCGCAGTATTGGGATTAATGGCAGCGCTGGCATGGCTGTTCAAGCGCAGTGGGCTGGCCAAAGGGATCAGTAGCAATGCCGTCGCAAAGATCGTCGGCGGCGTCAGCGTCGGCACGCGCGAACGCGTGATGGTCATCGAAGTAGCCGACCAATGGATCGTGATCGGTGTCGCGCCGGGACGCGTCAATACCTTGGCAACCATGCCGCGCCAGGAACATTTGGGCGCCACAGGTTCATCCACCGATGCCACACCAGCAGCCAATTTTTCGTCCTGGCTGAAACAAACAATCGACAAACGTAATGGCCGCAGCTAAACACCCCCTTTCGGCCTTGCATTTGCATCAATGGCGACGCTGGTTACCGATCTTGCTATTGTGTCTGCCGCTGGCAGCCGCAGCCCAGCAAGGCTTGCCGGCCTTCACCAGCACCCCATCGGCAGGCGGTGGACAGACCTACAATCTCAGCATCCAGACGATGCTGTTGCTGACCTCGCTGTCCTTCATTCCGGCCGCGCTATTGATGATGACCAGTTTCACGCGCATCATCATCGTGCTGTCGCTGATGCGTCAGGCGCTCGGCACCCAATCGACGCCACCGACCCAGGTGCTGGTCGGTCTGGCCTTGTTCCTGACCTTATTCGTGATGGGGCCGGTGTTTGACAAGATTTATGTCGATGCCTATCAGCCATTTGCAGCCGACAAGATCTCGATCATCGAAGCGATGGACAAAGGCGCTGGCCCGCTCAAGGAATTCATGCTCAAGCAGACCCGTCAGGCCGATCTGGCACTGTACGTCAAGCTGTCGCACAATCCCGATCTGCAAGGTCCGGAAGATGTGCCGCTACGTCTGCTGGTCCCCGCCTTCGTCACCAGCGAACTGAAAACCGCCTTCCAGATCAGCTTCGCCATCTTCATTCCGTTTCTGATCATTGACATGGTGGTCGCCAGTATTCTGATGTCGATGGGTATGATGATGATGTCGCCAGCGATCGTTTCGCTGCCGTTCAAGCTGATGCTATTCGTGCTGGTCGATGGCTGGCAGTTGTTGATCGGTTCCCTGGCGGAAAGCTTTTATTAAGGCACGACCATGACACCCGAAAGCGTAATGACTCTTGGCCGCCATGCCATCGAAGTGACCCTGCTAATCGCAGCACCGATGCTGCTGACGGCGTTGGTGATCGGCCTGATCGTCAGTATTTTCCAGGCCGCCACCCAGATCAATGAAGCCACGCTGACCTTCATCCCCAAACTGGTCGGGGTATTTTTGGCGCTGATCATTGCCGGCCCGTGGATGCTGGAAGTAATGGTCGATTACATGCGCCTCATGTTCAGCAGCATTCCCGCGATGGTGCAGTAACAGTGCTGCCCAGGCACGCTATGGGCGGCCTGCTTGCGCCCCCTTTGCCACCCCGCCCGTTATGATCAACGTTACCAGCACCCAACTCGCCATCTGGGTTGCCTCGTTCCTGTGGCCGCTCACACGCGTGCTCGGCTTGCTGGCCGTGGCGCCACCGTTCGGCAGTTCCAGCGTGCCGATGCTGGTCAAACTGCTGCTGGGCGTCATGATTTCCGTCGTGATCGCCCCTAGCGTGCCAGTACCGCCAGCGCTTGACCCGGCCTCACTGACCGGCTTGCTGATTCTAGCCGAACAAATGGTCATCGGCCTGGCCATGGGATTTTCCGTGCGTCTGGTGTTTGCTGCCGTCGAAATGGCCGGCGAACTGATTTCTTCCACCATGGGCCTGGGATTTGCGGTGTTCTTCGATCCGCTGTCGCAAGGCCGCTCCTCAGCCATCAGCCAGATGCTGGCGCTGCTGGCGACGTTGGTATTTCTGAGCATTAACGGCCACCTGATCCTGATTGCCGTGATGGCCGACAGCTTCAATACTCTGCCCATTACTGCCGCGCCAATCACCGCAGAAGGCTTTCATTATCTAGCCCTGTCCAGTGCGCGTATTTTCAGCATGGGGCTGCAATTGTCACTGCCGGTGGTGGTCACGCTGCTGATGACCAATATCGCCTTGGGTGTACTCACCCGCTCGGCACCGCAACTAAATCTGTTCGGCATCGGCTTTCCGATCACCATGGTGGTCGGTTTTCTATTGATCGCCATCTGCCTGCCTTACATGCTCACGCCGCTGCAACATTACCTGGCCGACGCCGTCGATCTGGTGCGCACGCTGGGCGGCATGGCCACCATACCGCCGATGCCCAAGCGCTAGCGGACTTGCTTGAAACGGGCAAGAACACGGCTGTGATTTACAGCTAAATTACAGATATTTTGCACTTCTTAACTTTTGTGAGCCCAGTTCACAGGCAAACTCCAAGCTCTGCTTAGTGATGTCATCGTTATTTTCCAGGTAGTTTCCGGGAGCCAGTCCCACCCTCAAGCAGTTTTCCCGCGTCGCCAGCGCGAGCCACCTTGTACCCACTGTTATTGCGCATGCATATCCGCCCGAAAAAATTCGTCAAATTAGCTGTCATCGCCTTTGCAATCATCATTGCCCTGGTGATCGTCAAATTGAGCTTCTTTCCCTCGCACACCCCGCCCAGTTATCTGACTGCCATCGTCGCCACGCGAGATATCCAGGACACGGTGCTGGCCAGCGGCACCATCAAGGCGTTTCAGAAAGTCAGCGTCGGTTCGCAGGCCTCCGGACAGATCAAGTCGCTCAAGGTTGTACTCGGCGAACATGTCAAAAAAGGCCAATTGGTGGCAGAGATTGATGCACTGACCCAGGTCAATGCACTCAAGACCGCCGAAGCCAATGTCGACAACCTGCGCGCGCAATTGCAATCCAAGCAAGTCACCTTGAAGCAGGCGCAATTGGCCTACAACCGGCAGCAGCAAATGCGCAGCCATGACGCTATCTCGCAGGAAAACTTCGAAACCGCTGAAGCCACACTGAACACTACCAAGAGCGATATTGCCGCACTCCTGGCACAGATCGATGCCGGCAAGATTTCGGTAGACACGGCCCGCGTCAGTCTCGGTTACACCAAGATCACGGCACCAATCGACGGCACTGTGGTGGCGATCGTGGCGCAGGAAGGCCAGACCGTCAACGCGGCGCAAAGCACGCCAACCATCATCAAGGTGGCACGCATGGATGTGGTTACCGTCAAGGCACAGATTTCGGAAGCCGACATCACCCGCGTCAAAGCCGGACAGCGCGTCTACTTCACCATTCTGGGCGAGCCGGACAACCGTTATCAGACTACCTTGCGGGCGATCGAACCGGCGCCGGATTCGATCCTCGATGACGACACCTCATCAACCTCTTCCAGCGCGTCGAGTTCATCGAGTTCGTCGAGCAGCAGCTCGACGTCGACCGCAATCTATTACAACGGTTTGCTGGATGTACCCAACACCGATGGCAAGCTGCGCATTTCGATGACTACCCAGGTCAACATCATACTCAGCGAAGCCAAGCGGGCATTGGTGGTGCCATCCACTGCGCTGGGCGAGCGCGATAGCGACGGCCGCTATACGGTGCAGGTCCTCGACGCCGACGGCAAAGCCGCGCTGCGTAAAGTGAAGATTGGTATCAACACCAATGCCAGCGTGCAAATCCTCGACGGCCTGCGCGCCGGCGAACGGGTCGTCATCGGCACCAGCAGCGGCGCTGCCGACGCAGCGGAATCAACCAACAAACACCGCGGTCCGCCGCCGATGATGTAAGCGGGTCGGCATGACTACTCCTTTACTTGAACTGCGCGCGCTGTATCGCGAATTTCCGGCCGGTGATCAAACCATCACCGTGCTCAACAATGTCAATCTGCGTATCAACGCAGGGGAAATGCTGGCCATCGTCGGCGCTTCCGGATCCGGCAAATCGACGTTGATGAATATCCTCGGCTGCCTCGACAAACCCAGTCATGGCAGCTACCTGGTCGATGGCCGCGAAACCGGCAATCTCGATCCCGACGCATTAGCGCAATTGCGGCGCGAACATTTCGGCTTCGTGTTCCAACGCTATCACCTGCTGTCGGACCTGACGGCGCTCGGCAATGTTGAGATCCCCTCCATTTATGCCGGTCGTGAACGCGGCGATCGTCAGGCACGCGCCAGCGCCTTGCTGAACAAGCTCGGCCTGGCCGACCGCATGCAGCACAAGCCCGGTCAATTGTCGGGCGGCCAGCAACAGCGCGTCAGTATTGCGCGTGCCTTGATGAATGGCGGTCAGGTGATCCTGGCCGACGAACCGACCGGCGCGCTGGATACGCGCAGCGGCCAGGAAGTGATCAACATCCTCAAGGGCTTGCATGCGCAGGGCCACACCATCATCATCGTCACCCATGACATGCAGGTAGCCGAGCATACCCAGCGCATCATCGAAATCAGCGATGGCGTCATCATCGACGACCGTCCCAATAGCACCCAGCCCCCCCTACCACCGCAAGCACCAGAAGCCCGCAGCACCCGCGTGACCAGCCCCTGGCGCGCCAGTCTGGATCGTCTGGCGGAAGCTTTTCACATGTCGCTGCTGGCCATGAATGCGCATCGCCTGCGGACTTTCCTGACCATGCTCGGCATCATCATCGGGATCGCCTCGGTGGTCTCGGTGGTGGCGCTCGGCGCCGGTTCGCGCGAACGCATCCTCAAAGATATCAGCGCCATGGGTACCAACACCATCGATATCTTTCCCGGCAGCGACTTCGGCGACATGAAGTCGGCCGCGATCCAGACGCTGGTGCCGGCCGATGCCGATGCACTGGCCGAACAGGATTACGTCGACAGCGTTACGCCGAGCGTATCGACCAGCTCCTCGGTGCGCTATCGCAATATCTCGGTCAGCGCCACCATCAGCGGTGTGGGCGAACAGTATTTCCGCGTGCGCGGGCTGGACATGACGCAAGGCCAAAGCTTCGACCGCGCCAGCGTCAACAACCGCCGCCAGGATGTGGTGATCGATGCCAATACTTATGCCAAGCTGTTCCCCGATGGCAAAAATCCGCTGGGCGAAGTGATCTTCCTGGGCAGCGTGCCGTGCCGCATCATCGGCGTGACCAAGAAGCAGGAAAACGGCTTCGGCAACAATGACAGCCTCAATGTCTGGGTGCCCTACACCACTGCAATGAGCCGTTTGCTGGGACAGAATTACCTCAAGGGCATTACCGTGCGGGTCAGCGATGCGGTGGCACCATCTGCGGCCGAGCAAGGCATCATCAAGCTAATGACGCTGCGCCACCGCACCAAGGACTTCTATGTCTTCAACACCGACAGCATCCGCAAGACCATCGAAAAAACCACCGCCACGCTGACGCTGCTGGTGTCGATGATTGCCATCATCTCGCTGATCGTCGGCGGTATCGGCGTGATGAATATCATGCTGGTCTCGGTCACCGAGCGTACCCGCGAAATCGGCGTGCGCATGGCCGTCGGCGCGCGCCAGAGCGACATCATGCAACAGTTCCTGATTGAAGCAGTGCTGGTCTGCCTGTCCGGTGGCTTGCTGGGGGTGTTGCTGGCACTGTCGTTCGGGCTGCTGTTCGCCAGCTTCAGCAGCAACTTTGCAATGGTGTACTCGACTACCTCGATCGTCTCTGCCTTCGCTTGCTCCACCCTGATTGGCGTGGTCTTCGGTTTCCTGCCAGCGCGCAATGCCGCGCAGCTCGATCCAGTCGACGCGCTTTCGAGAGAATAATGAAGAAGCAATTCCACTCCCCGTACCATTTGCTCAAACCGCTGGCCGCCATGTTGTTGGCCGCCAACCTGTTATCGGCCTGCAGCGGCCTGGTGCGCACGCCCTATGTCGCACCCACTACCAGCCTGCCGACCAGTTGGCGCAATCAGCACGCCAGTGCGACAACCAACCCCAGCAACGACCAATGGTGGCAACAGTTCGGCGACGCCGAGCTCGACCGGCTCATCGAACAAGTCCTGCGCCGCAACAACAACCTGGCCGTGGCCAGCATCAAGGTCAAGCGCGCCCAGCTCGAAGCCGGTATCTACAGCGATGCCCGCCTGCCTGCACTCAGTTCCAGCACTAGCACCAGCTACAACCGTTATCTGCGCAATGACCGCAGCAGCTACAAGAGCAGCTCCACTGCGGTCACACTCAGTTATGAAGCCGATCTGTGGGGCAAGCTGGGCAGTCAGTACGATGCGAAAAAATGGGAAGCGATTGCCACCGAACAGGATCGCGCCAGCACCGCATTGACGCTGATCGGCACCACCGCGGATCTGTACTGGCAAATTGCCTATCTGAACCAGCGCCTGAGCCTGAGCGCCGACAGCATCGCCTATGCCGAGAAAACGCTAGCACTGGTACGCACGCAATATCAGGCCGGTTATGTATCGTCGCTGGAACTGCTAACGGCAGAACAGAATCTGGCCACCCAGCAAAGCAGCACCCACGATCTGCAACAGCAACTGGTGGAAGCCAACAATGCGCTCGCAATCCTGTTCGATGGCCCGCCCGGAGACAGCTTTGCCGACCCGCAGCGCATGCCGGAACACGATTTGCCCGCCATACCAGCCGGGGTACCGGCCGAGTTGCTGGCGCGCCGTCCCGATCTGCGCGCCGCCGAATTACGTCTGCGCGAATCGCTCGCCACAGTAGACGCCACACGCGCCAGCTATTATCCGAGCCTGACGCTGACCGCCGCCGCCGGTGGCAGTAGCGTCGATTTGCGCAATGTCTTGCTCAATCCCATCGGCACGCTCGGCGCCGGCCTGACGCTGCCGTTCCTGCAATGGACGCAGATGCAATTGAACATCAAGGTCTCGCAAGCCGATGATGAAAGTGCGGTGGTGACGTTCCGGCAAACACTGTATGCCGCCCTGGCCGATGTTGAAAACGCCTTGTCGGCGCGCAGCCACTACGCCGAACAGGCACGCCTGCTGGAACAGAATCTGCAAGCCGCACGTGCCACGGAACGCTTGTACGAATGGCGTTACCGCAGCGGTTACTCCGCGCTCAAGGACTGGCTCGACGCACAGGAAACCCGCCGTACTGCCGAAGTGACGCTGGCAGAAAACCGCTACAACCGGCTGCTCAATCAGATGACCTTGTATCAGGCACTCGGTGGCGACGCACGCACCGATGCTGAACAACAAAGCGATCACAACGACGCTGTCGAGGAAAAATAAAAACCCAAGGTAAATGGACTGCAGACACCGGGCGCGCAGCAAGCACGCCCGGCCGGGGGATTACTTCAGATAATTGAGCAGCGACAGATTGCTGGTATTGACGAACACTTTCTGCGCCGCTTGCAGGTACTGCGATTGCAAGCCCAACTGGCTGATCAGGTCGGTCACGTCGGTGCCATTGCGGCCCAGCAAATCGTTGGTAGTCTGGGTGTATTGCTCATTGAGCACCTTGCCCTGTGCTTCCAGATTATCGAGTTCATTCTGGCGCGCACCAACCGAAGCGGTGGCCGCCTCGATATTGCTCATCTGCTTGTCGATTGAGCTGCCAAATGTACCCAGACTGCGCGTGAGCGCAGCCTGACTGCCAGGGATCGGCGTACGCGCAGCATTGGCCTTGTCCGCCAACAGCTTGGCATTGTCTGCCTGTGCCATCAGCGTCAGGTAATTTTCATCAGTCGGCCTGGCCGCTTTCAATGCCGCTTCCGCATCCATGAAGTCCGCAATCGGACGCGCGCCGGAACCCGGAGGAAATTCAAACGAGCGCGCCGCCAGATCATCGGCCTTGTTGGCCTCTTCAGTGGTTGGAATGGCCAGCAAGGTGATCAGACTTTGCATCATCTTGAAGGTATCTTGACCATTGCCCTGGAAAATCGCCTGACCGGACACACTCACTTCCATGTTGCGCGTGGAATCAACTTGCAGCGTCTGCGCACCCTGATCACCGTTGTAGACGATGTGGCCGCCTTCATCAAACGTGAATGGTTGCGTCGTGCCCTTAAAACCGGCAAACACAAAGTTGCCCAAACCGTCGGTAGCATTGGCAAAGCCCAGCATTTCACGCAGATTGCCGCGCAATTCGGTCGCCATATTAGCGCGTTCGTCATTGGAGAACGCCGCATTGCCGGCCTGGATCACGTTCGACTTGATCTTGGACATCATGTCGGTAATGCCGGTCAAGGAGCTGCTGACGGTGGCCAGTGAACTATTGGCATTGTTGCGATTGATCGAAAACTGACTATTGAGCGCCTGCGTTTGCGACAAATCGAGCGCACGTGCGGCGGCCACCGGATCGTCCGATGGCAGCAGCACTTTTTGCTGCGCGTTGACCTGTTGCGAGAGCTTGTTGATGGCACCCTGCTTGTTGGTCAATACGGTATTGCTCTGGTCGTAAAGCGTATTGGTGCTAATGCGCATGGCTGTATTCCTTAAAACTTATCGACCGATGGTGAACAAGACGTTGAGCATATCGCTGGCCGCCTGAATGATCTTGGCCGCCGCCTGATAGGCGGTCTGGTTCTTGATCATATTGGCCAGCTCTTCATCCTGATTGACCCCGGATTCGGATTGCTGTTGTTGCTGAATCGATGTCAGACGCGCCTTTTCTGCGGTATTGGTGACATTGATTTCATTGGTCTTGTTACCGATAGAACTGACCATTTGTGAGTAAGACCCCTGAAACGAGGTATTGCCGATCGTCATCGCCGTCTGCAAGGCATTGAGCGCTTGCGCATTGCGATTGTCGATCACGCCATCCTTGTTGGTACCAACATAGAATTGGTCACCATTGGCTGGCTGGCCGGTAATCTTGAAACTCATGCCAGCGGTGGTGAACTTGTCACCGGGCGTGAAATCGATCGGTGCACCGGCAGCAAATTTAGACGTAGTACCGTCGGTATGCGTAATCAACACTGCGGCCATACCAGCCGAAGGAATGAACTGGCCGGTGGCATCATTGAAGGTCAGCGCCTGGCGCGTACCTGGTGGCAGCGGCGAATAGTCGTCATCGATCGAACCGGTCGAAATCGATGCAGTACCGGTATTGGCCGGCACCGGTGCGAACTTGTATTCGTCGCCGTCGGCCGGGGTGCCGCTGAGCACAAAGCTGACACCACCGCTGGAGATCGTTGCACCCGCAGTGTAGGGAATCGATGCACCAGTGGTACCGTCGCCATAGGTCTTGGTCACGCCATCGGGTGTCGTCACCGTCACAGTCGCAGCAGGCTCCAGCGACAACGAATTGCCGGTGGCGCTGTAGGTATAGGTTTGGGTCGCATTAGGCGTAAAGGCGTCCTTGTCAACCGTGGCCGAGGTCACCACGCCGGTACCCTTGTTGCCGCTGACATCCATGCCCATCTCGGTGACCGCATTGCTTGACGTCAGGATCGGTGTTGCCGCAGCAATCAGTTGCGTGTTGTTAATAGCCACCTTGAGCGACGCCGCACCGGTGACGGTCGGCTTGATCATGAAACTGTCGCCGGCAGACATGGTTGGCGCCGCATAGGTCACACCATCGATGGTCACCGGGAAGCCACCACCACCAACTGCAGACGCATCGACCAGCGTGCGTTGACCATCGGACAGACGGGTAAAGGTATATTTGCTGCCATCGTAGCCGAGCTTGTAGTCGCTGTTGGTCAACTGCGAGGAATCGGTGATGGTAGCGGTCAAGGCACTACCGGCGGTGTTGCGGCTATCGCTGTACACGGTCGGCTTGCCAATCACGAAGAAATCGGTACCCGGCTTGCCGTTTTGATCTTGTCCCAGCTTGTGCTGGTCGTTGAAGGCGCTGCCGAGGGCAATGGCGACACGTCCAAGCGAGTTCTGTGCCATGTCCAGCGTTTCAGAACGATACTGCAAGGTGCCGCCGAGGCTGCCACCGGCGAAGGCATTATCCGGAATCAGCACGTTCCTGCCATTGGTCAGATAGGAAATCTCCAGCCGGGTCGGATCATTGCTGGCCTTGGTGGCGACCAGCTTGGACACGGTATCGCCCAACACCAGCGGTTGGCCGGTGCCGATGAACACGCTCAGCGAACCATTATCCTGCGGCACCGTGGTGACCTTGACCATCTTGTTCAATTCAAGCACCGCTTGATCACGCTGGTCGAGCAAATCGTTCGGCGCCAAACCGCTGGCGCCAGCCGACTTCAGAATGGCCGAATTGAGCGCCTGAATCTGGTTGGCATAGGCGTTGATGGTGTCGACGCTGGTGGTGATCTGGCTATTGACCGCATTGCGGCTTTGCGCCAGTTGATCATTGAGGCTCTGAAAGCGAGCCGACATGGTTTCTCCGGACGACAGCACGGCTTGCCGCGCACCTTCGTTGTTCGGCGTCGAAGCCAGGTTTTGCAATGTCGTAAAGAAACCTTGCAGCGCCGGCGACAAACCTGCCGACGGATCAGCGACCAGATTATTGATCTGGCCGATCTGCGCTGAATAAGAGTCGAGCGAGCTGCCCGTGGTCTGCGACGACAACACCTGTTTGTACAGGAAGTCATCATAGACCCGCTTGATGTTGCCAACTTCGGTACCTTGCCCGACAAAACCGTAGCCATAGTTAATGCCGCCAGCCGTTGCCTGCTCGACCACCTGACGGTTGTAACCGGGGGTGGTTGCATTCGAAATGTTATGCCCGGTGGTCGCCTGTGCCGCCTGAGCGGCAGCAAGTGCACTTTGCCCGATGCTAAAGATGTTGGTTGCCATGCTCTATTTTCTTTAACGGAATATCATGATCAACGGCAGTTTGCCGGGAAACTTTAGTTACGCCTCGAATCAATGTCGAGGGCATAAACCACGGTTTATCCGCAGCAAAGGAGCGTATTTTGGTACTTGGTGCTGTATGAGCAACAAGCGCAGATGCAATCGACAGTCGCTGGCCGCTGCCTCGATCAAACCGAGAAGTTTTGCCGAATGATCTGTGACAGCTTTTTGGCGTAATCTGGATCGGTGGCATAACCTGCCCGTTGCAAGCCGCTGGCGAAGCCATGTACGTCTTGCGCACTGGCCAACACCTTTTCATAGCGTGGATTGCTGCGCAGCAAGTTGGCGTAATCGCGGAACGAATCGGCGTAGTTATCATAGGCACGGAATTTTTCGACCCGACGCTGCATCTTGCCGTGGATGTATTCCAGTGTAGTCGCTTCGACCACTTTGCCCTTCCAGTTGCTGCCGGCCTTGATGCCGAACAGATTGTGGGCCGAGACACCGTCACGGCTACGGATTTCCTTCTTGCCCCAACCGGTTTCAAGTGCGGCCTGCGCCAGCATGAACTTGGCGGGAATACCGGTGACCTTGCTGGCCGCTTCGGCATCGGCTTGCAGACGATTCTGGAATGCTTCCACATGCGCCGGTCGCTGCACACCGCTGCGATGCGACTGCCCTTTGCCCCCTTGCGAACCACTGTCGGTACTGTTGGCGATACCCTGGAACAGGGCGGCCTTGTCCATGTCGCTCATGCCGCGCAAGAGCGGAATATCCGGTCCAGCCGGGGTTCCTGAGTTGCCACCGGCAATGGTCGCACCAGCACCTGCGCCCGCACCAGCGGCACCATCGTCGTCGCTCGGCAGGGGCTTGTTGATACTGTTCGACAATTGCCGCACCAGCATGTCAGCCAGCCCCACGCCGCGCTGCGACATGTTCTGTGCCAACTGTTGATCGAGCATGCTGGTAAACGTCTTGGTCTGCTGGTTGTCGAACATGCCGTCCTGCGGCGTGGCGTCACGCATGCTCTTCAACATCATGTTCAAGAACAGTGCTTCAAACTGCTTGGCCGCGCCCTTGAGCGCCTCCGGCGATTTTTGCGAAGCGGATGTATGCAAACGATTCAAGCTGTTTGCATCAATCGCTAGGCTTTCGGTCGGATCGGCCGGCTTGATGTTGTTGATCATAATCTTGCCCCGCTTAAATGATTTCCAGTTCGGCACGCAGCGAACCCGCTGCCTTCATTGCCTGCAAAATTGCCAGTAGATCCTGCGGTGTCGCGCCGATATTGTTCAATGCCTTGACCACGTCAGACAAAGCAGCTCCACCTTGCAAATACAGCACCTTGCCCGGTGCAGCCGTGATCGACACATCGGCATTGGTGTTGGCTGCGGTCTGACCATTGGACAAAGCGCCCGGCTGGCTGACGCTGTTGTCGGCATTGATCACCACCGACAGATTACCGTGCGAGACGGCGCAGTTGTCCAGCATCACCGCCTGGTTCATGACCACCGAACCAGTACGGGCATTCAAAATCACCTTGGCCGACACACGTGCCGGACGCACATCGATATTTTCCAGCGCGCCGAGGAAAGCCACGCGGTCACCGTTGGCCTGCGGTGCGCGCACACGAATCACGCGACCATCCTGGGCCATCGCAGTATCGAGGCCGAAGCGCGAATTGACCGCATCAACCACCCGGCTGGCGGTGGAAAAATCACTATCGTTAAGTTCCAGCGTGACCACATCGCCCTGCCCCAATGCGGTCGGTACTGCACGTTCCACGGTCGCGCCGGAAGAAATACGGCCGACGCTCAAATGATTGATGGTAGTACTGCTACCGCCAGCCGAGGCACCGGCGCCACCGACCACGATATTGCCCTGGGCAATCGCATAAATCTGGCCATCGGCACCTTTGAGCGGCGCCATCAGCAAGGTGCCGCCGCGCAAGCTCTTGGCATTACCAACCGACGACACCGTTACATCAAGAGTCTGCCCCGGTTGCGAAAAGGCCGGCAAGGAACTCGTCACCATGACTGCGGCGACGTTCTTGAGCTGCATGGTCGACGCTGCATTGGCGGGCATATTCACACCTAATTGCTGCAACATGCCGACCACGCTTTGTACGGTAAATGGGGTCTGGGTAGTCTGGTCGCCGCTGCCGTCGAGGCCGACCACGAGACCATAGCCGATCAATTGATTCTGGCGCACGCCCTGGATGCTGGCCAGATCCTTGAGTCGCTCGGCATGCACCGCACCGCTGCCCAGCAAGGTCGCCGCTGCCAGTACCAATGCCGTGACACGGCTAGCCTGCGCTTGGCAAACCCGCAGTTGCTGGTTAAAAAATAAAGGTATGCGCATCATGCGACTCCCAAATCAACACGGTGAGACGCCGGGTAAAAGCGCGACAACGAAGACATCAATGCCGCAACATGCGACCCGATAGTAGTACGGTAATTCATCCTGGCAGCCGACAACGGGGATGCCATTATGCCGCTGGCATGGGCCAGCACGACAATGGTCACTGCAAATACGCTCGGGCTATTCATATTCGCCTCATCCCCTGACACATTACATCTGTGACAATTTCGCCAGCATCTGATCCGAAGTGGTGATTGCCTTGCTATTGATTTCGTAAGCGCGCTGGGTCTGGATCATGTTGACCATTTCTTCCACCACGTTGACGTTGGAGGTTTCCACATAACCCTGCCACAGACCACCGGCACCATTGGTACCTGGCGTATTGGCAGAAGGCGTACCAGACGACGAAGTTTCGGCGTACAGATTTTCGCCCTTGCTTTCCAGCCCGGCTGGATTGATGAAGGTGGTCACCTGCAAGGTACCCAACTGGGTAGTCGCAGTGGAACCGGCTTGCGTCACCGACACGGTACCGTCGCGACCAATGGTAATTTTGTTGGCAGTGGCAGGCACGGTGATTGGTGGCTGCACGGCGTAACCGCTGGAGGTCACCAACTGGCCCTGAGCATCGGTCTGGAACGAGCCGTCACGGGTGTAGCCGGTAGTGCCGTCCGGCATCAGCACCTGGAAAAAACCAGAACCCTGGATCGCGACATCCTTGTCATTGCCGGTCTGGTTGACGTTACCTTGCGTATGAATACGCTCCGTGGTCACAGGACGCACACCGGTACCGATTTGCAGGCCCGATGGCAATTGCGTCTGCTGCGACGACTGCGCACCAGGCTGGCGAATGGTTTGATACAGCAGATCTTCAAACACCGCGCGCGAACGCTTGAAACCATTGGTGCTGACGTTGGCCAAGTTATTGGAGATCACGTCCAGTTGCGTTTGTTGCGCATCCAGACCGGTTTTGGAAATCCACAGGGAACGAATCATATTTTTCTCTCCAGTACCTGATTCTCAGGCTGACTTCAGGTTAACTTCAGGACAACGACAAAATTTGGTTGGCTTTATCGGCATCGTTCTGCGCGGTTTGCACCAACTTCATATTCAAATCGAATTGGCGCGCCAGATTGATCATGCTGACCATCGACTCCACCACATTCACGTTACTACCTTCCAGCGCGCCCGGCACCACACGGACATTGGCGTCAGCCTGTGCCGGCACGCCAGTGGTCATGCGGAACAATCCGTCATCGCCGCGCTTCAAGGTTTTATCATTCGGGTTGACCAGCTTCAGACGACCCAGAATCGCCGGTGCCACAGCACCACCGGCATCCGGCACCGACGAGACGGTACCATCGGCGGCGATCGACACGCGGGTATTCGGCGGCACACTGATGCTGCCACTATCACTTGCCACATTCTGGCCCGATTGTGTTTGCAGCACGCCGTTCGGGCTCAACTGAAAACTGCCGTTGCGGGTATAGGCTTCGCTGCCATCGCTGGCCTGCACGGCGAACCAGCCGGGGCCTTGCACAGCCACATCGAGCGGACGTCCGGTGTCTTGAATCGAACCCGCGGTGAAATTCGAACCCACGGTCGAATCGACCACATAGGTACGGGTCGCCAGTCCTTGACCGGTGACCGGAACCGCACGAAACGTATTGAGCTGCTCGCGAAAGCCGGTCGTGGTCGCATTGGCCAAATTGTTGCTCACATTGGCCTGCTGATCCATTGTATGTTTGGCACCCGACATCGCGGTGTAGATCATGCGATCCATAATTACCCCTATATGCGCGCGCGGAACATCCGCGCGCTTGCCAACTTAATTCAAACCTCAGTCCGTGCGACCGATCAGCGCAGGCTGACCAGCGTTTGCAGCACAGAATCCTGCACTTTGATGGTCTGCGAGTTGGCCTGATAGACGCGCTGGGCGACGATCATGTTGACCAATTCTGTCGTCAAATCGACGTTCGAATCTTCCACCGCACGCGCTTGCAGAACACCGAACTGACCTGTGGTCGGCTTGCCCACCAGTGGCTCGCCAGCGTCCGCGGTCGCCGTGTACAAATTGCTGCCCAATGGCGACAGACCATTCGGATTGGCGAAATTGACCAGCACCACTTGTCCCAAGGTCTTGGAGTCACCGTTGGAATAGCTGCCGACCATCTTGCCGTCCTTGCCGATAGCGAAGCTCGACAACACGCCAGGACCTTTGCCGTCCTGGGTTTGTGCGACTGTTGCAAACGGCGCGCCGGTCTGGGTCGTGCCGTTGTAGTCCAGCGCGATACCTGCAGAGGCGAACGAGGCACCGGCTTTCGGTGTCAGGTTCAGCGTGGCAATTGGATCGGTGCTGGTGAGCACGCCGTTGTTGTCGAACGTGAGCGCGCCTATCTTCGACTGCGACGATGGCGAACTGAACGATGGGTAAGGCTCGCCGTCAACTGTCGAATAGACGTCCCACTGAGTCTGGGTCGAGCTCGAAGCCGAATCGTTTTTAACGTAGTAGGTCTGGACGTTGTAATTATTGCCCAGGCTGTCATACACGGTGACACCGGTGGTGCTGTTGTAGCTGTTGGCATCGGCCGGATCGAACGGCGTCGCTGTCGGCGCTGCCATGCGCGAATCCAGATTGACCTTGCTGTTGACCTTGGTGGTCTGGGTAGCAGGGATGTTCGATGTATCGATCTTCAGTGCTACCGGATCGCCACCCACCACGTCACCTTGCCAACCGGTCAGGTAGGCGCCCTTTTCACTCGGGTTAGTAATGTAGCCACTCTTGTCCAACTGGAACTGGCCATTACGACCATACAATGGCGAAGCATCGGTCAGATTGCTTTGCATACGGAAAAAACCGTCACCATTGATGGCGATATCAAGCGGATTATTGGTCGTGCTGACATTCCCCTGGGTAAACGATTGCTGCACACCAGCCACCTCTACGCCGATACCGACCGGCGAATTGCCGGAACGGTTCATCGAATTGGCGTACATGTCGGCAAACTGTGCTTGTGCAGATTTGAAACCCACGGTGCTGGCGTTGGCAACGTTATTACCAATCACATCAAGACTCTTCGATGCGCCATTCAAGCCACTCAGGCCTTGTTGAAAACTCATATGCTTCTCCTTGAACTGATGCCGTCTGTGGGTTAAAGAATTTGGATTACGTCGGTCGGCTTGATGGTGCCGATATTGGAAACGTTGAGCTTGACGCCGTCGGTACCGGTGCTCACGCTAGAGACTGTGCCGAAGGTCAGCGCCTTGGCGCCCACTGCTTCGCCAGCCGAAGTGGCCGCCACATCAAAGGTATAAGCGCCGTCGGCCATCTTGGCACCAGAATCGCTGGCACCATCCCAGACCACTGGCAAGGTACCCGGCTGCTGCGGACCCAGATCAAGCGACTGCACGACCTTGCCGGAACCGTCACGAATATTGACCTTGAGGCTATCGACAGCACCCGCCAACTGCACGCCGAACACGGCTTTTTGCGAGGTGCTCATGGTGCCATCGGAATTGGTCTTGGCATCCGTTGTCAGGTTCATGCTGCTACCCGGCGCCAATACGCTGTGACCGATCATGTCAGCCGATTGCAGCGATGTCGACGACGACATGTCCGACATCAGCGAAGACAGCGTGGTATTGAGCTTGCTGATACCCGACACGGTCGACAATTGCGCCAACTGCGTGGTGAGCTGGGCGTTATCCATTGGATTGCTCGGATCCTGATTCTTCATCTGCACGGTGAGCAGTTTCAGAAAACGGTTCTGAATCGCTTCCGGGGAGTTGTCATTCAAACTCGATGTCGATCCCGGCGCACCGCTGGAACCAGCGGCAGCTGCCGAAGCACTCGACATAGACGACATCAAATCATTGGAGATCGTGGACATAATTAGGCTGTTCCTTATTGACCGATAGTGAGTGTTTTCATCAGCATGTTCTTGGCGGTATTCATGGTCTCGACGTTGGTCTGATACGAACGCGACGCCGAGATCATGTTGACCATTTCTTCCACCGGATTGACGTTAGGCATGGCCACGTAACCATTGGCGTCTGCCAGTGGATGCTTGGGGTCATACATCAGCTTGGGTGGCGATTGGTTTTCGACCACCTGGGCCACCTGCACGCCACTATCCTCAATATTGCCGTACGGCACCGCCTTGAACACCACCTGCTTGGCCTTGTACGGCTGACCATCAGGACCGGTGGCACTGTCGGCATTGGCGATATTGCTGGCGGTGGCATTGAGGCGCTGCGACTGCGCACTCATGGCCGAACCCGACACATTAAATATATTAGAGAGTGACATAATGATTAGCCCGGTTGAATAGCAGCGAGCAAGGCCTTGAGCTGACCATTGATCGCGGTGATACCGGCTTCATAGCGAATGCCGTTATCGGTAAATTGGGTACGTTCCACATCCAGATCGACGGTATTGCCGTCCACACTGCCCTGGGTCGGCGTGCGATATTGCACGGGCGAACCACCGATGCCCTGGTCGCTCGGCGCCGTACCCGCCAGATGACCGGCTGAAGTGCGCGCCATCTCGACCGGCTTCACGGTACTCGACTTGCCTGCCATCGCGCCTTCCAGCGTCTTGGCGAAGTCAATATCGCGGGCCTTGTAATTGGGTGTATCGGCATTGGCAATATTGGACGCCAGCAATTGCTGACGCTGCGCGCGCAGGTTTAACGCCGTTTCATTAAAACGCAGGTAATCATCCAGTTTTGCGACCATCGAGCTCTCCAAAGATCCGTTAGCCGGCACGCATTGCGCCGATAATGGGATTTACATACCGTTGCATCATACGGCCCCACTAGCAAGTCGATTGCATGAGAAAGCCAGAAAACTATGCCTTGTTCGGGCTTTTGACGTTCGCGCGCGCAAGTACCATTAGTGGCAGGATGTTTGTGCATCCAGTACTTAAGGTGTAACGTTGTTGTCTATGAAATTATTCTCCAAAGCGCTTGCGCTGCTGTTGCTGCTGCCCGTGCTCGGGCTGCCTGCGCTGGCCCAGATGCCTGCCCAGCCCCCCGCTGAAACCCCCAACGCCAATGCCCAGCGTCAGAATCTGCCGTCGTTGCGCAAGATCGTCGAACAGTTTGTCAGAGTGCAAACGACTGGCCTGTCCGGCACTGTCAATATTAATGTCGAGCAGGTTGATCCGCGACTGAGCCTGCCAGCCTGCGCCGATCCGCAAGCATTCCTGCCCAATGGTGGCCGCCTGTGGGGCCGTACCACGATTGGCGTCAAATGCAATGCGCCGAGCCCTTGGACCATTTACGTCCCGGCCCAGGTGCAAGTGATGGCGGACTACATCGCCGCACGCACGCCACTATCGATAGGCCAAACCATTGGTCCCGGCGACATCACCAAACTCAAGGGCGACCTGTCGACCTTGCCAAGCGGCATCATTACCGACGAATCCCAAGCCATTGGCCGGGTTGCCGGAATGTCGCTGGCAGCTGGCGCGCCCTTGCGCCAAGATGCCTTGCGCAGCGTGCGCGTGGTACAACAAGGACAAGCCGTGCGGGTGGTATCGAGCGGCAACGGCTTCCAGATTACTGTCGAAGGACGGGCCATGAGCAACGCCAGCGAAGGCCAGGTAGCCCAGGTCAAAACTGCCAACGGCCAGATAGTCAGCGGAGTTGCGCGTGCCGGCGGCATCGTTGAAATTAATTACTGAACAGCAAGACTATCGTTGTCTCACTGAAATGTTAAGCCAGTCCTATAAAAGTATTAAAGTTTGCGAATATATGGCCGATAATCACTGCAAGAGGCGGGCCGTCGTGCCCTAACCAGACAAGGATGACGCCGTGAATGTGAATGATGCACTTAACAGCACAGGCCTGACGGATACGCAAACGCGTAGCCCCAGCCCCACTGCTGCAGCTCCAACCAAGACCGATGCCAGCGCTGAGACAGCGAGCACTACTGCGGCCAACAACAGCGCAGCCAATGTGCAGTTGTCGTCGCAATATCAGTCACTGGGCGTCAAATCGAATTCGCCGAATGATAGTTTCGACGCCAAGAAAGTCGCCGAAATCAAGGCGGCAATTGCCAATGGCACTTTCCAGGTCGATCCTGACAAAGTAGCCGACGGCGTACTCAACACGGCCAAGGATTTGGTCAACTCGCGCCAACAATATTGACATGATGACAAGCAACTCCTCGCTGCTCCCTTCGCATAGCCTGGCCGATGAAAAACTGGTCACGCAGCGTCTGGTCGACATTCTCAAGCAAGAGCAAGAATTGCTGAGCGGCAATGGAGAAGCAGAAGAGATTCCCAACGTGATTGGCGAGAAAGCCAACATCGTGGCAGAAATGGCCGGTTTGGCCGATACCCGTCACAAGATTCTGGCCAGCCTGGGCCTGGTGGCCAGCGAAGATGGCATGCAACAATGGATTGATCGCCATGGCGCCACTCAAGACAAGCAACTGTGGACGGAATTATTCGATCTGGCCCAGGCCGCACGTGAGCTGAACCGCCTCAACGGTTTGCTGGTGGGACGCCAAATGGCACTCAATCAAGGCGCACTCAACGTATTGCAAGGCAAATCCAACGGCAGCTTCTATGGCCCCGATGGTCAATCCAGCGTACGCACCAGCGGTCGACCGCTGGCGATTGGTTAAGACACCGCACTAGCGCTCATCCGAGCGCTTTTTTTTCATCTGCACTATTTCCAGCTTGGCCGCCGTGCACCTTATTGCGCCGGCGGCACTGGTGCGACCACCGAACTGTCTGTGCCTGCCGGTGCCAGCGGCACGTCGGTGATGGCTTCTGCCAGACGCGACAGAATCATCACATCGACCCGCCGATTGCGCTCGCGCCCTTGCGGCGTATCGTTTGATGCCACCGGCTGGTTGGCGCCATGGCCCACCGCAGTCAAGCGCAGCGGGTCGATACCATGATCGTTGAACAGGCGCGCTACCGTGCTGGCGCGAATCGCCGACAGCTCCCAATTGGAGGGATACAGGCTGGTATTAATCGACGAATTATCGGTATGCCCTTCGATCTGAATAGCGTGATCGTCATTCTTGAGCACCTTGGCAATGGCAATCAGCGTTTCTTCCGACGTCTTGCTGAGTTTGGCATCGGCCGGGGCAAACAAGACATTGGCATTGATTTCGACATTCACGCCGACACTAGTCTGGGTCACCCGTACCTTGCCCTGTTGTACCAGCGGTGCCAGCACTTGCATGATGTCGCGCGCCATGTCGGTCATGCGCTCTTTTTCGCGCCGCAAAGCCTCATTGCTGCGCGGCTTGGGCGTCGGCAATTTAGGTGTGACGGCGGTTGAGGTGTTCGGACCACCGGTCTGTACGATGATCGGTGCGGTGGCTAGCGGGGCATTGCCGAAGGCGGTGACCAGCGCATTGGCAAGAATCTTGTACTTGCCTTCATTGACCTGGGAAATTGCATACATGACCACGAAGAAGGCAAACAACAACGTGATGAAATCGGCGTAAGAAACCAGCCAGCGCTCGTGATTCTCATGTTCTTCTTCAGGTTTCTTGCGCGCCATGCGTTAGGCTCCGGGGAAGATGACTCAGGCGTTCTCGAAATAGGAATTGGCGCGTTCTTCAATAACGCGCGGATTATCCCCACTGGCGATGCCGAACAAGCTGTCGGCAATCATTTCGCGTTGCTGCACCTGTGCCGCCAGCAAGACTTTGAGTTTGTTGGCAACCGGAAGAAGGAATAGATTGGCCAGACCCACGCCGTAAATCGTGGCCACGAATGCCACTGCGATACCGCCGCCCAGACGGGCTGGATCGGACAGATTTTCCATCACATGAATCAGGCCCAGCACCGCACCCAGAATGCCGACAGTAGGCGCATAGCCACCCGCCGACTCCCAGATCTTGAGGGCCTGGCGTTGCTGGGTTTCGTAGGTGGAAATATCGATTTCGAGAATCTCGAGCAGTTTGGCTGGCGTGATGCCATCGATCAACAGGCGCAGGCCTTTTTTGATGAAGGGATCAGTGGCCTGGTTCATTTGCTCTTCCAGATGCAGCAAACCTTCGCGCCGCGAAATGGTACTCCATGCCGAGATGTTCTCGATCAATTGACGATGATCGCGCTGGGGCGGTGAAAAGACCCAGGCCAGCAATTTGACGCCGCGCACGACACTGTCGAGGCGGGTCTGCAACAACACCGCGCCGACCGTCCCTGCCACCACAATCAGCATGGCCGTCGGTTGCAACAACGAACCGAGATGGCCACCCTCCAGAAGCTGCCCCAGGATGATACCGCCCAGGGCCAACAACAATCCCGCTACGCTACTCCAGTCCAAGCTTGCTCCCTCAATGTCGAGCGCATACGGGCAATCGCCTGACTATGGAGCTGGCACACCCGCGACTCGGAAACGCCCATGACGGCGCCGATTTCCTTCAGGTTCATCTCTTGTTCGTAATACAAGCCCATGAGCATTTTTTCGCGCTCAGGCAAGGCCTTGATCGAGTCTATCACGGCATCGCGGAAGCCTCCGTCGACCAGATTTTGCAACGGGTCGTCGCTCTCACTGGTCTGATGGCGGTCGAGAAAATGCTCATGACCGCCATCGGCATCATGAAAATCTTCGTAATAGATCAACTGATGACCACCACACTCGGTCAACATGTCCTGATAGTCGGCCAGGCTCAGCTTGAGCTGCTTGGCCACTTCCGCTTCCGTGGGCGGCCGTCCCAGCTGTTGCAACAGCGTGTGGATGGCCTCCTCGATCTTGCGCGTGCTTTGACGGATGCTGCGCGGCAGCCAGTCGCTGCTGCGCAGTTCGTCCAGCATGGCACCGCGGATGCGTTGCACCGCATAGGTTTCAAACTGCGCGCCATGCGTTTCTTCATAGCGATTGACGGCATCAAGCAGGCCCATCATGCCGGCTTGAATTAAATCATCAACCTCCACGCTGGGAGGAAGTTTTGCCTTCAACTGATGCGCCAGCTTTTTGACCAGCGGCGCATGCCGTTCTAGCAAACTTGTTTTTTCCGTCTTGCCATTGACGTTATACATAACACGTCACACTCCGAGACTGGCACCATCGGTTGCCATACCGTACGTGCCTTTGGTGAGGTTGGATAACGAAAACTGACCAGCCAGGCGCTTGAAGGCCAAACTGGCGCCGGTCAGCGGAAACGCTTCCAACACGGTGCGCCCCTGCCCGGATGCACGACGGATGTGTTCGTCGGCCGGGATCGAGCCCATGAAATTCAATTGCGCTGCCAGATAACGATTGGCAGTTTGCGCCATATTGGCATACACCATCTGTGCTTCCGCTTCCGAGCCGCCACTGACCAGCAAGCTGAACGGACGGCGGCCAAGGCGGTCACTCAAATCCTTGAGCAACACATAGGCGGCCTTGATCGAGCTCGGCGTGGTCGACATATGCACCACGATTTCGCCCATTTCCATGGCTGGCACCGGCAAGGCATCTTCATCGCTGAGTTCGCCATTGACCAGCGTAACATCGGATTCAGCCGTCAATGCATCAAAGATTTCTGCCAGACGCGAAGCTTGCGGATGGGTCGAGGCCGACACATTCTTGCGCGACAGCCGGGCCAGCGCAAAACCCTCCGGCACCATACGCACGGCCTCATCCATGCCGCGCTCCTGGCGCGCCACATCGAGCAAAGTCGCCACCACGATACCGCCAAAGCGTGACAACACACCTGACGGCGTCATGCAGGCATCCACCAGCAAGGCGTTGTGATCATTGGCCGCCAGCGAGGCTGCCAGATTGATCAACATGGCCCCCTTTTCATCGTCAGGCAGCACTGAGAAGAACGTGAACACGCGCGGAGTTGGTCGCTCCAACAGCCGCCGCAATCCTTCTGCCTGATCTGTATCGTAACTAGCCAAGGATCACCTCGCGCAGGGTCTTGTCATTCATTGCAGTTGCGGTTGGTCCAATCACGACCGGCAATTCGGCATCTTGGAATTCAAATGGTCCAGTTTCGCGCTTGAGCTTGAAAGCACGATCGGCCAGATACAACTTGTTGGCAACGTGCAGATCTTCCGGCACGCGCTGGCCGTTGGCGACGTAATAGAGATTGAGCTTTTGGCGAATCACGACGTCGAGCACATTGCCGATGGTCGCCGCTTCATCCAGCTTGGTGATGATGCAACCGGCCAGCCCTTCACTCGAATAGGCGCTGACCACTTCATTGAGCGTGCCACCGGTGGCGGTCGAGTTCAGACACAGCAAGCGCTTGATGTCGGTACCGGCGCCAGACAGCATGGCTGCCTGCTCGGCCACCATTTGATCGCGCTGGCCCATGCCGGCGGTGTCGATCAACACGGTGTGCTTGCCACGCAGTTCGTCGAGCGCGATACGCAGATCGGATTCATCCTTGACCGAGTGCACCATCACGCCAAGAATCTTGCCGTAGATACGCAACTGTTCGTAGCCGCCGATACGGTAACCGTCGGTGGTGATCAGTGCCAGCTTGCCAGGACCGTGACGCATTACACAACGTGCCGCCAACTTGGCTGTGGTGGTGGTCTTGCCAACGCCGGTCGGGCCGACCAACGCATAGACGCCGCCATTTTCCAGCAACTCATTTTCGTTGGCCATGGTCATCATGTTCTTGGCCAACACCGACTTGACCCAGAACATCGCATCCTGCGGCTTGGCATTGGCCGGCAGATTTTCCGTGATCAGACGCGACAGGCTGGCGCTGAAACCAGCTGCCAGCATTTCACGCATGATTGCGGCTTTGACCGGCTCACGCTTTTGCGTACCACCCCAGGAAATTTCTGCCAGTTGGGTTTCCAGCACACCACGCATCGAGCGGATTTCCGTCATCACATCTGACAGGATCTCGTCGTATTCCTTACCATCAAACTCGGCCATAACGCTGGAGGGCTGTTGGGCTGGCTGAGCTGGTGCTTTCGGATTGGCTGGCTGGCGAGTCGCCGCGGCAGCAGGCGCTGCGGCAGTCTTGGCAGCAGCAGGAGCGGCAATCTGCTCCTTGACACGCGCGGCATTGCGAGTACGCCAGACGCGTGCATCGGCTTGTGCCGTATTGTGTTCAATGGCTGGCGTCGGGTCGGCTGGCGGCGCGACTTCATGACGCTGACGCGGCACCGCAGCTTGTGCCGTTGCGGCCGGCGCTGCTGGCGCTCGATGCGCCGGCGGTCGCGGCACACCATCCTTGGAAGCAGCAGGCACAGCCAATGAAGACATGTCTTCATTGGCCATCGCCAGGATCTCAACGCCGTCGTCAATATTGCGGTTAGACAAAATGACGGCATCCGGACCGAGCGATTCACGCACTTGGCGCCATGCATCTCGAGATGATCCCGCGATAAATTTTTTAACGTTCATGCTTGCCCTCCAACTAGGCTGGTAACTTTAATCGTTTTTGAATCAGGAACTTCGGCGTGCGAAAGTACCCGCAGCTGAGGCATTGCGCGTCGCAGGAAGCGCGCCAGCAATGCCCGCAACGGCCCGGGAACCAACAATACCGGGGTTAAACCCAACTGCTCTTGATGCCGTGCTGCATTTTCTGTTTGTGAAATCAGGGCATCGGCCAGACCTGGTTCGATACCGCCGCCATCCGGACCGCTGGCTTGCAGCGCCTGCATCAGCAGACGTTCGAGCTTGCCATCGAGCGTCATCACCGACAGTTCGCTCTCGGTCGGGAAGATCTGCTGCACGATGGCCCGGCCCAATGCGATACGCACGATGGCGGTCAATTCGGTCGGTTCTTGAATCCGTGGCGCATGTTCCGACAACGCTTCGATGATAGTCCGCATATCGCGAATATGCACGCCTTCGGAGAGCAGGTTTTGCAACACTTTTTGCAGAGTGCCCAACGGGATCAGTTTCGGCACCAGATCTTCGACCAGCTTGGGCGATTCCTTGCCGATGTGGTCGAGCAATTGTTGCACTTCCTGGCGGCCCAGCAACTCGGCTGCGTGCAACGTAATCAAATGGTTCAGGTGGGTGGCAATCACGGTGCCGGTATCGACCACGGTGTAACCCATGGTCTGGGCCATTTCGCGCATGCCGTTTTCGATCCACACGGCAGGCAGGCCGAAGGCTGGATCGCTGGTCATCAGACCTGGCAAGGGACCGGTCACCATACCCGGATTGATCGCCAGAAACTGACCAAAGGTGGCTTCGCCCTTGCCGATTTCGACACCCTTCAAGGCGATCCGGTAAGCCGATGGCTTCAGTTCCAGATTGTCGCGAATATGCACTGGCGGCGACAGGAAACCGACTTCCTGCGCAAACTTCTTGCGGATACCCTTAATCCGCCGCAACAGTTCGCCGCCCTGTCCCTTGTCGACCAGCGGGATCAGACGATAACCGACTTCCAGACCGAGCGTATCGACCGGCAGAATATCTTGCCAGGTCGCCTCTTCCACTTCCGACGAGGTAATGGCAGGCGCCACTGGCATCGCATCGGACTTGGCCTTGGCAATCCGCTTGGAGACGGCATACGCACTACCGCCCAGGATCGCTGCCAGGGCGACGAAGGCCATATGCGGCATGCCGGGAATCAGGCCCATGCCACCAATGATGCCAGCAGTCATGTACAGCACTTCCGGCTTGGCAAACAATTGATTGACCAACTGGCTACCGACGTCATCATCGGTGGCCACACGAGAAACCACCACACCGGCGGCAGTCGAGATGATCAGCGAAGGAATCTGCGCCACCAGGCCGTCACCGATGGCCAGCAAGGTGTAGTTCTTCAATGCCTGATCAAACGCCAGATCATGCTGAATCATACCGACCACCAGACCGCCGACGATATTGACCACGGTGACGATGATGCCGGCCACGGCATCGCCGCGCACGTATTTACTGGCACCGTCCATGGCGCCGTAGAATTCAGCTTCTTGCGATACTTCGCGGCGGCGTGCGCGCGCTTCTGGTTCGCCGATCATGCCGGAGTTGAGATCGGCATCGATTGCCATCTGCTTACCAGGCATCGCATCCAGCGTGAAACGGGCGCCCACTTCAGCAATCCGGCCGGCGCCTTTGGTGACCACGGTAAAGTTGATGATGGTCAAGATCACAAACACCACGATACCGACGGTATAGTTACCACCAATCAAGAAGTGACCGAACGCTTCAATCACCTTACCGGCAGCATCGGGACCAGTGTGGCCTTCGGTCAGCACCACGCGGGTCGAGGCGACGTTCAGGGACAGCCGCAGCATGGTACTCACCAGCAGCACCGCTGGGAAGGCCACGAAGTCGAGCGGCTTGACCGTGTACAAGGCCGTCAGCAGCACAATCACCGACAGCGAAATATTGAAACTGAAGAGGATATCGAGCAACACCGCAGGCAACGGCAGCACCATCATTGCCAGCATCATGACGATGAGAATCGGCGCTGCCAGCGCCTTGGCGTGCTTGGCCTGAACCCAGGTTGGCAGTTGTTTCAAACTAGCAACGTTCATCGGGCAGCCCTAGCTTGTGCGGCAGCAGTTGCGGCCTTGCGTTTGTACAACGGATCATCCATTTCCTTCGGCACTTCAAGCTCATCTGGAGCATCCGGGCGCATGCCGCCACGGGTGTTATAAGTACGCAACTGGAACACATAGGCCAGCACTTCGGCCACTGCGGTATAGAGCGCTTCAGGAATTTCATCACCGATTTCGGTGTTGTAGTGCAAGGCACGCGCCAGCGGCGGCGCTTCCAGCAATGGCACATTGTTTTCTGCGGCCATTTCACGAATGCGCAAGGCCACCGCATCGGTACCCTTGGCCACCACGGTCGGCGCCGACATTGCGCCTTCGCTATACTTCAGCGCCACGGCAAAGTGGGTCGGGTTAGTCACCACCACATCGGCAGTCGGCACTGCCGACATCATCCGGCGCCGTGCAGCAGCACGTTGCAATTGGCGAATCTTGCCCTTGATCAACGGATCACCATCGGACTCCTTGTGCTCCTGCTTGATCTCTTGCCGCGTCATCTTCAGCTTGCGGGTGTAACTCCACAATTGATAAGGCACGTCAATGGCAGCAATCACAATCAGTGCACACACCATAGTGATAAAGCTCGACCACAGCAAATACGGCATATGGCTGCTGCTGGTCTTGAGCGGCTCGACACTGAGGTTGAGCACGGAATCAATTTGATGCTTGATGGCCAACCAGGAAATCGTGCCGACCAGGATCGTCTTCAGAATGCCCTTGCCCAATTCCACCAGTGAATTGAGCGAAAACAGATTCATCACGCCCTTGATTGGATTCATCCGTTCAAACTTGGGCAACAGCGCGCCGCTATTGAACATCCAGCCACCCATGATTAGCGGCGCCGCGACGGCTGCCACCAACATCATGCAAGCAATCGGAATACAGGCAACCGCCACATCCATGAAGCGCCCGCCCAGAAAACCGAACAGCAAGGCCGGGTCGTACGCCATTTCACGCTCGAAACTGAGGGTGTCGGTCATCAATCGATTCAAGCTTTGCACCAAAGGACCCGTAAACATCCATAAGGCACTGCCGCCGATCAACAACATGACGCAGGTAGCCATTTCGCGTGAACGCGGCACGTCACCTTGCTCACGGGCCTTTTCTAGGCGTTTCCCCGTGGGCTGTTCGGTCCGTTCTTGATCGCTTTCTTCGGCCACTGCCGCTCCCCTGTTGCTCGCCGTCAGTTAAAAAGACGGATTTTCGAGACTATCAGAGAGGATTATTGGCGAAACGGGGATTAAATCATCGTAGGAATAAGAGGCGAAACGCCCCGTTTTTCGATGCAGGAGATGCGCAGCACATCTGCGTTGTGCGATGCAAAACGAGATATGCAGGCAAAATCAGACCAGATAGATTGCGAAAAGACCACGATGGGAGATCGTCAACGGTGCTGGGCCGAGAATAAATTTCTAACAAAAACAAGAGCTTAGCAAGAAAGCCACTTAAAAACCGAGGCTCTCCAGCAAATCATCGACCTGACTTTGATCGGCGATGACGTCCTTGCCGGTCGGATTGATCTGCGGCCCGTTGAGCAAGCCGTTATCTTCGCGTTTTGCTTCCGACGGTGCGTAATCAACCAACAATTGCACCAATTGGCTTTCAATATTATGTGCTACCTCGGTCACACGCTTGATCACCTGCCCGGTCAGATCCTGAAAATCCTGCGCCATCATGATGTCGAGCAACTGTTGCTTGGTTTGATTGACATCATCGCGCGTGGCGTGCAAATAAGCCTGGGTCTTGGCCGCCAGGGCACGGTAATCGGCTTCCGAAAAACTGCCTTCGGCAACTGCCTTCCACTCATTCTCCAGCGTCGCAGCACCCTCGCCGATGCGGTCCTGCATTGGACCGGCGGTCTCGGTGGCATTGAGCACGCGTTGTGCCGCCTTCTCGGTCATCATCGCCACGTATTCAAGGCGATCACGCGCGTCCGGCATGTCGCTGGCAGCCTTCTCCAGCAAACGGTCAAAGCCGAGACCGCGCAGATTATCATGCAAGCTGCGCGTCATATGCCCGATACGGGCCAGGAACTGGTCCTGGTGATCTGCTGGCTGACCTACTTCAGCCGGCGCAGCAGCACCTTGGATAGTGCTGTCCATATTAACCTCCGGCATCCAGCTTTTCGAAAATCTTGCCGAGTTTTTCATCTAGCGTGGCAGCCGTGAACGGCTTGACCACATAGCCATTGGCGCCAGCTTGCGCTGCGGCAACGATGTTTTCCTTTTTGGCTTCGGCGGTGACCATCAGCACTGGCAACTTCGACAATGCAGGATCCTTGCGGATTTCCTGCAACATGGTCAAGCCATCCATATTTGGCATATTCCAGTCGGACACGACGAAATCAAATTGGTCGCTACGCAGCTTGTGCAGCGCTTGTACGCCATCTTCAGCTTCGTCGACATTGGTGTAACCAAGCTCTTTGAGCAGGTTACGAACGATGCGGCGCATCGTGGAGAAATCATCTACAACGAGAAATTTGGTATTTGGGCCGGCCATGATCACTCCATTGATTCAAAACAATTGTTGACTATAACGACATGTAAATGTCGAAACTTAAGGCCCAGTTGCGAATAAAAGCTACTGCTTACCTCGGCTTTGATCTTTTTACAGATCAGACTACGGATGAAACGATAGGCTGCATGGTACGCCAACTACACCCGCAATGCACGACTACCGTGCTCAGCCAGATAAGCGAGCACGCGCCCCGGCATGGCTTGCAGCGACACTACCTCATGCGCACCACCGACTGCAATCGCTTCGCGCGGCATGCCGAACACCACGCAAGAAGCCTCATCCTGGGCGAAATTGTAGGCGCCGGCATTTCTCATTTCCAGCATGCCCAGCGCGCCATCCTTGCCCATCCCGGTCAAAATCACGCCGACTGCATTCTTGCCGGCGCAGGCGGCGGCCGAATTGAACAACACATCCACCGACGGCCGATGACGATTCACCGGTGGCCCCTGATCGATCTGCGTCATATAATTGGCACCGCTGCGCACCAGCTTCAGATGCGAGTGGCCAGGTGCAATATAGGCGTGACCTGGAAGGATACGCTCGTTACCGGCGGATTCCTTGACCGAAATCTTGCACAGATTGTCGAGTCGCAACGCAAACGAACGGGTAAAACCTTCCGGCATATGCTGGGTAATCAGGATGCCCGGGCAATCCGACGGCATCTTGATCAAAAATTCCTTGATTGCTTCGGTACCGCCAGTGGAGGCGCCAATAATGATCAGCTTTTCGCTACTGGTGAAGGGATTACGAATTTGCGGCAAGGATTCGCCCGGCGTCTTGTCGGCGTTGGCATGGGCAATCGTGCGTGGCCGGATGCTGGCCTTGGCGGCGGCGCGGATCTTGTCGGCGATCATGTCGGTATATTCCTGCATACCGCTCTGGATCGAAATCTTCGGTTTGGTGACGAAGTCGACCGCACCCAGTTCCAGTGCGCGCAAGGTGATTTCAGAACCACGCTCGGTCAGCGAGGACACCATCACCACCGGCATCGGCCGCAGCCGCATCAGTTTTTCCAGGAAATCGAGGCCGTCCATGCGCGGCATTTCCACGTCCAGCGTCAATACATCGGGATTGGTTTGCTTGATCAGATCACGCGCGATGATCGGATCAGGGGCAACGCCCACGACTTCCATGTCGGGTTGGCTACCGATGATTTCTTTCATGACACTGCGGATCAAGGCAGAATCGTCGACGATCAATACTTTTATTTTCATTTGACCACTACTTTCCAGAAACTCAGCCTCACCCGCCAGGGCAAAAGGCATAAAACACCGCGCACTGCGCTAGCTCAGCCAGGCGCGGAAACGATTAAAACAAGTCGACCGCACCGCCCACAGGTTTGGCGACCAGATTGTTGGCGTAATCCTGCTCGCGGTTGACCAAGGTATTATTGTGCAATTGCTTGAGCTTCTTGACCAGCACCTTGCCGGTACGCGGGAAGAAATACACTTTGCGCGGCCAGACATCATTGAGATCTTCGGCCACTATCCGCATATTTTCAGCGCGCAGATAATCCCGGACGAACTGCGCATTGCGCTCACCCACATTGATGGCCACAAAGCCGCGCAACACATTGCCGCCGCCAAACACCTTGGCTTCCAGATTCTCGCGCTTGGCACCGGCCTTGAGCAAATCGTTGATCAAGATTTCCATCGCATAGGTACCATAACGCATCGATGCAGAAATCGGGCTGTCGCCATCGCCACTATCGGGCAACATAAAGTGATTCATACCGCCGATGCCGGTGACGCGGTCGCGAATGCACGCAGACACGCACGAACCCAACACCGTCACAATCATCATATCTTTGTGCGTGAAATAATATTCACCGGGAAGAATCTTCGCTGCGTCGCAATCAAAAGTACGGTCGTAGTAGACGTTGGTGGCGAACTGATTCTGGCCTTGAGAGCTCATTAATTACTTTCCTGCCTTACGGGGCGATGCTGAATTGAGCTCATAGACTGTCTTTCCTTTGAGCTTCAAAGCGTCGGACACGTACAAGAAATTCTCAGAGTGGCCGGCAAACAACAAGGCATGCGGTTTCATTAGCGGAACAAATCGAGACAGGATTTTACTCTGTGTCGGTTTGTCAAAATAGATCATCACATTGCGGCAAAAGATCACGTCGAACGGGCCGCTCACCGGCCAGCCATCACCGAGCAAATTCAATTGCTTGAACGTTACCATTTTGCGCAACTCGGGACGCACACGCACAAAACCCTCTTGCGCACCCTTGCCGCGCAGGAAAAATTTCTTGACCCGCTCCGGTGACATCTTCTCGATGCGCTCCATCGGATAGACGCCATTGGCGCCAGTGGCCAATACATTGGTATCGATGTCGGTGGCAACGATCTGGGCTGGCGGCGTCAGCGTGCCATAGGCTTCGCACAAGGTCATGGCGATCGAATACGGCTCTTCACCGGTCGAACTGGCGGAACACCAGACCGTGGCAGGCTCCTTCAAGGTCTTGACGAAATCGGCCAGGATCGGGAAATGATGCGATTCGCGGAAAAACGATGTCAGATTGGTCGTCAGCGCATTGGTGAACGCTTCCCACTCATCGGCATCGCCGCCGCGCTCGAGCAGATCAAGATATTGCACAAAAGAGCCAATGCCGGTGGCGCGCAAACGGCGCGCCAGACGGCTATACACCATTTCCTGCTTGCTTTCAGCCAAGGCAATGCCGGCGCGCTTGTAGATCAAGTCGCGCACACGCTCAAAATCACGATTGGTAAAATCAAATTCCTTGACGGAATCAGGCCTGCCCTGCGCTGCAGTTTTCAAGTTGAATTCCTTTTTCTAACCCGGCCAAGCCTGTCACAGTATCGGACGGGCTTTCCCCATGGTCGAATAGTCTATCAACCTCTGCCGCACGGTCAAGCTGTTCAAGCCGAAAGCTGGCGTGCCAATCCCTTGCTGTTCTTCGGCTTGGAAACCGCCGATGGCTGGTTTGTTATTGGGCTGGCGCTTGGCGAGCGTACTGCCAGACTGGCCGAAGGCTCTGATAACAGACTGGCATCGGGCGCATGACTGGAGCGATAGCCTACCCGAAACCCGCCCCAATGCTTGCCGCCGACATAGATTGGCACCGACAGGTCGTGCATCACCTCGCCGGTATCGCGTTTATAGGTTTGCAGTAAAAAGGGCTTGGTATTGGCGCCGCAACGCTTGCCGGTGCGATCGCTGAAAATACGCTTGGTGCGGTTATTGACCAGATCGGTGTCATAGTCGCCGGTCAGCGGCTGTGAAAACTTTTTGTTGTGCGTAGGAAAATATCCGTTGTTATCCACAGCACCGGCATAGGCCAGTTGCGGCATCGCCGCCAGCAGGGCTTCTTGTATTTCCGGCAGGACACGATCGGTGAAGGCATCGAATTGCGTGGTGTGTTTGGCCGGATTGGTATTCGGTATCGGCTGGTAACGCCGATCAAACAAGGCTGTCTCGGTAATGCGTCCGGCTGCGATCAATTCTTCAAACAGTTTGCCGATGCGTTTGGCCGTCTGCGTTGCCGCTTGCTGGATGTCATCGTGCTGGGTTTTGGCATTGCTGGCAGCAATGGCGTCGTAGACCAGCTCGGCCCGTTCCGACAAGGCCATTGCCGAGGCAGCCACACGCGGCAATTCGACATCGGTGGCCAGCATGCCATCGCGGATTTTCAAGATGGCATCCGCAATGCGGTGGGTCGTCTCAACATGCTCGCGGGAGGATTTGGCGATTTGCTGGATTTCGCCTTCAGAGATGCCCGCCGAGCGCTCAATATCACCCAAAAATCCATGCACGCGTTCCACATTCTGCGACGCCTCCATCACCTTGGCACTGAGCGCCTGCATACCGCCGGCCGCGCGCTCGGCCTGCTCGGTGATCGAGCGCACCATGGTGCCGATATCATCGGTCGCTTCCTTGGTCCGTTGCGCCAATTGCCGCACCTCGCCGGCCACCACGGCGAAGCCGCGACCGTGTTCGCCGGCGCGCGCCGCTTCGATTGCAGCATTGAGCGCAAGCAGATTGGTGCGCGCCGCAATTTCGCTGATCACTTCGGTAATACCATGGATGCGGCGCGATTTTTCCTGCAGCTCGGCCATCATCGCCGATGCATTCTGCGCATCGCTGCGCGCCTTGCCAATCTGCTCCAAGCCCTGATTGACTTCAGCGCGACCGGCCACGCTCTGGGTACGGACATCGGCTGCGACCTGCGAGGCACGCTCGGCATTGGCCGCAATCTGCTCGGTCGTGCTGGCATTTTGTTCGGCACCGGCGACGATGCCATTGGCTGCCTGCACATCCTGGGCGATCTTGTTTTTGATCGAATCGACAAAATAGGATGTCTCGGCTGCGCCGATCATGATGTGATCGATTTCACCGCCGATCTTGTCAATGAAAGAAGCACCCTGCTCGCGCTTGCGTCCCTGCCCCAAGCGCGCCAGGATCAACACCAATGCCGTTGCCGCCATCGCCAGCCACGGCGGCGCCACTCTGGACTCCAGCAATGGCCAGGCGCTCATTGCAGCAAACAGGCCGCCACCGATAGCAATCAACAGCACGCCCTTGATCAAGGCCATCATGACGCGCGACAGCACCGCACTTTTGCTCTGGTACATACAATTGTCTCCTCACAAAATGACCGTCGTGCCTTGTACGCTTATGGACATCATTGCGTGGCAGGTACGGCGAAATCTTCAATACGATGATGATACGGGGATAGACTGCCGGCACAGCGGTCACGCATTTAGCGCGTAATGACAATGGCTTCGTCTTTGTTGATTTTTGTGCAAGCCTGCGGACAGCGTCCCCCTATTCTCGCCTCATCATACAAACGCTTGCTTACGTGGAACTTATTTTTCGCCGGACCTTGCCCGTAGTCGTTCGCTCATCGTTGTACGCCGAAATTGACCTACTTGCAGGTAGTTGCTTCGTCTTCGGGGTGCTGATCGACAGTCACTCAAGTCTGCAGAGTTATCCCCAGAAAATGGGGATAGGCTTGTGGATAACTCGCTATCAAGTCGCTTAGCCCTTTGATTTCGCTCATCTTTGTGATGCTGTCACAAAATGAGGAAAGTGCGCAGGATATGGATGTTCCGCCCAGCTGCGTCAGCGTGCCGGTGCCTGAGCGAGCTCACACAAGACCTTGGTTTGTTGCGATGTTGTGGGGATGGCGATAGTGGCAGACTTGCCTGATGCACCCATGGCGGCGCATTGGATACGCGCCCAGTGCTGAGGGCGCGTCAGATTCCATGCAGACATTGACGGCCGGATCGGCCAGTCAATGGCAGTTTATTCAGGTGGACGTTCAGCGATATGCAAGTCGAACTCACGCTGAGCCGCTTCCAGCGTCTGCAAGGCAGTTTGCCAAGGCTGATAATCGGCCATGGTCAACCAGGTGCCATCGGCATTCTTTTTCCACTCTTCCAACTTCGAATTCAGCAATTCATATTCGCAAAGCTGAGCTTCGAGCAAAACCTCGATCTTTTGCTTCAACTCATTGGTACGTTCTGTCCACGCGTCTGGCGCTGGTGTTTCCATACTTGCCTCCGTTAAATCGGAGCATCCTACCATGAGTGTGATAACCGAAATCGAATTGTTCGTGCGCTGCCCGTATCGGATGCAAACAACTTTTTGTCGATCTGATGGCGCAGCAGGAAACGGCGGAAACACAGGGATCAGGCGACAGACAAAAGAAAAAGGGGTTACGTTGCCGTAACCCCTTTCGATTTCTTTGGTCGGGATGGTGTGATTCGAACACACGCCCCCTTGCACCCCATGCAAGACTATTTCGAGCTGAAACACTTATAAATTCAACGTTTAGCCGGTGCTATATATCTTGCCATGCAAGGCCATGAAGGTGCTGCAGCGGTAATTGCCGCCATTCCAACTGCCGCAATAATTAAAGCATTCTTTAAAGGGAAACGCCCTGACCAAAATACGAAGCAGTAGCGATCGCATATCGATTCAAACCGCCTCCGGGCGGTTTTTTATTGCCCGGAGGCATTAATCACTTCGCCTGTGCCGGGGGGGTTGCAAACATCACAATTGAATTTTTTTCAAGATATTGAACAAACTGATCTGGCGTGAGAAGCGATGTCAAAACAGGAGTTTTCGTCGTGGTTGTCTCCTTACCACCGTCCTTAACAGTAGTCGTTTCAGAAGTTAAGACATTAGAAGCCAGAAGCAAGCCCAAGACCGAATCCTTACTTGCGGTATAAATGCTCTGGAATTCGATTGTGATCGTGTTTCCGGTTGTGTAAGTGCTTTTGTTTGATGAATCAAAAGATCCACTAGGAACCTCCTTAATGACGCCGATTGGAGCCAACTCCAACTTCAGCTCATTTGAATTTTCCTTCGACGCTGTTATTACGAGATTGACGGTAGCTTTTGAGGTTATCAGGCCTGCCTTTTTAACGGAATCGTCAATCCCAAGAACTGCCTTTTGTATCGATTTCACGGAATCACCCAGCGACAATGAACTTGGACGACTCTCAGGAGGCTGCGTGCAGCAAGCAGACAAAATCAATATCCCAGGTAACAGAGCATAGTTTTTCATTATTATTTCCCCTATTAGATTCATTGACAGTCGAAAATGACTGCAAACCTAATGTAGGCGATATCTGCGGGGCTTTTCAAGCACATACCACGTAGGACCGGCATTGTCCGCCGCTCTATCCCATTCCAGGCTATAGACTATCCAGTCAGTAATCACGGGCTTTTTTGC
>JAMFSU010000088.1 GCA_026225475.1 Duganella sp.
GGCCCCATCAACGGATCAATGACGAGGCATGCGGGCCAGCATGAGCGCAGGATTCATTTGGCGTCACGCGCAGGTTCCTGCTGGCCGGGACGGGAGATTAGTTCACGCAAGCGCCTACGCAACCAATGTTCTAGATCATCCACGTAGGTGAAGATCACCGGAATCACTAGGAGGCTGAGGAACGTTGATGTCAACAAGCCGCCGATCACAATGATCGCCATAGGTTGTCGGAAGCTTGGCTCAGCACCCAGCCCAAGCGCATTGGGCAACATGCCTGCGCCCATTGCAATGGTCGTCATCAGGATTGGACGTGCGCGTTTGTGGCAAGCGTCCATCAATGCTTCCAGTCGGCCCATACCTCGCTCGTGACGCGCGACAATTGCATACTCCACCAGAAGAATGGAATTCTTGGTAACAATACCCATGAGCATCAGCAAGCCGATGACTGAGGGCATCGAGAAACTCATACGCGTCACCAACAGGGAAAACAAAGCACCGCCCAGTGATAGAGGTAAGGCACACAATATCGTCGCTGGCTGCAGGAAGTCGTGAAATAGCAAAACCAAAACAGCGTAGACACAGAAGATACCAATTGCCATACTCAAGCCAAAACTCTGGAACAGTTCGGTCATGTTCTGCAATTCGCCCTGTTCGACCTGATGCACGCCAGTTGGCAATTGCTTCAAAGCAGACAATTGTTTAGCCTCTTTGTCGACCTCGCCTAGCGTACGGCCGTTCAGTTCAACCGACAGTGTGATGTTGCGCTCACGGTCGAGGCGATCAATTTGGGCTGGGCCGCTCCCCATCTTCAGATCGCCCAGTGACGCGATGGCGATCTTACCGTTGCTGCCGACAACTCTCAATTGCCCAATATCTTCGATGGAAGCACGCTGCGACGGATCAATACGCACCCGCAAGGCGATCTGGCGCTCAGGAAGATTCAGTTTGGGCAGCGAGCTGGAGTAGTCGCCATAAGTGCCAATGCGAATGGCATCGGCGACATCTGCAGCGGTCACGCCCAGAGCCGAGGCCCGTCCGGAATCTGGCACAAACTGAACTTCAGGTTGTTGGAGCGCAGCACTGGAACTAACGTTGCCAATACCTTTCAATGTTCGCAATTGTGACTCCAGTGCTGCGGCGGTGGATTCGAGCGTGCCGGAATCGCTACCTGCCAGGGTAATGTCGAGCTTTTCGCCATTGCCACCGTTACCAACAGCAACCCTTGCACCGGGAAGGTCGCGCAGAACCTGACGCATATCATCCTCGACCGCGGACTGTTTTTGGTCGCGATCGCTTCGGGAAACCAAATCGACTGTCAAAGTTGCCTTACGCACTTTGCCCGCAGTGTCATTGCCGCCTGCCGAACCACCGTTGCTACTGCCGGTACCGACAGCAGAAAAGACGCTCGTAACCGTTGGCAATGTCCGCAACAGTTTTTCAGCTTGTTCCGTAATAACACGGGTGTCTTGGATAGTACTGCCCGGAGCGAGCTCCAACGTCACCTTGGTTTGTGCCTTGTCCTGCGCCGGCATAAATGCCGTCTTCAGCGCCAACGCCATGGCAAGCGAGAGCAACAGAAAGCATCCTGCGGCTAACATTGTGCGCTGGGGATTATTCAGACAAGCTCTGACCCATCCCAGATATCGAGTCATGAGAGCACTATCACGTTCTTCTTCAGTGCTTGCTTTGAGCAAATACGCCGCCATCATCGGCGTGAGTAGACGCGCCACCAACAACGACATCAGCACAGCGACCGAAGCAGTGATGCCAAATTGCCGGAAGATCAGGCCGGGAATGCCAGACATAAAAGCAGTCGGCAAAAAAACCGCGACCAGTGAGAACGTAGTGGCAATGACCGCCATACCGATTTCGTCGGCGGCCTCCATCGCCGCTTGGTAGGGGGTCTTCCCCATACGCAGATGTCGTGCGATATTCTCGATCTCGACGATGGCATCGTCGACCAGGATACCGACCACTAGCGATAACGACAGCAAGGTAATGGTGTTGAGTGAATAACCGGCCAGGTAGACGAAACCGAAGGTCGGAATGATCGACAATGGCAATGCAGCTGCCGAGACCAGCGTAGCGCGCCAATCGCGCAAAAACCACCACACCACGATGATCGCCAATACAGCACCCTCGACCAGCATATCGATCGAACCACTGTAATTATCTTCGATAGCCGTGACAGTGTTGCTGGCCTCAACAATATTGACCTGTGGATGTAAAGTTGAGAATTTATTGACTGCGGCACGTAAAGAGTGCAAGACGGTGACGTCTGAATTGCCCAGGGCACGGGTGATCTGCACGCCAATCACCGGTTTACCGTCACGGAAAGCGTAGGAGCTACGCATGGTCGCCCCATCGCTGACTTTGGCAATACGATCAAGCCGTACACGACGGCCATCGCCAGTGGTGATGCTTAGCGCTGCCAGTTCTTCAATAGACCCGACACCCGCCAGTGTACGCGTGGATTGCCGCAGACCGCCAATATCGCCTTGTCCGCCGGAACGCTCCCGCTGCATCGCTTTAAGCTGGGTGGAAACAGTTTCTGCCGTCAGGCCTAGCCCAGCCATGGTGGCGGGATCTAGATCGATGCTGACTTCTCGATCAATACCGCCAATGCGCGTCACGCTAGAGACACCCTTGACTGCAAGCAGCGCTTTGCTCAAGTCATTGTCGACAAACCACGATAAATCCTGTTCATCAAGCGCGGATGAGTTGGCGGTATAGGTTAGCAACGGAGAAGACGCTGCTTCGCTTTTAGAGACTGTCGGATCGCTCATCTCCGAAGGTAGATCGGCACGCGCACTATCGACGGCATTGCGCACTTCGCTTAGCGCTGCCTGGGAATTCTTCTCCAATTTGAATGTAACGCTGATGCTGACTGATCCGTCTGTAATTGTCGTCGTGACGTGGTCCAGCAGTGTCAACGAGGTCAACTTATCTTCAATCTTCCGTGCCACCTCATTTTCTAACTGCGAAGGAGCTGCACCTTCGAGCGTGGCGGCAATCGTAATGGTCGGCAAATCCATGTCTGGAAACTCTTGAATCTGCAGTTTGTGAAAGGCCAACAAGCCCAATACAGTCAAGAGAAAAAAACACAGGATGGCCGGTACTGGCTTGCGGATTGACCAAGAAGAAATATTCATTATGTTGCATCCCGCTTACTCTGTACTGTCGATAGGACTTTAACTATTGCGCCGTCGGATAAGAATGCCGCGCCACTCTGCACGACGGAGGACTCTGCATCAAGACCTGATACGATCTCAACATTACCGCCCTTGCGACGCCCAGTGACAACCGTGCGACGTGCCACCTTCGTTTGGTCCGCACTGAGAACATAGACGTCACTACGACCATCACGCAATACCAACGCAGTCTCTGGTAAAACCAACGCGCCTCGCTTGCCCAGTTCGATGCTGCCACTGGCAAACATTCCCGATTGCCCCGCGTTGCCGACCGGGAGGCTGACATACACGATCGCCCGACCGCTGGAGGTAGAAATAGTGGGCGCGGCCAGACGCACCTGCCCCTCCACCACGTTGCCACCCGGTAGCGATACATGCGCCAACTGGCCAGTGCGAATGCGTGCCAGCTGTTGTGGATTCACCTCCGCCTGCCATTCTATGCGTGACTGTCGCACGATCCGGAACAACTCGGTTCCTGCACTCACAACATTGCCGAGCAAGGCCGAACGAGAAGAAATAATGCCGTCATCCACAGCCAGGATTCGCGTCTGCGCCAACACAATGCGCTTGCTCTGCAAATCCGCTTCGGCAGACGCGAGAGAAGCGCGGTCAGTGGCTTCGGTGGTGCGATACTCATCAATCTTCTGCGCTGACAGCGCCCCGCCTCCGACCACCATCGCAGCGCGCCTGACGTCGGACTGTGCACCATCAAGAGTGGCTCGGGCCTGGGCCACTACGGCTTGTTGTTTTTGAACATCGGCTGTTGCACTGGCCGATGCCAGTTCAGCGAGCAATTGGCCACGCTTGACGACACTCCCAACATCAACCAGCAGCTTCGTGATGCGCAAACTGCCAGTTTCGGCACTGATGACAGCCTCTTGCCAGGCGGCCAGATTGCCATCGGCCTGCATTGTGTCGGGCCAGTTCTGCTGCGTTGCCTTGATAGCAGTGACGGTCAGTAGCGGCGTGGGTGTTGAAACGACACCGGGTGCTGCGTTAGGGCGTAACAGCCACCATGCGATGCCGGCCACGCCAATGACCAGCACGGCCAATATCAATATGCGATAACGAAATACCTTCACTGTGTAGATCCTTGTAAATATAAAGTGGACGAGGGAATAGCAACTTGCGATGCGGCATTATTCTCGACCGCCCAGCCGCCACCCAATGCCTTGTATAGGGCGATCCAATAGCGCACGCGGTCACGTCGCTGCCCAATTAGGGTGACCTCGGCTGAAATAGCGGAACGGCGGGCATCTTCCAACGTTAAAAGGGTGTCGAGTCCGGCGTTCCAGCTTTGCTCTTTAGCGTTCGCATAGCGTTGATACTGATCGGCCGCACGTTGACTGTCTTCGCTCTGGCGTACTGCGCCATTGAGATCAATTAATGCCTGCTCCACCGCTTTGACCGCGCTACGTACGGAACTTTGATAAGTTGCCAACTGCTTGTCATAACTTGCCAGGGCACTGTCGACTGCCGCCTTTTTCTTCCCAGCATCGAAAATCGGAACGGATAGGGACGGCCCAAATGACCATGTAGAAGCTGGCGACGACGTATTGGTTGCCGATAGTCCAATCGATCCGGACAAACTCAGGCTGGGGAAACGATCCGCGCGTGCTTCACCTATTGCTGCATAGTAGGAAGCCAGCGTGCGTTCCGCCGATGCCAAATCTGGCCGCTGGCGGATCAGATCCGCCGGTACACTGTTGACATCAAAGCTGGCCGGCTCTGGCAAAGCTGGAGCTGAAGCACGATCAATGATGCCGCGGATAACTGCTTCATCGGCGCCAGTCACTGCAACCAGGGACTTCACCAACTCTTCGCAGGAAACATGCTGCCCTGTAGCGGTCGCAGCAGCACTTGCAGCGCTTGCATCGGCAAGATAACCGTCGGACTCGGCGGAAAAACCGGCCAATACCGCAGTACGCGTCATATTCAAGGTTTGCCCCTGCGAAGAAGCTGTGCTCCGATAAGCCTGTAGCAACAACTTACACCCGCGGTATTGGACATAGTCATCCGCCACTTCCGCTGCCAGTGAAACACGGGCATCGTGCCAGTCGTCAATGCTGGCTTGTAGTTGCGCGTGTGCAGATTCCCGGCTGGAGCGATTTTTCCCGAACAGATCAATTTCCCAGCTTGCATCAAGTTCACCGCTGCGGCTGGTAGAAGTCACCGTCGTCGAGCTGTAGCCTGTGTTGGCTGACTGCTTGCTACGGCTAACGGAACCAGTACCGGTCACCGAAGGCAAGAGTGCTGCGCTATCGGATACCATCGTGGCACGTGCAATCTTGATCTGAGCAATCGCTTTCGCCAGGTCTGGGCTATTGGCTTCAGCAATGCCGATCAGTTCTGCTACGGCCGGATCATCAAAGCTGCCCCACCAGTTAACCAATGCCTGAGTACTTCCACTGTGCGGTTTTTCAGCATGCCAGGTACTGGCAATCGGCAGCGCTGGCGCTTGATAAGCCGGCTGCAGGGAGCAACCGACCATACTCGCGCCGAAGGTGGCCGCCACCAGGGTTTTTCGTGAGGCAAGACTGAAGATTCTGATCAAAGGAGGCATGAATTAGATAATAGAATTCTTGGACGTAGCAATTGTGCAGGGGAAATGTGCATGAAATATGGAGATTGAATATCGTACCGATTTCACGTTGTTTGGCGTCCAGTTTGCCGTGTATAGTCTTTTCCACCATCGCTTCTATCTATCCGTTGTCCCCATGAAGATCAGTCTCGCTTTCAAGCTTTTTTCCGTTTTACTTATTTCTTGTGTCGCAATATTCGCGGCGCAGGCAACTATTTTGCGCATTAGCGTACAAGAAGATTTTTTTGACTATTTAAGTTTCCAGGAACAGGAGCGACTATCGGAGGCTCTTCCTCGCTTTGCTAACGCGTACCGGGAACACGGAAACTGGAACTTCCTCAAAGGGGATCTCAGGGCATTCCTTGAACTAATACTTCCGCAGCCAGATCTGAAACTGCTCCGAGGGGAATTGCCATTAACAGAGCAGACTGGGGCCGCAGTCCGAATGGGATTGCTCGATATACATTTAAAAAGAGTTGCGGGTAATCAATTGCTGGATGAAGACGCGGCACGGCGCCCCATTGTTGTCGCAGGTGAAACGGTAGGCTGGCTCGGCATCGTCCCAATCCAACGAGTTCTATCCCCAAATGAAGCCCGTTTTTTGGCAAAACAACGCAAGACATGGCTGATTTTCGGTTCAATTTCAGTGCTACTGATCGCCTTGCTCACTTTCGTGCTATCACGCCCGGTGCGGCGCCGGATGCATAACTTGGCGCGCGCGACACGCCTGTTGGCTGGCGGCGACTATAAAATACGCATTCTGGTCGAATCCATCGATGAGATCGGTGCGCTGGCTCAGGACTTCAATAGTCTGGCCCAGACACTCGAACTTAACGAGCGCGCACGACGGACTTTCATGGCTGATATTTCACATGAATTAAGAACCCCGCTGGCGGTCGTTCGGGCCGAACTGGAGGCCATCCAGGACGGGGTCCGCGAACCGAATGCACAAACGTTGCAGGCGATGCACCAAGAGGTTAACCAGTTGGGAAAATTGATTGACGATCTCAACGATTTGGCGCTGACCGACGTCGGCGCACTGGCCTATCGGCGCATCCCCATCAACGTCGTAACGATCTTGCATACTGCTTTGAATAGTATGCAGCGCCGCTTTATCAGTGCCGGACTGCAGCTAGAGCAAGAGATTTTCGATGGCCCGCTCATCATCTCCGGCGATGAACGGCGATTGTTGCAGTTGTTTTCCAACATTCTGGAAAATGCGTTGCGCTACACCGACGCAGGAGGAAAAGTACGCATCGCTTGCCGCAGCGAAGGAAGAACGGTACAGATTGTGATCGAAGACAGCGCCCCTGGGGTTCCCGTCGACAAGCTACCATTTCTGTTCGAGCGCTTCTACCGTGTCGAAGAGTCACGCAACCGCGCCAGTGGAGGAAGCGGCTTGGGCTTGGCGATCTGCCGTAATATCATCGAAGCACATGAAGGCCAGATCGCAGTCCTTCCATCCGCTCTCGGTGGATTGCGCCTGACGATTGCAATAGGATTGACCATACAATGAGCCCTGCCAAGAGCCATATCATGATCGTCGAAGACGAGCCTCGGCTCGCCGCCGTGCTGGGCGATTATTTGAACAATGCTGGATATACCCACTATTGGGTAGCAAACGGCGATGATGCAATTCCAGCATTCCATTCCGAGCACCCCGACCTCGTATTGCTGGATTTGACGCTACCGGGACGCAATGGCATTGAGATATGCCGTGAGCTACGGCTGCAACATACGGTTCCGATCATCATGATTACCGCGCGAGTCGATGAGATGGACCGGCTGTTGGGCCTTGAAGTAGGCGCAGACGACTATGTATGCAAGCCATTCAGCCCACGCGAAGTCGTCGCCAGGGTCAAGGCGGTCTTGCGTCGCAACCACCCTATTTCGAATAATTTTAAAGAACACCCCATCAAGATTGATGAGGCAAAGCATCAGGCTAGTATTCACGGACATACCCTCGACCTTACCTCGGTTGAATTTCGTCTACTCGGCATATTGCATCGTTCACAAGGCCGGGTATTTTCTCGAGACCAAGTACTCGACCATTTATACAATGACAACCGCGTTGTCGCCGATCGCACCATTGATAGCCACGTCAAGAATTTACGACGAAAATTGGTTGAGGCTGGCGGTGATGAGAATTGGATCAAATCAATCTATGGGGTTGGTTATCGTATGGAATTGTGAATCCGGTCATTTAAGGACAGTAAGTCAGGCTAATCACACGTCCAGGATTTTAAAACAGCGAAACGCTGCTTTGTATCAACCATAACCTTCTCGTAGCCCGCGTGCTTACAAACGCCGACTATGTCGTGGGTCTTGCTTCATTTCGAATAGTTGCTCTGTGTTGATGTAGTTATTTTTTTGTGCTCTGTTGAGTATTTTCTGATTTTTTTTGGATTGAAAATTGAAAAAAAAGATTTTCTGGAGGTGCAAACTGATATTAATCAATTAAAAAAACAGGCGAGGCCAAAGAAAGTAAATGGCTTCCCCCCCCCCCGGCTAGCTCGTCCGAAGAAAACCAATCATCAGCAACCAAGAATACCAAAACGGCCACGCTGGCCTTTTCTTAACTGAACGGTATTACATCTAGCACGACCTGTTTTTTCTCGTTATTTGAGGCAATTCAAAAGCTTCCTCAAGAAACCCATTTGGGGGTCAGGAGATTGGACAACATTCGGTCAAGCAATTTGCATATGCTCACTTGCATATTCAGTCCAATACCAACTACAGAAATCTTCCCGCCAAAAAACAACAAGCCCGCACAAAGGCGGGCTCGTCACGATCAACATCGACCGTCAGTCAAACAACACAAAACATCAAATTCACGCGGCTTGCGGTTGCAGATGATGCACATTCGCCGCATTGATTTCAATCTTGCGTACCTTCAGTGCCTCAGGCACTTCACGCACCAGTTCAATATTGAGCAAACCATTTTCCATTTGCGCACCAACCACCTTGATGTGGTTCGCCAACTGAAAGCGCTGCTCAAAATCACGCGCCGCAATACCGCGATGCAGGAAGTTCGCCGTACCCTCTTCCTTCTGCTTGCGACCAACAATTTTCAGGGTTTCATTTTCAGCTTCGATCTCGATTTCAGCAGTGCTGAAACCGGCCACAGCCATGGTAATCCGGTATTTATCTTCGGCCACCAACTCAATGTTGTAAGGCGGATAGCTCGGTTGCGAATCGGCGCGTTGCGCGTTGTCAAACAATTGCGCCAGACGGTCAAAACCGATAGCGGAACGATACAGGGGGGAGAAGTCATAAGAGCGCATAGCAATATCCTTTTGAAAAGAAGCGATAGTCAAACGCGAACCTCCTTAGAGCATTCGCTGGGGCTGACTGGTAGAAACCGCCGCCTTGTTACCGATATACGTGCAGACTTTTTCTTTTCAAGAGCCATTTAGAAAATCATTGATGGATGTTGTTGCGATTATTTTTATTGCAACCAAAAAACATTCTCAGTCGCCATCGTTTTTCATGGCAGCAACCACCGTCCGCAACACCGCTTGCGCTCGCGGATCACGCACCCGCGAATGCAGCACCACCTGCGCCAATGGCAACGCGGGCAATTGCAAGCGCTTGCCCACTTCCACCGCACCGGTCGGTTTCACGCGCACCAGCAACGCCGTCACCGCCAGACCCGCCGTCACTGCCGCTGCCACGGCATGCACGCCACCGCCAATGAACACCTCGACCCAGGCAATCCCAGCATCATCGAGTCGGCGAATCGCCAGCTCCCGAATGCCGCATTGTTGCGAAAACGTCGCCAGCCGCAATGGCTCGCCTGCCCGAGGCTGCCACTGCGGCGCGGCAAACCAGGCCATGCGCTCTTGCTGGATCAACTCGCCGTCATTGCGCTCGCCATCGCGCCGCACGATGGCCGCGTCCAGTTCGCCCCGGTCATACATGGTCAAAATATCGCGCGAGGCGGCAATCCGCACTTCCACCACCACCCCTGGATCAAACGCATGGAGTTGCGCCAGAATCGCCGGAAAACCATCGCCAGCGATGTGATCGCTGACACCGAGGGCGAGACGCACGGTACTGCTTTGCAGACGCCCCAGCGCCCGCTCATGCGCGGCGAGCAAACTGCGCGCGGCATCGAGAAAGTTGACACCATCAGCCGATAGACGCACCTGGCGCGGGGTACGCTCCAGCAAACGCCGCCCGAGCCGTTCTTCCAGCCGTTTGAGCTTGAGACTGATGGCCGATTGCGTCGTGCTCAAGGCTTCCGCTGCGCGCGTAAAACTGTGCAGATCGGCAACCAGCACGAATGCCTGTACGGCGTCCAGGTCCAGCGGACGTTGGCTTGTTTCCATATTGCGCCCTCCTATCGGGGTCAATTCCATCATTTTCATTCAATATCATTGAAATATTCATTGATATGTTTTTGAAATGATAGCGCTGAACTACACTGGTTGCGTCAGTTATCCGATCAGTCCCCCTTCATCACCATGAAAAGGAGCACACCATGCCTTTTGTCCGAGCCCATCTACGTCGCGGCGAACCACTCGCTTACCGTCAAGCCATTCTCGACAATGTCTATGAAGCCTTGCGCGAAACCTTCAACGTCCCTGAAGATGATCGCTTCATGGTGATCGATGAAATCGACCCCGACAACTTCAGTTTCAGCAAGTCCTACATGGGCATTGCGCGCAGCGACAAATTCCTGCTGCTGCAAATCACCGTCAGCAATACCCGCAGCCAGGAACAAAAACAGGCCTTGTACCGGCGCATCGTCGAGCGCCTGGGCGTGCAGCCCGGCATTCGTGCCGAAGATGTGTTCATCAATCTGGTGGAAGTGGAAAAGGCCAACTGGTCGTTTGGCCTTGGGGCGGCGCAGTATGTGAGCCAATAAAGCCAGGATCGCTGCAGCAAAGCAGCAAGGCCGCCGCCCGGCCCGGCAGCGACGCGTGGTAATGCTGTGCCAGTGGACGCCGTTGGCGACCGCTGGCACCCGTTTTTAGGAAGGACTGACTTCGGACTGCGCCATCGCGCGTTCGATTGAGATGCGGATTTTTTCAGGCTGGTACGGCTTGATGATGTAGCCCTTGGCACCGGCATCGAGCGCATCGAGCACTGTGCTTTTTTCGGCGTGCGAGGTGACGATCAGGATACGTGCACCAGGATGCCGATTCAGTATCCAGCGGGTGGCGGCAATGCCATCCATTTCCGGCATGGTGATGTCCATCGTCACCAGGTCGGGAAGGTGCTTCTCATAAACGGTCAAGGCCTGCACCCCGCTATTGGCCACCGCCACGACGGTATGGCCGAGGCTTTCGATTGTCGTGGTGAGTCTTTTCTGGCTCAACAATGCGTCATCGACGACCATTACTTTTAACGCCTTCATGTACTCTGTTCCTTTTGCTGGGAATCCTGGGATATTTTTTCAAACAATTCATACGGCCACGCCAGACTGACCACCAGGTTGCCGAAGTCGGTCATCAATGGCACGCTGGTATAGCCCGAGCGCAGGGCCTGATGCATGCGACTGGGGGTTTCAATGACCACTGGCGGTGACATGAAGATGCGCCGCCTGGCACGCACATCGGCGGCAAACAACTCTTCCAGATGGACCAGGCTGTTACCGACGATGATGTTGGAAACCTCTGCCGCAGTTTCGTGCAGATATTGCGTCTGCTCGTGTTCGTGCGTGGTGATCCCAGCCATTTCCAGCGACATCAGATGACTCAGCAATGGCCGCTCGAAACTGACCGTGGCCAGATGGCAGACTACCCCACCCAAGCCGACAATGGCCGTCACATCTTCCAGTTTGAGGCTATCAACCTTGCCGCTAATGATGGGCTGGGCGGTACAGGTAATGCGGTGCACCGCATGCAGATAACGCCGAGCACTGGTGGCGACCGCTTGCATGGCACGCTCGATCTCATTATTGGTAATGTGCATGCTCGCCTCCCTGCGCTCGATGTGTGATCCCGACGACAGGCTTCAATGGCAGCTTGAAGCGGAATTCAGTGCCCCTGCCCAGCGTCGATACCAGCTCCACTGTACCACTAAGTTTTTCCACCTCGCTCATGGTCGCGGCCAAACCGACCCCGCGCCCGGACAGCTCACTGACCAGATCGCGCGTAGAGAGACCATCCATGAAAATCAGGCGCAGCACGGTCGCCTCGTTCTTGGCATTGGCTTGCTCGGCCGAGATCAATCCGCGCTCGACCGCCCGATTGCGAATTTCGTCAACGTCAATGCCGTGGCCGTCATCACCAATGCACAGCAAGATGTGGTCGGTGCGTTGCTGGATACGGCAATGGATATGCCCGGCTTCGGACTTGCCAACGCGCAGGCGGGTCTCGGCATCTTCAATGCCGTGATCGACGCAGTTGCGGAACACATGGACCAGCGATTTGCAGAACGGTGCCAGTACGCGCGGATCAACCTGCACTTCATCGCCCTCACAACGAATCGGCGCCAGTTCCTTGCCGAGCCGCTCGGCCAGCTTGGCAGTCGACTTGAAATGCTGTGTCAGCATGCCCGACAATGGCTGGTAATGCAGGCGTTGCAAGGCATCCAGCAATTGCACTCCGGCGGCCGTATTGGCATCAACGCAGGCCAGCGCGGCATGCTCGAGGCGATCCAGCGAATTGGCATGCAATTGCACCTGCTTGTCGGCGACAAAATAGCTAGCGCCGAATTTTTCACGCAACAAGGCCAGGTCGTGCTCCAACGGGATAGTCAAATCGACGGCGTCGACGGTCTTCATCAGCACGTCCTTGTCGATCATTTCCGATTCATGCAAGGCTGACAGCCGATCCTCCAGATTGTGCAAAGCGATCGGCATGGCAATCAATCCTTCCTGCGAAAACAGACCTTTATAGGTATGCACTTCACGGTGGATCTCGGTCAATACGGCGCGTGAATGGAAGCTGCTGTTGAGCAACGACGGCAACACATTGGTATAGAACTGCTGCCAGCCTTGCAGCATGTCGAGCAAGTCATTGCGGTTTTCCATCGCATTGACCAGGAAGTCGACGCGCTGGCGTTCCTGCTGCACCTTGCCTTGCAGCGCCTTGGTATCGCTCACATCGGTCAGAATCAGCATGATGCGGCCATCGCCGAGGAAGCGATATTTAGCGTCATAGTCGCGGCCATAGAGACGGTACTCGGTCGGCAGCAACTCCATATAGATTTCACGCCGGGTCTCGTCGTCGCTGCGGAAGATATGCTGCAGATTCTTTTCCAGATAGGCGCGTTGCTTGTCATCGCCGTACAGCAACACCGGCAGATAGGCATCTTCAATACGGCTGTCAAAGATGCGCAGGCACTCGGCGCTGTATTCGGCGTCGATTTGCAGATTGGCCGAGAACGACAGGAAACCCTGGCCGGAATGGTCCAGCAATGTACTGACCTGACGGCTTTTCTGTTCGGCCACAGCGCGCTCTGTCTGCGCTTCGGCGGTGCGTTCCCGCACCTGCCCTTCGAGCTTGATTTGCTGCCGCGCAAAGTTGCGAATGCGAGCGTGGTAAGCCAGATAGACCGCCCCCAGAATGAACACCGTGCTCAGCAGATGGAACCACCAGGTTCTCCAGAACGGCGGTGTGATGACAATCGTCAGACTGGTACCGGTCTGGCTCCATGGACCTTCCTTGGTGGCTGCCTTGACATGGAATACATATTTACCAGGATCCAGATTGGTATAGGTTGCCACCCGATGATTGGCGTCGGCACTGACCCAGTCCTTGTCAAATCCTTCCAGCATGTAAGCGTAGCGATTATGCTGCGGATCGGCGTAATGCAGCGCGGCGAATTCGATCGAGAACACCGAATATTGATATGACAAGGTCACCTGTTTGGCATCACCGATGGCACCGTCCATATGGAAGCCTTCTTCTTCCTTCTGACCGCGCATTGAGCGGTTGAAGATCAGAAAGTCGGTCAGCACCAACTGCGGCGGCACCTGATTGTCACGAATGCTAGCGGGATCAAATACGGTCAGGCCACGGGTACCGCCGAAATAGAGGCGGCCATCCTTGTCCTTGAAACTGCCATCGACCATATACGTGCCATCGATGAGGCCATTGGCGGCGGTGAAATTTCTGACATTGCCGGTGCGTGGATCAAACCGCGACAGCCCCGCATTGGTACCGAGCCAGAGATTGCCGTCGTTGGATTCCTGTATGTCCAGCACGACATCGTTTTCCAGGCCATCGCGCATGGAATAGCGTTTAAAGCGAATCTGGCCGTTGCCGCTGCGTTCCATGCGATTGAAACCGCTGGTGGTGCTGACCCAAAGATTGCCGCCGCTGTCTTCAAGCAAATCGGTGACGATATTTTGACTCAGACTGGCCGGATCCTTGTCGTCATGGCGGATATGCTGGATTGCACCGGTCTTGCGATTGAGCAGATCCAGACCGTAGGAAGTGGCCACCCAGAAGTCGCCGTGGCGGTCCTCCAGCAGCTTGGTCACGATAGGACTGCTGACGCTGTCCGGGTCTTGTGCATTGTGTGGAAAATGCCGAAAACTGCGACTGACCGGATCAAAGCGATCCAGACCGGCGTCCATGGTGCCGATCCACAACATTCCGGCGCGGTCAAAATAAAGTGTGTAAATCTGATTCGAGGCGAGACTGTTCGGTTTGTTGGGGTCGTGCACAAAATGCGTCGCCCGGCCCGTCGCAGGATCGAGCAGATCGAGGCCACCGGCGCTGCCAACCCACACCCCTTGTTTATTGATCTGCACCGCACGTACGGTATCGTGACTGAGGCTGGACGGCTGATCTGGCTGATGCGTGAAGTGTTCAATCGCGCCGCTGCGCATGTCGAGGCGGTTCAAACCACCTTCCGAAGAACCAAGCCAGATACGCCCCTGAGCATCAGAGGCAAAGCCTTGCACGCGACCAGCGCCGATGGCGCTCAAGTCGCCGGCCAGATGGACGAAGCGGTCAAAGCCACCACCGACCAGATCAACCCGGCTGATGCCGCGATTCCAGGTTCCTACCCACAAAATCCCGGAGCGGTCCTGCAACAGCGTAACCACGCGATTGTCTGCCAGACTGTGTGGATCGCTGGAGTGATTGCGGTAGGACTGGAAATGCTCGCTGAAGGCATCCCAGCGTTTGAGACCATCATCTTGGGTGCCGACCCAGACAGTGCCATCCTGGTCTTGATAAAGTGCCGTGATGATACCGGGGTTCAAGCCTTGCGGCAGCCCCAGGCGGCGCCGAACGCCGGTCGGCGAGCGCACTTCCAGACCGGCCGTGGTGCCGATCCAGAGCGCCCCGCTGCGATCGAGCAACAAGGCGCGTACTTCGTTGTAACGACTGCTTGATGTCACCGCATTGTCGAGGCGATAATGCTCGATCTGCGTACTGCCTGCCGGCAGGCGATCCAGACCGGTTGGCGTGGCGATCCACAGATTGCCTTTGTCATCGACGGCCAGATCGGTGACCTGATCGTTGATCAAACTGGCGGCATCGTCACTGTCGTGATGCCAGGTGCGGAACTGACCACTGTCAGGGTCGACATGCACCAGGCCATCCATGGTCGCCAGCCACATGCCATTGGCACCATCTCCCTTGATGGCGAGAATCTGGTTGCGGCCGGGCGTAGCCAGGCGGTCTTTGTCATCGCCATAACGAATGAAGCTTTCGTCAGCCGGATTGTAGCGTTGCAAACCGCCGCCGCGTGTGCCGACCCACAGGCGACCTTTGCCGTCTTCATAGAGTGCGGTAATCCAGGGCGCAGCTAGACTGTTGGGCTTGTTCTTGTCGGGCCGATAGAAAATGATGCGCACACCGTCGTAGCGCGCCAGCCCGCTTTGCGTGCCGATCCACATAAAACCTTGGTGGTCTTGCAACATCGACTGCACCAATTCATGCGGCAAGCCTTGTTCGATCCCCAACTGCTCAAAGCGCAAATTGTTCAATGGCGCGGCCAGGCTCAGCGAACAGAGCAAGGCCAGAAAAAACCCAAGCAGGCTAGCCATCCATACACTGCCTGCTTGCCGGTGCAACCTCATTTGTCGATCTGCCATTGTGATTATTGATGACTGTTTTATAAAACTCATTTCGTAAATTGACATGCGATGAGTTCTAGCAAAATCGGCGTTTCCGGGGTGCATTCCCATCCAGAATGTAGCCATCCAGAGCATGTGTCCATGATGCTCATCTGGCCTGACAGTGCGTTTGCGCGCCCTGCCAGGCCGAATACTGCCTAACGATTCATCATCGTCTGCTGCAATGCTGCCTGCAGCTTGGGTGGCAATGCCGCTGCCTTGGCTTTGTCATCTTCTAGCGGTGCCTGAACACATTGTGCAAAGCGGAAGGCATTGGTCGGATCATATTTCAATTTAACCAGATACAGGCCAATCTCTGCCCATCCCCAATAGCGCCAGCCATAATCGGCCTCGTTGAGGCGTGGATAGTTCTGATAGACGTGCCCATTCGACATCGGCTCGACCAAGGCCATCCAGCCTTCCAGAAACGCTTCCGAAGCGGCCTTGTCAGCGTCACCGAACCAGAATACATCAAGCACCATGTCGAACGCTGCATTACGGTGAATAAAGGCACTCTCACCCAGTGGATACGCATTGATCGCACCACCATAAAACTCCAGGTAAGCATAGGAGTATTCATTCGGCGTGGTCTTGTAATAATCGAGCAGCGAGCGCCATTCAGTTGGCAGCAAATCGCGTGCCACGTAGCGCGAAGTCTTGTCCTCGAACGGCATCGGCGTGCCTTCCGGGAAACATGGCAGGCTGTAAGGCGTATTCAACAATTGGTTGTTGAGGTCGTCGAAACTGCTTTGCAAGGTCCATTGCGTAACAGCGCCGGGCAATTGCTGCAATGGCAGGATCGCCGCCTGGCCTTCCGCACTGGTGCCGACATACAGACCGCGCACCATCAGATAGGGCTGCATCGGCGACAGCGGCAAGCCGGCAGTTTCGCCCGGTTGATAGCAGAGCGACACCTGCACATTCATCTGCGGCGACGCATTGCGCAACATGTAGTTGGCTTGCAACTCCATAAGCGCGCCGGTGGCGTTGACCATGGCTTGTTCAGTATCGAGCGGCCAGATAATGGCCCAACCGAACACATCGCCCAGCGCGCGCAATTGATAACGCACCGTCAACAGGATGCCGAAGGTACCGCCAGTGCCGCCACGCATGGCCCACCACAAATCGAAGTTCTCGTCTTTGCTGGCGGTGACGATGGAGCCATCTGCCAGCATGACGCGCATATCGATCACATTGTCGCAATTCATGCCGAAGGTAACCGAGGTGAAGCCATAGCCGCCACCCTGCACGAAACCACCGACACAGACATCTTCGCATTCGCCGATAGGCACGTGCATGCCCTGCAATTGCATGGCTGCAGCGAATTTGCTAAATGGGCAGCCGCAAGCAACTGTGGCGATCAGACTGGTAGCATCGACGGCAACATCGGTCAGTTTGCTGACATCGATAAGTACCCCGCTGCCGGCTGAAAAACCCGCCGTGCAATGGCCGCCAGAGCGCACCGTAAATGGCAGGCTGGATTGCTGCGCCATGTGCAAGGCAATCGCCACATCACCCTCGACGATGCAATACACAATCATCGATGGATAGGCGTCAAAAACGGGATTGAATAGCTTGCGATCTTCGTTGTAGTCAGGATCACCAGGCAGCACGATATAGCCTTGCAATTTCTCCTGGATGGATTTGACCTGCTCGCGCGATAGTTGAAAGCGCTGGAAATGTTCTTCGCTGCACTGATCCCAATGTGAAAACAGTGCTTTATTACGTGCGCGTCTTTTGGTAAAGCTGCTTGGCATTTTTTCCCCGTTCCTGTTGAGAACCTTCTTGGTTTTTATGTAGAAGGTAAAGATACTGCGATGACGACGATGACTGCGGGCGCTACTTGTTAATACCAGTAAAGAAAATCGTAATAAAAAATCAACTAAGACGTAATTGAATGCAATAGCGACAATGCCGCTCAATATAGCAAACGACCGGCCTTAATCAAAGTCGCGGCAATCCTTTTTTAACGGATGGCAATGGCAATTACTGAAGATGAAAAGTGGAAAAAATTGTCGATTATTTAACGAAAAACATATAAATGCATGCCCAAACGAAAAAAGGCGCTCCAAACGGCGTAATGCTGTTCAGTTAAGAAACATCGGTCGGTCGTTTCTTGGCTACTGATGGTTTGTTTTCTTCGGACACGCTAGCCTGGTGCGGGCTGGCAGCCGCTTACCTCAGTGCGTAGTTGAATCTTTGTTTTCTTCGGACTACCTAGCCGGGTGCAGGCTGGCAGCCGCTTACCTCAGTGTGTAGTTGAATCTTTGTTTTCTTCGGACTACCTAGCCGGGTGCGGCCCGGCAGCCGCTTACTTTTCTTGTCTCGCCA
>JAMFSU010000089.1 GCA_026225475.1 Duganella sp.
TGGTGCCGGGAGCCGGAATCGAACCGGCACGGTGTCACCACCGCGGGATTTTGAGTCCCGTGCGTCTACCTATTCCGCCATCCCGGCAACGCAAGACCGCGATTATGACCGAGTTTGAATCGGAGATCAATAGCTTCCGCATAATTTTGTGAATGCCGCACTGCGGCACAAACAGGTATTATCGCCGCTTGGACCAAAAATGCCGATGTATCCGGCTCTATCGCATGTTGAAGATTCGAGAAATTCTATTGGGCAAGGCACTCGACCCAATGAAAAGCGAAACGCGCCACTCGTTGGCGCTGGTGGCTTTCCTGGCGTGGGTGGGGTTGGGCGCAGATGGCTTGTCGTCGTCAGCCTATGGGCCAGAAGAGGGTTTTCGCGCGCTTGGTGAGAATACCCATCTTGGGCTGTATCTGGCACTGGCTACGGCCTTGACGGTTTTCATCATTGCCTTGGCCTACAATCAGGTAATTGAGCTGTTTCCGACCGGTGGTGGCGGTTATCGCGTCGCCACCAAACTGGTCGGGCCTTATCTGGGCTTGATTTCCGGCGTGGCGCTGATTCTTGATTATGTATTGACGATCGCCATTTCGATCGCCTCCGGTGTCGATGCGCTGGCTTCGATGCTGCCGTTGGGATTTCAAAGCTACAAGCTGGGTGCTGAAGCCTTTTTCATCAGTGTGCTGATTGTCCTGAATTTGCGCGGACTGAAAGAAGCCATCAAGTTTCTGTTGCCGATCTTTTTGGGTTTTGTTCTGACCCATTTGGTGTTGATTGTGTATGGCATCTTCGCCCATGTGGATTATCTGCCAGCGCTGGTGCCCAGCACGTTGGCCGAAACCGGCAAGCTGACGCAACAGATCGGCTGGGCCGGCGTGGCTGGAATGCTGCTGCTGGCGTATTCGCAAGGTGGCGGTACTTATACCGGACTGGAAGCGGTGTCGAATAACGTCAATATACTTGCCGAGCCGCGTGTGCGTACCGGCAAGATGACCATGTTTTATATGGCGCTGTCGCTGGCGTTCACGGCCGGTGGCATCTTTGTGCTGTATTTGTTGTGGGATGCGCGCCATGTCGATGGTCAGACGCTCAATGCCACTACCTTCCGCATGATCATCGAGAGCATGGGAATGGGCAGCAGCTGGCTCAACGACTTGATCCTGGCGGTGGTGCTGGCGTTCGAAGCAGGGCTGTTGTTTGCCGCCGCCAATACCGGTTTTCTGGGTGGCCCGGCGGTATTGTCAAATATGGCCGTCGACTCGTGGGTGCCGCATAAATTCCGTTACCTTTCGACGCGGCTGGTGACGCAGAACGGCATTCTGGTGATGGGTGTGGCGGCGCTGGCGATTCTGTTCTGGACCCAGGGCAGTGTGACCTTGCTGATCGTGTTGTATTCGATTTCCGTATTCCTGACCTTTGCTATTTCGCTGTTCGGTCTGTGCCGCTACTGGTGGCGTCATCGCCATCAACTGGCGCATTGGCGGCGGCGTTTTTTGCTGTCGCTGTCGGGCTTCGTGATCTGTGCGTCGATACTGTTGGTGCTGCTTTACGAAAAAATGTTCGAAGGCGGCTGGGCCACGGCCGTTATCATTGCCGGCGTTTCTGCCCTGTGCCTGTATATCCGCAATCATTATCGCGATACCAAAGAAGCGATCCGATCGGTTGATCAGATTTTTTCCAGTCAGCCATTCGGTATTAATGGTGAGGTGATCGCACCTGATCCGGTCAATCAAACCGCTGTTTTCATCGTCGGTACTTCGCGTGGGGGCGGCTTGCATGCCTTGTTATGGGTGCAGCGCATGTTTCCCGAGCATTTCAAGAACTTCATTTTCGTCAATGCGCGCACGGTCGATTCGCAAGCTTATGGCGGCGATGGTGCAGTGGATCAGATGCGCGCCGAAGCCAATGCGACCTTGCAATTTTTCGTCGATTTTTGTCGCAGCCATGGCATGGCATCGCGTTCGTATCTCGGCTTTGGTACCGATGCGGTGCAGGAAGTGACTAAGCTTTGCTTTGACATCAGCAAGCAATATCCGAATGCGATCTTCTTCACCAGTAAATTGATTTTCGAGCAAGACAACTGGTTCATCCGGCTATTGCACAATCAGGCCGCGTTGGCGATTCAGCGCCGGCTGCACTTTGACGGCTTGCAGATGGTGATCTTGCCGATGAAGGTGTGAGGCGCTGGATTGCGTCTTGATCTTGGTTGGCAGTCTATTTTATGGCGCGAATTTTTCGCAGACTGTCTTGATCATCAAGGCGCCGGTCGATCCGGGTACGGTGTTTTGCAGCTTCACTTCCGAATACCCCAGATATGGCGAAAACATGACGGCACCCTGGGCATCGGACTTGGCATACATGGTGCGGCTGCCGAAGCCGATGCGCTTGCCGTCGCAATCAAGATAGGCAATCGAGACTTCCGAGGCGTAGAACTGGTCATGTCCGAGCAGCGCATGCGGCTCGCTCCAGTTGAGCAGGATATTGGCTTGCAGGACGCCGCGGGTGCGTTCGACACTGGCCTTGTCGACAAAGAAGGTGCCGATGTCATTGTCGCCGAGCAATGACCATTGCGCGCAAAAAGCCTGGTTTGATACTAGCAGCAACGCCAGCGCAGCAAATTTCATGAGGTCCCGTGCGGTAATTAAGGTGGAAAGCCTGAGGGCAATAAGCGCTATCAGGAAAACATGAGCGCCAACGCGGCGACATCGTCTTCCAGCATGATCAATAAGGTCACCGACCACAGCAGGGCATACACACTCACTGCAGAATAAAGTGTCTTGAATCGGGGCGTCATCATCATGGGCGTTATTTTAAGCGGGAAATGCTAACACGGCATGACGATGTTGCCCTCGCTCGCGCCGCGGGTGCACAGTCATCGGTTAGGCAAATGCATCCTGCAGGCTCAGAATCTGGCCAGTGTCGCTACTGTCATAGCCGGCCAGCTGGTTGACTTCAGCGCGAAATGCCGGTGATTGCAAAATGTCGACCACCGCTTGCACCAACGGTTCGTTGAGCGACGCGCTCGGCAATGCGAAGAAATAACGTTCACGCACCAGCGGAATGAAATCCAGTCCGAAGCGCTGAGCGGCAGTCTGCACCCCGAAGCCGACATCGGCCATGCCGCTGGCGACAAAGGCTGCCACCGCCGAATGGGTGAATTCGGTGTTTTCAAAACCATTGATTTTCTTGTGCGAGATGCCGCCGCCGGTGAGCATCAGTTCGAGCAGCATGCGCGTGCCGGAGCCGGCTTCGCGGTTGACGAAGCGCAGATCGCTGCGTGCCAGGTCAGCCAGTTCGTGGATGCCTTTGGGGTTGCCGGGGGTGACGAACAGGCCCTGGTTGCGTACGGCCAGGTGAATCAGGCAATCGCTGCGTTTGTTGAGCCATTTGGCATAACTGGCGATGGCTGGTTTTTCGTAGTCGCCCAGCGGCACATGAAATCCGGCCAGGTCACATTCCTGGCGTGACAGGGCTGCCACGGCATCGGTGCTGTGGCGGTAGCGTACTTCCACTGGCAGGCTGAGGCGATTGAAATGGTTGAGCAGCGCGGCCACGGCAAAGCCATGGCTGGCGTTGAGACGCACTGTCTTGGATTTGCCTTCGACGGTTTTGCCGAGTTCGATTTCGAGTTCCGAAGCCAGGCTGTCGAGCGTGGGCGACAGGCGCGCATTGACCATGCGATCTGCCCACAGCAATTTGCTGGCAAATGGCGTCAGTGTGGTACCGCGACCACGGCCACTGGCAATCAGGCTGTGGCCAAATGCTTGTTCCGAGCTGCGCAGCAAGCCCCAGGCATGCCGATAGGAGTGGTGCAAATGTTCTGCCGCCTTGGCAATCGAACCGGTTTGCTGGATCGCCAGCAGCAGGCTGAGCAGCTCTGTGGTGTCCAGTGGCGCAGCGTCGCCATGGCCGATTTTCCAGTGTGGTTTGATACTAACTTTGACCATAATATATGAAAAAAATAGCATATTGAAGGTGAGGAGTATCAATGATACCTTCGCGGAAGTTTATGTAGTACGTATAACTATAGGCAAATATTTGCATAATTGGCTGAAATGTTTCCACTTGCATATAATTGCCGGCCCATAACATTCCGAGGAGGGAACAATGGCCTTCGATTTCTTGAAAAAAGAACACACTATTGCCAAACCAGGTTTCAATCGCTGGTTGGTACCACCTGCAGCGCTTGCCATTCACTTGTGTATCGGCATGGCTTACGGTTTCTCCGTATTCTGGTTGCCTTTGTCCAAGGCGCTGGGTATCAAAGAGTCCATTGCCTGTGCGCCAGGCAGCAGTTTTTTTGAGCAAGTATTTTCCACCACCTGCGACTGGAAAATTTCCATGCTGGGCTGGATGTACACCATGTTTTTCGTTTTGCTCGGCGTGTCCGCAGCAATCTGGGGTGGCTGGCTGGAACGTGCCGGTCCGCGCAAGGCGGGTGTGGTATCGGCGCTGTGCTGGTGTGGCGGCTTGCTGATTTCATCACTGGGGGTTTATACCCACCAGATCTGGTTGATGTGGATAGGGTCGGGCGTGATCGGCGGTGTCGGTCTGGGTCTGGGCTATATCTCGCCAGTGTCGACCCTGATCAAATGGTTCCCGGACCGTCGTGGTATGGCAACCGGCATGGCGATCATGGGTTTCGGCGGCGGTGCTTTAGTTGGCAGCCCGTTGGCCGATATGCTGATGCGTTACTTTGCAACACCGACTTCGGTGGGCGTGTGGGAAACCTTTGCGGCCATGGCGGTAATTTATTTTGTGTTCATGATGGCAGGTGCGCTCGGTTATCGCGTGCCCCCAAGCGGCTGGAAGCCAGCGGGCTGGACTGCCCCGGTTGCCACCAACAACACCATGATCACGCAAAACCATGTGCACGTGAAAAAGGTCTGGGGCATTCCGCAGTTCTGGCTGGTGTGGCTGGTGCTGTGTCTGAACGTGTCGGCAGGTATTGGCGTGATCGGCATTTCCTCGCCAATGTTGCAGGAAGTGTTTGGTGGCCATTTGCTGGGCGTCAATGTCGGCTTCAGTGATCTCTCGGTTGAGCAGAAGGCGGCCATCGCGGCGATTGCTGCTGGCTTCACCGGTTTGATCAGCTTGTTCAATATCGGCGGTCGTTTTGTCTGGGCATCGTGTTCCGATTTCTTCGGCCGCAAGTTGACTTATGTGATTTTCTTCGTACTGGGCTTTGTGCTGTATGTGAGCCTGCCATGGTCGGCCAAGGCAGGCAGCATTGCGTTGTTCGTCGGCGCGGTCTGCATCATCTTGTCGATGTATGGTGGTGGCTTCTCGACCGCACCAGCGTACCTGGCAGACTTGTTCGGTACGCAAATGGTCGGTGCCATCCATGGTCGTTTGCTGACCGCGTGGGCCACGGCCGGTATTCTCGGTCCGGTGGTGGTGAACTACATGCGTGAATATCAACTGTCGCTCGGCATGCCGCGCGATCAGGTATATAACACTACGATGTATATCCTGGCCGGCATGCTGGTATTGGGTTTGCTGTGCAATCTGCTGGTGCGCCCGGTGGCAGCCAAGCATTTCATGACGCCAGAAGAATTGGCCCGTGAAAAGCAATTGGCACATGAGAAGTCGTCGGCCGACGGTGGTACCACGTTGTCGTCGGCAGAGTTGGCGCAGATCGGTAATGGCGGTAACCCCGCGTTGATCGGTGCAGCTTGGCTGGCAGTGGGTATTCCTTTGGTCTGGGGTATTGCGCTGACCTTGCAAAAGACGGCGGTACTGTTCAAGTAATGCCTGCGCTGTCTGGCGTGTCGATTGGCGTCAGGCAGCAGGCGAGATTGCCCATGCGGTAATCTCGTCGATCTTCAGGGGCGTCTTTGCAGCAATGCCGTGGCGGCCCGCTTCTCGCAAGTTGGGTGCGCAAGTTGATGCCCATTTCCCTTCTTTCCCAATATCATTTGCTGTGTTGTTGACGCTGGCAGGATTGCTGCCGTTGGTGGATTTGCAGTACAGTGAGATCCTTGCGTTAGCGCTGTCTTCAGCCCGCTTCCAGGAAAACCAGAAATGAATGCATGCATGCTTCCTTCCGATCACGATACTGCAGCCGAATTCGCCACATCGGCTCAGGTTGCCGTACAAAAATGGCGCGATGGCCAGTGCGAAGTGCTGACGGACGTGGTGGCCGAGGAAGTGCCGATTGCGCTCGAATACAACGGTATTTCGCATGCGGTCATGATGGCGACGCCGGCTGACCTGGAAGATTTTGCGCTGGGTTTTTCTCTGACCGAAGGTATTCTGGCCGATGCTAGTGAGCTCTACGATTGCGATATTGTCAATGGAGCCGAGGGCATACAGGTGCAGATGCAAATTGCCACGGAGCGCTTCGTCACGTTGAAAGAAAAACGCCGCAATCTGACCGGCCGCACCGGTTGCGGTTTATGCGGCGCCGAGACACTGGCGCAAGCGGTGCGGCATCCGGCTGTGGTTGATAGTGCCGCATTGCGGTTTTCTGCGCAGACGGTGCATGCCGCATTGGCGTCGATGCAGGCGCAGCAGCAATTGCAGTTGCAAACCGGTGCGACCCATGCGGCCGCCTGGCTCGGCAACGACGGCAGTATTGCTCTGGTGCGCGAAGATGTCGGCCGTCATAACGCACTCGATAAGTTGATCGGCGCGTTGGCGCAGCAACAGCAGGATTTTTCCAATGGCGCGATTATTATCACCAGCCGTGCCAGTTATGAAATGGTGCAAAAGGCCGCGACAGTTGGCATCGCTTTCATCGCGGCCATTTCTGCGCCGACCGCATTGGCGATTCGCCTGGCGCAGGAAACCAATGTCACCTTGATCGGTTTTGTGCGTCGTCAGGGGCATGTCGTGTATGCCGGCGCACAACGCTTGATATAAACGCATCTGGCAAAAACGTCGCTGGCGGTTTTTCCTGGCACGCCATGTACTGTGACACTTCAATCGCTTATTTTGCCGTCCGGCAATGCGGGCTAAATACAACAGACGAAAATGCTGCAGCACGGGATAGAAATCCCGCATCGCTTCATCTGTTTCGATCAAAATTTTCATCTGAAAAAAGTTTGCTAAAGCATTTAGCCACTGCTATCTTGGAACCGGTTCCAAAGACAACGTATAAAAATTAAGCCGATAACAACCAGTGCAGTTTAACGAGTTGATAGGGCAGAGTGAGACAAAAATCCAATGGTCGACATGCGCATGGCAGTGCCTTGGGCAGGGTAACGATTGCCCAGGTGGCGCGCGAAGCAGGCGTGTCGAAAACCAGTATTTCGCGCTATCTCGGCGGTGAATTTGACGCCTTGTCTGAGCGTCTGCATGAGCAGATCCGCAGCACCATCGCGCGTCTCGGCTATCAGCCGAGCCAGATGGCGCGCGGGCTCAAGGGCGGGCGCACGCGGTTGATCGGCATGCTGGTGGCCGACGTGCTCAATCCCTATTCGATTGCTGTGTTGCGTGGTGCCGAGGCGGCCTGTCAGCAGTACGGTTATACCTTGATGTTGTGCAATACCGGCAACGACGAGAAGCGCGAGCAACAGTCGCTGGCGGCCTTGCATTCTTATAGCGTGGAAGGCTTGTTGTTCAACACCCAAGGCCGCAATGTGACGCCGCTCAAGGAGTTGGGGCGCATGGCGTTTCCGGTGGTGTTGCTGGATCGGCGTATCGAGGGTTGCGATTTCGACCTGGTTGGATTGGATAACGTTCGTGCGGCGCAGGTGGCCACGGCACATCTGTTGGCCAGCGGCTATACCGATATTGGTCTGGTGGTACAGCCCTTGTATGGCGTCAGTTCGCGCCAGGGCAGGCAGGCTGGATTTTTGCAGATGATGGCGCAGCATCCCGATTGCCATGGCGAAACCCTGGAGGTGCAGATCGAACAGCCAGGTCATGTGGCATCGATGCTGCACGAATTTTTCAAGCGCCGGCAGCAGCTCAATGCGGGTGGAAAAGTGGCACTGCTGGCTGGCAATGGCATGGTGTCGCTGCATATCGCACTGGCCTTGCGCAGCATGAAGTTGCAGTTTCCGGATGACCTGGGTCTGTTGTGCTTCGATGAGCTGGCCTGGTCGCCGCTGGTCGGCAGCGGTATCAGCACCATTGAGCAACCAACTTACGAGATTGGTTTTTCAGCGATAGAGCGGTTGTTGGCGCGTATCGACGGTGAGCGTGCGCCGCGCCGCGAGATTTTGCTGGAAGGTCGGTTGATCACGCGCGGCTCAAGTTTGCCGCTGCTAAATGCGGCCAAACGTTAATTTTTCTGTAAACAATTCTGGAACCGATACCAGAAAAAGAGAGCTGTACAAAGATGCAGTCGTTGTAAAACAGCCGGGTTTGCACTGCTGCGCACCCGGCCAGGATGCACTAAAACCAGTGGGCGCAAGCCCGTTATTGAGGAAGTTGCCGAGGATGTTTATCCAATATCGTCGGCAGCAAAAAGGAGACAATTCATGACTATCAAAAATCTGTTGGGCAGAAAATTCATCGCGCTGAGCCTGGTGGCCAGCTTTGCTGTCGCTGCGGCGGCCAGTGCCAGTGCGCAAACCGTGGCTGATCTGATCAAAAAAGGTAAGGTCACCATTGGCGTGGTTAGCGGTACGCCACCATTTGGCAGCGTTGACGCCAAGGGTGAGCCGATTGGCTACGACGTTGATGTCGCCAATCTGATCGGCAAGTATCTGGGCCTGCCGGTGGAAATCGTGCCGCTGGTGCCGCCGGCACGGATTCCAGCGCTCGAATCGGGTAAGGTCGATCTGCTGGCCGCGACGCTGGCACCAACACCAGAGCGCGCCAAGTCGGTGATGTTTACGATTCCTTACAGTGGCTTTGAGTTGTCCATCGTCGGTCCGGTCGGCTCTAAGCTGAAGAACCTCAACGATCTGATCAAGAAGAAAGTTGGCGTGTCGCGTGGTAGCACCAACGATACTGCGCTGACCCGTTTGGCGCCTCCAGGTACTGTGCTGGTGCGTTTCGAAGATGACTCGACCGTGACCCAGGCCTTGCTGAGCAATCAAGTCGATGCGATTTCGATTCCGAACACGATGGCGATGGAGATCGTCAAGACCCGTGGTGCCGGCAAGATCGACATCAAGTTCCCTTATTCGGTACAGCCGAATTCGATGACAGTCCGCAAAGGGGCTTTCGATCTGCAGCAATGGCTCAACAATTTCATCTACTACGTCAAGCTCAACGGCGAACTCGATGCCATCTCGCGCAAGTGGGCCGGTACACCTTTGCCTAACCTGCCAGTGTTTTAAAAGAGGCATGTGATCTGGTTGGGGCGTACCAACTGCAGGTTGGTGCGGCGCAATCAGATGTTTTCCGCCGACTGGTCCACATGGGTGGTGCCAGCCGGCGACTCGGCAAGGAGCAGATGATGTCTTATGATTTTCAGTTTGCGTTCATCTTCCAGCACATGGATCAGTTGTTTTGGGGAGCATTGCTCACCATCCGGCTCAGTGCGCTGTCGATGATCTGCGGTTTGGCGGTCGGGATTTTCGGGGCGATCGTGAGCATTCACGGTTCCGCACCAGCCCGTTTCGCGGTCACCTCGTATGTCGAGTTGATCCGCAGCACACCATTTTTGGTGCAGTTGTTCATTATCTTTTTTGGCTTGCCTGCGGCTGGAGTGCAAGTCGATGCCAATATCGCGGCGCTGGTGGCGATGACGGTCAATCTCGGCGCCTATTCGACCGAGATTGTGCGCGCTGGGATGATGGCAGTCCATCCTTCGCAGATCGAAGCCGCGCAAGCCCTGGCGATGACGCGCTGGCAAGTGATTCGCCATGTGGTGCTGACGCCAGCACTGGAAAAGGTGTATCCGGCGCTGGCCAGTCAATTCACGTTGATGATGCTGGCCTCCAGCGTGGTGTCGGCGATTTCAGCTGAAGAGTTGACGGCGGCGGCCAATCTGCTCGATGCAGAAACCTTCCGCAGTTTCGAGATCTATCTGATCGTGATGGTGCTGTATATCGTGCTGGCCTTGCTGTTCCGCCTCAGTTTTTGGCTAATCGGGCTGGTCGTGTTTAAACGCCGCCGTCGTCTCGGTGTGGCGCGGCCAAGGGGAACGCGATGATTGCTGAATTTTCCTGGGACCAGTTTGCTTTCCTGTGGGCCGCAACACGCTGGACTGTGCTGTTGTCGGTGCTGGCGTTCATTGTCGGCGGTCTGGCAGGTTTTGCGGTGGCCTTGATGCGGACCTCGCATCTGCAGATTTTGCGTACGGTATCGGCGATCTATATCCAGATCGTGCAGGGCACGCCGGTGCTGATTATCCTGTTCCTGTCGTTTTACGGACTGGGAATCTACGGTTTTAAACTGCCGCCGATGGTGGCCGCCACGATTGCCATGACGATTTACACCAGTGCTTATCTCGGTGAAATCTGGCGTGGTTGTATCGAAGCGGTGCCGGTGCCGCAATGGGAGGCGTCGACCGCATTGGCCATGACGCGCTGGCAGCAGTTGCGTTATGTGATCCTGCCACAGGCAGTGCGTATTTCGCTGCCGCCGACGGTCGGCTTTCTGGTGCAGATCGTCAAGAACACCTCGATTGCTTCCATCATCGGTTTGGTGGAGTTGACGCAGGCTGGCAAGCTGGTCAGCAATGCTACGTTTCAGCCGTTTCTGGTGTTCCCGATTGTGGCCGCCATTTACTTCATCTTGTGTTATCCGTTGTCGCGCATCAGTTTTGCTTTAGAGAGGAAATACCATGGCCATCGTTGAAATCGACAACATTACCAAGCGCTTTGGCAGCAATCAGGTGCTCAACGGTATTTCGCTGTCCGTTGAACGCGGTCAAGTGATCGCAGTGATCGGCCGCAGCGGTTCCGGCAAGAGTACGATGCTGCGCTGCATCAACGGTTTGGAAAGCATTGATGGCGGCAGCATTGTCGTCGCTGGACATAAATTGACCGCCAAGCATGAACATCTGATAGCCTTGCGCAAGGATGTCGGCATGGTGTTTCAACACTACAATTTGTTTCCGCATCTGACGGTGGAAGAGAATGTCATGCTGTCGCCCCGTATCGTCAAGAAGGTGGCGACGGAGCCAGCCCGTGAAACCGCTATTCGGGTGCTCACGCAAGTCGGGCTGGAGCACAAGCGCGATGCTTATCCAGAGCAATTGTCTGGTGGTCAGCAGCAGCGTGTGGCGATCGCCAGGTCGTTGGCGATGGAGCCGCAAGTGATGTTGTTCGATGAGGTGACTTCGGCGCTCGATCCGGAGTTGACGCAGGAAGTGCTGAAGGTCATGGAAGAACTCGCAAGAGGAGGAATGACGATGCTGCTGGTCACTCACGAAATGGAATTCGCGCGGCGTGTTGCCGATATCACAGTCTTTATGCATCAAGGCAAGGTGTGGGAGACACGGCCGTCGAAGGAGTTCTTCGCCGATCCGCAAACGCCGGAAGCGCGCCAGTTCATCGGCGCCGGTACACTCAAATGAAAACCCCGGTACTGGTGGCGGCATCGGCCTATGGCGCCGACTTCGTGCGCCAGGTCGGGCATGCCCATCTGATTCCAATTGTGGCCGCTGCCGGGGCGGCTGGATTGGAAATCCGGCGCGAACTGTTCGTTGATTTGCCCAATTTTGCCGACTTGCACGATCTGTTGATCGCGCATCGGCTGTTTTCGGTTTATTCGGCACCAATCGAATTGTTTCGCGCCAACGGTTCGCTGGCGCGCGAAGAACTCGATCAAGTGATGTGGGAAGCACAGCAATTGCAATCGCGTTTCGTCAAGGTGTCGTTGGGCCATTTTTCACCGGCCAGTAATATGCTCGAATGGGCGCGGTTTGTGGCTCAGGCGCCGGTGCCTTTGTTGCTCGAAAACGATCAGACTGCGCATGGCGGTCGGCTCGAAGCGATTGCCAATTTTCTGGCGGTATGTTCCAGTACTGGCATGCCGTTGGGGATGACCTTTGATATGGGCAATTGGCGCTGGAGCGGTGTCGATGCCGAAGTGGCAGCGCGTACCCTGGCTGGGCATGTGCAATACGTGCATTGCAAAGGTGTGTGGGACGACGGCGGCAAGCTCAAGGCGGTGCCGTTGGAAGAGGGTGACAGTTATTGGCGTCAGCTGTTTTCGCATTTTCCGCGCGGGGTGCAGCGTGCCATTGAATTCCCTCTGGTCGGCAAGGATCTGGAAGCGGTTACGCGCGACTATGTGAGCATGCTGGCATCGGCCTAGTCCAGGGTGGAACAACGCTGCTAATATTGCTGCGATCTTCAGTTAGTAAAAAATCTACCAAAAAAGCTAAAGGGTACTTTCGCTGCTGCGAATTAATGTGTATGCTTCCACTCATAAAAAGAACGGTCGTGCTAAATTTCGACGATATTCTGTATTTGCTTTTATAATCACGACTCAGTTTACGTTTACGTCAATTCGAATTTTCCAAGGACCAGGCGATGAAAGTATTAGTCCCCGTGAAGCGGGTAGTGGATTACAACGTCAAAGTACGTGTCAAATCCGACGGTAGCGGCGTGGATATCGCCAACGTCAAGATGTCGATGAATCCGTTCGACGAAATCGCCGTGGAAGAAGCCACGCGTCTCAAAGAGGGCGGCAAGGTCACGGAGGTGATTGCGGTGTCCTGCGGCGTGACGCAATGCCAGGAAACCCTGCGCACTGCCATGGCCATCGGCGCCGATCGCGGCATCCTGGTGGAAACCGCTGCCGATCTGGACCTGCAACCGTTGGCTGTGGCCAAGCTGTTGAAGGCATTGGCAGATAAAGAGCAGCCGCAACTGATCATTCTCGGCAAGCAGGCCATCGATGACGACAGCAATCAGACCGGCCAGATGCTGGCGGCGTTGCTGGGTTGGCCGCAAGCGACGTTTGCCTCAAAAGTCGTGCTCGAAGACGGCAGGGTCTCGGTCACGCGCGAAGTCGACGGTGGCCTGGAAACCCTGGCGCTGACGTTGCCGGCGATTGTGACCACCGACTTGCGCCTCAATGAGCCGCGCTATGTGACGCTACCCAACATTATGAAGGCCAAGAAAAAAAACCTCGATGTGGTCAAGCCCGAGGAACTCGGTGTCGATGTCACGCCGCGTGTCAAGACCTTGAAAGTGACTGAGCCGCCCAAGCGTAGCGCTGGCGTGAAAGTGCCGGACGTGGCGACGCTGGTTGCCAAGCTCAAGAACGAAGCCAAAGTGATTTAAGGGAATCCATCATGACCGCATTAGTCATCGCAGAACACGACAACAACAACCTCAAGGGCAGTACCCTGAACACCGTGACCGCCGCCGTGCAGGCTGGTGGCGACGTTCACATCCTGGTCGCAGGCCATAATGCCAAGGCAGTTGCTGACGCCGCTGCGCACATCGCTGGCGTGTCGAAGGTCTTGCTGGCCGACGCTGCCCAATTCGCCGATGGTCTGGCCGAGAACGTGGCTGAGCAGGCGCTGGCGATTGCCGACAACTACAGCCATATCCTGGCGCCGGCCACTGCCTACGGCAAGAACATCCTGCCACGCGTGGCAGCCAAGCTGGACGTGGCACAGATTTCGGAAATCACCAAGGTCGACAGCGCTGACACCTTCGAGCGGCCGATCTATGCCGGTAATGCCATCGCGACGGTGCAATCGTCCGATCGCATCAAGGTCATCACCGTACGCACCACTGGCTTCGACGCGGCTGCGACTGGCGGTAGCGCCGTAGTAGAAGCACTGACTGCCGTAGCCGATTCGGGCAAGTCCAGCTTCGTCTCGCGCGAAGTGGCCAAGTCCGATCGTCCGGAATTGACGGCCGCCAAGATCATCGTCTCCGGCGGTCGCGGCATGGGTTCGTCGGAAAACTTCAAGATTCTGGAGCCGCTGGCGGACAAGCTCAATGCTGCCATGGGTGCTTCTCGCGCGGCAGTCGATGCCGGTTATGTACCCAACGACTGGCAAGTCGGTCAGACTGGCAAGATCGTTGCGCCGCAACTGTATTTCGCCATCGGTATTTCCGGCGCGATCCAGCATCTGGCCGGTATGAAGGATTCCAAGGTGATCGTGGCGATCAACAAGGATGAAGAAGCGCCAATCTTCTCGGTGGCCGATTACGGCATCGTCGGAGATCTGTTTGAGGTGGTACCGGAGTTGGTCAAGCAGTTGGGATAACCCGCTGCCGACGGCCCTGTCGCAAGACGGGGCCGTATTGTTTGATCTCAGCGCAACTACAGATTGCGCAACAATGATGTCATGAGGATTGAGGAGTCGAGATGAGCTACGTTGCACCGTTGAAAGACATGCTGTTCGTGATGAACGAGTTGGCGGGATTGTCTGAAGTCAATGCCTTGCCCCATTGCGAAGATGCGACGCCGGAAACGGTCGAGGCAATTCTGGAAGAGAATGCCAAATTTTGCGGTGAAGTGGTGGCGCCCCTCAATCATCCGGCCGATCAGGAACCAAGTTTCTGGAAGGATGGCAAAGTCACTACCAGCAAAGGTTTTAAAGAGGCTTTCCGGCAATTCGGCGAGGCTGGCTGGCAGGGCGTGCAGCATCCGGTTGAATTCGGTGGTCAGGGTTTGCCCAAACTGGTCGCGACACCTTGCATCGAGATGCTGAACTCGGCCAGTCTGTCGTTCGCACTGTGCCCCTTGCTCACCGATGGCACTATTGAGGCCTTGATGACGGCAGGCACTGAGGTGCAAAAACAAACCTACTTGGGTAATTTCATCTCCGGCAAATGGACGGGGACGATGAATTTGACCGAGCCGCAAGCGGGTTCGGATCTGGCCATGGTGCGGTCGCGCGCGGTGCCGCAGGATGATGGCAGCTACAAATTGTCCGGCACCAAGATATTCATCACCTATGGCGAACACGACATGGCTGAGAATATCGTCCATCTGGTGCTGGCGCGTACACCGAATGCGCCGGAAGGCGTCAAGGGTATTTCCTTATTCGTTGTGCCAAAGTATCTGGTCAATGCCGATGGCTCACTCGGCGAGCGTAATGACGTCCATTGTGTATCGATCGAACACAAGCTTGGCATCAAGGCCAGTCCGACTGCCGTGCTGCAATTCGGTGATCAAGGTGGTGCTATCGGTACGTTGGTGGGCGAAGAAAATCGCGGTCTCGAATACATGTTCATCATGATGAATGCCGCGCGTTTTGCCGTCGGTATCCAGGGTGTCAGCGTCGCCGAGCGTGCTTATCAAAAGGCCGTGGCCTATGCGAAGGATCGCGTGCAGTCGCGCGACCTGACCGGTTCTGCCGGTCCGGTGACCATCATTCATCAGCCCGATGTACGCCGCATGCTGATGTCGATGCGCGCTCAGGTTGAGGCAGCACGGGCGTTGGCCTATGTGGCGGCGGCGGCATCCGACGCCGGTCATCATCATGCCGATGAAGCGGTGCGCAAAGCCAATCAGGCTTGCTATGAATATCTGGTGCCTATCGTCAAAGGTTGGTCCACCGAACTGTCTATCGAGGTTACCTCGACTGGCGTGCAAGTGCATGGCGGCATGGGTTTCATTGAAGAGACCGGAGCGGCACAGTATTACCGCGACGCGCGCATTCTGGCGATTTACGAAGGCACCACGGCGATCCAGGCCAATGATCTGGTTGGCCGCAAGACCGCGCGCGATGGCGGTGCAGTTGCCAAGGGCTTGATCGCGGAAATACGCAAGACAGAGACTGCATTGCTGGCGGCGAGCGGTGGGGGCCATGGTGCCGATCTGCAAGCAATACGCCTGCGTCTGGCCAGTGGCGTCGGCGCGCTGGAAGCGGTGGTGGATTATGTCGTGGCCAACGTCAAGACGGATATCAAGGGCGTATTTGCCGGTAGCGTGCCGTATCTGAAACTGGCTGGCGTGGTGCTGGGCGGCTGGCAAATGGCGCGCGCGGCGCTGGTGGCAGTCGACAAGTTGGTCGCTGCAGAGGGCGATGCCCAGTTTTATCAGGCCAAGATTGTCACGGCGCGTTTCTATGCCGATCATATCCTGACGCAGGCATCGTCATTGCAAGCGGCGATTGTAGAGGGCAGTACCGGTGTTTTGGCGCTGACTGAAGAGCAGTTCTGACTATGGTTAGAGTGGGTTGCCCGCTTCAGCCGTAGGCGCCACCGGTAAACAGCAGGTCGAAGCTGCGCGCCAGCAAGGCAATCACCGCTGTGGCACCCACGCCCAGGGTCAATACCAGGATCAGCGCCAGTACCCAGTGTGATTCGGATTGCTGGCCTGATTCCGGGTTGTGTTGTGCATCCCATTTGTCATCCGGCGACAGGCCGATCACCAGTGCCTCCAGGAAGCCGCATAATACCGAGAGTATCAGCAGGATGCCGGCAAACAGTGCATGGGTGTTGCTCAATAGCAAAACAGCCAATGCCGAAACCGGCAAGCTGGCAGCGTGCAGCCAGCCAAACACATCCTTGCGGCCGTACAAATAAAAACGATGCAGACCAATGCCGCCAAACACGGCGGCGAGCAGGCAAGTCAGAGTCTTGTTGCGGTGTGCTGTTGTCATAAAGCCAATTTTCAGGTCGGGAACTGTGATTGATCGAAGATGGGGCGGCGTAAAAGAAGGGCGTTGTTGTAAAAAAACTGCGCTCAGTATAACTGCTGGAATACGGCCTGCACTGGACGTTTCCACAGTGCCGAAGCAAAACGGGGTTGGGAAAGTGTGGCGGGCCCGCCGGGTTCGTCAGGAGGAATGCGGCGCTTTCCCTTATGTTGCTTGCTGTTGGGGCGATATTTCGGCTATAATTGCCAGCTTTTCCGTGTTCGAACACTTTTTGGAATCATTATGGTCGTTATTCGTTTAGCTCGTGGAGGCGCCAAGAAGCGCCCATTCTTCAACATCGTTGCAACTGATTCGCGCAATCGCCGCGACGGTCGCTTTATCGAGCGTCTGGGTTTCTACAATCCAGTGGCATCTGGTAAGGAAGAATCGTTCCGTATCGCTCAAGATCGCCTGACTCACTGGCAAAACGTTGGCGCACAATTGTCGCCAACCGTTGCTCGTCTGGTGAGCGAAGGCGCGAAGAAAGCAGCTGCTTAATTGCAGACGTTTTCCGTCGTCATTTGCAAGCGTATTAGTTAGACAGGTTTGACACAGTCAACACAATCTACTGGCAATGGTGTTTCAGTTCCTTCGGATCTGGTCACGGTCGGTTATATCACTGGTGCTTACGGCATTCAGGGATGGGTGCGGGTCAAACCTTATTCAGCAGATGCCGATGCACTGCTGGGCGCAAGAACCTGGTGGCTGGATAAGCCAGAGTTGCGTGATGTCGAGATGATGCAAGCCAAACACCACAGCGGTGATGTGGTGGCGCGCTTGATGGGAGTGGCTGGTCGTGATGCTGCTGAGGCGCTTAAGGGCACCGTTGTGCAGATTGCGCGCAGCCACTTTCCTGCTTTGTCCGACGAAGAATTTTACTGGGTCGATCTAATCGGCCTGGTAGTTGAAAACCTGCAGGGCGAGTCGCTCGGCGTGGTCAGTGATTTGATGGACAATGGCGCACATCCGATTCTGCGGGTGGCCGTGCCGGTGGCTCCTGCTGCTGAAGATGTCAAGGCCGCTACTGAAATTCTGATTCCTTATGTTGATCAATTCGTCAAATCGGTGTCGTTGACCGAAAAGAAGATTGTGGTCGATTGGGGTCTGGATTATTAAAACAATGACGGCGTTGTAAGGGGCATTGCATGCAGTTTGATGTCGTCACGCTTTTCCCTGAAATGTTTGCTGCTTTGACGCAGTCCGGCGTAACACGCCGTGCGTTCGAGCAACAAAAGTGGGGCTTGTCGCTGTGGAATCCGCGTGATTTCACGACCGACAATCACCGCACAGTCGACGATCGGCCGTATGGCGGTGGTCCTGGTATGGTGATGTTGGCCAAGCCCTTGCAGCAAACCTTGGGTGCTGCCAAGCAGCGCCAGATGGACTTGGGCTTGTCTGCGCCGCGCGTGGTGTATCTATCGCCGCAGGGGCGACCGCTCAGTCATCAACGGGTCATGCAGTTTGTGCAGGATTCGGGGGTGGTGTTGTTGTGTGGTCGTTATGAAGCGATTGATCAGCGTTTGCTTGATAGTTATGTCGACGAAGAGGTCAGTCTTGGTGATTTCGTTCTGTCGGGTGGCGAATTGCCAGCAATGGCCTTGATGGATGCGGTGATCCGGCAGTTACCAGGTGTCTTGCATACCGATGCTTCCGCCGTTGAAGACAGTTTTGTCAACGGCTTGCTCGATTGTCCGCATTACACCCGGCCAGAAGAATATGAAGGTGTGGCGGTGCCGCCCGTATTGCTCGGCGGCCACCATGCTGAAATCGTCAAGTGGCGGCGCGAGCGGGCTCTGGAAGCCACGGCGCAGAAACGTCCTGATTTGATCATCAAGGCGCGGCAAGATGGTTTGCTCAGTCGTGCCGATGAGAAATTTTTAAGTAGTTTGTAGTGAGTGCAGGTGACGCCAGTTTCGGTGCTGCCTGTTGATAAACCCCATCCTCTACCGGGCAATAATATCGGCATCGCCGACAATGAGCGCCAGCAAGATGGTTTTTGGAGTAAAAAATGAATCTGATTCAACAATTAGAGCAAGAAGAGATCGCGCGTCTTGCAAAGAGTATCCCTGACTTTGGGCCAGGTGATACTGTAATCGTCAGCGTCAACGTGGTTGAAGGTACGCGCAAGCGTGCTCAGGCTTACGAAGGCGTCGTGATTTCCCGTCGCAATCGTGGTCTGAACTCCAACTTTATCGTCCGTAAGATTTCCTCGGGCGAAGGCGTTGAGCGTACATTCCAGTTGTACTCGCCATTGATCGCTTCGATCGAAGTCAAGCGTCGCGGCGATGTTCGTCGCGCTAAGCTGTACTATCTGCGTGAGCGTTCGGGCAAGTCTGCTCGTATCAAAGAAAAGCTGCCTAACCGCCGCAGCACTGCCAAGGCTGAAGCTTAATCTTCGATCTTTGGTATTGCATGCACGCAAGTGCACAAAAAGGGGCGTCTTGGGACGTCCCTTTTTGCATTTTATTTTAGGGTGTTGTTGTGGCAAGTTTTGATCCTTTGCTTCTTCCTATTGAGTCGATTGCCGGCGAGGCAGGCCTCGTACCTGGGCGCCTGCAGGCCGATTGGCTGCGCCAGCGCTTTGCCGACGCACCACCGTGGACGCCGGAGATCAATGATGAGCAAGGCCAGCGCCTGGCTGCCGGTAGCACGCCGCGGCCGGCAGCGGTGCTGATGCCGATTGTAATGCGCCCGGATGGGCCGACCTTGTTGTTCACGCAACGCACTGCCGATCTCAAGGATCATGCAGGTCAGGTCAGCTTTCCTGGCGGGCGGCAAGAGTTGAGCGATACTTCGCCCATCGATACGGCCTTGCGCGAAACCGAGGAAGAAATCGGTCTGGCGCGCCATCATGTGGAAGTCATCGGTAGCTTGCCCGATTATTTCACCGGTACTGGTTACCGCGTCACACCGGTGGCCGGCTTGATTCATCCGCCGTTCGAAGTGGTGCCGGATCCAGGCGAAGTGGCCGAGATTTTCGAGGTGCCGCTGGCCTTCCTGATGGACGGCATGAACCATCAGCGGCGTACTATCGAATTGCCGGGCGATCTGGGTCGTCGTACCTTTTACACCATGCCTTATCAGCGGTTTTTCATTTGGGGGGCAACGGCGGGCATGTTGCGCAATCTGTTTCATTTTCTGCGCAGTTGATAATGGAAGGTCGCTGGGACGGTGCGTACTCCAATACGCAAAATATGGTCTGGCGACAACATAAAACATCAGCAAGTCTTGGCCTCGTTGTATCATTTGTGTGATTCTAAAAATTGTCGTGAGCAGTCATTAACAATGACATGTGCACGGTGACAAACAAGGCCGCTTAATGACATTTCTCTCCATACTCTTTGCGCTCCTGATCGAACAATTAAAGCCGTTGCGGGCTGATAACCCTGTCTACCTTGGCATTAAAGCCTTTGCCGCACGAATAGAGAACTGGTTTAACGCCGGTCACACGCGCCATGGACGTTTGGGGTGGTTGGTCATGGTGGCAGCGCTGACGGTACCAGCCGGATTGATCTACTGGATCTGCCTGCGCATCAGCCCGCTGGCAGCGCTGGCCTGGAATGTGGTAATTGTCTACCTGACCTTGGGTTTTCGGCATTACAGTCATTATTTCACTTCGATTCAACTGGCACTCAACAGCGGTGATGATGCCGCAGCGCGAGCGCTGCTGGCCGAGTGGACTAAGCTGGACACCATCGATATGGATGTCAGCGAGATTTCGCGCATTGCCGCTGAAAAGGCGCTGGTCACCACGCATCGCCACGTGTTTGGCGTATTTTTCTGGTTCCTGATGCCGGTGGGGCCAGCCTGCGCCGTCATGTATCGCGTCGCTGAGTACTTGGCACGTGCCTGGAATGAGCCAGATCACATGAGGCAGGAAGTGTTCGGTCAATTTGCCGCGCGTGCGTTTTATTGGATAGACTGGATTCCAGCGCGTTTTACGGCATCAGCGTTTGCCGTGGTCGGTAACTTTGAAGATGCGATTTATGCTTGGCGCAACTTTTCCGAACGCTGGACTGAAGAGGCCGTGGGCGTGATCCTGGCCGCTGGCGGTGGGGCCATGGGTGTGCGTTTTGGTACGCCTGCCGAAGCGGCGGCGGGTGTATTGCCGATTGATTCTGCAACTGTCGATTCGACCTCGGAAGCCAGTGATGGCTTCCCTGGAGAGTCACCGTCACCGCGCACGTTGCAAAGCACTGTGGGCTTGGTGTGGCGGGCGTTGTTGCTGTGGATGTTCCTGTTGCTGCTGTTGTCGGTGGCAGTGTGGATGGGGTGAGCTTGGCTGGAAAATTTGCCTGTAAGGCTTGTTTTTAGGTAACTTTCAGCTCAGCAAGCCGGCTTTCAGATATAGATATATTTGAAGTCTTCTATAAGATATAATACTTCGGTTTAGAAGGCTCCTTACCCAACAGGCAGGGAGCTATTTATGTGGCAAGCGCTAGAAAACGAATTGCACGCATGGCTGATCCCATCAATACCACCAAAGCGCCCGCACAAGAATTCTTCATCCTGGGGCTGACCCAGGATGGGAAGCAGTTCCGACCCAGTGACTGGGCCGAACGTTTGTGTGGCGTCATGTCCTGTTTCCGCCCGGAAGGCACTGGCGGACGCAACGCACATCTGCAGTACTCCCCTTACGTGTTACCAATCCTGATCAATGGCGTACGCTCGGTCGTCGTCAATGAGGCGCTACGCGCACTGGACCCTCTGGCGTATCATTTCGTACTCAATTTCGCCAAAGACAATAACTTGCAGGTCATTGACGCCTGTCTGCTGCCGGAACCAGGTTCCAGCAAGCCGTAGAACGCATTTCGTAAATAGTCTGTTGACGCTGACAAGGGCGAATCCCGCGACTATTTAGGAAATACATTCTAGTTGTCTCATATCGCTCAAGCTAGTGTCATGCCAGAGTCGTACGGGATGTAGCGGTCTTTCCGACCATATTTCTTGCGGAGAAAAGTATCATGAAGCATCGAATGGAGCGTGACACCTTTGGCTTGATCGAAGTCCCTGACGACAGGTTGTGGGGTGCGCAAACGCAGCGCTCGTTGGAACACTTTCATATATCTACCGAACGCATGCCAGCTGAGCTCATCGTAGCGCTGGCCGCCGTCAAGCGCGCCTGTGCCGTGGTCAATCAAGATTTGGGTAAGCTCGACGCCAACAAGAGCGCCGCCATCGTGGCTGCTGCCGATGAAGTGATCGCTGGCAAGCATCCGCTGGAGTTTCCGCTGTCGGTCTGGCAAACCGGCTCCGGTACGCAAAGCAATATGAACATGAACGAAGTGCTGGCCAATCGCGCTTCCGAATTGCTCGGTGGCGTGCGTGGTGAAGAGCGCAAAGTGCATCCTAACGACGACGTCAACCAGGCGCAGTCGTCCAACGACATCTTCCCGACAGCAATGCACGTGGCGGCCTGTGTGGCGGTGGCGACGCATCTGATTCCCAAGCTGCACAAGCTGCGTGCAACGCTGGAAAAGAAATCAGCGGAATTTCAAGACATCGTCAAGATTGGACGCACCCACTTGCAGGATGCGACGCCGTTGACACTGGGCCAGGAATTTTCCGGCTACGTCGCGCAGTTGACGCATGCCGAGATGGCGATCATTTCCACGCTCAATGCCGTCAGCGAACTGGCTGCCGGTGGTACTGCGGTCGGTACCGGCCTCAATGCCCATCCGGAATTCGGCACACGCGTTGCTGCCGAGCTGGAAAAGCACTACGGTTTTCCGTTCAAGACTGCGCCCAATAAGTTTGCTGCGCTGGCCAGCCATGATGCACTGGTGTTTGCCCATGGTGGACTCAAGACGCTGGCAGCGGCATTGATGAAGATCGCCAACGATGTACGCTGGCTGGCTTCCGGACCACGTTCCGGCCTCGGTGAAATCAGCATTCCGGAGAACGAACCAGGCAGCTCTATCATGCCAGGTAAGGTCAATCCGACCCAATGCGAAGCGCTCACCATGTTGTGCGCCCAGGTATTCGGCAACGATGTGGCGGTCAACATCGGCGGTGCTTCAGGTAACTTCGAACTCAATGTGTTCAAGCCGTTGCTAGTGCATAACTTCTTGCAAAGCGTGCGCTTGCTGGCCGATGGCATGGATAGTTTTGACGATCATTGCGCTCAGGGTATCGAAGCCAACCGAGACCGCATCGCGGACCTGATGGAGCGCTCCTTGATGCTGGTGACGGCGCTGGCACCGCATATCGGTTACGACAAGGCTGCACAAATCGCCAAGCGTGCCCACCATGATGGCACCACGCTCAAGGAAGCATCGCTGGCACTGGGCTATGTCACGGAAGCGCAGTTTGCCGAATGGATCAAGCCGGAGCAAATGACCGGGCCGAAGTAAATATTTAAAAGATCGACAAGGCGGCGCCGCAGCGCTGTGTGACCGGGGCTCGACAGCCCCGGTTTTGCATCCCATGTATCCTTCTGTATCAAGCTTGGTAACGCTATGTACTGGCTTCTTGAATTGGGTTACGAATTGCAACAAATCCGCGCTTTTCCCGGCCTTTTGAGTATATTGAAAACGTGGGCGAAAAGCTTGATCGGAGTGCCTGGTCAGACCAAGTCCAAACAAGAAAATCCAACGAATTGCCAAAGAATCGCCAACGAACCGATTCCTAGCCTTCGTTTTGAAACCCTCGAGGCGAACATGAAGAAAATTGCTGTAATGGGAATGCTAGCCATGGGCTGCATGCTTGTCAGTGGCGCTAGTTTTGCGCGTGTTGTGGTAGGTGTCGGTATCGGCGTGCCGATGTGGGGCCCGGGATACTATGGGCCTTCTTACTATGCGCCGCCGCCAGTCTACTATCCGCCACCACCGGTCTATGTGGAGAGCGTAGCGCCGCCAGTGTATGTGCAGCCGGCAGCGCCAGCCGCAGCGGCCAATTATCGCTATTACTGTCAGGAAACCCGGGCTTACTACCCGCAAGTGCAGAGTTGCCCCGGCAATTGGCTGCAGGTAGCGCCGAATAACCTGCCAGGTAACATCCCGCCGCCGCCACCTTAAACATCTGCGCACGGCGTGGCATGCTGCGAGTCTGCAGCAAGAGAAAAGCGGCAACAGAATAATAGTTTTCCTCTCTAAGGATAAGATCGTGAAACCCATTTATAAAACAGCCGGTAGTCTGACCGCAGTTGCGGCGTTGCTGGCATTGGCCGGTTGCGTGAGCGTGCCGACCGGTCCGTCGGTGATGGCCATGCCGGGCAAGGACAAACCGTATGAAGTGTTCCGTCAGGAGCAGGCGCAGTGCGAGCAATATGCGCAAGACGCCATCGGCGGTGCGGCAGCTGCCACCAAGGACAATGCGACCAATAGCGCAGCGGTCGGTACCGCAGTGGGCGCAGTCGCTGGTGCGTTGATCGGTGCCGCGTCCGGTCACGCTGGCACCGGTGCCGCCATTGGCGCAGGTGGTGGTTTGCTGGTCGGCAGTGCGGCCGGCAGCAATGCTTCTGCAAATGGCAACTACACCATGCAGCAACGCTATGACATGACCTATAGCCAATGCATGTACAGCAAGGGCAACCAGATTCAACAGCCGGCGCGTACGACCACCTACGTTTATCATCCACGTCGTTACTATTACGACGCGCCACCGCCACCGGGCTACTACGGTCCTCCGGGTGCCTATTACGGCCCAGGGTATTAATCAGGGCTTATTCGCGAACCGCATTGGCGTTGTCGTCAATGCGGTTTTTTCATGGCGGAAGGCATGCGCAAGGCTGCGCACCGGCAGATTTGGATGCTATACTGCGGCGATGCAACGCACAAATTTTCAAATCCTTACGCTGATACCGATTCTACATTGGTGGCGCGCCTGACCGCGGCGGCCAGCTGATACACAGCGTTTTTTACCCAGCGTTTTGTTCATGTGATGCCGCCAGTCTTGGCGGCATTGTTGTTTGGTGTTGAACAAGACTGGCGACATTCCGAAATTACCGGAGTGACCATGTCTTTGAATGTTCCACCAGTTTCCTCAGATACCCCAACGAGCAACAAGCCTGCCGTGCGTCCGATCGTGTTGACGGGCGACCGTCCTACTGGTCCTTTGCATCTGGGCCACTACATCGGTTCGCTGCAATCGCGCGTGAAATTGCAAGACGAAGCCAATCAATTCCTGCTGCTGGCCGATACCCAGGCCATGACCGATAACGTCGGCCGTCATCAGAAAGTCACTGAAAACGTGGTTGAAGTGGCGCTCGACTATCTGGCCGTCGGCATCGATCCCGAAAAATCGACCATCTTCATCCAGTCGCAAGTGCATGAGCTCTACGAATTGTCGATGCATTTGCTCAATCTGGTGTCCGTGTCGCGCCTGGAGCGCAATCCCACGATCAAGGAAGAAATCCGCCTGCGCGGTTTCGAGCGCGATATCCCGGCCGGTTTCCTGACCTATCCGGTGAGCCAGGCTGCTGACATTAGCGCGTTCAAGGCGACGCTGGTGCCGGTTGGCAATGACCAGTTGCCGATGATCGAACAGACCAATGAACTGGTACGCAAATTCAACAATGTCGTCGGGCAGGAAGTGCTGGTCGAGTGCAAGGAAGTGCTATCGGAAACCGGCCGTCTGCCTGGCATTGATGGCAAGGCCAAGATGAGCAAGTCACTTGGCAATGCAATTGCCTTGGGGGCCTCGCCGGACGAGATTAAGCAAGCGGTGCAACGGATGTATACCGATCCGAATCACCTGCGCGTTGATGATCCAGGCCAGGTTGAGGGCAATGTGGTGTTTGCCTTCCTCGATGCCTTCGAACCGGATCGCATGGCGCTGGAAGAACTGAAGCAGCATTATCAGCGCGGCGGTCTTGGCGACAGCGTGCTCAAGCGTCGTCTCGACGGCCATCTGCAAGCATTGCTGGAACCGATCCGCACGCGCCGCCTGCAATGGCAGCAGGAACGCGGGGAAGTGGTCGAAATTCTGCGCCGGGGTACCGACCGTGCCCGTGCCGCCGCAGCGCAAACGCTGTCGGAAGTGCGTGCTGCGTTGGGGCTGAACTACTTCTAGGCCGTTGATCAAGTCGATGTCGTTTGAATGAACACAGCCCGCATTGAGCGGGCTGTTTCACGATTGGTTATTTATGAGGGGCGCTGTCGAAGCAGCCATGAAGAATGCCTTCATGATTGCCTGCAGCAATGCCTGTCCGGTTAATTACCTGCGGGAGATAAACCATGCTCGCGCATCAGCTGGCGCGCCGCCGGGGCGGCAAACATGGTCAGAAAGGCCCGTGCCGTTGCGGGAGCGTCAGCGTGAGATGACGTTGCACCTGCATACACCGTGTAGCTCTGGATTGCAGCCGGCAATGGCCCCACCAGGCGCGCACCCTTGACCTGCAGAATTTCGCTTTGTTGATGCAGCGCCAGCACCGCGCTGCCGTCGACCAATTTTTCTGCTACCAGTCCGCCGGGGACCAATACCGCCTTGGCATGCATTTGCGCAGCGATGCCCAGTTTTTCAAACAGTTTTTCCAGATAAACGCCGCTAGAACCTCCTGCCTTGGGATCGATCAGCGCTACCGAAGGCGCGTCGAGCAAGGCTTTCCTGAATTGCGCCACAGTCGCGATGGCCGGTGCCGGCGCGCCTTGCTTGACTGCCACAGCGATGCCTACCTGCGCAATCGCACGGCCGCTGGCGACATCCAGATAGCCATCCTGGCCCAGATTCTTGAGCACGCCATCCGGCACCACGGCTACATCAAAGGCCGCGCCTGCGCGGATGCGTTTGTCCATGACGCCGGCAGTGGCGTTTTCTACCGTGACGTGGATGCCGCTGCGTTGCTCAAAGTCGGCGGCGACAGAGCGCACCACCGGGGCGATGGCGCCAGCAGCCAGGACCTTTAGATTGTCGGCGCCGGCGGGGGCGGCAATCAGGCTGACGAGAGAAACGACAGCGAAAATCGGCAGGGAAAGCAGACGCACAATTGATCTCCTGAATACAGCGGTGTGATTAGTGGAAGAAGGAGTGGCGACTTGGATTATATCTTGGCGGCGCGGCGCTGATTTTTGCCAGCCATCAGCATGTTATTTCCAATCGGCAGCAGTGCTATGATCAGCGATGCCGATATTGGCTATCTACACAATCTGAGACAACTAAAAAAGGACTTTCCATGCGCCATCAGATCACCATTTTCTCATTCGCCATTGTCGCCGCATTTGCGGCTGGAATTGCAATTTCTCCCTTGGCGCAACGGCTGGTATCAGACGCCCATGCAGAACAGGCGCCTTTGGTTGCCGCGGTGATTGACCTGACTGCCATCACACATGCCATGCTGCCTGCGACGCCCTATCCAGAGTTGAGATCAAAGACCTTGGTCAATACCGACAATGCCACGATCAATCTACAGTCAGGCAACGTCGACAAGCACATTCATGCAAATACCGACGAGATCCAATATATCGTTGAAGGTAGCGGATCAATGTGGCTCGGTAACGAACTCAAGGAGTTCAAGCCGGGTACCTTGATTATCATCCCCAAGGGAACGCCACACGCAGGTGCCGTAGTGACCAGTGGTCCGGTCAAAGCCATTGCGATCAAGATTCCGCCACAGGCCAAGGGCGATATTGTCTTTGTGCATTGAGCACCTAATGTAGTCGCTGTTGCGCCCTTGTCTGTACCATGACTGATTTCCAGGTCGGTGGTATCCATTCTGTTTGCGTGCAATCGACCAGCAGCGGCTACGCTATTGCTTTTACAATTATTTATTTACCGGCAAAAGATGACTGATGCAGTGTTCGCAAAGGCAATTCCGATTCTGGCATCACTCGATCTGGTGCGGACCTTGGCATTTTATCAAGCCAAGCTGGGCTTTACGGTCCACCAATTTGAAAGCGCGTCCTATGGCATTGCGGTTCGTGGTGCTACCGAACTGCATTTCTGGGCATGTGGCGATCGTAAAATCTCAGAGAACACTTCCTGCTATCTGCGTGTGTCAGATATCAAAGCGATCCATTCCGAATTGAAGGAAAAGCTGCCCGATATGGGAGATATCGTGCATACCGACTGGGGTATGGATGAGCTGTACGTTATCGATCCCGATGGCAATCTGCTTAAATTCGGTCAGGATCGCGCCTGACGCAGCACAACGCTACCACCATGAAACATGAACACCCGCTAACCAGTAATCCAGACCAGCGCGAGACATTGCCCGCGCCACGAGTGCTGCCACCACGGCCGTCATCGACGTTCGCATCGACTGCAGATGCGCTTGCCAAAAAGCAGGCGCGTGAGCGAAAAGATGCGCTGGTGCGTGGCGTCACTTCGATTGATGACATGCGGCAGGCGATCAGGCAGGCAGCGCGCCAACTGCCGATCATTTCCGCCGTACCTCGTCTGGGTGTGCTCGACGCCCAGGCGTTTCAACTGCGCGCAGCAGCAGGTTTGCCATTTATCGTCACCGGGCTGGTCGGTAAATGGCCGCTGTGCACACTGACGCCGCAAGCACTGGCCGCGCAGTTTGGCGACTTGCCTGTACGGGCGCGGGTGGGGGACTACATCAATACCGCTTTCGCACCCGACCGGGCGATGCAGGATATGTCGTTGCAGGCCTACCTAATGCTGGTTGCCGACAACACGCAAGCGCTGCCACCGTATGTGGGCAATCTGGAATTGAGGGCATTAAATCGACTGTGCCATTGGCCCGCCTATTTCAAAAAAATGGGACCGCCCCGTTTTTGGCTCGGTCCAGCCGGAACCGTGACGCCGCTGCATTGCGACTATGACGACAATATCTTTGCGCAGATATGGGGGAAAAAACGCATTTTCCTGGCGCCGCCGCATCATGACGAATTCCTTTACCCGCGGGAGGCGAACGCCATTTTGTTCGGTTCGCCGTTTGATCCCGAGGCACCGGATTTCGAAAAATTTCCACTGGCGCGTCAGGCGGCAATGGTTGACTGCACCATGCACGCCGGTGAGCTTCTGTATGTGCCGGCCGGATGGTATCACCAGGTGCGCGCACTGGACTTTTCGTTGTCGGCCAACCGTTGGGCCAGGGCGCTGCCATTGGCATTGCACACGGATGCTGCGCTGCTGATCAGCCCGGTTGGTCAAAGGACGGGCAGATGATGAACGATCATTGACGCCCGTCGACGGTAAAACCACGCCCGCAAAAAAACGGCCTGCATCGCTGCAAGCCGTTTCTTCATTAACGCTGCGGCAAGACCGCAATCAATAGCGTTCGAGCCAGTGTGCATACGGAGCTGGCAAGGTCCACGATGCGCGCTCCACGCCCAGTTCCTTCGCAGCAAAATACGCCCAGTGTGGATTGGCCAGATGTGCCCGGCCAACCATGACCACATCAAGCTGCTGTTCCTTGACAACGCGCTCGGCGATTTCGGGTGTGCCGAAACCCCAGGCCGATGATACTGGCACGCCGACTTCGCGTCGCACACGTTCGGTCACCGGTCCCATGAACGCCGGGCCCCAGGGGATCGATGTTTCGGGAATCGTGAAGCCAACACTGACACTGATCATGTCCATGCCGGACGCCTTGAACTGGCGCACCAGAGCAATTGATTCCAGCAGGGTTTGTTCGTCGCGGCCATCGTATTCGAGCACACCGAAACGCACAGTCAACGGCAGGTTTTCTGGCCATACTGCACGCACGGCTTGCAGGGTTTCAAGCAAGAAGCGGCCACGGTTCTCGACGCTGCCACCATAGATGTCATCGCGTTGGTTCGAATGCGCAGAGAAAAAGCTCTGCGCCAGATAACCATGGGCAAAATGCAATTCCAGCCATTCAAAGCCAGCATCGCGCGCACGCACGGCCGCATCGACGAAGTTTTGACGGACGCGGGCGATATCGTCCAGCGTCATCGCCTGTGGTTGTTTTGGCAAGCCAGCACCGTAAGCGATGGCCGATGGGGCAATGGTCTGCCAACCACGCGGATCGCCTTCAACAATATGGTCATCGCCTTCCCAGGGCAGATTGGCACTGGCTTTGCGTCCGGCGTGGCCGATCTGGATGCCGGGCACCGAACCGGCTGCCTTGATGGCCTGCACCACTGGCACGAAGGCCTGTGCCAGTTCATCCGACCAGATACCCGTGCAACCCGGCGTGATACGACCTTCTGGTGCAACTGCAGTCGCTTCGACGATCACCAGTCCGGCGCCGCCGCGCGCCATGCTGGCGTAATGCGACAGATGCCAGTCGTTGACTTGGCCATCGACGGCCATATACTGGCACATGGGCGGCACTGCGATGCGATTGCGCAGTGTGACGTCTTTGAGTTTGAATGGTTGAAATAATGCAGACATGAAAACCTTTGCAGAGAGGTGGATTTTATTCGGTAGTTCGAATATATACGAACAATGGAACAAGTATAACCCAAGGTGTATGATGCTGCACATGCGCCCCTATAAACATCCAGCACCCAGCGAATTCGCGCTCGAACGCGTGTTTTATGCCTTGAGTGACTCGATCCGCCTGGACATCGTGCGTCACCTCGACCGCGTCGAAGCCGCGACCTGCGGCGAGCTCGATGGTGGCAGGCCGAAGTCCACGGTGTCGCATCATTTCAAGGTATTGCGCGAGGCCGGATTGGTCTTTACTGAGACAACTGGCACCATGCACATGAACCGGCTGCGCCGCGCCGATATCGAGAGCCGTTTCCCCGGCCTGTTGAAAGCGGTATTGTCGCAACCAGTCTCGGCCTAGGGTCTTGCGATGGCGACATTGGTCGGTACAATCCAATTCTGTCCTTATTCCGAAACTAGCTCATGCGATCCCATTTACTGTCCGGCGGCGTAAAAGCCGCGCTAGCCGCTGCGCTGCTGTTCGGGGCGGCCACACCGATTGCCAAGTTGCTGCTGATTAATGTATCGCCATGGATGCTGGCGGGTTTGTTTTATCTGGGGTCTGGCGTTGGCCTGGCAATCTATCGCAAGCTTTCGCGGGCGCAGAAAGTCTGCTTGCCGCGGGAAGAGCAGTGGTGGTTGGGCGCGGCGATTGTCTTTGGCGGCATCATCGCACCCGTTTTGCTGATGACCGGCTTGGCCGGTATGTCGGCATCCGGGGCATCCTTATTGCTCAATGCCGAGGGCGTGTTGACGGCGCTGCTGGCATGGTTTGTTTTCAAGGAAAACGTTGATCGGCGCATTGCCGTTGGCATGCTGGCGATTGTATTAGGCGCTGTCATTCTCAGTTGGCCTGGTACTGCCGACTTTTCGGCAATGTGGCCTGCCTTGGCCATTTTGGGCGCTTGTCTGGCATGGGCAATCGACAATAATTTAACCCGCAAAGTGTCCCTCAATGACGCCGCCTGGATCGCGTCCGTGAAAGGACTGGTTTCTGGTAGTACCAATCTCGTGCTGGCGCTGCTGCTCGGCGCACATTTTCCTGCGCCGGCAATTGTGTTTGGCGCGATGATGCTTGGCTTTTTGGCCTATGGCGTGAGCCTGACCTTGTTCGTGGTTGCGTTACGTCAATTGGGCACGGCACGCACTGGCGCCTACTTTTCGATTGCACCGTTTTTCGGTGCGGTATTGGCATTGCTATTGGGCGAGCCGTTGACGGTACCGTTGATCCTGTCGGGATTGTTGATGGCGCTTGGTATCTGGCTGCATCTGTCTGAAACGCACGCGCATCAACATATTCACGAAGCGTTGGAGCATGAGCACGAGCATGTCCATGATGAACATCATCAGCATGCGCACGATGTTGCCGTATCCGTGGGCACGGTGCATCGACATCGGCACCGCCACACCAGAATCGCGCACACACATGCGCACTTTCCCGATGCACATCATCAGCATTTGCATTGATTGGTGTTGCGCCACCCCAGGTCTTTAGCTGCCGGGGTTTAGCGTCAACAGCAGTACCACTTCCAGGCCGCCATCGGGATGATTCTTCAAATGTAATTGCGCACCGTGGTTTTCTGCAATATTGCGGGCAATCGTCAAGCCCAGACCGGTGCCGCCGGTGTCGCGCGAGCGTGAAGTTTCGAGTCGATGAAAGGCGTCGAATACCGCTTCCAGCTGGTCTTCCGGGATGCCAGGGCCATGGTCGCGGATGCGGATCAGCACCGTGTTCGGTGTGGCTGTATCGAGTGCAATGGAGACCTCGGCACGTTGACCGTATTTGAACGCGTTGTCGAGTAAATTGGTCAGGCAGCGTCGCAGTGCATTCGGTTGCGCCACAATGGACATGCGTGTGCTGCCTTGCAGGACGACATTCTGGCCGGCATCGGCAGCGTCGGCACAGACGCTGTCGAGCAGCGAGTCGATGTCAAGGCGCTGCATCGCTTCGCTTGAATCCATACTGCGGGCCAGATCGAGTCCTTCACGCACCATGCTTTGCATGACCGCCATGTCGCCGATTAATTTTTGTTGCAACTCCGGATCGCTGACTTTTTCCAGACGCAACCGCAAGCGCGTCAACGGTGTTTGCAAATCATGCGTGATGGCTGCCAGCATATGCGTGCGGTGTTGAATCTGGCGGCGGATGCGTGCTTGCATGGCATTGAAGGCCTTGGCCGCCTGGCGGATTTCAGTTGGACCTTTTTCTGCCAGGGGCGGATGGTCAATGTCGCGGCCCAGTTCGGTGGCAGCGCTGGCCAATTGCTTGATCGGCCGTGCCGCCATCTTGGCCACGGCATAGGCCAGCATCGCAATGAGCAGCAGGAACAATAGGATATAGGGACCACCATACAAGGGCATGCCGGGATTGCGTTCGCGCAGGACTGGCAGGTCGCTCGGCATATGCAGGCGCAGTCGCAGCAATGCCTTGTCGTGCAGGCTGATATAGATGACGCGGCAGGTTTCCGGACGCGGCTTGCCGCGATGCGATTCGGCGCGGTTGCGTGCGGCTGGACCTTCTGGCGGTGGCAGCGACAGGCAGTCGGTTTCGCGCTGCACTGAAATCTGCCGCTCCTCACCCAGGCGAGACTTGAGGATGTCGATCATGGGACTGGTGCTGACGCCGGCGGCATCACCCATGCTGGTGACGAACGAGGCTTCGTAGCCGAAGTTGTCGGCCGCCTGCAATACCGACTGACGTTCTTGTGGCGCGATGTCGTCGAGCGCTAGCACGACTTGCTCTACGCGTTCGGCGGCATGTTGCAGGCGGATTTCGCGCAAAGTGCTGCGGCGTTCGTTGGAGGCCAGCCAGGTGGTGGCGACGACGGCAACGATGATGCCGGTCAGCAGGATCAGAAATACCCGATTGGCGATCGAGCCAAAGAAATTTTTCATGCAGATTGATCCTGGGTCACTACCGTAGCCAATACATAGCCTTCGTTGCGGATAGTCTTGATGATGGTCGGCGTGCGCGCATCGTCACCGAGCTTCTGGCGCAGGCGGCTGATCTGGATGTCGACCGAGCGATCAAACGGATCGGCTTCTCGGCCTTGCGTCAATTCCAGCAACTGGTCACGATTGAGGATGCGATTGGGATGATCGAGGAAGACTTTCAGCATGCGGAATTCAGCGCCGGACAGCGCCACCACGACTTTGTCGGGCGTCATCAGGTGGCGTGCAGTCAGATCCAGGGTCCAGCCTGAGAAGTGCATGGTTTGCGCTTCCGAGCGCAGCATGTTAGGTGGCAAGGCCTGGGTCCGGCGCAACACGCTGCGGATGCGCGCGAACAGTTCGCGTGGTTCGAACGGTTTGGTCAGGTAATCGTCGGCGCCCATTTCAAGGCCGAGGATGCGGTCCAGCGGCTCACCGCGTGCCGTCAGCATGATCACTGGCACATTCGATTGTGCGCGCAGATTGCGGCACAGCGTCAGGCCGTCTTCGCCAGGCAAGGTCAGATCCAGCACGATCAGGTCGACGCGCGATTCGTCGAGCACTTTGCGCATGTCACTGCCGTTGGTCGCCGTGAGCGTGCGAAAACCGTTGGCGTCGAGATACTCGGCCAGTAGCGTGCGGATTTCACGGTCATCATCGACCACCAATATGTGAGAAATTGTGTCCATAGCAGCCATTATGACAAGTCCGCAAAGTCGCGCCAGTCTGAATTGTAAATTGCCTTAACAGCTTGCATGCCCGACATAGAGCGAAACAAAGTAACCCTGCCTATATACATAGCGATACAAAACATGCCACAAACGAAAAATCAGCGTTACACCACGGCGGTTTAATGGGTCCTGTGCAGATAGCACGACTATCACGAAAGGAATCACCATGTTGAATCTGAAAAAACACCTGATCATTGGCTTGACCGTGGCTGGTATCGGCTTGACTGCCGTTTCCTCGTTTGCCCAAATGCCGCCACCAGGTGGACCGCAAGGCGGCCATGCACCTAGCGCCGCGCAGATTGCCAAATTTGAACAGCACCGCGCCAAACGCCAGGCTGAATTTCACGACAAGCTGAAAATCACCGCAGCACAGGAAGGTGCCTGGAAGACATTTACCGAAAAGACCACGCGAGTGCGTCCAGCGACACCACCAGCACGTCCTAACAAGGGCGACATGGAAAAGATGACCACGCCGGAGCGTCTGGACCGCATGGCCGAGTTCGCCAAGCAACGTGAAGGCGAAATGACTGCGCGTATTGCCGCCGTCAAGGAATTCTATGCCGTGCTGACACCTGAACAGCAAAAGGTGTTCGACCACGAATTCCGCAGGATGGAAAAGCATCGTTTCGAGCACGGTCGTTTTGGTCGCGGTCACGGTCCCGACCATGGTCCAGGCCACGGCCCTGACCAAGCACCCGCCAAGTAATCGCTAGTGGCAATCGAGGCCTTGTGCATGAAGTCGTGCACAAGGCCTTTTGGTTTGCGGCGCATTGCCAGAGATTATTATTGCCATTTTGATAATATCGACGTGCCAAATTTGGATGAAATTTGCTCAGCACGCCCGCATGCTGTGCACCATAATATCGGGCTGGTGATATTTGTTGATATTGCCTCAATGCAATGCATTATATTCGCGAGTGCATTTGGTGAACGCCGGTACAGATGCCTGCCGACGCTCACCAAATGCCTTGATTTAACCCCTTTGTACTTTGTCCTCCCACGATGACTAACACACCCACTCCAGACCAAAACAACACCCCATCTTTGTCGCCAGCAGGCGCTTCTACCAAGGTTTCGCGGAGTGTGTGGCGGCGTTGGTGGCTATGGCTGCTGGTGATCGCACTGGCCGCTGGTGGCTATTTCTACTGGAAACACAAGCAGGCTGCGGCCACAGGCAATGCGGCGCAAGGCGGTCAGTTGGGCGGTGCGGGCGGCAAGGGCAAACGCGGCCAAGGAGGTCCGGGCGGTTTCGGCGGTGGCGCCAATGCGGTGTCGCCGGTCGGTGTGGCGCTGGCCAAGAAGTCGGATGTCAATATTTTCCTCAATGGCTTGGGCAGCGTCACGCCGCTGGCCACGGCGACCGTGCGCAGCCGTGTCGACGGTCAATTGATGAAGGTGCATTTCAAGGAAGGGCAACTGGTCAAGGAAGGCGATCTGCTGGCCGAACTCGATCCGCGCAGCTACCAGGTGACGGTGATGCAGGCCGAGGGCGCCTTGGCACATGACCAAGCCTTGCTGAGTGCGGCGCAGATCGATTTGAAGCGCTATCGCACCTTGCTAGCACAGGATTCGATTGCCAGCCAGACAGTGGATACCCAGGCAGCGTTGGTCAAACAATATGAGGGTACGGTCAAATCCGACCAAGGCACACTGGCCAGTGCGCGCCTGCAATTGTCGTATTCACGGATCACTGCGCCGGTCAGCGGCCGTCTCGGTTTGCGCCAGGTCGATGTGGGCAATATTGTCAATTCCAGCGATACCACCGGCGTTGTCATCATTACGCAATTGCAACCGATCACTGCCATTTTCAGCATTCCCGAAGACAATATCCCTGCCGTCATGCGCCAATTGCAGGCCGGCAAGAAACTGCGCTCGGAAGCCTGGGACCGCAATCAGCAAAACAAACTTGCCGATGGCGTCTTGCTGACCATCGACAACGTGGTCGATGCCACCACAGGCACGGTCAAGCTCAAAGCACAATTCCCCAACACCGATTACGCCTTGTTTCCTAGCCAGTTCGTCAATATTCGCATGCTGCTCGACACTCGACACGATGCCACGGTGATACCGAGCGCAGCGATCCAGCGTGGTGCCAAGGGCATGTTTGTGTATGTGGTCAAGCAAGACAATACCGTTACCGTGCGCAACATCAAGACTGGTCCGGTCGAAGGCGACAACACGGCCATTGAAGATGGCGTGGCTGCAGGTGAAACCGTGGTGGTCGATGGCATCGACCGCTTGCGCGAAGGTGCCAAGGTGGAACCAGTCATGCGCGGCGGTGCTGACGATCCCGCCAATAAACTGACAGAAAAGGCCGGCCCGCGCCGTCATCGCCATGCCGTTGACGGTGCCGCGCCAGCGGCTGCGCCAACTGCTGGCAAGACAGGTGCCACTGCGGCGCCAGCGTCGGCTGAGCAAAATGCCGGTGCTGCCAGTGCCGAACAGCGTCAGCAACGCTGGGCTGCGTTGAACAAACGCATCGATGCCGGCGAGTTCGGCGAGGAAATCAAGAAGTTGCCGGAAGACCAGCGTCGCCAGCGCATGATGGAAATGCGTCGTCAGCAAGGGGCTGCGGCCGGAGCCAATGCCAGCAACAGTGACAGCAAGTAAGGCTGCAGCATGAATCCATCACGTCTGTTTATTCTGCGGCCAGTCGCCACGTCGCTGTTGATGTTGGCAATTTTGCTGGTCGGTATTGTCGCCTACAGGTTGTTGCCGCTGTCGGCCTTGCCCGAAGTCGATTACCCCACTATCCAGGTGGTGACCTTGTATCCGGGCGCCAGTCCGGATGTGATGACCTCCTCGGTCACCGCGCCTCTGGAGCGACAGTTCGGCCAGATGCCGGGCCTGAACCAGATGTCGTCGACCAGTTCCGGTGGTGCCTCGGTGATCACGCTGCAATTCAGCCTTGAGCTCAATCTCGACATCGCCGAACAGGAAGTGCAGGCCGCCATCAATGCTGGCAGCAATCTGTTGCCCAGCGACTTGCCGACGCCACCAATCTATAGCAAGGTCAACCCGGCCGACACGCCGATCCTGACGCTGGCGGTTACCTCCAAGACCATGCCCCTGCCCAAGGTGCAGGATTTGATCGACACCAGGCTGGCGCAAAAGATTTCGCAATTATCCGGCGTTGGTCTGGTCAGCCTGTCGGGCGGCCAGCGCCCGGCTGTGCGTATGCAGCTCAATCCCCGCGCAGTGGCGGCGCTGGGCATGAATCTCGATGACATCCGCACGGCCATTGCTAATGCCAACGTCAATCAGGCCAAGGGCAGTTTCGACGGTCCGACGCGGGCGTCGACCATCGATGCCAACGACCAGTTGAAGTCGGCCGACGAATACCGCAACTTGATCATCGGTTACAAAAATAGCGCGCCGATCCGCGTCTCCGACGTGGCCGATGTAGTCGATGCGGCAGAAAACATCCGTCTCGGCGCCTGGGCCAATGAGTCGGCAGCGATCATCGTCAACATCCAGCGCCAGCCAGGTGCCAATGTGATTGCCGTGGTCGACAGCATCAAGAAGCTCTTGCCGAGCTTGAAAGCCAATCTGCCCGGTGCGATTGACGTCCAGATTCTGACTGACCGTACCACCACGATCCGCGCTTCGGTCGATGATGTGAAGTTCGAACTGTTCTTGTCGATTGCGCTGGTGGTGATGGTGATCTTCGTGTTCCTGCGCAACGTATCGGCCACCATCATTCCCAGCGTGGCGGTACCGCTGTCGCTGGTCGGCACCTTTGCTGTCATGTATATCGCCGGCTTTTCGATCAACAACCTGACTTTGATGGCATTGACGATTGCCACCGGCTTCGTGGTCGATGATGCCATCGTCATGATCGAAAACATCTCACGCTACATTGAAGAGGGGATGGCGCCATTGCAGGCCGCCCTCAAGGGCGCGCAGCAGATCGGTTTTACCATTATTTCGCTGACCTTTTCGCTGATTGCCGTGTTGATTCCCTTGCTGTTCATGGGCGATGTAGTGGGGCGGCTGTTCCACGAATTCGCAGTGACCTTGGCGGTGGCGATCCTGATTTCGGCAGTGGTATCGCTGACCTTGACGCCGATGATGTGCGCGCGGCTATTGCGTCACGTGCCGGAAGAAAAACAGGGCTGGTTCTATCACAAGAGTGGCGCGTTTTTTGACAAGGTCATCGCCCGTTACGGGGTGGCGCTGGAGTGGGTGCTCAACCGCCAGTTCGTCACGCTGGTGGTGGCCGTCGGCACGCTGGTGCTGACCGTGCTGTTGTATATCTACGTGCCCAAGGGGTTCTTTCCGGTGCAGGATACCGGTGTCATTCAGGGCATTTCTGAAGCCACCCAATCGGTCTCCTACGGCATCATGGCCGAGCGTCAGCAAGCCTTGGCCAAGGTGGTGCTGGCCGATCCAGCGGTGGACAGCCTGTCGTCGTTCATCGGTGTCGATGGCATCAATGCCACGCTCAACAGCGGCCGCATGTTGATCAATCTGAAGCCGCATGCCGAACGTGATATCAGTGCCAGCGACGTCATCCGTCGCCTGCAGCAGGCCGCTGCTGGCAAGGTGCCGGGCATCACGCTGTACATGCAGCCGGTGCAGGATTTGACGATTGAAGACAGTGTCAGTCGTACGCAATACCAGTTCACGCTGGAAGACGCCAATGGCGACGAGCTGAGCACCTGGGTGCCGAAACTGGTGGAACACTTGCGCGGCTTGCCGGCATTGGCCGACGTTGCCAGCAATGCCCAGGATCAGGGTTTGCAGGCGTATGTCGAAATCGACCGCGATGCGGCCTCGCGTCTGGGCATCACCACGGCAGCAATCGATAACGCCCTGTACAACGCCTTCGGTCAGCGCCTGATCTCGACTATCTATACCCAGTCGAATCAATATCGCGTGGTGCTCGAAGTCAAGCCGGAATTCCAGCAAGGCCCGACGGCGCTGGAAAGCATTTTCCTTGTCACATCCAGCGGCGCGCAGATTCCGCTGGCCAGCATTGCCAAGGTGACCGAGCGCACCGCGCCACTGGTGGTCAACCATCTGAGCCAGTTCCCGGCCGCCACCGTCTCGTTCAATCTGGCGCCCGGTGCCTCGCTGGGTGAAGCGGTCAAGGCCATCGTGGCGGCAGAAAAGGAAATCAATCTGCCGACCAGCGTCGTGACCAATTTTCAGGGAGCCGCGCTGGCGTTTCAGGCTTCGCTGTCGAATACGCTATGGCTGATCCTGGCGGCAGTGATCACCATGTATATCGTGCTCGGCGTGCTCTATGAGAGCTACATCCACCCGATCACCATTCTGTCGACCTTGCCGTCGGCCGGTGTCGGCGCCTTGCTGTCGTTGATGATTTCAGGCAATGACCTGGGCATCATTGGCATCATTGGCATCATCTTGCTCATTGGTATTGTCAAGAAAAACGCCATCATGATGATCGACTTCGCGCTCGATGCAGAGCGCAACGAAGGCAAGTCACCGCGTGACGCGATCTATCAGGCCTGCCTGTTGCGCTTCCGGCCGATTCTGATGACCACCATGGCGGCGTTGCTGGGGGCCTTGCCGTTGATGCTGGGCACCGGTGTCGGTTCGGAATTGCGGCAACCGCTCGGTATCACCATGGTCGGTGGCTTGCTGGTCTCGCAAGTGTTGACCTTGTTCACCACGCCGGTGATTTATCTGGCTTTCGACCGCCTGGCGACGCGTGTGCGCAAGCGATATGGCTTGAAAAAGCCAGGTTCGCAGTATGACGACGATGATGATGATGCAGAACCTGTCACGCCGCAACCGCAGCCACATTCCTGAGGCGCACCGGCATGAATATTTCGCGTCCTTTTATTGAACGCCCGATTGCCACCACGTTGCTGACGATCGGCATTGCGCTGGCCGGGATGGTGGCGTTCACGCTGTTGCCGGTGTCGCCGCTGCCACAGGTGGATTATCCGACCATTTCGGTGTCGGCTTCGTTGCCCGGCGCCAGTCCAGAAACCATGGCGGCAACTGTCGCCACGCCACTGGAGCGTGCGCTCGGTTCGATTGCCGGGGTCACTGAAATGACCTCGTCGAGCTCGCTCAATTCGACCCGCATCACCTTGCAGTTCGAATTGACCCGCGATATTGACGGTGCTGCGCGCGATGTGCAAGCCTCGCTCAATGCCGCACGCAATCTGTTGCCGACCGGGATGACCAGCAATCCCAGCTATCGCAAGGTCAATCCGGCCGATGCGCCGGTGATGATTCTGGCGCTGACCTCGGACACCATGACGCAGGGCCAGATGTATGACGCCGCCGACAGTATCCTGGCGCAAAAATTGGCGCAGGTCACCGGTATCGGCCAGGTCAGCGTCGGCGGTAGTTCGCAGCCGGCGGTACGCATCGAACTCAATCCGACTGCGCTCAACAAATATGGCATCGGCACGGCCGATGTACGCACTGCCATTGCCGCCACCAATGCCAATCGCCCCAAGGGCATATTGGACGATGGTGAGCGCAACTGGCAGATTGCTGCCAACGACCAGGCCAAGACGGCGGCCGAATATGCGCCGCTGATCATTTCCTATCGCAATGGTCTGCCGGTGCGTGTGCGCGATATTGCCGAGGTCAAGGATTCCGTGGCCGATGTGCGCAATGCCGGTTCTGCCAATGGCAAACCGTCGGTGCTGGTGATTCTCAATCGCCAGCCGGGTGCCAACATCATTGAAACCGTCGATGCCGTCAACGCTTTGCTGCCGCAATTGCGCGCTTCGATTCCGGCGGCCATCAATCTGGATGTGATGCTCGACCGCACCCCGACGATTCGCGCCTCGTTGCATGACACGGAAAAAACCTTGTTGATGTCGATTGCGCTGGTCATCATGGTGGTCTTCATCTTCCTGCGCAATGGCCGCGCCACGCTGATTCCCAGCGTCGCCGTACCGGTCTCGCTGATTGGCACCTTCGGCGTCATGTATCTGCTGGGCTACAGTCTCGACAATCTGTCGCTGATGGCGCTGACAATTGCCACCGGATTTGTGGTCGACGATGCGATCGTGGTGCTGGAAAACATTTCGCGCCATATCGAACAAGGCATGAAACCGGTCAAGGCGGCCCTGCTGGGCGCGCGCGAGGTTGGTTTTACGGTGTTGTCGATGAGTATTTCACTGATCGCCGTGTTCATCCCAATTCTGCTGATGGGCGGCATTGTCGGCCGGTTGTTCCGCGAATTCGCGGTGACCTTGTCGGTAGCGATTCTGGTCTCATTGGTAGTGTCGCTGACCACGACGCCAATGATGTGCGCCAAGCTGCTCAAGCGCCAGAGCGAAGAAGACCGCAAGCCGGGTCGCTTCTTCAGTGCCGTGGAACGCATCTTCGCTGCCATGTTGCGCGGCTACGAGCGCTCGCTGGCGTGGGCGTTGCGGTTCTCGCCGCTGATGATCGTGATCTTGCTGGCCACCATTGTGCTTAACGTCTATCTGTATGTGATCGTGCCCAAGGGGTTCTTCCCGCAACAGGATACCGGCCGTTTAATCGGCGGCATTCGCGGCGACCAGGCGATTTCGTTCCAGGCGATGCGGGTCAAGCTCGATGAGTTCATTGACATCGTTCGCACCGATCCAGCCGTGGAAAACGTCACTGCCTATACCGGCGGCGGGCGGCGTAATAGCGGCAGCATGTTCATTTCGCTCAAGCCGCTGTCGGAGCGCAAGGTGTCTGCTGATCAGGTGATCAATCGCTTGCGCGGCAAGCTGGCGCACGTGGCCGGTGCCAATGTGTTTCTGGTGGCAGCGCAGGATATCAGGGTCGGCGCGCGCCAGAGCGATTCGCAATATGAGTTCAGCCTGAAGTCGGATGATCTGGAATTGCTGCGTGCCTGGGAGCCCAAGATCCGGCTGGCGTTTTCTAATTTGCCAGAACTGGAAGATGTCACCACCGACCAGCAGGATAAGGGTTTGCAGACCACGCTGACGATTGACCGCGAAACCGCTATTCGCACCGGCGTGACCCCTTCGTTGATCGACACCAGTTTGAGCGATCTGTATGGTCAGAGCCAGATTTCGACGATCTATAGCGGGATGAACCAATATCATGTGGTGATGGAAGCCGATCCCAAATTCTGGCAAAGCCCGGAGACGCTTAACAATACCTATGTCAGCGTGGCCAGTTCCACCTCCAGCTCCAATCTGTCGCCGACCACCTCGGTGCTGAGCACGCCAGCAGCGGTCACGGCCAATGGCAAGCTCAGTTCCAATTCGTCACTGGCACAGACCTTGTCGACCTCGGCATCGAAACAAATACCGTTGCGCAGCTTCGCCACGTTTGCGCCGACGACCACTTCACTGAGTGTCAATCACGAAGGTCAATTCATTTCGTCGACGATTTCCTTCAATCTGGCCGAAGGCGTGTCGCTATCGCAGGCGACGGAAAAGATCAACGATACGATGGCGCGACTGGGTGTGCCGACCGCAGTGCAGGGTGAATTTGCCGGTACCGCCAACGCGTTTCAGTCGTCGATGGGCAGTCAGCCCTTGCTGATCCTGACCGCCTTGCTGGCGGTCTATATTGTGCTGGGAATCTTGTATGAAAGTCTGGTACATCCCATCACCATCATTTCGACCTTGCCATCGGCCGGAGTTGGTGCCTTGCTGGCCTTACTGGTGACTGGCTTGGATTTCAGCCTGATTGCCTTGATCGGTGTGATTTTGTTGATCGGCATCGTCAAGAAGAACGCCATCATGATGATCGACTTTGCGTTGCAAGCGCAGCGCGAGCGTGGCCTGTCGCCGCAGGATGCAATCTTTGAAGCGTGCAAATTGCGTTTCCGGCCGATCATGATGACCACCATGGCGGCCCTGCTGGGCGCGGTGCCGCTGGCACTGGGGCAGGGCGATGGTGCCGAATTGCGGCAGCCGCTGGGTGTGTCGATTGTCGGCGGTCTCATCGTTAGCCAGTTGCTGACCTTGTACACGACGCCGGTGGTGTATTTATATATGGAGCGCCTGCGTCAGTGGAGCATGCGCTGGTTTGATCGCAAAACGAAGCCGAGCGCGAATCCGGGCGCGGCAGTATAGGTGACATGAAGATGAGCAAACATAAAATCAACCGCATCCTGTTGCTGACGCCGCTGGTGGCGGTGCTGGCCAGCCTGGGGGCTTGTACCGTGGGGCCGGATTATGTGCGGCCGCAAATGGCTGGCCTGCCGCAAGGTTTCAAGGAAATGCAGGACTGGAAACCAGCGCAGCCGCAGGAGCTGGCGATGAACGGCAAGTGGTGGGAGATGTTCAACGATCCCGAACTCAATGCATTGATCGCGCAGATCGATATCTCCAACCAGAATCTGGCTGAATCCGCCGCCAGCTTCCGCAAGGCCATGGCCCTGGTACAGACGGCCCGTGCGGAATATTCTCCCAGCGTCGGTTTGAGCGCAGGCAAGACACGTTCCGGTTCTATCGTCAATGGCGCCAGCCAGGTCAAGGATACCTATACCACTTCACTCACCGCGACGTGGGAACTGGATGTCTGGGGCCGGGTGCAGCGCAATGTCGAAGCCAATGAAGCCAGTGCCCAGGCCAGCGCGGCTGATCTGGCAGCCACGCGCTTGAGTGCGCAGGCGTTGCTGGCGCAGGATTATCTGCAATTGCGCGTGCTCGATTCGCAGCAACGCTTGTTGGACGATACGGTCGTGGCTTATCAGCGCTCGTATGACTTGACGCAAAACCAGTATGCCGCCGGCATTGTCGCCAAGTCCGACGTGATTCAGGCGCAGACGCAGTTGAAGACGGCGCAGGCATCGGCACTCGACAATGGTGTCACGCGCGCGCAGTTGGAGCATGCGATTGCCTTGCTGGTGGGACAGCCGGCTTCGGCGTTTTCGATCAAGTCGATGCCATTGGCGGCCGTGGCGCCACCGATCCCGACCGGGATTCCATCGATGTTGCTGGAGCGGCGGCCTGATGTGGCATCAGCCGAACGGTTGGTGGCGGCAGCCAATGCCAATATCGGTGTGGCGCAGGCGGCTTATTATCCGAGTCTGACCTTATCGGCATCAGGAGGCTATCAAAGCACTAATGGCATCGCCAATTTGTTGAGCCTGCCGAGCCGGGTGTGGTCGTTGGGGCCTTCGTTGAGTCAAGTGGTGTTTGATGGCGGTGCCTTGCGGGCGGCGACCAAGCAGGCGGTGGCTTCTTATGATTTGGCGGCGGCGACTTATAAGCAGGCAGTGCTGACAGCGTTCCAGGAAGTGGAAGACAATCTGGTGGCATTGCGGATTCTGGAGCAGGAGGCGGCGGTGCAGAATGAGGCCTTGCAATCGGCACGTCAGGCAGTGACCTTGATCACCAATCAATACAAGGCCGGTACGGTCAGCTATACCAGCGTGGTGACGGCGCAGGCGACGGCGCTCAGTAGCGAGATATCGGCGTTGACTATTCTCAATCGGCGGATGGCCGCGAGTGTGTTGTTGACCAAGGCGCTTGGCGGTGGCTGGAGTGAGCAAAATGTGATGGATATGGGGCGCTTGAACGATCAAGCTGAGCTGAGCAAGAAGGCGCCTTAACTGGATATTTGTGGCGTATTTTTTTCGTTTTTTGGAGATGCAGAGTTAGCCGGGCTGCCGCCGGCTAACCAGTTCGACGAAATCGTCGCATCGGCAAGCAAGAAAAAAGGTGGATGTTTTTCTTGACTGAACGGCATGACAGTAGCTTGTTCCCCTTTGATGTTTTCGTCGCGATAACTACAACCATCCCACCTTCCGCAATCGAAAATACAACCAGCTACAAGACCCAGCAATCACCACCAGCACCACCGGATAACTCCAGTGCCATTCCAGCTCGGGCATGAATTTGAAATTCATGCCGTACAGGCTGAACACCATGGTCGGAATCGCCAGTATTCCGCCCCAGCCGGCCAGCCGTTTGACCACTTCATTCTGACGAATAGTGACCTGCGCCAGATCGATCTGCATCGCCGCCGCCACCATATCGCGCAAGCGGTCGCCGGTTTCGACCAGGCGTACCACGTGGTCATAGATATCGCGGAAATAGACCTTGCCGTCCTTGGTGATAATGTGTTCGTGGAAGCGCAACAATTGTGTGCAGACATCGAGCAAAGGTACCGCCGCCGAACGGATCTTGATCAACTGGCGCTTGAGTTGATACAACTCCTGCAAATGCGCACGCTCGGAATCACGTTCGAACAGATCGGCTTCGTAACGATCAAACTGTGCTTCAAGCTCATCCATGATCGGCGCATAGTTGTCGACCACAAAATCCATGATCGAATACAGTACATAACTAGGTCCGCGCACCAGCCGTTCCGGCAATGACTCGCAATGTTCACGCACCTTGGTATAGCTGCGCGAAGAACCATGCCGCACCGACACCACAAATCGGGCACCGACGAACACGTGGGTTTCGCCGAACTGCACGGTGTCATCCACCGCCTGCGCGGTACGCAGCACCACAAACAAGGTATCGCCGTATTCCTCGATCTTGGGCCGCTGATGCGCGGCGTAGGCATCTTCCACTGCCAACTCGTGCAAGTTGAATTCTTCCTTGATCTGGCGCATTAGTTCGACGCTCGGTTCGAGCAGGCCGACCCAGACAAAGGTATCTTCCTGCATCAGCACGTCGCTGATTTCTTCGATGGTAATGTCGCGCAGCTTCTTGCCGCTCTTGTAAGCGGTGCAATTGACGATCATGTTGGCATTAATCATTTCGCCCCTATAGGAGTTAAGCAGCTTGCGGCACGATTCTGCGCTTGATCAATTGGGCCAGCATGACCCCGGCCAGCGTGATACCGCCGCCGATTGCATGATAAGCGTGCAAAGATTCGTCCAGCGCCGCAACAGCGATTATGACGGTAAATATCGGTGACAAGTTCATGAACATGGTGGCATGACTGGCGCCCAGATGCGCAATCCCGTTCATCCACAGGATTTGCGAAATGATCGATGCCGCAATGCCGGCATATAGGATCAACGGCAGATTGGCGGCCGTCACTGGCGAATACGGCGCGGCCAGGCACAATGGCAGCAACAGCAGGACTGCCACCCAGATTTGCAGATATAGCAAATGCCAGGTCGCCATCGGCAACGCCCAGCGCCGCAACAACACGCCGTAGAACGCATAGGCAATCGTCGCCAGCAGCATCAGCAAATCGCCGAACACCACACCATTGCTGATCAATTGCGCCGGATGCCCCTTGCCGATCAGAATCATCAGCCCGAACAGGGACAACATGCCTCCCAGCAAGGTGCCCCAGGTCGGCGCTTCGCGCAGTACCCAGCTACTGATCAGCAAGGTCAGCAAGGGCATCAGCGAGGCGATCATGCCCATGCTCATGGCCGATGAAGTAGCGGCGGCAAAATAGGCCAGGCTTTGATAGAGCACCATGCCAAACAAGGCCAACACCACCACCTTCCACAGATGCGGACGGATTTGCCGACGTTGACGCCAGACACCGCGCAGGCAAAATGGGGTGAGCAGGATACCGGCCAGCAGCCAGCGATAAAACGAAATCGCCGCCGGTTCGATCACGCCGGCGCTCATCTTGCTGATGATGGTGTTGCCGGACCAGATCAGAATGGCACTGATTGGAAAGATCGCGTGTTTTAGTTGCATAGATACCCTGGTTGCCCCGCTTGCATCAGGTCGCGCTCTTGGCCGCGTTGGCAACCTTGCCACGCCCGGACATTTCGGCGCCAGCATTGTCTGGCAAACGCATGAGCAGTGGAATCGACAGCGATGCTACCACTGACACCGCCAAGAAGGCCGGCCAGAAATCGGCGGCCACCAAGGTCGCATGGCCCTGGAGTTGATTCGACAACTGCAAGGAAAAGCCGGCGATCACCACGCCCATGCCGACCGACAATTGCTGCGCTACGCTAGCGATGCTGGTGGCCTGACTTAATTTTTGAGTGTCAACATCGGCATAGGAAATCGCATTGATACTGGTAAATTGCAAGGAGCGGAAGCAGCCGCCGATCAGCAGTACCATGAACATCACCGCGTACGGCGTGGTTTGCGTGAACAGGCCAATGGCTGCCAGCGATATGATGCCGCAACTGCCGTTGATGATCAGCACCCGGCGAAAGCCGTAGCGCTTCAGAAATACGGCGGCAATGGTTTTCATGAACATCGCGCCAGCAGCAGCAGCGCAAGTCAGCAAACCAGAATGAAACGGATTGAAGCCAAAGCCGAGCTGCAACATCAGCGGCAACAAAAATGGAATCGCGCCGATACCGATGCGATACAACGATCCACCGCCAACGCCGGCCTGCAAGGTCGGTATCTTCAGCAGCCGCAGGTCGATCAAGGGATGCGTTGCACGCCGCGCATGCCAGACATAGGCCAGCAAAGACAGCACGCCAAGCACCACACACACCAGCGAGATATCGCCACTGATCAGATGACGTCCAGTCGTGGCCAGACCCAGCATCAGCAAGGAGCAACCCAGCGCCGACAACAGGAAGCCGAACCAGTCCAGCGGTGCTACCTGTTCGGCCTTGGTATTGGCGATGAAACGCGTGGCCAGATACAAGCCAAGGATGCTGATCGGGATATTGATGAAGAAGATCCAGCGCCAGTGAAAATACGTCGTGATGAAGCCACCCAGCGGTGGCCCCAGCACTGGCCCGAACAAAGCCGGGATGGTCAAATAGCTGAGCGCCTTGACCAGGTCAACCTTATCGACACTGCGTAACACCACCAGACGCCCAACCGGCACCATCATGGCGCCGCCGATACCTTGAAAAAACCGCGCCGCGACAAATTCCGGCAAGTTTTGCGACACGCCGCACAGGATCGATCCCAGCATGAATACGCAAATGGCCGAGCGAAAGATGGTCAGTGCGCCAAAGCGGTCAGCCATCCAGCCGCTGATCGGAATGAACACTGCCAAGCTGACCAAATAGGAAGTCAGTGCCAGTTTCATCGAAATCGGATCGACCGCCATATCGATCGCCAGCGCCGGCAGTGAGGTCGAAATGACCGTGGAATCCATCTGCTCCATGAACAAGGCACAGGCAACGATGAGGGGAATGATGAAGGTACGCTGTAGAGCCATCGTATGCAAATGAGAGGAGAGTTGGGAGCCGACTAGTGCCGCCAGTATACCGTTTAAGCTATGATGCTGCCGGGCGGCAAGCGATGTTGCGGCTGCCTGTCGCCCCTGTGCGCCACTCTGATCTGAATCTGCACCGCCATGCTGCCATCCTGTTTTGCTTTGCTTGACGACAACAATACGCGCCGTGATGACGCCGACAATACGCCGCGTTCGCGTCTGTATACCGGTTACCACTCCAGCCTGCATTGCCATGATGCGGCTGGCTTGCCGGGACTGTTGGTGCACATGCAGGCAGCGTTGCAGCAAGGTTTGCATGCAGTCAGCTTATTTGGCTATGAATTGGGCGCGCATCTGCATCGGATTACCACTGACGAGGCCGGTGCAACGCCATTGGCAGAAATATTGTTATTTTCACAATGCCAGCACTTGAGCGCGGCACAGGCAGCGCATTGGCTGCAAGAACAACAATCGACCGCTGCCCATGAAACCGGCGCCTGCGGTATCGCCCAGGTACGCGCCAGTGTCGATGAAGCAGCGTTCACTGCGGCGATTACTCGCATCCATGACTACATTGCCGCTGGCGATACGTATCAGGTCAATTACACCTATCGGCTGCACTTCGATGCGTTTGGCGCGCCGCTGCAGTTGTACAGCAAACTGCGCGCACGCCAGGCTGTGCCTTACGGTGCGTTGATTTGCCTGCCTGATCAGCGCTGCATCCTGTCGTTTTCGCCGGAATTGTTCGTGCAGCATCAGCAAGGCGTGTTGCGCACCCAGCCGATGAAAGGCACTGCCGCTGCAGGCGCGACGCCGGAGGAAGATCTCCAGCGCGCTACCTTGTTGGCACAGGATGAAAAAAACCGTGCCGAAAATCTGATGATCGTCGATTTGTTGCGCAATGATCTGGGACGCGTGGCCACCAATGGTTCGGTGGCCGTTCCGCATCTCTTTGCGGTGGAACGCTTCGGTCAGGTGTTGCAAATGACTTCTACTGTAACGGCGCAACTGCGGCCCGAGGTCAGCCTGAGCGAACTGGTCACGGCGCTGTTTCCATGTGGCTCGATTACCGGCGCGCCGAAACGGCGCAGCATGGAGATCATTGCCGAACTGGAAAGTACTCCGCGCGGTTTATATACCGGTGCCATCGGCTGGTTCGATGCGGCGCAGGATGGCCGAGCGATTGCTAACTTCTGTCTGTCGGTGCCGATCCGTACGCTGTTGCTGCAAGCACCGCAGCGCGGTGTGCGTGCTGGCGAAATGGGCGTCGGTGCGGGTATCGTGCATGACAGCCAGGCTGCCGATGAATATGCAGAATGTCATTTGAAAGCGCGCTTTTTGACCGCGCTGGAAAGCGATTTCAGTCTATTTGAAACCATCTATGCAACACAGGAAGACGGTTGCCGTCATCTGGAGCTACATTTGCAACGGTTGCAGCAGTCGGCGGCCTATTTCCATTTCCGTTTTGACGTGCAGGCAATACGTGCGCTACTGGCGCAGACTTGCCTGCAATTGCCGGCGGATGTGCCGCATCGGTTGCGGCTGGATTTGTTTGGCGACGGTGAACTGCGGGTGCAGTTGGGGGCGTTGGCAACGCTGGGTGCGCGCGTACGGGCATTTATTTCGCCGCAACTACTGGACGGCGATGATGTGTTCTTGCGGCATAAAAGTTCATGTCGTCGTGTCTACGATCTTGCCTGGAAAGAAGCTGAGCAACGTGGCGGGTTCGACATGCTGTTCTTCAATCAGCATGGTGAGCTGATGGAGGGCGGTCGCAGCAATGTTTTTGTGCAGCTTGATGGACATTGGTATACGCCGCCGCTGTCTGCCGGCGTGTTACCGGGGGTGATGCGCACGGTGTTGTTGCAGGACCAGGATTGGGCGGCTGCTGAACGGATGCTTACTCGGGGGGATCTGGCGCGGGCTGAGCGGGTGGTGTTGTGTAACGCTTTGCGGGGGGTGATGGAGACCGATGTTCTTAATCTAGCGCCAAAATGATAAACCCCCGAAAAATCGAGGGCTTATCGGTAGTCTGAGGAGTTCGCGGGCTCTTTTTATGATGATTTAGACCGCACTGACTGCAGTCACGGCTCATCGTACAGTCTTATTTGGATGGGGTTTTATAGCCACAAACCAACTGCAGCATCGCATCGGCAACCGAGTTTGGCACGGGCATGGCGAACTGCATGTTTTTCAATGCATCGGAGTGATCGCGCTTAGGACCCTTGCCATCATTGTCGGCGAAGATGATTTCATTGGTCAGCTTCATGGTCTGGTCTTTGCAATTGTATTGATGCTTGTCCTTGTAGGACTTGAGTGTAGGAAACTCACGTTCATTATTGGGGCGTGCCGTGGAAAAATTCCACAGCGACCATGCTTCGCGAATGCCGTTGACGTCCTTGATTGAATCAATATCCATTGATAGGTTGGCAGCTTCACTGCCACCGATGTTTTGCCAGTTTTCGGCATGGGCGCCGACGCAAACGAAACACAACATCAAAAGCCATTTTTTCATCGTTTATCCCATTCTTTTCAGGTGGCGCGAGTGCCGTATTGCGGCCCGCAATCTGTTTCGTCGTAGACGACAGTCGTATTGCCGACCATCGCATGCCAAGGGCTGCAAGCATAGCCTGCCGCCCTGGTGCTTACAAGTGCAGTAACGTTTTATTTCATTTTGTTAAACTTGCACTCATGTGAAGCCGGAATTGGCGCGGTGCTGCCGCTGCCAGCTATAATGTCGGACTTGCTGCATCTGCTTGCCTCTGCTGTTGGACCTAACGTCAGACCTAACTACATTACGCCATGCAATACGTTTCCACTCGCGGTCATTCTGCAACACCTTCCTTTTCCGAAATTTTGCTGGGCGGCCTGGCTCCTGATGGCGGCCTGTATCTGCCTGCCAGTTATCCGCAAGTCAGTGGTGCCGAGCTTGATCAGTGGCGCACGCTGTCCTATGCAGAGTTAGCCTATGAAGTGCTGAAGAAGTTTGCCACCGATATTCCTGACGCCGATCTCAAGGCATTGGCCGACCAGACCTATCGCGCTGAGGTCTATCGCAATGTGCGGGCTGGTGAAGATGCTGCCAGCATCACGCCTTTGCGTGTGCTGGAAGATCAGGATGGCAAGAAACTGGTCTTGCAGGCGCTGTCGAACGGCCCGACCTTGGCATTCAAGGACATGGCGATGCAATTGCTGGGTAATCTGTTCGAGTACGCGCTGGCCAAGAAGGGCGCTGAACTCAATATTGTCGGCGCTACTTCGGGAGATACCGGTAGTGCCGCTGAATATGCAATGCGCGGCAAGCAGGGTATTCGCGTCTTTATGCTATCGCCACACAAAAAGATGAGCGCATTTCAAACTGCGCAAATGTTCAGTCTGCAAGACGAGAATATTTTCAATCTGGCCGTTGAAGGCGTGTTCGACGATTGCCAGGATATTGTCAAGGCCATTTCCAACGACCTCGATTACAAGGCCACGCAAAAGATCGGCACCGTCAATTCAATCAACTGGGCGCGGGTGGTGGCGCAGGTGGTTTATTACTTCTGCGGCTATCTGAGCGCTACTACCAGCAATGAGCAAAAAGTGTCGTTCACGGTGCCATCGGGCAATTTCGGCAATATCTGTGCAGGCCATATTGCACGCATGATGGGGTTGCCGATCGATAAACTGGTGGTTGCCACCAACGAAAATGATGTGCTCGATGAGTTCTTCCGCACCGGCATCTATCGTGTCCGCAAATCAGCTGAAACCTATCACACCAGCAGCCCCAGCATGGACATTAGCAAGGCCTCCAATTTCGAGCGCTTTATCTATGACTTGCTGGGGCGCGACAGCGCGCGCGTGAAGGCCTTGTTCGACAAAGTCGAGCATGCCGGTGGTTTTGATCTGACTGGCGCTGCGGGCAGCGACGGCGATGAATTCGCCAGTGTGTTGCGTTACGGTTTTGCCTCGGGCAAGTCGACGCATGCTGATCGTCTGGAGACGATACGTTTCGCCGAGCAGCAATACGGCATCACAGTCGATACGCATACCGCTGACGGCATCAAGGTAGCGCGCGAGAACCTCATGCCCGGCGTCACCATGATCGTGCTGGAAACCGCTTTGCCAGCCAAGTTCAATGAAACCATTCGCGAAGCGTTGGGCCGGGATGCCGAGCGCCCAGCCGGTTTTGAAAATATCGAAGCCTTGCCGCAACGGTTCGAGGTGATGGCCGCTGATACTGCCAAGGTGAAGGCGTTTGTGGCAGCGCATACCGGCCTGTAAACCGATAAAAGCCAAGGCTTAGGTTTTGCGCCAGTAATCCGGTTGCGCATAGGCGTGGCGCAGGAAGTCTACGAATGCCCGGATGCGAAATGGCAGATGACGGCGCTGGGCGAACACGGCATAGATGTCGTTGCCCGGCGCGGCAAATTTGTCGAGTACCGTTACCAGTTGGCCCGATTCAATCGCCGATCCGACTTCCCACATCGAACGCCAAGCCAGGCCTTTGCCGTTCAAGGCCCAGTTGTGCAAGACTTCGCCGTCATTGCACACCATATTGCCGGTTACTTTGAAGACACTGTTCTTGCCATGATGGCGGAAGGTCCAGCCGCGCTGGCTGCCTTCGCTGCTGATGGCCAGACAATTGTGGCGTACCAAATCGTCCGGGCTGAGTGGCTCGCCGTGGCGGCGCAGATAAGCAGGGGAGGCGACTACCACGCGATGGTTGTCGGCCAGCTTGACGCTGATCAGATTGGAGTCGGTTAGCGCAGCGATGCGGATCGCGACATCAACGCCTTCGCCGATCAAATCGACGATGCGGTCGTTCAGATTCAGTGTCAACGTCACATCGCGGTGTTCTGCCAGGAAGGAGGGCACCAGCGGCGCCACATGCTGGCGCCCGAAACCGGCCGGCGCCGAAATCAGCAGATTGCCACTCGCCTTGGCGCTGCGCTCCGATACCGATGATTCTGCATCTTCCAGATCGGCCAGAATACGCTGGCAATCTTCCAGAAACGCGGTACCTTCATTGGTCAGCACAATCTTGCGCGTGGTGCGTTGAAGCAACTTTACGCCCAGTCTTTCTTCCAGTGCATCCAGGCGGCGCCCTATCATGGCTGGTGCAATGCCCTCGGCACGGGCGGCCGCCGACAAGCTACCCTTGGCGGCAACATCAACGAAAGTGGAAATTTGCTTGAACTGATCCATCGCGGTAACCTCGAATCTGACTTCTGCATTATCTTTCCACTTATGACTAAAACGCAAAGATAAAGTGATAAATCGTGCTACTCATGTCGATTTAGTTTAAATATACTTGATTCAACATTTACCGATCCATAACGATAAGGAGCACAGCAATGACGCAATTGACCCTGCCAGCCGGCATGCAGATTTCTGGTGAAATCAAGCCAGGCTACGAACAGATTCTGACACCAGACGCCCTGGCGCTGGTGGCAAAATTGAGCCGTGCATTTGAAACGCGTCGCCAGGAATTGCTGGCCGTTCGTGCCGAGCGCGTCAAGCGTCTCGATGCTGGTGAGCGTCCTGACTTCCTGCCTGAGACGGCCGCTATTCGCAGCGGCGACTGGAAGATTGCACCGATCCCCAAGGCGCTGGAATGCCGTCGGGTGGAAATCACCGGCCCAGTCGAGCGCAAGATGGTCATCAACGCTTTCAATTCGGGCGCTGACAGTTACATGACCGACTTCGAAGATTCCAATTCGCCGGTGTGGGACAATCAAATCAGCGGCCAGATCAATCTGTCCGATGCAATTCGCCGCACCATTTCGCTAGAGCAAAATGGCAAGAGCTACAAGCTCAACGACAAGATCGCCACGCTGGTCGTGCGCCCGCGCGGCTGGCATCTCGATGAAAAACACGTCACCATCGATGGCAAGCGCATCTCTGGCGGTATTTTCGACTTCGCGTTGTTCCTGTTCCACAACGCCAAGGAGCAGTTGGCGCGCGGTGCTGGTCCGTATTTTTATCTACCGAAGATGGAATCGCATCTGGAAGCACGTCTGTGGAACGACATCTTCGTCATGGCGCAAAATGAAATCGGCCTGCCACAAGGCACAATCAAAGCCACGGTGCTGATTGAGACCATCACCGCTGCGTTCGAAATGGAAGAAATCCTGTATGAACTGCGTGAACATAGCGCCGGTTTGAATGCCGGCCGTTGGGATTACATCTTCTCGTGCATCAAGAAATTCAAGAACGACAAGGATTTCTGTCTAGCCGACCGCGCCAAGGTCACCATGACCGCGCCATTCATGCGCGCCTATGCCTTGCTGTTGCTGAAGACCTGCCACAAGCGTGGTGCGCCTGCAATTGGCGGCATGAGTGCTTTGATTCCGATCAAGAACGATCCAGAAAAGAATGCGGTTGCCATGCAAGGAATCATCAACGACAAGAAGCGCGATGCCACCGACGGCTACGACGGCGGCTGGGTTGCGCATCCAGGTTTGGTCGAAGCATCGATGAAGGAATTTGTTGCAGTGCTGGGCGACAAGCCTAACCAATTTGAAAAGCAACGTCCCGATGTCGACGTGAAAGCGTCCGACTTGCTCAACTTCCAACCGGAAACGCCGATCACCGAAGCCGGTCTGCGTTACAACATCAATGTTGGCATTCACTATCTGGGCGCCTGGCTGGCTGGTAATGGTTGCGTGCCTATCCACAATTTGATGGAAGACGCTGCGACTGCTGAAATCAGCCGTGCGCAAGTCTGGCAATGGATCCGCAGCACCAAGGGTAAGCTCGACGATGGCCGCAAGGTCACTGCCGACATGGTGCGCGCGATGATTCCGGAAGAGCTGGTCAAGGTCAAGGAAATTGCCGGTAACGGTGTGACTTATGATCGTGCTGCCAAGATTTTTGAAGAAATGTCGACTTCGGATAACTTCGCTGAATTCCTGACTTTGCCGTTGTACGAAGAAATCTGATCCATCGGACGCCGGTATTCTCCGGCGTCTACTTCACAATGCAAATGCATTGCGTTACCCGGAGCTAAGCGTTCAGCTCCGTTCGTTTTCTTTCTAATCGGTTGATTGGATGCGCGGTAAGTCCGTCAGGCTTCGAAGATGATGGGTTTGCAAAGACGTCGACCGAAATCTGGGGGGTGACTACTGAGTTCCTGCAGCGCGTTCGACACTTTCACTAGCTTGTGGCGGAACTGGTAGGCACAAGCGAAGTTCAATGCAAGCACAAGCCATACATAGACGAAAAAAAACCCCGACATGTCGGGGTTTTTTACATCTTGCTAACTAAGCGAAGCTTAGATTGCTTGGATGTTCGAAGCTTGCTTGCCCTTAGGACCAGTAGTCACTTCGAAAGAAACGCGTTGGTTTTCTTTCAGGGACTTGAAGCCGTTCGATTGGATAGCCGAGAAGTGAGCAAACAAATCTTCGCCGCCTTCGTCAGGAGTGATGAAGCCGAAGCCCTTCGAGTCATTGAACCACTTTACGATACCTGTTGCCATGTTAATTCCTAAATAAGTTAGTGTGGGCTTTTCGCCCGTTATTATCGTTTAAACCTAGAGAGGAATGACAGACTGATACCGCACTACCAACTCGAATCTTAACGACCATTTAATTATACCGATTAATTCGACTATGCAAGTGCTTTTCATTCTCCAGTATTGATTTAATTTGCAGTGGCACGGCAGATTAAAACTACCGATTCGGATGCAATGCCTTCTTCGCGGCCCAAATAGCCGAGTTTTTCATTGGTTTTGGCTTTGATATTGACTTGCTCTGTGGAAACTCCAAGGTCGCTGGCGATGTTGGTCCGCATTTGGGCAATGTGTGGTGCCATTTTTGGGGCTTGGGCAATGATGGTGGCGTCGATATTGCCAATCGCGTAACCGGCAGTAGCCACACGTTTTGCGGCTTCGCGCAGCAGTTGACGTGAATCGGCACCCTTGAATTGGGCGTCGGTATCGGGGAAATGGCGGCCAATATCCCCCAAACCTGCGGCACCGAACAGGGCGTCGGTGATGGCGTGCAGCAAGACATCAGCATCGGAATGGCCGAGCAGGCCAGTTTTGTGCGGGATATCGACGCCGCCAATGATCAGTTTGCGGCCGCTGACCAGCGCGTGGCAGTCATAGCCTTGGCCGATGCGAAATGGGGGAGAAAACGGTGGCACAGCAGCAGTCATGCAGATCCTTTTAAAAATAATTCAGCCAGGGCGAGGTCGTGCGTCAGCGTGACTTTGAAGTTGCGCGGGCTGCCTTCGACCAGTTTGGGCGTCAGACCCAGCATTTCGATGGCGCTGGCGTCATCGGTAATGGCAGTAATGTCGGTTCCAGTTTGTTGCATTGCTTGCAGCAACAGGCTGAAGCGGAACATCTGCGGTGTTTGCGCAGCCCATAGTGCGGCGCGCGCCACGGTTTCCTGGGCGCGGCCGGCAACGCTGCGCTTGAGTGTGTCAACTACCGGCAAGGCCAGCAGGCCGCCAATTTCGTCGTCATGCAGTGCTGCAATCAGCTTGTCCAGCAATGGCTGATCGAGGCCGGGGCGGGCGGCGTCATGCACCAGTACCCAATCCTGGGCGCCGACTTCGTTACGCATTGCCTGCAAGCCATGGTGTACGCTTTCCTGCCGCGTAGCGCCACCGCAGCGCAATACAGTCACCTTGCCGTGCAAGTGCGTCTGCGCGGCCAGCAAGTCGTCGATATAGCCATCATCGGCGCTGACTACGACATAAGTGTGGACAATCGCCGCGTTGGCGGCAAAGGTGTCGAGTGCATATTGCAGCATCGGCTTGCCAGCGACCACCAAATATTGCTTGGGCAAGGTCGCGCCAATACGGGCACCGACGCCGGCAGCCGGGATCAGGGCAAAATGTGCTGCGTTCACGGTGGAGGGCGAGTTGGTCATGCAGGTAGACGCTGGCGGCTGTGCAGAGGGCTTCGTTTATAATGGGAGGCTGAATTTTAAAGCTAAATTCAGCCGGTTCAGCAGCATTTTGTCGTATTTCGCGCACTTCGGTGCGCCTCCCAATCCAGCCAATGCCTTTCGACCTGAAAAAATACCTCCCCAAACCTGGCGTGCGTTTCGTTCCTCCTGCGGTGCACGGCTCGGCCGATGCTTATTTGTTGGCGCAGGCAGCACTGGCTCTCAAAGCGGAACAGCGCATGCTGACCGTGGTAGTGGCTAATGCCACTGATGCCCAGCGTCTGCTGGCAGAAATCCCTTGGTTCCAAGGCGCGACCGATGACACCCAGAAGCTGCGCTGCCATCTGTTACCAGACTGGGAAACCTTGCCCTACGATGCGTTTTCACCGCATCAGGATCTGGTATCCGAACGTCTGGCGACCTTATATGAAGTGCAGAGCGGCCAGTGCGATGTGCTGATCGTGCCGGCTACGACGGCCTTGTTGCGTATGGCCCCGCCCGGCTTTTTGGCAGGTTATACCTTTTTCTTCAAGCAGGGCGAGAAGCTCAATGAAGCGCGCCTGAAGTCGCAACTGACACTGGCCGGCTACACCCATGTGACGCAAGTGATGTCGCCCGGTGAATATTCGGTGCGCGGTGGCCTGATCGATATTTTCCCGATGGGCTCGGTCTTGCCGTACCGGTTGGACCTGTTCGGCGATGTGATTGAAACCATTCGTACCTTCGATGCCGATACCCAGCGCTCACTCTATCCTGTAAAGGAAGTGCGTTTGCTGCCGGGGCGTGAGTTTCCGATGGATGAAGCTTCGCGTACGGCGTTTCGCAGTCGCTGGCGTGAAGTGTTCGAAGGCGATCCCTCGCGCTCGGCGATTTACAAGGATATTGGCAATGGCATCGCCTCGGCCGGCATCGAATATTATTTGCCGCTGTTTTTTGACGGCACCGCGACGTTGTTCCAATATCTACCTGCTAATACGATGTTTGCCACGGTCGGCGATATCGATCAGGCGATCAAGCGGTTCTGGAGCGATACGCGCTCGCGCCACAATTTCCTCAAGGCTGACCGCGAACGTCCAGTATTGCCGCCAGAACATATTTTTCTGACTGACGAAGATTTCTTCACGCTGGTCAAACCGCATGGTCGCCTGGCATTGCACAGCGACGATGTGGCGTCGGAGCTGTCGGCGCCGATACCCAATATTGCAGTCAATCGCCGTACCGAAGATCCGCTAACCAATTTGCGCGCCTATCTGCTGCAGACCGGAAAGCGCGTGATGTTGTGTGCCGAGTCGAATGGCCGGCGCGAAACCCTGCAACAGTATTTCAAAGAGTATGACCTGCATCCGGCGTTGTGTGATGGCTATGAAAGCTTCGTCATCAACAATGAAGCGTTGATGTTGGGGGTGGCGCCGCTGCATGCCGGGTTTGAATTGCTGGATCAAAACCTGGTCTTCATTACGGAAACCGAACTCTACGCCGGCTCCGGCCGTCGCGTCGGACGCAAGAAGCAAGAGGCCGTGACCCAAGTCGAGCACATGGTGCGCGATTTATCGGAGCTGAAGATCGGCGATCCGGTGGTGCATGCCAATCATGGTATCGGGCGCTACATGGGTTTGCTGAGCATGGATCTGGGCGAGGGGGAAACCGAGTTCCTACATCTGGAATATGCCAAGGAAACCAAGCTTTACGTACCGGTATCGCAGTTGCATGTGATTTCCCGCTATTCGGGGGCATCGCCTGAGGACGCACCCTTGCACGCGCTGGGTTCCGGCCAGTGGGAAAAAGCCAAGCGCAAGGCAGCACAACAGGTGCGCGATACTGCCGCCGAACTGTTGAATCTGTATGCGCGCCGGGCTTTGCGTCAGGGCCATGCCTTCCAGTATTCAGCACGCGATTATGAAACCTTTGCCGAGAGCTTCGGCTTTGAAGAAACGCCCGATCAGGCCGCCGCCATCAATGCCGTGATCGGTGACATGACTGGCGGTAAGCCGATGGACCGGCTCATCTGTGGCGATGTTGGTTTCGGCAAGACGGAAGTCGCCTTGCGCGCCGCCTTTGTCGCCGTAATGGGGGGCAAGCAGGTGGCCATCCTGGCGCCGACCACTTTGCTGGCGGAGCAGCATGCACAAACCTTTGCGGACCGTTTCGCCAATTGGCCGGTGCGCATTGCCGAGTTGTCGCGTTTTCGCAGTGGCAAGGAAATCACCCAGGCCATCAAGGGCATGAGCGATGGCACGCTCGATATCGTGATTGGTACGCACAAGCTGTTGTCCGGCGACGTCAAATTCTCGCGATTGGGACTGGTCATCATTGACGAAGAACACCGCTTTGGTGTGCGCCAAAAAGAAGCGCTCAAAGCGCTGCGCGCCGAAGTTGATGTCTTGACGCTGACGGCGACGCCGATTCCGCGTACTTTGGGGATGGCGTTGGAAGGTTTGCGCGATTTTTCGATTATCGCCACGGCGCCACAAAAGCGTCTAGCCATCAAAACCTTTGTGCGCGCCGAAGACGAGTCGACCATACGGGAAGCCTGTCTACGCGAGTTGAAACGCGGCGGGCAAGTGTACTTCCTGCACAATGAAGTGGAAACCATCGAGAATCGCAAGGCCATGCTGGAAGCCTTGCTGCCGGAAGCGCGTGTGGTCATTGCCCATGGTCAAATGCATGAGCGCGACCTGGAAAAAGTGATGCGCGATTTCGTTGCGCAACGCTCCAATATTTTGCTCTGCACCACCATCATTGAAACCGGCATCGACGTGCCGACTGCCAATACCATCATCATGCACCGCGCTGACAAATTCGGTCTGGCGCAATTGCATCAATTGCGCGGTCGGGTAGGGCGTTCGCATCATCAGGCCTATGCTTATCTGCTGGTCAATGATGTCAAGGGGTTGACCAAGCAGGCGCAGCGTCGGCTTGACGCAATTCAGCAAATGGAAGAACTGGGCAGTGGTTTCTATCTGGCCATGCATGATCTGGAAATTCGCGGTGCAGGTGAGGTGCTGGGTGACAATCAGTCGGGCGAAATGCACGAAATCGGATTTCAGATGTATTCCGACATGCTCAATGAAGCGGTGCGTGCCTTGAAGAACGGTCAGGAACCGGATCTTGCGGCACCGCTGGCCAGTACGACGGAAATCAACCTGCATGTGCCGGCCTTGTTGCCCAGTGACTATTGCGGCGATGTCCACGAACGCCTATCTTTGTACAAACGCTTCGCTAATTGTTCAAGTCAGGACAATATCGATGCATTGCAGGAAGAGTTGATCGATCGATTTGGTAAACTGCCGGAAGTCGCCAAGGCCTTGGTGGAAACGCATCGTTTGCGGATCATTGCCAAACCCTTGGGCATCATCAAGATTGATGCCCACTCAGAATCGGCGCTGCTGCAGTTCGTGCCAAATCCGCCGGTTGATGCCATGCGCATCATTGAATTGATCCAAAAGAACCGGCACATCAAATTAAATGGACAGGACAAGCTGCGGATTACAGCCAACATGCCAGACCTCAATGCCAGGGTGACTCAGGTCAAGGCGACCATGCGTTCTTTGGTCGGCTGAGGCAAGTAGTATTTCTTTAACTCTTCTTGTAATCAAAGAAAGGTGGACATGGATCTCATTTTGCAGGGATTGAACACGGATCACACAGCCATTTTGAATGTCATCTCAATGGCGCAACCAAAACGGGTTGTCGAACTGGGCCCGTTCGCCTGGCGCTGTGAAGGCGTGCGCGACAACGAGGAGTTCCGAGAAAGCGTCGACATCGCCTGTACGGCCTTGCGCACTGATTATGCATTCGTCGAGCAAGACCTGAAGCTGGCGGATTTCAAGCTAGTGGCGATGGATATGGATTCGACGTTGATCACGATCGAATGCATCGATGAAATCGCCGATATGCAGGGGCTCAAACCGCAAGTAGCAGAAATTACCGAAGCCGCGATGCGGGGTGAAATTGCCTTTGGTGAAAGCTTGATGCGGCGTGTCGCTTTGCTCAAAGGTCTCGATGCAGGGGCTTTGCAACGTGTCTACGACGAGCGCCTGAAGTTATCACTGGGCGCGGAAGAGATGCTGCAGGCAGTGCAAGCGGCGGGCTTGAAGACCTTGCTGGTGTCGGGCGGTTTTACCTTCTTCACAGATCGTATGAAGCAGCGCTTGAAACTTGACTACAGCCATTCGAACGAATTAGAAATCGTTGATGGCAAATTGACTGGAAAAGTACTCGGCGGCATTGTTGACGCAGAAGAGAAGCGTCTGACCGTCGAACGCGTGTGCGTCGAACTGGGTATATCGCCACAACAGGCAATTGTCATGGGCGATGGTGCCAATGACCTTGCCATGATGGGTATCAGTGGCCTGTCGGTGGCTTTTCGCGCCAAACCGGTGGTGCGCGAACAAGCCGGCATGGCACTGAATTTTGTCGGCCTGGATGGCATTTTGAACGTATTGCGCAAAGCTTAGTCGTGAAATAAGGAGTAGCAGATGAGTCAGGTGATCAATCAAGGCGAGGTCTTGGAATCCGATGTGCAGTATGCCAAAAACCTGGCATGGTGGTTGTATGTGTTTCACGGCCTGAGCTTGTGTTTTTCACTTGGTATGTTGTCCTGGCTGCCGTTGATCGTCAATTATCTCAAGCGCGGTGATGCCCGCAATACGTTCGTCTATAGCCATCATCGCTGGCAAATTCGCTCATTTTGGTGGTATTTGTTTTGGGTAGTGGTGGCGACGGTGGTGAGCTTCACCTTGATCGGCATTCCGCTGGCGATTGTGATTGGCGTGCTGGCCTGGATCTGGAAGGCGTATCGCCTCATCAGGGGCTGGTTCGATCTCAACGACAACATCTCCATGCCGAGGTAAGCTGCGGCACCAATGTCTGACGGATGGATTAGAATGTTTCCTGGTTATTGCATGTTTTCTGCACATTACAGAAAGAGGCAAGCGTATGAATAAAGTCTATCCCGATGCCGCCAGCGCCTTGGCCGGCATTGTGCAGGACGGTCAGATGATCGCGGTTGGCGGTTTTGGCCTGTGTGGAATCCCGGAAGCGCTGATTGCTGCGTTGCGCGATTCCAATGTGCAGAATCTGACCGCCATTTCCAACAATGCGGGTACCGATGGTTTTGGTCTTGGTCAATTGTTGACGACGCGCCAGATCAAGAAAATGATTGCGTCCTACGTCGGTGAAAACA
>JAMFSU010000090.1 GCA_026225475.1 Duganella sp.
GAACCCCGCAGGGGCGATGCAGTAGCGGTCGCCTTTCTTTGCTTACCTATCTTTGGGCGAGACCAAAGAAAGTGAGCGGCTGCCGGGCCGCCCCCGGCTAGGTCGTCCGAAGAAAACAAAGAGTCAATTACGCACTGAGGTAAGCGGCTGGCGGGTCGCTCCCGGCTAGGTTGTCCGAAGAAAACACAGCATCAGCAACTAAGAAAACCAAGCAAACCAAGAAAAAAATGACTGTTATTTAGACACGGAACAGCATTACGACGCCTAACGGGCTCCGGCCTTCAAACGGCGCGCTGCATTGATCATATGCATCTGCGCCGCCGCTTGTGCCTGGGTGGCGTCGCCAGCACGGATCGCGGCGGCGATGGCATCATGCTCTTCGCGCACTTGCAGCGAGAAGTCCTCGCGCAAGGCTTCATTGGCGCGCGTGACGGCGGTAGCGGCTTCGAGAAATTGATCAAGGAAGCGTAAGGTCTTGAGTAAAAACGGATTGCCGGTCGCCTCGGCGATGCAGCGATGAAAGATCACATCCGCATGCACGCCGTCACCACCCTGGCTGGTGATGCGATGCAAGTCGTCGAGCGCTGTTTCGATGGCGGCCAGTTGTGCGTTGCTGCGCCTCACCGCAGCCAGCGCGGCAATCTCGGACTCGATGGCACGGCGCAATTCAATGATCTGAATCACCGCCTGCTGCGAATCGACTTCTCCAGCCAGAATCTTCAACGGCCAGGTCCAGGCCGCGCTGCTGACGAAGACACCACTGCCCTGCTGCGGCACCACGACGCCGTCATTCTTCAAGCGCGACATGGCCTCTCGCACCACCGTACGGCTGACGCCAAATTGGCGAGACAATTCCGGCTCGGGCGGCAACTTGGCGCCGCGCGGGTAGATGCCTGATTCGATCTGCTGCAACAATGCACTGGTCAGTTTGTCTGCCAGCGTCAGGCTTGCTTCTAGTTTTTCAAACACGCTGCCCCCTTGCCTGCTCGCCACTCGGCACCATTGATCAGCGCGCCGAATGCGGTCGCACAGCGCCATTGACGCCAACATAGACGGCATACACCGAGGTCGTCGCGGTGATGAATAAACGATTGTTGCGCGCCCCGCCGAAGGTCAGATTGGATACCACTTCAGGCAAACGGATCTTGCCCAGCAAGCTGCCATCGGGCGCATAACAATGTACGCCATCGCCGGCACTGGTCCAGATATTGCCGTGCTCATCGAGCCGAAAGCCATCGGCCAGGCCCGGATTGATCTCGGCAAACACGCGACCATGCTGCAATTGTCCGTTTTCGCCAACCGCGAACACCCGAATATGATGCGGACCATCTTCGCGATGCGTCTGACCGGTATCGGCGATGTAGAGCAGGCTTTCGTCGGGTGAAAACGCCAGGCCATTGGGACGTTCGAAATCGTCGGCAACAAGGTGCAACTCCAGACTTTCGCCATCGATGCGATAGACGTTGCAGGCGCCGATTTCACTGTCGCTGCGATAGCCTTCGTAGTTGCTGTTGATGCCGTAATCAGGGTCGGAAAACCAGATCGAACCATCCGATTTGACCACCACATCATTCGGCGAATTGAGGCGCTTTCCCTGCCAGTGCGATGCCAGCACGGTCAAGCTGCCGTCATGTTCGGTGCGCACCACGCGCCGACCGCCATGCTCGCAACTGACCAACCGGCCTTCGCGATCAACGGTGCCGCCATTGGTGAAATTGGATGGCCGCCGGAACACGCCAACGCCGACTTCCGGCACCCAGCGCATCATGCGGTTGTTGGGAATATCACTCCAGATCAATTGATCTGCCGCCGGAAAATACACTGGCCCTTCGGTCCACAAGCAGCCGGTGTGGAGCCGTTCAATGGTGGTTGTGGTAAACACCATGCGACGAAAACGCGGGTCGAAAAATTCAAATTTGCATTCTGCTTCTGACATGCTGATTCCTCTATTCATGAAATGGCGCGCCAGGTGCGCCAACCAACTACGAGCGATGTGTTGTCAACGGCGTTCAGCGATATTGACGGCGCTGGCCGGACAGCACGATCACCAGGATGATGATCAAACCGGAGAACACCGAACGCGCACCGGCGCTCAAGCCGACTACGTTGAGCAAGGTATTGGTGAAATACAGCAACAAGGCTGCGCCCCAGATGCCGGGCACGCTGGCGCGACCGCCAGAGACATTGGTACCGCCGATGACCACCACTGCCACCGACATCAGCAAATATTCATTGCCCATGTCGAGCGTGGCGCCGCCGCTGAAGCCGGCAATCAATAACGCGGTGCAGCTGGCGAACAAGGCACTGGCGACATAGCACAGGCAACGAATGCGCTCGACAGCAACCCCGGCCAGCCAGGCAGCACGGGCATTTTGTCCGACCGCCGACAGGCGCCGGCCAAACAAGGTGCGCGACAGCCATGCCGCCAGCAACAGACTGATGACCAAGGCCACCCAGGCCACCTGCGGCACTTGCGCCAGCCAGCCGGTGGCGAAGCTTCCCATGGCCTGCGGCGGTGCAATTTTGAGCCCCTGGCCGAAGTGGATCGCCAGCGATTGCAGCATGAAACTCGACGACATGGTGGCGATGATCGGCGGAATCTGCAGGATACGAATCAATAGATAGTTGGCCATGCCAACCGCCACGCCGACACCCAGTGCGCTGAGGATTCCCAGTCCGATCTGCGCATCATCGCCACCCATGACGCGCATGGCTACGGCGCCGGCGAGCGCAATGGTCGAGGGAATCGACAGATCGATATTGCCCGGTCCGCTGGTGACCACCAGCATCTGCCCGAGGCCGACCAGGATCATGAAGGCGCCAAAGGACAAGGCCGACAGACCGATGTTGACGGCGGCATCGCCGCCCGCCACCAGCAAGATGGCGCACCAGACCAATAGCGCGCCGATAAAGGACCAGACCCACGGCCGTTGCGAAAATGCTGCGCGCATGTCAGGCTCCCCGGCGCGCCAGCAGCGCACGCAATGACAACACCACAATCAGAATCGCGCCCTGCAAGCCGACCTGCCATTTCGGCGCGATGCTCAGAAACGACAAGAACGATGCCGCAATGCCCAAGGTCATCGCCCCCAATACCGCACCGATCGGCGAGACCCGGCCGCCGACGAAATTACCACCGCCGAGAATGACGGCGGCAATCGACACCAGCGTATAGCGCTGGGCGATGTTGGCATCGGCCGATGTGGTCAGGCCGACTAGCGTCAGCGCCGACAGGATGCCCAACAATCCTGCCAGCGCATACATGATGGCTTTGGACTTGAGCACCGAGCCGCCGCTGCGCAGGATCGCTTTGGGACTGCCGCCGGCACCGCGCAGACGTACGCCGCGCGACGAACGCATCAGATACCAGTGCGCTAGCGTGGCGATCAGCAGGCTGTAAATGATGGGCGTGGGAATCACTGGCATGGCGAAATTCATGACGTCTTGCAGCCATTGCGGCGTGACCCCGCCCGGCGTCGGCATTAGCACCAGCGCCCAGCCGCTCCAGACGAATGACAAACCCAGCGTGACCACAATCGACGGCAGATTGAACATTTCCACCAGCACGCCGACGGCGGCATAGATGATTACGCATGCGATCAGGGCGGCAATCGCCAGCAGCGGCTGTTGCGGCAACCAGGTCACGGCGATGCAGGCGGCCAGGCTGACGAAGGCGCCGATCGACAGGTCCAGATCGTTGACCGTGATGATGCATAGCTGCGCCAGGGTCGCCAGGATCATCGGCACTGCCAGGCTCAACAGCAAGCCAAGGCCGAAGTAACTCATGGTGTTGGGGTTGATCCAGAAGATCGGTACCAAGACTGCCGCCAGTGAAAAAAACGGCAGCAGCAAGGTTTGTATTTCCGTGCGTGAGATGCGCATCATGCCAGCGCTCCAAATGAGGCTGCAATCACCCGTTCTTCGGACAAGTCATCGCGTGCAATGTCGAGGGTGATTTGCTGTTGATAGAAAACGTAGGTCTTGTCGCAATAGGCCAGTTCGTCGTTTTCCGTGGTGTACCAGATGAAGGTGCGCCCTTGTGCTGCTTCGGCACGGATTAGACGGTACATGTCGACTTTGGTGGCAAAATCGACGCCGCGCATGGGGTCATCCATCAGGATCAATTCAGCATCGGATGACAAGGCACGGGCAAACAAGACCTTTTGCTGGTTACCACCCGACAGCGACAGGATGTTGTTGTGCATGTCCTGGGTGCGGATATCGACCCGCTGATGCCAGTCTTTGGCCAGCGCCGCTTCACGGTCGCGGTCGATGACACCCAACCAGCGCCGGATGCCAGCTTTGGTCAAGGCCGGCAAACTGCGCAAGGACAGATTGTCAGCAATGCTCCAGAGCGGGAAATTGCCATCCTTGACACGATCACCGGCGACGAAGGCGGTGCGGATCGCGGCCCGGTGTTCGGTAAACAGCTTGACCAGCATTTCCGTCTGCCCCTGCCCGGCCAGACCGGACAAGCCAATCACCTGGCCGCGCGGAATGCGCAAATGCGGCACTGGCGAGCCAGGCATGGCGACGTCGAGCAGCAGCCCGGCAGCAATAGCGGCGCTGGTACCGCAGGCCTGTCTGGTCGCGCTGCTGGCGGCGCTTTCTATTTTGTCCTGATCGGCATGCCCCATGGCTTGCACCAGTGCAGCACGGTCCAGCTTGGCGGCGACTTGTTGCAACACCAGTTGACCATCGCGCATGACGGCGATATCGGTGCAGCAGTCAAAAATCTCACCCAGCATATGGGAGATGAACACCACGCTCAGGCCCGCTTGCAAGCGACGCTGGATAAAGCCGGTCAATTTGCGCGCCGTCACCGCGTCCAGACTGGAAGTTGGCTCATCGAGTATCAGCAGCCGCAGTGGTTGATCGACCACGGTGAAGGCACAGGCGATTTCGACCATTTGCCGTTGCGTCAGCGTCAATTCACCAACGCTGCGATCGGCATCAATGCCGTGCTCGCCAAAAATTTCGTCCAGTTGCGCCGCGATCAATGCGCGCGCACGCTTGCGCCAGCCCCAGCCGCGCAATGCCGGATGAAATACGCACAGGTTTTCGGCCACGCTCAGATTGAGGCACAACGACAATTCCTGGAACACGCAACGCACGCCGTGACGATAGGCCAGCTGCGGTGTATACGCCGGCAACGCCACGCCATCGATCAGAATCTGCCCCTGATCCGGTGCGAAAACGCCTGCCAGCACATTCATCAAGGTCGACTTGCCGGCGCCGTTATGGCCGACCAGACCCCAGCATTGACCCGCATCGATTGCCAGACTGACCGTCTGCAAGGCGCGCACCGGTCCGAATGACTTGGCAATATTGCTCAAGCTGCATAAGACATTTGACATGAATTTCTCTCTGAAAAACGACCGCGCAGGCACGTACAACCTGCCGTTGCCGGTGCGGCCAAGCACGCAGCGACCGGCGATACTTGCCGGGCTGCGCTGTCAGCGATGTTGCTTATTTCTTTTGATCGAGCAGCTTGATCGTTTCGTCGAGTGAGAACGTGATATCGCCCACGCCACCAGCCGGTGTCTTGGCCAGGGCGCCTGGCAACTGCGCTTCGCTTAGCTTGAGCATCGGTGCCACGATATCGATGTCTTTGGGGATTTTTTTACCGGCCAGCACTTGCTGTGCAACCCAGAAGGCCACGCTGACGGCGCCCGGCGGATTGGACGCAGAATAAGTCTTGTAGCCGCCGGCGGCCTGGGTCTTCCACCATTGCAATTCGTCTTCGCGATTGCCGAGGATGATGATAGGAATCGGACGATTGGCCGCCTTGAAGGCTTGCGCTGCGCCATAGCCATCGCCGCCCTGCGTCACCACGCCATCCACTTTGGGCAAGGTCGGCAAGATGCCGGAGACGGCTTTTTGCGCCGGTGCCTGGGCCCAGTCGCCATTGACCGAGCCGACCAGCTTGAGACCGGGATGCTTCTTCAAGCCATTCATGACGCCGGTGTGAATTTCGCCGTCAACCGAGACGCCGGCCAGGCCGCGAATTTCGAGGATATTGCCCTTGCCGCCCAGACGCTCGGCCAGATAATCGACTTGCGCTTCACCCAGCTTCTGAAAGTCAAAGGTGACGCGATAGGCGCAGGGTTCGGTGACGATACCGTCATACGAAACCACCACCACGCCGGCGGCGCAGGCTTTCTTGATGGTGCCGTTGAGGGCGGTCGGCGAGGAGGCATCGATGACGATGGCATTGAAGCCCTGCAAGATCATGTTCTGAATCTGCTGGGCTTGCTCGGTGGCCTGATTTTCAGCCGTGGTGAAGGACGGTGCCGCGGCGATCAGCTTGCGCTTGACGGCATCCGCGGCAGTCGCATCCCAGCTCTTGAGCATCGATTGCCGCCAGGCATTGGCGGCGTAATTGTTCGACAGCGCGATTTTCTTGCCGGACGTGTCGCCGGTGGCGATCTGGGCTTGTGCTGGAAAGGCCGCAACAATGGCGGCTGCGGTGGCGGTGAACGTGACAACGGAACACGCGAACTTGAAAAGTTTCATGCAAAGTCTCCTTGAACCTGCTCTATCGGCAGGTGCTATTCATTGTTGTGGGGCACGTGATCGAGGTGGCCTGACGGCCGATGCTTTCCTAGAGCCCTCTCTCAAGTGGTAAGGTCATCATATGAATATTTTTTCTAGGTGTCAATAATCGTTGATGCTAGACATCTTTCGAAAATCATCCAATCGAGGCCAACTCGCATTTCGACGCCACCAAACGCCACTACGTGCGCCGCAAACGCGGTAGCGCCATACTGCATCGCATCATAATCTTGTACACTTACGCCACTCGCGCGCAACGCTTGGCTGCGGCCCATAAGCCTGTTTTAACGCCATCCTGGTTGCGCTAATGCATGAAACTTTTGGTGTTACATGGAACAACTCATCGTCTATATCATTCCGCTATTCATTCTCATGATCGCGGCGGAATTTGCCTACGGCTGGTTTAAGCAGCGCAATACCTATCGGCTCAGCGATGCCATCAGCAGTCTGAACCAGGGCTTGATCAGCCAGTTGGTGGCGCTGGTGACACAATTATTCCAGATCGGTTTGTACGCCATCGTCTATCGCCACGTGGCCCTGTTCCCGCAGGCGCCTTTCTGGCAGACCATACTGGGCTGGATCACGGCGATTGTGCTATTCGATTTCTTCGATTACTGGCTGCATCGCATGGGCCATGAAAACGCGCTGATGTGGGCAGCACATTCGGTCCATCATCAAAGCCAGGACTTCAATTTCACCACCGCGTTGCGGCAGGAAAGTACCGTCGTTTTCATCGGCTGGCTTTTTTATTTACCCATGGCAGTACTGGGCGTGTCACCCGAACAATTCGGCATTGCCGGTCTGGTCGTGCTGGTTTATCAGTTCTGGATCCATACCGAGCATATCGGCAAGCTGGGCTGGTTTGACAAGGTATTTTCGTCGCCCTCCAACCATCGCGTGCATCACGCTGTCAACGATCAGTATCTGGACAAGAATTATGGCGGCATGCTGGTCATCTGGGACCGCTTGTTCGGCACCTTTGCCGAAGAAGAGGACGCCTGCGTGTATGGCACACGCACGCAGTTGCAAAGCTGGAATCCGCTATGGGCGGTGACCGGTGGCTATTGGCAGTTGGCAAAAACAGCACTGCAGATGCCGCGCTGGCAAGACAAATTGCAAGTTTGGTTCAAGCCGCCCGGCTGGTCTCCGGCGGACATGCCAGCCAGTGGTCCGGCCTTCGACCTTGAGCAGGCGCGAGTCCGTTATGACGTCGATCTGCCAGCCGGTGCGCAACTGCTGGCAGTATTGCAATTTGCTTTGTTGCTGGCAGCAACCGCCATCTGCCTGTGGATTGCCGACGATATTTCGTACTGGCATCTACTGCTGGTATGCAGCGCCTTGCTGGTCGCCTTTTGGGCACTCGGCGCTTTTTTGCAACGCAGGCTTTCGGTGACAGCGGTATTACTCATTGATGTCGCCGTCAGCGCCGTGACGCTCTATACGCTGCGCTGACTTGGTTTGTCACACTCAGATCAAGCCAGTTGCGTAAGCATATTTGATCAGATCGGCATCGGTCGACAAACCCAACTTGCGCATGGCATTGTTTTTGTGCGTGCTGACCGTGCTTGGGGTGCGCGACAGACGGTCGCAGATATCACCGAGCGAACAGCCGCCGACAAATAGACGCACCACTTCCATCTCACTGATCGTCAAATCCTTGGTTTGTGCGAATGCATCTCCGTGGGCCCAGCTCAGCTCCAGCTCGCCGCGCAGCGAGGAGGGAAAATACACCTGCTTGCCGTTTTGCGCGGTCTCAACCGCAGCAATCAATTCGCTAGTCTTTTCTTTTTTGCTGATGACCGAAAAAATTCCCATTCGATAGAGCCGTTTGACCACAGCACTATTACTCATGGCCGTATAGATGATCAGTTTTGCCTTTGGATAATCCTGACGCAACCGCGATATCAAACCAAAACCATCGGACTCTTCACGCTCCGCCGTCTGCATCGTGAAATCGGAAATGATCACCTCGCACGACGTCTGCTGCAACGCCGCCAGCAACGCGTCACCGGTTTCAGCCAAAATCGCGACGCTGACGCCGGGCAGTTTCCGCAACTCATTGTCCAACGCTTCCAACACCACCGGATGATCATCCGCAATGGCAATTTGCACCGACTTATTCATAGCACCTCCACCTCATCTATCCACATCGCTGCGGAAAAAATCTTGTACCCGCATCGGACGATGCGGTGCACTGCACTTCAAAAAAATATCAAAAACGTACTTCCTCCGATAACACCGGACAACTCTTCTGCTAGAGTGTCCGCTCTTTGCGAGACACCTCACATCATCGTTGTAGACAAAAATAATATCGCAGTGAAACCGACGGAGTACGCAAGATACATAGAAATGCAATGACAAAGATATAGGACAAGTTCCAATTAATAGAGGTATCAGTTCCTTGTCGCCGCAAAAAATAAACGATCATGGAACTGAAAATATGCGAGGACAATAAAAAAGCAAGGACACAGCCATACTTCGACAGCGAATGTCAGGTAAAACAGTGGGAAATTTTCGTCGCCGCGCCTGGCGAAACCTTATAGCTGGACTAGCGGTTCACCAATAATCTTCGGTAATGAATTGGCCGCCAGCGTTGCGCCGGCATGGTCCCAAACCACGTCCACGCAGAATGTCACGCACTTCGGTAATCATCTCGGGATTGCCGCAGACCATCAGCCGAGAACGCGCGACGTCAATCTGCAATCCGCTCTGCCGTTCCAGTTCGCCATCGCGTAACAGCGTCGTGATACGCCCATGCAGTTGTCCGAGCGCAGCCTCCTGCGGCAGATCGCGCGTAGTCGCAGCGAACAATTGCAAGCGTGCCGGCAGTTGCAACGCTGCCGCCCGATCGCGCAACTCAATGAGCTTGTCGCGATACGTCAGTTCGGTACTCTGGCGTACCCCGTGCACCAGCACCAGATTGCGAAATTGCTGCCACACCTGCGGTTGTTGCAAGATCGAGATGAAGGGGCCCAGGCCGGTGCCGGTGGCGAGCATCCAGAAATCCTCGCCATCAACGAAACGGTCCGGCGTCATGAAGCCATAACTCAGTTTTTCCACCCACACCGGGTCCCCGGGCTGCAAGCGGTCAAGCGCCGAGGTAAACAAACCATCGGGGACGATGATGGCGTAATACTCCAGCGCGTGCTCTTGCTCGGCCGAGGTGATCGAATAAGCGCGCCAGACCATCTCACCGTTGACCCGCAAACCGAGCCGGGCGAACTGCCCTGCTGTAAAGCAATATCCGGCTGGCCGCGTCGTGCGAAAACTCAGCAGTTTATCGGTCCAGCGATGCAGCGAAATCAGCGTTTCCTGCGTCCCCTTATCGGTCGCCCCATTCATTGCATTCACCATCGCACTCCTTTTTTTGATTGCAGCATTGCTTACACAGCAGGGTTGACGGCTACAATGCCAACTTGGCGCGGTGCAATCGCGCCAGCATCTACTGGGAACTATTTTCCAGCGATACAGCCTAGTCATTTAGCATCTTAACGACACTTTAACCGAAGTTTTTTGATTGCCTCGCATTCGCCAGCACCAAGACCCCAACCAGATGAAATGGATTTGCCGATTAGCGATGCTTGTTCTTTCGTGTGCAGCCGAATCGGCCCACGCGGCCTATCAGGTCGACATTAGTGCGCCTGCGCCACTGGAAAAGCTGCTCAAAGCCAATCTGGATCTTGTGCGTTATCAGGATCGTAGCGATCTGGGTGACGAGCAGCTTCAGTTCATGCTCGACACATTGAGCGAACAGGTCACGCAACTGGCTGCCACGGAAGGATATTTCTCGCCAGTCACGACCGTCAAGGTCGATTCTGTGGCGCCCACGACGCGCGCAGCAGGTAACGCAGCGCTATCGGCCACCGCGAGCGGTGCGACGATGATCAAGCACGTGCATGTCCAGGTCGAGGCCGGGCCGCTGACCAAGATTGCATCGGTCGACATCGAGGTCGTGGGTATTGCGGCGCAGCAGGACACGCAACGTATCGACACTATCCGCCGCAACTGGTCGTTGCCGGTCGGCGCCACCTTCCGTCAGGAAAGCTGGGATCAGGCCAAGAATGAGGGCCTGGAAACGCTGCAACAGCACAAATACGCCGCCGCACGCATTGCCAACTCGCAAGCGGCGGTCGATCCTGACGATCAACAAGCCGACCTGAGCATCCATTACGACAGCGGCCCGCGTTTCACGCTTGGTCCCTTGCAGATTAGCGGCACCCGCCGGTATCCAGAGAGCATCATCAACAACGTCAATCCCCTGGCGGTGGGTGAAGAATACGATGTCAACCGGCTGCTGACATTGCAACGGCAAATCCAGAATACCGCCTACTTCAGCAATGCCATCGTCGGTATCGACAACGATCCCGAACACCCCGACATGGCACCGGTCAAGGTGCAGGTCACCGAATACCCGATTCAGCGCATACGCACCGGTATTGGCTATGCTACCGATACCGGCGCCCAGGTGGAAGGCCGCTATAGCCACTACAACGTCTTCAACCGCGCCTGGGTATTCGACAGCCAATTACGCATCGAACAAAAACGGCAATACGGTTTGCTCAACCTGGCGATGCCGCCCGACACCAAGAATTTCGTCAACAGCGTCAGCAGTTCCTGGGACCGCACCACGCTCGAAGGCGTCGACTTGCGCAGCTTCCGCACCGGCATCAAGCGCGCACGCACGGGCGAGTTGTACGACACCGCCTATTCACTGACTTACTATCGTGACGAATTACAGCAGGAAAACGGTGCCACGCTACCCACCGATACCATCGTCACACAGGGCAAGCACCAGGCGCTGGTGCCGGGTTTTTCGTGGGCCCGGCGCAACGTCGACAACCCGATCTTCCCGCGCCAGGGCAATCTGTTTTCGCTGGAGACCGGTTTTGCCATCAAAGGCGTGGTCACCGATCAGACCTTCACGCGCGTGGACACCCGCTTCAAACAATATTTTCCAGTGGCCAAGCGCGATATTGTGATTTTGCGTACCGAACTCGGCGGCGTCTTCACCCGCGGCAGCGCCTCCGAAGTTCCAGCCTCGCTGCTGTTTCGCGCCGGTGGCAATGACTCGGTGCGCGGTTACAGCTACGACAGCATCGGCAATGAGCAAAACGGTACCGTCTATCCAACCAAATACCTGGTGACCGGCAGCGCCGAGTATCAGCACTGGCTCACCCAAAGCTGGGGCGGCGCAGTGTTTTACGATATCGGCACCGCTGCCGACAGCTGGAATAACCGCACGTTCTACAGCGGCGTCGGCGCTGGCGTGCGCTGGCGCAGTCCGGTCGGCTCGCTGAATCTGGACCTGGCCTACGGCGTACAAAAACAGCAATTCCGGCCGCATATTTCGCTGGGGATCGCATTCTGATGACTGAGCCGACACCAGTGACGACCGATCCCGATTCCAATCCAGACGCCACGCCGCCGGCCAAGCACCGCCGGCCATTACGCTGGCTGACAATGACACTGTGCGGCCTGCTGCTGGGCATCGTTGCCATCACAGCGCTGCTGGCCTACGCCACCATGACCGACAGCGGCAGCCGCCAGGCCTGGCGTGTTGCGGTATGGGCCATGCAGGGCAAGCTCGCGGGTCAATTCACTGGCGGCAATCTGGCCAGCGGCCTGCACCTGCGCAACCTGCGCTATCACGATGCCACGCTGCAACTGGAGATTGACCACATCGATGCCAGTTGGCAACTGTCGCCATTGCAGCGCAAAATCAGCGTGGCCTATCTGCAGATCGGCAAAGTCAACCTGGTACAGCAACCGACACCGGCAACACCAACGGTACTGCCGGCATCCCTGAGCCTGCCACTGGCCCTGGAGCTGCGCGCGCTATCGGTGCAACAACTGCGGCTGCAACAGGGTAGCAGTCTGATCGCGCTCGGCGTCATCAAACTGCACGGCAATTCCGATGGCGTGCGCCATACGCTGGTGATTGATCAACTCGATACCGGCTTCGGCAATGCCAGCGCGCTGCTACACCTCGATGGCAAACGCCCGTTTGCCACCAGTGGCGGCATCGAACTGGCCGGGCACTATCGTCAGGGCAGTATCGACGAACACTTCCAGGTCACCACACAATTGTCCGGCTCCTTGCAGGAGCTCGTCGTGGCACTCAAGGCCAGCGGCGACAAACTCAATGGCAGCGCCGATGTGGTCGCCACCCCCTTCGCTGCGGTGCCATTCAAGCAGGCCAGCATTGACCTGCAACATATCAACCCACAAGTCTTCAACAGTGCCGCGCCGCAAGCCGATCTGCGCTTGCGCACCGATCTGCGCCCCGCCGCCAATAGCGAACAACTGCTGGTCAGCGGTCCGGTTGAACTGGTCAATCTGCTGCCCGGCAGCATCGACCGTCAACGCTTGCCGCTTAACCGCATCCATGCCCAACTCGATCTCAGCGCTGACCGGCAGCAATTGAGCGACTTGCGTATCGACCTGCTCGCCGGTGCCAGCCTGCGCGGCAGCGGCCAATTGCAGGCGCTGGAACAACAAGGCGTATTTCAATTTCAAATTGATGGACTTGACCTGCATGCCCTGCACCAGCAACTCAAGCCGACCAAACTGCGCGGCCCGCTCGCGATCGAGATCAAGCCAGATCAACTGAGCCTCCATCTGCAACTGCAAGACCCGCTGTATGCCATTGCCCTCGACGGCACGCTGGCCGGCGGCAAGATCAACCTCACGCAAGCCAGTCTGAGCGCCGCCAGGGCACGCCTGGAAGTCAGCGGCAGCCTCGCCACCGATGGCGATCAGGCCTATGCCTTCAAGGGCCAGCTACGCAATTTCGACCCGGCGGCCTGGGTCCATCAGGGGGCGGTGGCCGCGCGCATCAATATGGACTTCGATGCCAGCGGTGCACTCACGCCGCAACAAGCCAGACTTAACTTCACGGTCCGCGACAGCAGTTACGCGCAATTGCCGATGAGCGGCAGCGGTAATCTGCAACTGGCTGGCAGCCGTCTGCTGCCAAGCAATGCCAATCTGCTGGTGGCCGGCAACCGGCTGCAACTCAAAGGCGCTTTCGGCGCGCCACAAGACCGGCTCGAGTTGCACCTTGATGCACCGCAACTGGCGCAACTGGGCTATGGTCTGGGAGGCCAGCTGCAACTCGACGGCCAGTTATCCGGCACCCTGCAACGCCCTGCCCTGCGCGCAAGCTACAGCGGCAAGCAACTCAGTTTCGGCGCCCATCATCTCGATCAATTGAGCGGCCAGGCCGAGCTGCAAACCGATCTCAACGCCGCGCTCGCCGCGCCCGGCAACAAGCTCCTGCTGACGCTCGATGGCGAACGTTATCGCGGTCCCGATGCGGTGCTGCGCCAGCTCAAGCTGCAACTCAACGGCACCTACGGCGCCCATACCTTGAGCCTGCAAGCCGACGGCAAAGCGCATGGTCAGACCTTGGCATTGCAGATCGCCGCCCATGGCAAGCTCACGCAAACGCAAGGCGCTTACGGCTGGAGCGGCGTGATCGACAAGTTCGATAACCAGGGCTTGCCACGGCTGGCACTGGGCGCGCCGCTGAGCCTCACGGTCGGCGCTGATTCGGTGCAGGCCGGTCCCACGCATTTGCAGGTCGATCACATGACGATTGATCTGCAAAACCTCAGTTACCAGAACGGTCGCCTTCGCTCGCAAGGCAGTGCCAAGACTGTCGATATCGGCCGCGTGCTGGAACTGGCGCAAGAAATGGGTGCGACTGCGCTGCCATTAAAAACCGATCTGTTACTCGATGCCGACTGGAATTTTGCGCTGGCCGAAAGCGCCAGCGGTTACCTGCAGATAACGCGCAAGAGCGGCGACTTGAGTATCGACACCACGGGCAACGGTAATGCACTGACCGCACTGGGCCTGTCGGCCTTGCAAGTGCGCGTCGATCTGGCCGCCGCCCAGGCACGCCTGCATGGCCAGCTCGCCGCGAGCCGCATCGGTACGCTGCAAGCCAACGGCACGCTGGGCTTGCTGAGCCAGGATGGCATCCTCAGCCTGAGCCCGGAATCGCCCCTAGCGCTGGAAGCATTGCTCAATGTGCCCACGCTCAAGACCCTGACCGCCCTGCTGGGGCCGCAATACAGCCTGGACGGCAAGCTCGCCCTGCAACTGAAAGCCGCTGGCACGCTCGCCAAACCGCGCCTGAGCGGCCAGATCGATGGCGACAAACTGGCCGTGACGCTGTTCGACCAAGGCATACAGTTCAACGATGGCAGCATCCATGTCGTCATGGATGACAATATAATCGACCTGCGCCAGATCGAATTTCACGGTGGTAACGGCACCCTGCGCGCCACCGGAAAAGTGCAATTAGGCACTGACAATCCCGACCTCAAAGCCACCATCGTGGCTGATAAGCTGCAATTGTTCGCCAGCCCCGATCGCCAACTGATGCTGTCGGGTCAGGCGCAATTGGCCAATGTTGCCGAGCAATTGCAGATCAATGGCAAATTCGTGGTCGACCAGGCCTTGTTCGATCTGCCCAAGACCAGTGCGCCAAAACTCGGCGACGATGTCGTCATCGTGCGCAAAGGCAATGCCGCCAAAGCGGGCGCGGCCAGCTCGCAGGAAAAACTGACAGCGGCAACCGAAAAGCCGGCCGGACGCTTTGCGCCGGTAATCAACATCCAGGTCAATCTGGGCGACAATTTCCGTTTTAATGGCAGTGGCGCCAACCTGCATCTGCGCGGCGACATGACGGTCCGTAGCGAACCACTACAACCGCTGCGCGCCACCGGCACGGTGCAAGTCGCCGACGGCACTTACGAAGCGTTCGGTACCAAACTCAATATCGAACGCGGCATCATCAACTTCCAGGGACCGATCAGCAATCCCAATATCAATATCCTGGCGATGCGACGCAATCAGGATGTCGAAGCCGGTGTCGAAGTGACCGGCTTTGCCAATCAGCCGCGCGTGAGGCTGGTATCCGAACCGACGGTCGCCGATGACGAAAAATTGTCCTGGATGATGTTCGGCCACGGCACCGACAGTTCTGGCCTGGCGCAGCGCAGTGCCAGCAGTCAAGCGCTGGCTTTCATCGGTAATTATGGTGGCAAGAAGATTGCCAAAGACTTCGGCTTCGATCAGTTCTCAATCGGCGCCAGCGAATCGGGCTTGACCGACGAACAGGTCGTCAATCTGGGCAAGGCGATTACCGATCGCCTCACATTGGGCTACGAACAAAGCCTGACCGGCGCCGCCAGCATCGCCAAAGCTACTTGGCAGTTGTCAAAGCGCTGGTCGGCAGTGGCGCGCGCCGGTACCATCAACGGTGTCAATTTCGTGTACAGCCTGCGTTTCGATTGACCTCTCTATAGAAAAATAACTTGCGGCTAATGCGATTCGGCTCAGAAAAACGGCGGCATTTTTTATTGCCGTTCTCGCTTGCGAATGACGGGTTTTCTTAGGACAAGCTAGCCGGGAGCGGCCCGCCAACTGGCAGCTTGATACGCTATATCCACTGCAGAACGACGGAATGAAAAACAAGTTCAGAATAATCAAGGTAAGTAAATCTAATTTGGCCGAATAAATACAAATTCATGAGAAGTATCTTTTCTTATTGCTGATCATCAATTTTGTCGTAAGATTCACCTCGGTTTTAAGCTTAAATAATTCTATTTTCAATCTCACAACAATAAAAATACGTAGGGGGTCGCGGTGAAACGCTACTGTCAGCGCCAGGCGCGACGGTGATCACAGCGATGTTGGTAAGTCATTAATCGTAATTAAGCAAAGAAATATGCTTTTCGGGGAAGTACGTTTTCATGTCGTTTCACATTCGGCTTGGGCACCTGGTGTAGACACCGAAGCCGCATGGCTGGCGTGGGCGCATGGCCGTCTGGACAGCATTGCGACCAGCGAACCTAAGCTCAAGGACATGCCGCCAATGCTGCGCCGGCGCGCCAGTGCAGGTGGCAAGATGGCGCTGGAAGCCGCTTACCACTGCCTGCCCGAAGCCTTGGCAACCCCCATCATCTTCGCTTCCCGCCACGGTGAATGTGCGCGTTCCGTTGCACTACTGCAAGAACTCGTGATGCAACTGCCGCTATCGCCGGCCACCTTTAGTCTGTCGGTACATAACGCCAATGCTGGCTTGCTGTCGATTGCCCGCGGCGACCGCAGCAATCATTTGGCCATCGCGGCCGGCACCAGTACCGCGGAACACGCCCTGATCGAAGCCTGCGCCCTGCTTGCCGATGGTGCGCCACAAGTTTTACTGGTAGTCAGCGATAGCCCGTTGCCGGAAATTTTTCGTAGCGATGATGCTGAAGCTGAACTGCCATTCGCCTGGGCCTGGTTGCTACAAAAACAACATGCCGATATCGAGGCGCCCTACTTGAGTCTCTCCTGGGAACCGCTAGCCAGTGATGAAAAGGCGCCGTCCAGTACGCCCGCCATGCTCGACATCCTGCGTTTTTTCCTGCGTGGAGACGACACACTGTCGCGTATCACCAACAAACAGCACTGGCGCTGGAGCCGTCATGCGTAACTGGCTCAACAAAGCAACATCAACGACTGCCTGGCGGCAAGTTGCATCCCTGCTCAATCAATACTGGCGCATTTGCGGCACCGGCCTCGGTTTTTTGACCTTCAGCATCGGCGCACTCAGCTTGCGCCTGCTGGTGTTTCCCTTATTGCAAATCTTCGTGCGAGATCGACAACAACGCGAGCGCTGGGCTCGCCGTTGGATCCGCTGGGCGTTTCGCAGTCTGGTCGAGTGCGTGTGCCTGCTGGGCGTCATCAGCTACGATATCCGCGGCCTGCAGCGCCTGCAACGGCGCGGCTTGCTGATATTGGCCAATCATCCAACCTTGATCGATACCATGCTGTTGATGGCCTTCGTGCATCAGGCCGATTGCATCGTCAAGAGCTCGTTGTGGAACAACCCGGTCACACGCGGCCCGGTGCGCGCGGCCGGTTACATCAGCAATGCCCAAGGCCCAGAACTGGTCGACGACTGCATTGCCTCGCTGCGCAATGGCAGCAATCTGATCATTTTCCCCGAGGGTACGCGTACACCGCTAGACGGCAACATCATCCTCAAGCGTGGTGCCGCCAATGTCGCTGTGCGTGGCCATTGGGCCGTTACACCGGTGACCATACGTTGCACCCCGGTCATCTTGAGCAAGGGTAAAAAATGGTGGAAAGTGCCACCAACCATGCCACACTTCAGCATCATCGTCGGACCGGATATCATGATCGAAGAAATGACCGATTCGGCCGCCCCGCCATCGTTGGCCGCGCGACAATTGACAAATTACCTACAAAATTACTTTATGAAGGAAAGCTAGGTCGATGCTGACATTAGAACAAGAAATCAAAGAACTCATCATCGCAGTTCTGCAACTGGAAGATATTGGTCCGGACGATATCGACGCCGCCGCCCCCTTGTTTGGTGAAGGCCTGGGTCTGGACTCCATCGACGCGCTCGAATTGGGTGTTGCCTTGCAGAAACGCTACGGCATCACCTTGTCCGCGAACTCTGAAGAAACACGTCAGCACTTTGCCTCCGTTGAATCGCTGGAAGCCTTAATAGCCCGTCACCGCCAACAGTAAAAAGGCTCACCATGACCACCTTAGCCCCAACCATGACCAAGGATGAGATCCAGACCTGGATCGTTGACATGCTGCATGAGATGTTTGAGATCGAAAAGAACAAGATTACGCCGCAAGCCAATCTGTATACCGATCTTGATATCGACAGCATCGATGCAGTCGATATCGTCGTCAAACTCAACCAACTGACCGGCAAACGTATCCAGCCCGACGTGTTCCGTACCGTACGCACCGTGCAAGACGTCGTCGATGTCATTGCGACACTGCTGCAGGCGGATGAAAAGGCCTGATTTGGGTAAGCTCCTGACCACACTGGTGGTGCTGGCATATCCGCTGCTGATCTGGTTTGCGCACGGCAAAATTGAGCCGCGCTGGCTGGCGTTGCTGTTGCTGGCGCTGACCCTGTTGCGCCTGTCGACACTCAAGCTGCAGCCGCGTTATCGCTGGATGAGTCTGGCGGCATTGTCGCTGGCCGCCGTGGCGCTGCTATGGAATGCCCTGCTGCCACTGAAGCTGTATCCAGTTGTCATCAGCCTGGGCATGCTGGCCGTGTTCGCCCATAGCCTGTCGCATCCTCCCACGATCATCGAACGTCTGGCGCGCCTGCAAAATCCGCAATTGCCGGCCTTTGCCGTGGCTTACACGCGGCGTGTCACGCAGGTGTGGTGCGGCTTCTTTGCGCTCAACGGCGGCATCGCCTTTGCCACTGCAGTGTGGGCAACGCCAGCGATCTGGTCGCTGTACACCGGCGTGATTTCCTATGTCGCCATGGGCGTGCTGTTTGCCGGTGAATATCTGGTACGGCTTTATGTCAGGCGTCAACACCATGCTTGATTTCATCGATATCCTGGCGCTGCCGCAGCAAGCGCGCGCCGATCAGCAAATCATCGGCTGGCGCGCAGGCGCGGCCATCAGCAATGCCGCCTTCCGGGAAGAAATCCTGGGCTGGCAGCAATGCCTGCAAGCACACCGCGGACAGCGCTTCGCGCTCTATCTGCAAGATACCATCGCGTTTGCCGCTGCGCTGTTTGGCGCCTGGCAAGCCGGCAAGACCATCTATCTGCCCGGCGATGCCTTGCCGGCAACCTGCAAGGCGCTGGCCGCCGAAGTCGATGGTTTCATCGGCGAAGTCGATGCCAGTTGGCAGCCGCTGCAATTGCCCGCGGCCGCTGCCCAACGCCCCTCTGCCCCGCTGACCACCGGCAATCAAGCTGCCGCGCTCGCTGGCGACTTCCCGGGTCTGGTGGTCTACACCTCGGGCAGCACCGGCACGGCGCAAGCGATTCCCAAAAAGCTGGCGCAACTGGCCTGCGAAGTGGCGACGCTGGAGCAGTTGTTCGGTCAACAGTTGCAGCAGTGCGAGATTGTTGCCACGGTCTCGCATCAACACATCTACGGGTTGTTATTCAAGGTGCTGTGGCCGCTGGCGGCAGGCCGTGTGATTCATGCACAAAGCGCTTTTTTTCCAGAACAACTGGCAGCCCTAGCGCCTGTCGACCGGCCCTGGCTGCTGCTGTCAAGTCCAGCACATTTGAAGCGCCTGCCGGCCAGCCTGGTGCAAGCCGATACCCGTCAACTGCATGCTGTGTTTTCTTCCGGTGGGCCACTGCTGCCAGAAGTCGCGGATGCAGCCCGGCAATTATTCCGGCAGACGCCCATCGAAATTTACGGCAGCTCCGAAACCGGCGGCATCGCCTGGCGTCAGATAGCGCCGGCCGTTGATGGTCAGCGTGATGATAGCTGGCAACCCATGCCTCAGGTACAGGTGCGCGCCCATGCCGACAACGATTGCCTGGAAGTGCGTTCGCCGCATCTACCGGATCACGCCTGGCTAGCGATGGCTGACCGTGTGCTATTCGTCGCCGGGCAAGCGCCGCGCTTCCTGCTGCGCGGCCGCGCCGACCGCATCGTCAAGCTGGAAGAAAAACGCATCTCGCTGGACCAGATCGAGCAGCTGTTGCTAGCCACCCCCTGGGTCACCGAAGCACGCGTCTTGATGCACGACGCACAGAACGCCCAGCAACGCGACCGCATCGCCGCCTTCATCGTGCTCAACGCCGCCGGTCAGGCACAACTGCAACAGGCTGGAAAACTGCAGATGAACCGGCAATTGCGCGCCCAACTGGTGGACAGTATCGAGCACCTGGCGCTGCCGCGACTCTGGCGTTATCTGCCAGCCTTGCCGAGCAATGCCCAAGGCAAGACCACCAACGCCGCACTGCTGGCGCTGCTGGCCGACGATCGTGCGCCAGCCGCACTGATGCCGCAGGAAACCCTGCACCAGCAAAGCGCGACCCAGGTCACACTGGCCTTGCATGTGCCGCAAGACTTGCTGTATTTCCAGGGGCATTTCGACCAGGCACCGATTCTGCCCGGGGTGGTGCAACTCGATTGGGCGCTGGCACTGGGCCGCCGCTACTTCGACTTGCCGCCCGATTGCGTCGGCATGCAAGCATTGAAGTTTCAACATGTGATCCGGCCCGGCAATACTGTCATGCTGGAACTGGAACATGATGTCAATAAAAACGCACTGACGTTTCGCTTGCATTCGGCCGCCGGCCAGCATGCCAGCGGCCGTATGCTGCTGGGGCAACACTGATGCAGATCCGTCTCGGCGCCGTAATCCCGGTGTACAACCATGAACATGCCATCGGCGCTGTGCTGAGCGCAGTATTGCAGCACGGCCTGCGCTGCGTGCTGGTCGATGACGGCAGCGATGCCGCCTGCGCCGCCGTGCTCGACGGCCTGGCCGCCGCCCATCCGCAACAGGTCAGCCTGCTGCGCCATAGCGTCAATCGCGGCAAAGGCGAGGCAGTGCTGAGCGGCATGCATTTTCTGGCGCAGCAAGGTTTCAGCCATGCACTGCAAATCGACTCCGACGGCCAGCACGATACCGCTGATATTCCACGCTTCGTGGCGCTGGCCCAAGAGCATCCCAAGGCAATCATCAACGGTTGTCCCCAATACGACGAAAGTGTGCCCAAGGGCCGTCTCTATGCGCGCTATCTGACCCACGTCTGGGTCTGGATCAATACGCTGTCATTCGATATCGTCGATTCCATGTGCGGCTTCCGCATTTATCCGCTGGCCGTAGTGACTGCGCTGACGGCCCGGCAAACGCTCGGCAAGCGCATGGACTTCGACACCGAAATCATCGTGCGCCTGCATTGGCGTGGTGTGCAGGTGATCAATCAGCGTACCCGGGTGCGCTATCCCAGCGACGGCGTTTCGCATTTCAGGCTATGGCTGGACAATGTGCTGATCACCCGCATGCATGCCACGCTGTTGTGCGGCATGCTGTGGCGTTCCCCAGCGCTGCTGGCGCGCAAGCTGTTGCGGGCGCGCGCAGGAGGCCAGCATGAGCGCCAATAACGGCACGCCAGCACGACACTGGGCGCAGATCAACGAAGTCAGCTTTATCGCTGGCATGCGCCTGCTGTTTCGCGTCTATCGCTGGTTGGGCCGCTGGCCATTCCGGCTGCTGCTGTATCCGGTCTTGCTCTGGTACATGGCACGCAACCGGCGCGCACGCCAGGCCTCACTTGATTATCTGGCGCGGGTACACCACTATCGGCCGCAAGCCCTGCCGCGCACCGGCTTGCTGGCGGTATTGCGCCATTTCGCCGCGTTCGGTGAAAGCCTGCTGGACAAGATGCTGCTCTGGGGCGGCCTGTTTCCTATGCATCACGTTATGGTGCAAGGTGAGCAGATCATGAACGATGCCATTGCCAGTGGCCGTGGCGGTCTGATGATTTGCACCCATTTGGGCAATCTGGAATTATGCCGCGTGCTGAGCCGCCAGCATCACGGTCTCAAGTTGACCGTACTGGTCCACACCAAGCATGCGCGCGCCTTTAATCAAATGCTGGCGCAACTGGCGCCGGAGAGTCAGTTCAATCTATTGCAAGTCACCGAAATGACGCCCGCCACGGCAATCCTGCTCAGCGAGCGCGTGGCGCGCGGCGAATTTGTCGTGATTGCCGGCGACCGCGTACCGGTCTCGGCCAAGCCCCGGGTGGCGACAGCAGATTTTCTCGGCGCCGCCGCACCGTTTCCGGTCGGACCGTATGTATTGGCGAGCCTGCTGCAATGCCCGATTTATCTGATTTTTTCGCAGCGCACGCAAGATGGCGCCATTTTGACTTTCGAACATTTCCGCGCCCCGATCAGCTTGCCGCGCAAACAACGCGATGCCCTGCTGGCGGCACTGATCGCCGACTATGCGGCGCGCCTGGAATACCATTGTCTGCAAGCGCCTTTGCAGTGGTTCAACTTTTACGATTTTTGGGCCTCGCCCACACTGGATAGCCATCATGTCGCTCACTAAGTCCGCCGCTCCGGCGTTCGTCACCTTCGGTCCGACCGCGCTGACAATCGAAGACGTCAATCACATCGCCAGCGGCACCGCCCAGGCAGCGCTGTCGGATGCGCCGGACTTTCTGGCACGCATCCAGCGCGGCGCCGACTTCCTCGACCGTCTGCTGCGGGAAGACGGCACGGTGTATGGCGTGACCACCGGTTATGGTGATTCGTGCACGGTCACGGTGCCACCAGACTTGATCGCTGAATTGCCACATCATCTGTACACCTATCATGGCTGCGGCCTCGGCGAACTGTTTTCGCCCGAGCAAACCCGCGCCATCCTGGCGACGCGCCTGACTTCACTCAGCAAGGGCTATTCCGGCGTCAGCGTCGGCCTGCTGCAGCAAATTGCGGCACTACTGCAACATGACCTGTTGCCCTTGATTCCAGAAGAAGGCTCGGTCGGTGCCAGCGGCGATCTGACACCGCTGTCTTATCTGGCGGCGGTCTTGTGCGGCGAACGCAAGGTGTGGAAAAACGGCGAGCAAATCGATGCCGCCGCAGCACTCCAAGCCGCTGGATTGACGCCATTGCGGCTACGTCCGAAGGAAGGTCTGGCGATCATGAACGGCACTGCCGTCATGACGGCGCTGGCTTGCCTGGCCTACCGCCGTGCCGAATACCTGTGCCAACTGGCCACGCGCATCACCGCCATGGCCAGCTTCACACTGGATGGCAATGCCCACCACTTCGACGCCACCCTGTTCTCGGTCAAACCGCATCCAGGGCAGCAACAGGTGGCTGCCTGGCTGCGCACCGATCTGCATTGCGATCAACCGCTGCGCAACGACAAACGTCTGCAGGATCGCTATTCGATCCGCTGCGCACCGCATGTGATCGGCGTGCTGACCGATGCGCTGCCGTGGCTGCGCAGCTCGATCGAAAACGAACTCAACAGCGCCAACGACAATCCCATCATCGATCCCGACAATGAGCGCGTGCTGCATGGTGGACATTTCTACGGCGGCCATATTGCCTTCGCCATGGACAGCATGAAAAATGCCGTGGCCAACATCGCCGACCTGCTCGACCGCCAGATGGCCTTGATGGTCGACAGCCGCTACAACAACGGCTTGCCATCGAACCTGTCCGGCGCCACCGGACCGCGTGCGGCCATCAACCACGGCCTCAAGGCTTTGCAGATCAGTGCTTCGGCCTGGACTGCCGAAGCACTCAAGCTGACCATGCCGGCCTCGGTATTTTCGCGTTCCACTGAATGCCATAACCAGGACAAGGTCAGCATGGGCACCATCGCGGCGCGCGACTGTCTGCGTGTGCTGGAATTGACCGAACAAGTGGTGGCGGCATTGCTGGTGACCGTGCGTCAAGGCGTCTGGCTGCGCAGTGAACGGCAACCCGAGATTGGCTTGACCGATCTGCCCGACGGCCGTCTGGCCGCAATGCAGGCAGCACTCTCGGCCGACCTGCCGCCGGTGGCCGAAGATCGCATGCTGGAGCCGGAGCTGCGCCTGCTGTTGCGACGCATCCGTGCACGCCATTGGGATCTGTATGACTAAGCACGCCATCCCGCTGCCCGGCGGCAAAATATCGGTCGCCAATTCCCCTTGGCAGGCCGAAGTGGAATTGCAAATCCAGTTCTACGATCTCGACCCGATGGAAGTGGTCTGGCACGGCCGCTACATCGAATATTTCGAAGCCGCGCGCTGCGCCCTGCTCGATCAGATCGATTACAACTACCAGGCCATGAAAGATTCCGGCTATATGTGGCCGGTCATCGATCTGCAAGTGCGCTATTCACGCCCGGCGGTATTCCGCCAGCGCATCAAGGTACGCGCCGCCATCGTCGAATGGGAAAACCGTCTCAAAATAGAATACCTGGTCACCGATGCCGCCAGCGGCCAACGTCTGACGCGCGGCGTATCCACTCAGGTCGCAGTGCAAATCAGCAATCGTGAAATGTGCTTCGTCAGCCCACCGGCACTGTGGCAACAACTTGGCTTAACTTACCCGACACCATGATGATCAACTCTTCTTTGCGCCACTACCTGGCCCCGGTCCTGTTTGCGGCCTTGAGCGCTGCGGCTGGTCTGGTGCAGGCAGCCGCACCAGTGGCACAAATTCAAACCGCGCTGGCCAAACCGGCGGTGATGTGCGGCCGCTTCGACCAAACCAAGCAATTGACCGGCATCAAGAAGCCGCTAGCCGCGAACGGCCGTTTTTGCGTGGTGGCCGGCAAAGGTATTCTGTGGCAGACGCGGCAACCGTTTCCAAGCACCCTGCGCATCACGCGCGACGCCATCACCCAATTACAGGACGGCCGCGTCGCCATGCGCCTCGATGCGCAACAAGAGCCGGTAGTGAAGATGATCAACAATGTGCTGTTCTCATTGCTGGCCGGTGATCTGTCGCAGCTCGACAAACTGTTCGAACTGGACGGCAGCATCAAGAACGGCAACTGGCAGGTCGCACTGAAAGCGCGCCAACCGGGACTAGCCAAGGCCATCGGTGATATCCAGCTAGAAGGTGGCGCCTACGTCAACAAGGTGATCATGCAGGAAGCCTCAGGCGACCATACCGAAATCGTTTTTTCTGCCATCCAGACCGGTGCCACTGCCATGAGCGCCGACGAAGGAGCCATGCTTGACTGAGCCAGTGCCAGTGTCGGCCCCGACATCATGCCGTCAGCGTCTGGCCTGGGTCTGGCTGCTGGTCGTGGCATTGCTGCTTGGGCATAACGGCTGGCTGTGGCTGGTGCAACGTGCCACGCCTGACACCGACATTCTGGCGCTGCTGCCTACCGCGCGCCATGATGACGTGGTGCAGCGGGCCTTTGCCCATATGGTCGACAGCGCCCAGCAAAAAGTCGTGATCCTGATCGGCAACGCCGATTGGGAACAGGCACGCAAAGCCGCCACCGCCTATGAAACGGTGATTGCACGCCAGCCACAACTGCTACGTGCCATGCCGGGCGATGCCGCCCAACTGCAAGATGCCTGGCTGGCCACGTTCGACCATAGCCGACTGTTATTGCTGACCGCCGAGCAACGGCGCAAGCTGCAAACCGATACCCCGCAACAATGGAGTCAAGTCGCACTCGGCACGCTGTACGGCGCCTTCGGCGGCCCCAAGCTGGGTGCCTGGCAAGACGATCCGTTTGGCCTGTTCAGCGGCTGGGTGCAGCAACGCGCACAGGAAACCCCGGTGCGGCCGCGTGACGGGCGCCTGTATGTCGAGGGCAATGGCCGCAACTACGTCTTGCTGCTGATGGATTTGCAACAACCGGCGTTTTCGCTCGGCGCACAACAACAGCTCATCCCGCTGCTCGATGCCGCCACCCACGCCGCGCAACAAGCCGTGCCCGGCGTCGAAGTCATCAGCGCTGGCGTGATCCTGCATGCCGCTGCTGCCAGTGCACAGGCCAGCAGTGAAATGTCCACCATCGGCGCGGGTTCCTTGCTCGGGATTTTGCTGCTGATGTGGTTGACGTTGCGCTCATTCAAACCGATTGCACTGATCGCCTTGTCGATCGCCATTGGCTGTCTCGGTGCGTTATCGGTCAGTTGGTTGCTGTTTGGCCGCCTGCATTTGCTCACGCTGGTGTTCGGTGCCAGCCTGGTCGGCATCGCCCAGGACTATGCAATCTACTTCCTCTGCGCGCGGCTGGGTGCGCCGGCGCAGACCAGCTCGCGTCGTTTGTTGCGGCAATTGCTGCCCGGCCTGGGATTGATGCTGCTGGCCGCCGTGATCGGCTATCTCGGCATGGCTGCGACACCGTTTCCCGGTTTGCGGCAAATGGCAGTGTTTTCGGTACTGGGCCTGTTGTTTGCCTGGCTAACTGTGGTGCTGTGGTTCCCGGCGCTGATCCATGCCGATACGCTGCGTGCCACACCGCTGGCAACTGCCTATGGCAATAGCATCGGCAAGTGGCCAATGTTTCGATGGAACCGCACCGGCTTGCTCTTGCTGGCCGCATTTGCCGCATTCACCGCGACCGGTTTGTCGCGCCTGCAAGTCAGCGACGATATTCGCGCGCTGCAAAAGACCCCGCAACACTTGATCGATGATCAAATCAAGCTTGGCAAGTTGCTCGACGCGCCGACCCCGGCCCAGTTCTATCTGGTACGCGGTGCCAGCGCAGAAATCGTGCTGCAACGCGAAGAGCAACTCAAGCAAGGCTTGCAGCCCTTGATCGCCGCCAAAGTCATCAGCGGCGCGCAGGCCATTTCCAACTGGGTGCCGTCGTTGCAGCAACAGCAAGCCGACCGCGATCTGGTGCAGGCTACCTTACTCAACGCGGGCAATGCAGCGCCACTGGCTGCGATTGCCAGCACCATCGGTGAAGACCAGCAGTGGCAAAACAATCTGCGCCAACGCTTGCAAGCGCAAAGCCAGCCGCTGCTGCCGCAGAATTTCATCGATTCGGCTGCTGGCGTGCCATGGCGTCATCTGTGGCTGGGTCAGATCGAAGGTCAATATGCCACCATCGTGGCGCTGCGCGGCGTCAATGACTATCGTCAACTACCCCTACTGGCCGCGGTCGCCAGCAAGGTCGAAGGTGTCCAATGGGTCGACAAGGTTGCCGACATTTCTTCGGTACTGCGCTACTACCGTCAATATATGAGCTGGGCCTTGCTGGCCGCTTACCTGACCATTCTGGTGTTACTGTCGTTGCGCTATGGCCGCCATGCCTGGCGTGCAATCGCCCCGCCGCTGACCGCCACCCTGCTCACGCTGGCACTGTTCGGCCTGCTCGGTCAACCGCTGCAACTGTTCCATGTGCTGGCCTGCCTGTTACTGCTGGGACTGGGCGTAGACTATGGCATCTTCCTGCAAGAACAACAGCACCAGCAACGCCGCCATGCCTGGCTGACCATCGGCCTGTCGGCACTCAGTGCGCTCTTGTCGTTCGGCCTGCTGGCGCTGAGCAATAGTCCGCCGCTGCATGCGTTTGGCTTGACCATGCTCATCGGCATGGCCTTGATCTGGTTGTTGTCACCGTGTTTTTCCCAAGCACCTCTCTATCCAACCGTCGGCGCGAAGCCGTTCTCAAATGACCATAACAACTGAACAACACGAGATTCTGATTATTGGCGCCGGACCATCGGGTGCGATTGCGGCGGCCTTGCTGCGGCGCCAGGGGCACCAGGTGCTGGTGATCGAGCGCGAACAATTTCCGCGTTTTTCCATCGGTGAAAGCCTGCTGCCACAAAGCATGGTCTATCTGGAACAGGCCGGCATGCTGCAGGCAGTGGTGGAACATGGCTTTCAATTCAAGAACGGCGCCTCGTTCGTGCATCGCGGCCGCCAGACCGCATTCGATTTCCGCGACAAGCACTCGCCCGGCTGGGGCACCACCTATCAGGTGCAACGCGCCGACTTCGATCATTTGCTGGCCAAGGAAGCCGAACGCCAGGGTGCACAAATCCGTTATCGCCACACCGTCACGGCAGTTGATCTGGACGGCGAGCAACCGCGCACCCATGTGCGCGCCGCCGACGGCAGCGACTATATCGTGCAATCCAAATTCATCCTCGACGCCAGCGGCTTCGGCCGTGTGCTGCCGCGCCTGCTCGATCTGGAACGGCCGTCCGGCTTTCCGGTGCGCGCGGCCTATTTCACCCATATCGCCGACGGCATTATCGATCCGGGCTTTGACCGCAACAAGATTCGCGTCACCATCCACCCGCAGCACCACGACGTCTGGTTTTGGACGATTCCGTTTGCGCAAGGCCGTTGCTCGATTGGTGTGGTGGCCGAAGCCTCCTTCCTGGCGACCATTCCAGGTGACGAAACCACTAAGTTGCGCACCCTGGTCGAACAAGATCCGGCACTGAGCGAACTGCTGCAGCATGCGCAATGGGATACCCCGGCGCGTCACATCGCCGGTTATGCGGCCAATGTCACGTCACTATGGGGTAAGGGTTATGCCTTGCTCGGCAACGCCGGTGAATTCCTCGACCCGGTGTTTTCCTCCGGCGTGACGATTGCCATGAAGTCGGCCAGCATGGCCAGCGCCTTGCTGGGGCGCCAACTGGCCGGCGAAACGGTGGACTGGGAACGCGACTACGCAGTGCCGCTCAAGCATGGCGTCGACACGTTCCGCACCTTTGTCGAATCCTGGTACGCCGGCGGCTTCCAGAAAGTAATTTTCCATGAGCAGCAACAACCGGCCATCCGGCGCATGATCGCGGCGATTCTGGCCGGTTATGCCTGGGATCTGAGCAACCCCTTTGTGGCCGAAAGCAAGCGCCGCCTGACCGCGCTGGAGAGTCTATGCGCCTGATGTTTCGTCGCTGCGCTGCATTGTTGCTACCGCTGCTGTTGGCTGCCTGCGCCAGCACGCCCATGCCGCCAGCGTCGGCGCGCCTGCAATTACAGTTATCGCCAGTTTCGCTGGGCGCCTCGATCAGTCTGCAACAGCATCTCAAGGTCGAACGCTACGGCCGCAGCGATGAGCTCGACACGGTACTGGAAATCGATCCCCAACAGCTCAACCTGGTCGGGCTGGCGTTCGGTCAACGCGTCATGACACTGCAATACGACGGCAAAGAGTTGAAAACCTGGCGTCATCTGATGTTGCCCAAGCAAGTCCAGGGCGACGATGTCTTGCGCGATATACAACTGACGCTGTGGCCGGTGGCAGCCATTCGCGCCGGTCTGCCGCCCGGCTGGGAATTGCAGGAAAGCGATGACGGCAGCCTGCGCCGCACCTTGCTGCAAGATCATGAAGTGGTCACGCAAATCGATTATCCTGACCGCAAAGCCTGGAGCGGCACGGTCATTTTGACCAATCTGCGCTATCACTACAAATTGACCATCCAGTCGGTGGTAACGGCACCATGACGATTTACCTCAATCACCTGGCCATGCTCTGTGCCCTTGGCCATGATCACAACAGCATCCGCCAGCGCCTGTTCGACGGCGTCAGCGGTGTGCGCCCGGATCAGCGCTATCGCCATGGCGATGCGAGCGCCTTGAGCGTGGGACACCTGCTGCTGTCGGACGACGAACTGAGTTCCGTCGCCCACCTGCCCTTACGCGAACGCAGCCGCAACAATCGCATTGCCCTGAGCGCGCTGGCGCAGATCCGGCCGCAGGTCGACCTATTGATTGAGCGCTACGGTGCGCACCGCATCGGTATCGTCCTTGGCACCAGCACTTCCGGCATCGGTGAAACCGAAGCTGCGTTCCAGCATCAATTGACGCATGGTCAATTGCCGGCAGATTTTCATTATGGCCAACAGGAACTTGGTTCGTCTGCGACCGCGCTGGCATTGACGCTGGGCACCAGCGGCCCGGCCTATGTCCATTCCAGCGCCTGTTCATCCAGCGGCAAAGCCATGGCCAGCGCCGCGCGCCTGCTCAATATGGGACTGTGCGACGCGGTCATCAGCGGCGGCGTCGATAGCCTGTGCCGCTTCACCGTGGCGGGATTTGCCGCCCTCGATTCGGTCAGTGCGACGCGTTGCAATCCGCTCAGCGTCAACCGTTGCGGCATCAACATCGGCGAAGGTGCGGCCTTGTTCATCATGAGCAAAGAAGCCGCCGCGGTGACGCTGGCCGGCTGGGGCGAATCCTCCGACGCGCATCATATTTCCGCGCCCGATCCAGCCGGTGTCGGCGCCACGCTGGCCATCACGCAGGCCTTGCAACGCGCCGGCATTACGCCGCAACAGCTCGATTACATCAATCTGCATGGCACCGCCACGCCGCACAACGATGCCATGGAAAGCAAGACCATACACGCCCTGCTCGACGGTGCCGCCACGCTGGTCAGCTCGACCAAGCCGCTCACCGGTCATACACTGGGTGCGGCCAGCGCGATTGAAGCCGCTCTGTGCTGGTTGACCATGCAGGATGACAATCACGCAGGCCTGCTGCCACCGCATTTATGGGATGGTGCAGCAGATCCGGCACTGCCAGCGTTGCAGACGGTCAGCCCAGGTCAGTCGTTGGGACGGCCGCCACGCCATGTACTGAGCAATTCGTTTGCCTTTGGTGGCAGCAATGCCGCGCTGGTATTCGGGAGGGCCTGACATGAACTGGCCTGACATCGCCACGCTGGTGCCACATGCAAAACCGATGCTCTTGCTTGATCGCGTGGCCCATATCGACGACGACAGCCTGTGCGCTGAGGTCACCATTACGCCGGACAGTCTGTTTCATGGTCCACAAGGCGTCGGTGCCTGGGTGGGCATCGAATACATGGCGCAGACAATTGCCGCCTATGCCGGTTACCATGGCCGGCGGCGCGGGGAGGCGGTCAAGATCGGCTTCCTGCTGGGGGCGCGACGCTACGAATGCCAATGCGGCTGGTTCGCCAGCGGCAGCACGTTGCTGATTGAAGTGCAACAATTGCTGCATGCCGACAACGGCCTGGGCTCGTTTTCCTGCACCATCAAGGACAAGATTTCACAACGACAACTGGCGCAGGCCACCGTCTCGGTATTCCAGCCGCTAGACGCCAGAGCATTTCTAGAGGGAACCACAGAATGACCACAATGGGGAAAAAAACCATCCTGGTGACCGGCTCCAGCCGCGGCATCGGCAAGGCCATCGCGCTGCGTCTGGCACGCGACGGCTATGACATCGTACTGCACTGCCATCAGCGTCGCGACGCCGCCGACGAAGTTGCCAAAGCCATCGTCGCCATGGGCCGCAACGCCCGCGTGTTGCAATTCGACATCAGCGAGCGCAAGCAATGCGCCGACCTGCTGCTGCAAGATGTCGAACGCCACGAGGCCTATTACGGTGTGGTCTGCAATGCCGGTATCACGCGCGACAATGCCTTTCCAGCGATCTCGGGCGAAGACTGGGACAGTGTCTTGAAAACCAATCTGGATGGCTTCTACAACGTGCTTTACCCGCTCATCATGCCGATGATCCAGCGCCGTCAGCCGGGTCGCATCGTCACGCTGGCGTCGGTGTCCGGCCTGGTTGGCAATCGCGGCCAGGTCAATTACAGCGCTGCCAAGGCTGGCATCATCGGCGCCACCAAAGCACTGGCGCTGGAACTGGCCAAGCGCAACATCACCGTCAACTGTGTCGCACCGGGACTGATCGACACCGAAATGACGCAAGATTTGCCGCTCGAAGAGGTGATCAAGACGATCCCCGCGCGCCGCACCGGCAAGCCGCATGAAGTGGCCGCTGCCGTCAGTTTCCTGATGCACGAGGATGCAGGTTATATTACCCGCCAGGTAATCTCGGTCAATGGAGGCCTGGTATGACCACCAGCAACAACAGCGCAACCCGCACGCGTCAGGAACATCGCGTTGCCGTCACCGGCATGGCCGGCATCAGCCCGATCGGCAACGACTGGAACAGCGCGTTGGCACATCTGCGCAGCTATCGCAATGCTGTGGTCCATATGCCGGAATGGGATGAATACAGCGGTTTGCATACCCGCCTGGGCGCGCCGGCGGCGGCCTTTGAATTATCCGAACGCTACAACCGCAAAACCACCCGCAGCATGGGCCGTGTGGCGTTGATGGCAACCCGCGCCACCGAATGGGCACTGGCCGATGCCGGCCTGCTCGACCATGCGCTGCTGCGCAGCGGCAGCATGGGTATCGCCTATGGGTCGTCGGCCGGTACCCCCAGCGCGATTGCCGATTTCAGCATGATGTTTGCCCATAAGAGCACCGAAAACATCAGCGCCAACACTTATCTGAAAATGATGGCGCATACCGCACCGGTCAACATTGGCGTGTTCTTTGGCGTCACCGGCCGCATCATCACCACCTCCAGCGCCTGCACTTCAGGTAGCCAGGGTATTGGCTATGCCTACGAGGCCATCCGCAGTGGTCGCCAGTTGGCGATGATTGCCGGTGGCTCGGAAGAATTGTGCGCCACCGAAGCCGCCGTCTTTGACACCTTGTACGCCACCAGCGTGCGCAATGACACGCCCCAGCTTACGCCCAGCCCCTTCGATGCCAAACGCGACGGCTTGGTGCTCGGCGAAGGTGCCGGTACGCTGATCCTGGAAAACTGGGAACACGCCAGCGCCCGCGGTGCCCGCATCTATGCTGAACTGGTCGGCTTCGGCACCAACAGCGACGGCAGCCACGTCACCAATCCCAATGCCGATACCATGCAGATTGCCATCGAGATGGCACTGGCCGACGCTGAACTTGACGCCTCCGCAATCGGCTACATCAATGCCCACGGAACCGGCACGCGCCAGGGCGATGCCGCCGAATCGACCGCCACCGCACGCGTGTTCGGCAAGCACACGCCGATCAGTTCGCTCAAGAGCTACATGGGCCACACCCTGGGTGCCTGCGGCGCGCTGGAAGCCTGGATGAGCATCGAAATGATGCGTCACGGCTGGTTTGCGCCCACCATCAATCTCACCGAAGCCGATGCCGCTTGCGGCGATCTCGATTACCTCACCGGCGACGGCCGCGAGATCGATTGCGATTACGTCATGTCGAACAATTTTGCGTTCGGCGGCATCAATACTTCCTTGATTTTCAAGCGTCACCGGTAATCGAAGCAGCAAGGTCTTCCCCCACCCCAAAGGAGCATTTAGATGAAAAAAATCACAACGATCGCTATCTCCATCGCACTGCTGGTCGCGAGTGCACTGCCTGCGCAGGCACGCGACACACAATTGATGCTATCGATTGACGAGGGCATGCAAACCCCGACTGCCGACACCAAACTCGACGGTTCCGTGAAATTTTACTTTGCCGGTCAGAAGCATCCAATGGTGCTGAAAAAAATGTCATCGGATGTCTCCAACCGCAAGACCAATGCCTTTGGCAAGGCCGACAACGTCGCCTGCAACTGGGCCTTTCTGTCGACCTTGATCGCATTCCAAGAAAAAGCCAAGGAATTGGGCGCCAACGCCGTCATCAATATGGTGAGTTATTACAACCAGCATGAAATGGCCAGCGACAGCCAATTTGAATGCCATGCCGGCGCCATCATGGCCGGTGTCGCAATCAAAGGCGACTATGCCAAAGTGGCCGACAAATAAGTCAGCATTGACCAGCGATGCGCCAACGACAGCCACATTCTGGCTGCTCAACGGCGCCTCGCTCAGCGCATCCCGGCTGGCCGCGCTGACCAACACCCTGGGCCCCAGCGAACTGGCGCGCCTGGCGCGCTTCCTGCGGCCACAACGGGCGCAGGAATTCTTATTGGGCAGGCTGCTGTTGCGCCATGCCGTACGCCACCGCCTGAACATCAGAAACGAGCAGATTGCCATCACTGAACGCGAAGGCAACGCACCGTCCTTGAGCATCGACGGCAGCGCGCTTGCGCCCCTGCATTTCAGCCTGTCACACAGCCACCACTGGATCGCCTGCGCCACCAGCACCATCGCACCGCTCGGCATCGATATAGAAAAGCGCCAGCAACCACGCGATCTGCGCGCACTGGCCACGGTGGCGTTTGACCTGCCGCAGCAGGCATGGCTGGCACGCCACAGCGAAGCGCTACTGCCGGCGGCATTCTATCGTTTATGGAATTGCCAGGAGGCGCTCTACAAGCTCGGTGCACACCAAGCCAACGCCAATTGCCGCATCATCGAACATGACCAGCTTGCCATTTGTTTGTGCAGCGCGCAGCCGTTGGACTCGCTCGCGCTGATTGAACTCGATCAGCTCTGAAACCCCCACACCACGGCACTTAGCGTCGCGATCAGCCTACTCGTAAGTATGTCGAAAATACATAAATAAAGCCCTTAACACTTGTTAATCTGGGCTACAATCTGCGCCGAAACAATTTAGCAGTGGCAACGAAGCATACCGTCACAGTAAGAATTGCAACAAATCCGGGGGGATTTCAAACGACATCATCATCCTGCGCCATCGCGCCGGTGACGGACGTCAAACGCAAACCAAAACACGCATCAACATCGATAGAGCCACTGCATAGTGGACTGTATTTCCACGTCCTGCATTGCACAGGATGTTTTTTCAACCACAATGATTCAGGGGTTTCCTTATGTTCAAAAAAACAGCCAGCGCTGTGGCGATTATGGCAGCTGTTACCGTATTGGCCGGCTGCGCAACCGAAGGTTCACGCGCACTGCCAATCACGCAAACCAATGCCGCCATCACTGCACGCGCCTATCAAGGGCCACGTAGTGCGATCTCGGTCGGCAAGTTCGACAACCGTTCCAGCTTCATGCGCGGCCTGTTCAGTGACGGCAATGACCGGCTCGGCAGCCAGGCCAAGACCATCCTGATCAGCCACCTGCAACAGACTGGCCGCTTCACCGTGCTCGATCGCGACAACATGTCGGAAATCAGCCAGGAAGCCAAGATCAACAAGCAGGTGCAAAACCTCAAAGGCGCCAACTTCGTGGTCACCGGCGACGTCACCGAATTCGGTCGCAAAGAAGTCGGCGATAAGCAATTATTCGGCCTGCTCGGCCGTGGCAGAGAACAAATCGCCTATGCCAAGGTCAGCCTGAACATTGTCGACGTATCGACTTCGCAAGTGGTCTACTCGGCCCAGGGCGCGGGCGAATACAGCCTGTCCAATCGTGAAGTGATCGGCTTCGGCGGCACCGCCAGCTATGACTCCACCCTCAACGGCAAGGTACTCGATCTGGCCGTGCGTGAAGCCGTCGACAATCTGGTCGCGGGTATCGAATCTGGCGCCTGGCGTCCAGCACAATAAGCAGACAGGACGCCATCACATGATCGTTATATCGCTCCGCCGCGCCAGCCTGGTCGCGGCGCTTTCCCTGCTCGCCCTGAGCGGCTGCGTCAAGAAGCCAACCCCGCTGTATAGCTGGGGCAATTACGAGGATCAGGTTTATGTGTACTTCAAGGCTGACGGCAGCAAGAGCCCTGAAGAACAAATCCTGGCACTGCAGCAGTTCGAACAAACCAGCCGCGCCACCGGCAGCAAACTGCCGCCCGGTTACCACGCCCACTTAGGCTTGCTGTATGCCAGCACCGGCAAGGAAGACCTGGCCATCGAGCAGTTGCAGACCGAAAAGGCGCAGTTCCCGGAATCAGCGTCCTATATGGACTTCCTGTTGCGCAAATATAAAAAATAAGGACTATCCCATGTCATTTTCCAGAATCAGGGGCATCGCCATTGCCCTGCTGCTGGTTGTGCTTGCCAGCGGCTGCGCAACCCAGCAAAAGCCCTACAACTACGCGGCATTCAAAGAAAGCAAACCGCAGTCCATCCTGGTCCTGCCTCCGCTCAACAGCTCCCCGGACATCGCGGCCACCTACGGCATGCTGTCGCACGTAACCTATCCGCTGGCAGAATCCGGCTACTACGTGTTGCCGGTGACGCTGGTCGATGAGACCTTCAAGCAAAACGGCCTGACCACGCCCAACGACATCCACAATGTGGCGCCAGCCAAGCTGCGTGAAATTTTTGGTGCCGACGCTGCGCTGTATATCGATGTCAAGAGTTACGGCACCAGTTACGTCGTGGTCAACAGCACCACCACGGTGACTGCCTCGGCCAAGCTGATTGATCTGCGCAGCGGTATCGAGTTGTGGCAAGGCAGCGCCACGGCATCGAGCGGTGAAAATCAAAACAACCAGAATGGCCTGGTCGGCATGCTGGTGTCCGCGATCGTCAATCAGATCGTCGCCACCAGCACCGATGCCAGCTACAAAATCGCCGGCACGGCCAGCAGCCGGCTGTTGATGGCGGGACACAAGAATGGCATTTTGTATGGGCCGCGTTCGCCGCAGTATCAAAAAGACTAACTACTGTCGCCCATAAAAAAGCCGGATCAATTGACTTGATCCGGCTTTTTTCGTCTATCGCATAGACAGGCTATTTCATCATGAACGACATCGCCGAAAAGCTGTTGAGTACCCGCACCGCATAGCCAACGGTTGGCGCCGCGAAACTGAGCGTCAC
>JAMFSU010000091.1 GCA_026225475.1 Duganella sp.
ACGGCCCACGACGGTGCGGCAATGACGTTGACCCTGGACGGTGTCAAGATCGTCGGTGAGGTGATTTGTCAGGATGAACTATTCCACGTCTTTCATGGCAATACGCACACGGTGTTGCGCTGGAACGATCCGCTGACCCAGGCCGCACACAGCGAGCAACAGATTGGCCGTCTGACGGCACCGATGCCGGGCAAGATTGTCGCCGTGCTCATCGAAGCCGGTCAGCAGGTAGTCAAGGGCGCGCCGCTATTGATCATGGAAGCGATGAAGATGGAGCACACCATTACTGCGCCTGACGATGGCGTCATCGATAGCTTGCTCTATCAGGTTGGGGATCAGGTCAGTGAAGGCGCGCAATTGCTGGCATTCACGCCGCGCTGAGCTGCTCGCACCATGGGCAGTAATCCTTATCAGTTGCCACCGGGCGTTCATGTGCTTGAGCGCGGTTGGCTGTCATCCAACAATGTGCTGTTGCTCGGCCGTGAGGATACTGCGCTGGTCGATAGCGGTTATGTCACGCATGCCGTGCAGACGCTGGCATTGATTGAGCACGTCTTGCAGCAGCATGCGCGACCACTGACGCTGGATCGGGTGATCAACACGCATTTGCATGCCGATCATTGTGGCGGCAATGCGGCCTTGCAGGCACGTTACGGTTGCCGCATCAGTATTCCAGCCGCAGAAGTGGACAAGGTTGCGCACTGGGACCAAACCGCACTCAGCTATTACGCCACCGGACAGCAATGCCCGCGCTTTCGCTGCGACGACAGTGTGCGTGACGGCGACAGCTTGATGCTTGGCGATCTACGCTGGCAAGCACTGGCAGCACCGGGGCATGATCCGCATAGTTTGCTGCTGTATTGTCCGCAAGAACGCCTGTTGATATCAGCCGATGCTTTGTGGCAAAACGGCTTTGGTGTAATTTTCCCTGAGTTGGCCGGTGAATCCGGTTTTACGGAAACCCGGGCCACGCTCGATCTGATTGCCGGGCTTGACGTGCGGTTGGTGATTCCCGGACATGGCGCGCCGTTTTGCGATGTGCGCACCGCGCTCAGTACGGCCTATGCACGGCTGGACTATCTTGAGGCCGACCCGCTGCGTAATGCGCAAAACGGCGTCAAGGTCTTGCTCAAATTTCTGTTGCTGGAACGGCAGTCGATTGCACTGATGGCAATTCCGGCGATGATGACCGACATCCCCTGGCTGGCGTTGTGCAATCAACGTTACTTTCAACTGAGCGAGCAAGCACTGGCCAACTGGGCGGTGGCGCAACTGATCAAGGCGGGGGCGGCAGCGTGCGAGGGTGATCAGTTGGTCAACGTGGGATAAGGGCAATACAGCATGGAGCGTGGGTTGCAGGTAAAATCGACAGCTTGCCCTCTTTGCCTAGATCAACGCCATGCGTATCCTTTTCCAATCTGCCGACCCGATCAATCAGGACGAATGGCTGCAAGATTTGCGGCAAGCCTTGCCCGCCGCCGATATCCAACTTTGGCATCCGGACGATTACCGTCCCGCCGATTACGCCATTGTCTGGAAACCACCGATGGAAATGCTGCGTGCGCATCCGGAACTCAAAGCCGTGTTCAACCTCGGTGCCGGTGTCGATGCCATTCTGCAATTGAACGTGGTGCCCGAACATCTGCCCCTGATTCGTATCGATGACGGCGGCATGGCTCAGCAAATGGCCGAATTCGCCACGCAAGCGAGCTTGCGTTACTTCCGTCGTATCGATCAGTACGAGCAGCAGGCGCGCCGAGGCGAGTGGCAGCAATTACCGCCTTACGAAAAGCGCGACTTCGGTATTGGCATTCTTGGCCTGGGCGTACTCGGTCAGCGCATTGCCGAAAGTCTGCAGTATTTCGGTTTCGATGTCAGCGGCTGGAGTCGCTCGCGCAAGTCGCTGCCAGGTGTCACGGCCTATGCTGGGCCGGAGGAACTGGGCGCGTTTTTGCAGCGTTCGCGCATCTTGATCTGCATGTTGCCGCTGACGGCTGACACCAGCGGCATTCTCAATCGCGCGACGTTGTCGCAATTGCCGCGCGGCGCTTATCTGATCAATCTGGCGCGCGGCGGCCATCTGGTCGAAGCCGATCTGCTGCCCTTGCTGGAGCAAGGGCAATTGGCTGGCGCCACGCTCGATGTGTTTGAACATGAACCCTTACCCGCCGACCATCCATGGCGCAGCGATGCGCGCATCGCCATCACACCGCATATCTCAGCGCTCACTGTACGCAGCATTGCCGCGCAACAGATTGCCGAGAAGCTGGGCGCATTGCAGCGCGGCGAGCCGGTCGCTGGCCTGGTCGATCGGCAACGCGGATATTGAATACCTCTATTTTCTAGATCAACACTGATGACGACTTCTCCTTCTTCCGCTCTTCCCGATTCCGCACAACGCGTTGCCGATTTATTGGCCGCCATGCAGCATGACCGTCCTGTGGTGATGCTGCCCAGCGCCGGCCGGACTTCCGCCGAGGCCGCCGCCGGACTTGGTTGCAGCGTCGCCGAGATCGCCAAATCCATCATCTTCCGCCGTCTGTCCGATGATGCGCCGGTGCTGGTGATTGCCAGCGGCAGCAATCGCGTCGATGAAGCCAAGGTCGCAGCGCAAGTCGGGGCTCTGGGCAAGGCCGATGCCAAGTTCGTGCGCGAAAAGACCGGTTATGTGATCGGCGGTGTTTGTCCGATTGGCCATGCAGTCAAGCCAGTGATGTTGCTTGATCAGGACCTGTTCCGTTTCGACAGTGTCTGGGCGGCGGCGGGGCATCCGCATGCGGTGTTCAATCTGACCGCGCAGCAATTGCAGAACATGACCGGTGCCACTGTCGCTGATGTGGCGTTGGTGCCGACGGTACCAACGACGCCAGCCACGCCAGGCTGATTTGCATTACCATCAAAAAATAATACAGACAAATAGCCTGATATGACCGTCAGGCCAAGGAGACCCCGCCATGAGCATGCCCAGCAAAGTCAAAATCATCGAAGTCGGTCCGCGCGACGGTTTGCAAAACGAAAAAGAAACCATCCCGGCTGCGGTCAAGATCGAACTGATCAATCGCCTCAGTGCAGCCGGCTTCGTCAATGTCGAAGCGGCTTCGTTTGTTTCGCCCAAGTGGGTGCCGCAGATGGCGACGTCGAGCGAAGTCATGCAGGGCATTGCGCGTACACCAGGCGTGCTCTATTCCGCGCTGACGCCGAATATGAAAGGATTTGACGCTGCATTGGCGGCGGGTGTCGATGAAGTCGTGATCTTCGGTGCCGCCTCGGAAGCGTTTTCGCAAAAGAACATCAATTGCTCGATCGCCGAATCGATAGAACGATTCCGTGAAGTTGCCGTGGCCGCCAAGCAACATGGCAAGCGCTTGCGTGCCGCCGTCAGTTGCGCCTTCGGTTGTCCATATCAAGGGGCGGTGCCGCTGGCAGCCGTATCCGACGTGGTGGCCCGTTTCCGCGCACTGGGCTGCGATGAGATCGACATTGCCGACACCATCGGTGTGGCGACGCCGAACCAGGTCGCGCCGGTCATGGCGGCAGCGATTCGGGAGTTTCCTATCGATGGCTTGTCGGGCCATTTTCACGATACCTATGGACAGGCGCTGGCCAATATCTACGCCAGTCTGGAAGTGGGCATCACGATTTACCATTCTTCCGTGGCCGGGCTGGGCGGTTGTCCTTATGCCAAAGGCGCAACCGGCAATGTCGCCTCGGAAGACGTGCTGTATATGATGCAGGGACTCGGCATCGCCACCGGCATCGACCTCAACCTGGTGATGCAGGCCGGTCAGTTCATCTCGCAGCAACTAGGGCGCAAGTCGACCAGCCGCGCAGGCAACGCCATGGCGGCAAAACTTGCCAGCAACTGATCGGATGGCCGCGAACGCCTGACTTTAGTGCGTGTAGCGATTGCGTGCGCGGTAGTGAGGCGCAGTGCGGCCGCGTACGTCTTTCAGGCGCGCTTGCAGGTAACGGCTATGCAAGCCGGCGGCGACCAGCACGAGGCCAGCAATACTGGCAATGATCAAAACGGTGTCCATGTGATTTCCTCGGGTCGGGCGATTTTCCAGATAGGCCAGAATTGGCTGCCAATTGATATGCAAGTCATATGCCAGACGCGATTGCGGGCATTGCGCCTGCGTATCAGTATTTCAGCGCCCGGCCAGTATTGCCGGCAGCGTTTCCCGCAATAAACGGCAAGTATTCAATTTGCGCGAATCTGCAACGAAAAAGCACGATCGTAATATTTTGTCCTATAATCGTCGCACTCCCTACAACAACGAGACGCCGCCATGCCCATTCCAGCCATCCTGCAGCACCTGCGCATACCTGTGATTGCTTCGCCGATGTTCATCGCCAGCGGCCCCGCGCTGGTCGCGGCGCAATGCAAGGCGGGAATCGTCGGTTCGTTTCCTGCGCTCAATGCGCGTCCGGCCGAGCAACTCGATGTCTGGCTGACGCAATTGCAGACCGAGCTGGCGGCCTATCAAGCAGCACATCCGCAAGCCATCGTCGGGCCGATTGCCGTCAACCAGATCGTGCACCAATCAAATGACCGCTTAGCGCATGACGTGGAAGTCTGCGTCAAGCACCGGGTGCCGATCATCATTTCGAGCCTGCGCGCACCGCCGAAGGAAATGCTCGATGCCATTCACAGCTATGGCGGCATCGTATTGCACGATGTGATTTCGATCCGGCATGCGCAAAAGGCGCTGGAAGCCGGCGTTGACGGTTTGATTCTGGTTGCCGCTGGCGCTGGCGGGCATGCTGGTGCGCTGTCGCCATTTGCCCTGGTCGGTGAAGTACGCAAATTCTTCGACGGCCCGCTGATTCTGTCGGGTGCCATTGCCACTGGCGACGCTATTCTGTCGGCCCAGGCCATGGGTGCGGATCTGGCTTATATCGGTTCGCGCTGGCTGGCGACCAAGGAAGCCCATGTCACGGACGAATACCGTCAGGCCATTGTTGATTCGAGCGCGGCTGATGTCATTTACACCAACTTGTTTACCGGTGTACATGGAAATTATCTGAAGAAATCGATCATCAATGCAGGACTCGATCCCGACAATCTACCCGAAGCCGACAAGACCAAAATGAATTTCGGCAGCGGCGGCGATACCAAGGCCAAAGCCTGGCGTGATATCTGGGGCGCAGGTCAGGGCGTCGGTTTGATGAATGATGTACCAAGCGTGGCCGAAATGGTGACGCGCCTGGAAAGTGAATATGCTGCAGCGCGCCAACGGCTGGCACTGTAAGCGGAGAGAGGGTTTGCGCTGATCGCGCTGGTGCGATAGCCAGCACGGTCTGACAGCGCGCTTCTGTCGGACAACGCCGCTATTTGCAAATGACTTTGTAACTAGCGGCACTTCTTATGCGCTTGTGTGTCGTACGGGTTCCAGACACCACAAACGTGAGGATTTTATGACCAGCTTTCTCCGCACCCGGAAAGACCGTCACCCAAAACCAGAAAACAAGGCACGGCTGCCGCATGAACACGATCAATCAGGAGATAGCCAGCGCAGTGACGTGTCGCAGGAACGCATGCACCGCGCCTATCAGGACATCCGGGAAGGTCAGGTTGACACCGAGCTGCGCGGCACCGGCGGCCTTGATGAAATGAACAAAGATTCCGGCAAACGCGCCAGTGAAGCGCCACGCAAAGGCAATAGCGGCAACCCTTACGATAAATCGCATTGACCAATCGGCTTGTCATGTAGATAAGCCGATTCATCGCTTCGACATCGCATCAATAAATCAAGCGCCGCCACGAGCGGCGCTTTTTACGATGGTACCGATCGGTGCTTGTTTATAAACCGCTCGCACTGAGCCAGCTTTCAATGATCTGAAATAGAACCTGTGGTTGCTCCAGTGGCGTCATATGGCCGCAATCTGCAACGATCTCGAAGCGTGCCGCCGGAATCCGTTTAGCCATCTCTGCCGATTCCTCCACGGTACGCAAACGGTCGGCATCGCTGGCGACAATCAGGGTTGGGCATTTGATCTGTTCGAGGTCGGCATAACTACCGTCGCGCAGCGTCGACAACTGGCGCAAAAACACTTCCTTGCCGTTGCTCAACGCCATCGCCTGCAAGCGCTGCAGCAAGCCGGCGTCAGTAGCGCGCGCCGGATGCAGCGCCGAGGCCAGTGCACGTGAAGTCAACCCTTTGAACGGTGTGCGTTTCGCCAGTGCCACCTGCGCCAGCGTTGCGGCCGATTCCTGAGCGCTTTGTGGGCGTGAGGAGGTATTGAGCAAGCCCAATCCCAACACCCGCTCAGGTGCCTTGAGCGCAATTGCCTGCGCGACAAAGCCGCCCATGGAAAAACCAAACAGCACGAATTTGTCGGGCGCCTCTTGCAGTATCCGGTCAGCCATTGCATCGAGAGAGGCATCCCGTCCCAGATCGCCAAAATGCAGCGCACCGAGCGTGCCCAGATCGCCGCGCATATCGTCCCACAAGGCCGCGGTCAACATGAAGCCGGGCAAAAAAATCAAATCACGCATTCCTTGTTCTCTTTTCTTTTTATTTCAACAACTACCAACCAACAGTCCAGCAACCGCCAAGGCGTCAATGTTATTTGCTGCGTGCCTGCAAACGCATCACTTCGCCGTCGACCGCCAGCAATTCCAAGGTGTCGCCGCGAATGCGGAAGCGCTCCAGCGCCTGCAGCTTGTCGAGAAATGCCGATTCGAATTCCATCGCCTGGCCGACGCAAGCCATGCGCGTCGCTGCAGCATGGCCGATGGTCAGACGTTCATTGTCGCGCAAGACATAAGGTGCACTGAACCGATTGCACCAGGCGCGGCCACTGACGCTGGCTTGCTCTCCGCCCTGGAAGGTTAGGATCACCGGCTCGCCATTGTCGCCGTGCGGTATTTCATGGCCGCTCCAATTCACCAGCTCCCAACGCGTTGCCGTCAGTGCTGCGCTGGCCTGCGCCACCGAGCTGTCATCCGCAGCGTGGGTGACACAGCCAGTCAGCGCTGCCATGCTCAATACCATCCTGATGACTGAAATAATGCGTTTGCTGTTGCCGCTCATGTTCGCTCCTTGTCGATCATCATTCCAGCCAACGTGCGCGGCTGGCCGCTAGTGCAACCGCCACACACAACACGCCGATAAATGCCAGCGCCGCCTGCAAGCCAAAGCCATGCGCCAAAAATCCCACCACTGGCGGTCCAATCAGACTGCCGCTATAACCTAAGGTTGCTACCCCGGCCAGTGCAATCGAACCATGCCGGCCAGCGGCGCTGAAGACGAAGGGAAACACCATCGCCACGCCAGCACCGGCAATCACAAAGCCGCCGATGGCCATCGCAATCGATACCGCCGCCACCGCAATGAATACGCCGAGCGACGCCAGCAGTGCACCAACTGCAACCACCCTGCGCGCGCCCCAGCGTTCCTTCATGCGATCACCGACCAGTCGCGCCAGCAACATCGTGCCAGCAAAACCAGCATAGGCCAGCGGCGCACCACCATCGCTGGCCGCCATGTGGTCTTTCATGTACAAGCCGCTCCAATCAGCAATGGAGCCCTCCACAATGGCACCGCAAAAGCCGATCAAGCCCAGCGCTACCAAATGACCGTGTGGTATGGCAAAGATCTTGCGCCCGGCATCGGGTTGCGGGCGGTCATTCGGCAAGGCCCGATAACCCCAGCGCAAAGGCACCAGGAACAACACGCTCAAGATCAGAAAATGCTGCCATGGCGGTATTTCCAACGACGCTACCAAGCTGCCGAGCAGTGCACCGCTGAAGGTGCCGACGCAAAACCAGGCGTGCAACATCGACATGATCGAGCGGCCGGCTTGTTTTTCCGCCACTGCACCCAAGGCATTGATCGCCACGTCAAAGCAACTCGACGCAGCGCCGTAACACAGACAGACCACCATCAGCAGTCCCAGATTGGGCGCAAAACCAAATGCCGGCAACGACAACAGCAAAGTCAAACCAGCGTACCAGGCCGTACGGCGTGCACCCACATGGGCATTGAGCCAGGCCGCCAATGGAAACGAGCCAACCGCACCGATACCGCCGCACAGCAATACCAGGCTCAGCGTAGCAGCATCTAGTTGCAGATTGTCGCGGATGGCAGGAATGCGCGCAGCCCAACTGGCATACAGCAAGCCTAGCAAGAAAAAGAAAAACGGGATGGCAATCCGGCGCCATCGTTCTGATGATATCGATGTGCTGAGGGTGAGGTCGGTTGTCATGCAATCAAGAGAGGAATAAACTACGCCAAGCCGTCATTATCTCGCATCCTGCACGAATCGCCCATGCGCTTCGCATTGTGGGTTTGGCGGAGAAAGCAGTTCTTATTTCATTTGTGGTGCCGCTCAATTTTCTGCATGCCTGATTTTCAACATTTTAGTCATCAACTCCAGCGCCAGGCACTCGATGCCTTGCTGGCGATGCAAAGCCAGATCGATACCTATACGCCGCAACACGAAAATCGTGTGGCCGAACTGACCGTACGCATCGGCCGTTACCTGCAACTGGCCGACGATCAACTGGCAGCCTTGTCGATGGCGGCAATGGTGCACGATATCGGCAAGGTCGGCATCCCGCTGGAAGTGCTCAACAAGCCGGGGCATCTGAGCGACGAGGAGTTCGCCCTGATCCGCACCCATGCGCAACGCAGCTACGACATCTTGCGCCGCATTTCATTTGCGCAGCCGGTGGCCGAGATCGTCTATACCCATCACGAATATCTCGACGGCAGCGGCTATCCGCGTGGTGTGCGCGGTGACCAGATTTCGGTGGAGTCGCGCATCCTGACCGTGGCCGATATCGTCGAGTCGATGTCGGAAGACCGCCCCTATCGCAAGGGCCTCGGCATGCGTGCCGCACTCGACGAAATCATGCGTCTGCGCGGTACCCGGCTCGATCCGGCGGTGGTCGATGCTTGCGTTCAGGTGTGCGGCGGCTAACTCGCCGGCGCCATTGCACAGCTGACATGCCAATCCGCTACACTCTGGAAAATTAGACCAAGCAGGCGAGCAGACATCGCCGATGCCCAGGAGAGCACGCCACCATGCCAAGATTCATGAAACTGGAGTTGCCCAGCTTTTTGACCGCGCTCGGACTATCACTCGGCGTCGCCATCTCGTTGGGCATGTCGCGGTTTTCTTATGCGCTGCTTTTGCCGCCGATGCGCGACGATCTCGGGTGGTCATATTTGCTGGCCGGCAGCATGAATACGGCCAATGCATTCGGCTATTTTTGCGGTGCCCTGGCGACGCCGTGGCTTATGCAACGCTTTGGCATACGTCTGGTGTTGATCGCCGGTGCATTGCTGACGGCGGGCTTTTTGCTGCTATCGGGGGTGGTGACGGAATCCTCGTTGCTACTGGCATTGCGTGCCTGTGCCGGTATCGCCAGCGCATTGACGTTCGTCACCGGCGGAGTGCTGGCTGCCCGACTTGGTGCCCAACACCCACAGCAGGCCGGACTGATGCTCGGGCTCTATTATGGCGGCGCAGGTTTCGGCATCGTCGTCTCCGCACAATTGGTGCCGTACATCATCGCCACCGTACAACAGCGCAGTATTGCCCATGCCTGGCAATGGGCATGGATCGTACTGGCATTGATTTGTCTAATCGCGACGTCGGCCATGGCGATCGCAGCGCGTCGCGTGTCGGCCGCCGCTGTCGTACGCAATGCCACTGACCGTTTCCATCCTCGCGACTTCTTCTTTGGCCTGGCTGGCTATACCATGTTTGGTGTTGGATATATCGGCTACATGACCTTCATCGTGGCGCTGCTCAAACAGCAAGGCATGGGGGGTACGCAGATCGTCGGCTTCTACACCCTGCTCGGGATTGGCGTGCTGATCTCCTCCTTCATCTGGGCACGCATGCTAGACCGCTTCAAAGGCGGTCAGTCGATGGCAATTCTCAATCTATTGTTGGCGCTGGCAACCTTGCTGCCGATACTCTCGACACAACCATCTGCGGCCTTCATTTCCGGCTTGCTGTTTGGCGCGGTATTTCTCTCGGTGGTTGCGTCTACCACTGCACTGGTGCGGCATAACTTGCCGCAATCAATGTGGTCGGCTGGTATCAGCGCCTTCACCATCGTGTTCGCCATTGGCCAGATTGTCGGTCCGGTTTTGTCCGGTTGGGTTTCCGACGGCGTAGGCGGGTTGCAACGCGGCTTCATATTTTCCGCCCTTAGCCTGTTGCTCGGCGCTGCTTTTGCCAGTTGCCAACGGCAGGTTCCTCTCCATGCTGATCTATGACGGCAGCAAACTCGCGCAATTGAATCCGATGTTGTGCTTGCCCCAGTCCGGCAGTCTCAGGAGCATTTCTTTGCGCCGTCGTACTCATTGGAATGAGCAAAATGTAAAAGCAGAGAAATAGCCGAAGTTGTATAAAATTATCGGGTTAATAATCACATTATTTCGCTGTTTATGCGAAATTTTCCATCTATCTATTCGTTGGAGCGAGCGCTATTTGAAGTGGTGCTCGGGCATTCGTCATGCCGCACCATGTTGGGATAGGTATTCATCATCCCACTTCGTGTATTCAGTAACAGGGGAAATCCTTGCTTCCAATATCACCAGTTTCTCCCACCACACCAGCACAAAGGATAGTGCTGAAAAGGAGTGCGCATAGGGAGGATGGCAATTTCGCCGCCAAATTTTCTCGGGCAAAATCGAGCCCAGCCTATCTGCTCTGCCTGGAGGATTGGCCTGAAGAGACCGGGACAGAAACTGCCTCGCGCATTCCAAATGTGCAGGATATCAATGCAGCGGCGAACGCATCTGCATGCCCGAATGGCGCTTTCCTGGAACGTTTCCAGCGACGTAGCGTGAGGGAAAAAAATACACTTATTGTTAACGCGATTTCCCAGGGTAATTCAGGCGCGGTAAAGTTTTATATCGATCATTGCGGCAGTGCTGAGGTGGTCAATTTCGGCGATTCTAAAATACAGACGGTCTTGATGTTGGCCGCATTTATGGGGCATCTTGAGATTGTCGACCTATTGCTGAAGGTGCCCGCTATCAATGTCAATGCGACAGATGCGCACGGTCAGACGGCCTTGATGTTGGCAGCAATGGTGGGACATCTTGAGATTGTCGATCTACTGCTGAAGGTGCCCGGCATTGATGTCGATGCAACAGATGAATGGGGCCAGACGGCCTTGATGCCAGCGGTATTCGCAGGGCATCTGGATATTGTCGATGCATTGCTGCAAGTGTCTTCGGTCCAAGTCAATGCACTTGATCGTTCTGGGAAAAGTGCATTGATGCGGGCGGTATCGAACGACCACTTTGCTATCGTCAATCGATTGTTGCTGGTGCCCGAGGTCCGGGTCGATTGGCGTGACCGCGAAATAAATGGTTTATTGCGCTATTTGGTGGACAGTAAAAAACTGCATACCTTGAAGGCATTTTTGCGTGTACTCGGTTATCAATGCATCGAGGTCGATCAAGCGATTGAATTTTTTTTGATCTGTGCGGTAACGAGGAATGACAATTATGTCGTCAACCTCCTGCGTAAAATATCCGGCATCAACTTCAATGTGACTGATGCTGCAGGCAGGACGGCTTTAATGCAGGCGGCACTCCACGGACGGCTTGAGATCGTCAACTTGCTCCTGCAATATCCAGAGGTCGATATCAATGCTCGCGATGCTAGTGGAAGAACCGCCTTGATGTTGGCAGTAATGCAGCATCCCACCGTGGTCGATGCATTGTTGCAGGTTCCCGGTATCAATCTCAATGGTGGTGATCAAAACGGTGCGACGGCATTGATGTTTGCAGTACTGGCGTGTGAGCATCGCAGCAGCCATGCCTTACTGGACCGTCTGGGCCCTGACGACATCAATGCGACCAACAGCTACGGTTTTTCGGTCTTGACCTTGGCAATCTATATGAACGATGACGAAATCGCCGACAGGTTGCTTGGCATGCCGGGCGTCATCTTCAATGCGGTCAAGCAGGGCGCGTTGAGCGCGCTTGTGCTGGCAGCAGAGGAAGACAACCTTGAGATAGCCAAGAAGTTGCTGACCAAGAACGGCATCGAGGTCAATGCAGTGAATGAGAGTGGAACATCCGCCTTGATGTTGGCAGCGGCCAATGGCAACGAAGAGCTGGTCAATGCGCTGCTGAAAGCGCCTGGAATCAATATCAATCTCGCCAATAATATCGATGGCGATACGGCCTTGATGGTGGCGGCCAAGAATGGCTACAGCGACGTGCTTAATGAATTGCTGCATATGCCCGATATCGACGTCAATGCGTGCAATAAATATCAAGAGACCGCCTTGATGTTGGCAGCGGCCAATGGTCATTTAGTGACCGTTGATACCTTGCTGGCAGAATCCGACATTGCATTAAACCAGGCCAACCTGGACGGGTATACGGCCCTGATGCTGGCGACGCGCGGCGGTCATTTGAAAGTCATCGAGTTGTTGCTTAGGGAAGACGGCATTGACAGAGGCACCTGATAGTGACCTCTATATCATCCATCTGCCAATGGCAGCGCCACGCATTAAGGTTCAGGGTTAGCTGCTTATTTTAGTCGTCTGCGTAATGCGTCGATCAAGCTTGCGCACGCAGCATCGGTGCCGACCGTGATGCGCAAGAATTGATTGATGCGGGCGCTGGTGAAATGACGCACGATGATGCCATCGCCGCGCAAGGCCGCCGCCAAGTCGGCAGCGTCATGTTGTGGGTGGCGTGCAAACACGAAATTGGCAGCTGAAGGCAAGACCTCAAAACCCAGGCCGGTGAGATCACTGACCAGCGTTGCGCGGCTGGCGATGACGGCGTTGCAGGTCTGCTCGAAATACCCATCGTCTTCCATGGCCGCAGTGGCGCCGGCAATCGCGATACGATCCAACGGGTAAGAATTGAAGCTGTTCTTGACGCGCTCGAGTGCATTGATCAGATCGACATGCCCGACCGCAAAACCGACGCGCAAACCTGCCAATGAACGCGACTTCGACAGGGTCTGCACCACCAGCAGATTGGTGTACTTGGCCACCAGGTCAATCGCGCTAACACCACCGAAATCGATATACGCTTCATCGACGATGACGACCCGGTCCGGATTGCCGGCCAGCAGACGTTCCACCTCGACTAGTGTCATCAGGCAACCGGTAGGGGCATTCGGATTGGGGAAAATGATGCCGCCGATATCCGTGCCATGACCGAGGTAGTGGTCGACGTTGATGCTGAAGTCATCGGCTAGCGGCACCGCGCGGTAGGTGACTTCATACAGGCTGGCATAAGTTGGATAAAAACTGTAGGTGATATCCGGAAACAGAATCGGTGCGTCGTGCTTGAGCAAAGCCTGGAACGCATGCGCCAGCACTTCGTCGGAACCGTTGCCGACAAACACCTGTGCCGCTGTCAGACCATGCCGTTTAGCAATAGCAGCCTTGAGTGGTTCGGCGTCGGGATTCGGATACAGGCGCAGATTGTCACCAACCTCTTGCGCCATGGCAGCGATGGCCCGCGGCGACGGGCCGTAGGGATTTTCATTGGTGTTGAGCTTGATCAGATTACTGATCTTGGGCTGTTCGCCAGGGGTGTATGGCGTCAGGCGACTGACAATGGGGCTCCAGAATTTGCTCATGGGAATACTTTTCGGGTGGCTGCGTGCGGCAGGAATCAATAAAACAGCAATGGTAGCAAACCTGGAGCCCGGGCAGCGGCAAACACAAAAACTCGGATTACACTGTCATTGCGTCAACTCGCATCATGGTTGAAGCATTAATGCTATGCCAGCGCACGCAGTGGTGCGCGGCATGCCGGGCGGCAAGATCGAGGAGTAGTGATCGCCAGGTATGGTCAATATAACAATTTCAGAATGGACGAACACTCGCATGGCAGAAGAATTTGAAGTTCCCAGCCCGCACGAACATCATTTGGAACATGTCACCGAACACGCGCATGGCAGCGGTGACAATTTCGCCGGCAAAATTGCCGTGATGACCGCAATCATGGCCACCGTGGGCGCGTTGTTCAGTTATCAGGCCGGCTCCACCGAGAGTATGGCGGCGATGAACAAAAATAACGCAGCCATCAAGAAGACAGAAGCCGCCAATCAGTGGAATTATTATCAAGCCAAATCCAGCCGCCAGAATCTGGCTGAGTTGGCGGCAACGATTCCCGGTGTCGATGCTGCCAAATATATCGCTGCAGCCGAGCGGTACAAGACGGACAAGGAAGATATCCGCAAAAAGGCCGAGCAGTTGGAAAAAGACTCGCAGCAGTGGGATGATTTATCCGAACAGAACTTGCACCAGCATCACCGCTGGGCGCAGGCGATGACAGCGATCCAGATTGCCATCTCGATGGCGGCGATCACCTTGCTGACACGCAAGGAATGGCTCAAGCGGCTGTCCTACACAGCCGGTGCAGTGAGCATCGTGCTTGGCTCGCTGGCGGCTATGCATATTTGAATCAGGTTTTGACTTCCATGTGATACAAGCCCCACGGGCAGAGCGCAAAGCGCGCGCTCAGGGGGCGTTCCATGATGTCGGCGAAGCGGTCGGCGTCATAGACCGCCCACAAAGGCCCGAGGCCGCCCAGTGGAATCGGCTTGCCATCCAGATGGGTGGCGACGATATAACGGTACTTGCGCAGATCGGTCAGCGCAACCTGCACTGCATAGCCGTCGATGGCGCGTAACAGGATGTCGAGCGTCGCAGGTTTGCCGGTCATGGCACCGGTGGCGGCAATCACATCGGCCAGCAAGGGGCCGCTCAGTTCGTGCTGTTTGTTGTCGTATTCGAGTGTCGGTTTGATGCTGGTTTGCGGTAGTGCGGCCAGTGCGGCGAAATCGAAGGTATGGGCGCGCGAAAACTGCAATTTCTGTTTAGCCATCATCTGGTCCAGCGCTGGATCAAGCGGGCCGCGATTGCCGTTGCCAATGGCGCCGGTGACGGTCAGCAAGACCGGGCCGGTTTCAGGATGGCAGGCGGCAGCCTTCTTCTTTTTGCTGGCGGCCAACGCCAGGCTGCTCAAGCCAAACAGGCCGGCGGCGAGGAAATTACGTTTTTTCATCTAGTCTCCCTTGTCATGATCAATGAAGGTGGAAATTGCCGGCGTGGTTTTCTTGGTTGCTGATGCTGGGTTTTCTTTGGACGAGCTAGCCGGGTACCTCAGTGTGTAGTTGACTCTTTGTTTTCTTCGGACGACCTAGCCGGGGGCGGCCCGGCAGCCGCTCACTTTCTTTGGTCTCGCCCAAAGATAGGTAAGCAAAGAAAGGCGACCGCTACTGCATCGCCCCTGCGGGGTTC
>JAMFSU010000092.1 GCA_026225475.1 Duganella sp.
CTTGCATGTCCTGGCATACAACATGAAACGGATGATCAATATACTCGGCGTGGGGGCATTGATGAAGGTGATGAGCGCATAGGCGCTTTTAGCGTCAGGAGATGTGTTTGGCGGCGGCGACTTCCTCGACCAAGGAAAAGCACCATCGCGTTTGCAGGGCCCTCTATCTACAACGAGGTCGCGTTAAAATGGCGGGAATATCGGCTCCCTTGACGGAGTCAGCGTTTTTACACGGCCTCGGCCAGAAGCAGCCGTTCAGCTAGAGGTCTGGATAACGATTCGCTGTATGGGTACGGTCTCCAATTGCTCCCAGACAGACAGGACGTAATAAAGAGAGTACAAATTGCTGCAATCGCGGTAATTTCTGCACCGCCGCCCCTTCCTTTGCCGCCATATTCTCGCTTAGCGTCCAAAGTCTCCCGTCACATGCAGGCATTTAGCTGAAGGGCACAGTCATGATGCACGATTTTCTTTCGAACAATTACGACGAGTTAACGGCTCGATGCAGGGAAAAAGTTGCCCAGCGGCCCGCGCGCAAAGCAACCGCGGAACAATTGAGCAACGGTGTACCGATGTTTTTGAATCAGCTCATCCAAACACTTATTCTCGAGCAAACATCGACCCCGATGGACAGCAGGGAGATATCAGGTCCATCGGGCGGTGGCGCTGTGTCCGTGATGGGTGTAACTGCCGCAACGCACGGACGCGATTTATTGAAACTCGGATTTACGGTTGACCAAGTTGTGCACGACTATGGCGACTTGTGCCAAGCTATCACCGACCTCGCGTACGAGCGTGATGCACCATTTTTCGTCGACGAGTTTCGTACTTTAAATCGTTGCCTCGATAACGCTATCGCTGATGCTGTAACGGAATTCAGCTACCAACGAGACTCCGCAATTTCAGATCGTCTGTTGGCTGCTGAGAATACTCGTTTTGGCTTTTTTGCCCATGAGCTTCGTAATCATCTAGGTACTGCGACTTTGGCCTTTGTCGCAGCGAAAACGGGAAATTTAAATCTTTCTGGTGCGACAGGTTCCGTATTGGAGCGGAGCCTCAATGGCTTACGTGATCTCATCACGACGACGCTGGAAGAAGTTCGAACGAAAGTGGAATCGTCTGTGCAACCTCAACTATTTTCAGTGGCAGACTTCATCACTGAAGTAAAAATCGCAGCAGAACTAACCGCAACCTCTTATCAATGTAATTTGCACGTGACCGATGTAGACACCAGCCTTGCTATCAAGGGACATCGAGATCTATTGTTCTCAGCATTGGCAAACCTTCTTCAAAACGCCTTTAAATTCACACGACCTGAAACAACAGTCACTTTAAAAGTATATGGCTTGGCAGACAGAATTCTCATTGATGTCATTGATCATTGCGGGGGACTTCCTGCTGGCGCTGCCGATAAAATGTTTACACCCTATACCCAGATTGGCAACGATAGGACAGGCGTAGGGTTGGGCCTTTCGATAGCCAGGCATGGGGTCGAATTGTGCGAGGGATTGTTAACTGTAGAAGACCGGCCCGGGATCGGCTGCGTATTCACAATCTCTTTACCTAGACATGCACAAGCATCTCAGTAGTTACCCCAGTGACAGATTCTATTTACGGTAGCGCCTTCGCGCATGTAATTTTTGGAGATACTCTTGGAGAAAGCTGACTATAGTTGGCGTCCTTATTTCATCGCAACACAACCACGTGCTTTGTCTTCTGATGAATCTGAGATTGTAGATCAGCTTCTAGACTTAAACGGAGAACAGTTTAGGAACCAGCTTCCAGGATTGGTTGTAGTGGGGCGTTGTGGATGTGCAATCTGTCCAACTGTTTTTTTCAACCCTACACTTCAGGGGGCAATGAACTAGAAGTTTCCCAGCTAATAGGCCGGGACTTCCGCGATGAATTAGTCTGTGCAGTTCTAATACAAGACGACGGGGTTCTTTCGCAGTTGGAATTTTATTCGTTAGATGGCCACCAATCTTTTGACCTTCCGATCTCAAATCTGCTGGAGTACAGCCAATAAGTCCTCAACGTCCGAAATCGGCCACAAACAGCCGTCGGATAAATAACTTATTCTTTCTATATGAATCGTAATACAGCTTTCGGTACTTACCTGGAGGTCCGGATAACGATCAAGGTCAAAATGATCTCGTCAGGCGCTTTCCCAGCAAGATCCACTGCTCGCTGGCCGCGGCCGACATCGGCTTGCAATAGTAGTAGCCTTGTATGACATCGCAACAATGAGCACCAAGATAGTTCATCTGTGCCTCGGTTTCGACTCCTTCCGCAATCACCTTCAACTTCAAACTATGCGCCAGCGCGATGATGGAGCGCGCAATCGCTGAATCAGCGACATTGCTTGTTATATCCCGGACGAACGATTGATCGATTTTTAACACATCGATCGGGAAGCGTTTTAAGTAGCTCAGGCTGGAATATCCTGTGCCGAAATCGTCGATCGACAGATTGATGCCCATCTCCTTCAATTCGCCGAGGGTGACAACTGCCGATTCGACGTCATGCATCATCGCGCTTTCCGTCAATTCGATATCCAGGTAGCACGGAGCCAAACCGGTTTCCCTAAGTACTCCTGCAATCATCTCCACCAAATTCTTTTGCTTGAATTGCCGCGCTGACAGGTTGACCGCAACGCTGATCTTCGGGAGGCCAGCATCTTGCCATTTTTTCATTTGCGCGCATGCAGTCTTAAGCACCCATTCTCCGATCGGTACAATCAGGCCGAGCTCCTCCGCCAGAGGAATGAAATCAGCCGGTGCAATCATTCCCTCCGGCTCGTGGGTCCATCGTATCAACGCTTCCACGCCGGTGATACAGCCGGTTTTCAAGGCGACCTGCGGTTGATAGTGCAAGGAAAACTCGTGACGCTCCAGGGCATGTCGCAACATGGACTCCATGGATAATCTTTTACGTATCTTCTGATTTAACTCTTCTGTATAGAATTGCACATTGTTGCGGCCTTGCTCCTTGGCGCGATACATCGCCGCATCAGCATTTTTCAGCAGGGTATTGGCATCGAGACCATCAATGGGATAGAGGCTGAAGCCGATACTGCAGGTGACCTGCAGTTCGCGTTCGTCAACCATGATCGGCTCCGCCACACAGGCAAGCAACCTGGGCATCAACATGGAGATGACAGCTTCATCTGAATGGTCGATTACCACGACGAATTCGTCTCCACCGTGGCGGGCCACCGTGTCATTCTCGCGCATGCAAGATTTCAGGCGCGTGGCAACGACCTTGAGAACTTGATCCCCGACATGGTGACCCAGACTGTCGTTGATGAATTTGAATTGGTCGAGATCAATAAAGGAAACGGCGATCTGGTGACGGTAGCGCGCTGCGGACACGATCGCCTGCTCAAGGCGGTCATGAAGGCGATTCCTGTTCGCCAATCCGGTTAACGCATCGTAGTTGGCCTGATATCTCAATCTGGCTTCGTATTGCTTGTGGGACGTCAGATCCATCGCGACCATACAGATGATCGTCAGTCCATCTTCTATTTGCAATATCTTAGGAGACAGGAAAATCGGCAATTCCGTGTCATTGGCATCCAGGAGCCAAATTTCAGCTTTTTGATCCTTCTCTCCCACCAGCATTTTTTCGACAATTGCAATATTTCTCAATGCCACAAATGCGCACAACGATTTCCCGATGATCTCGTCCAACGGTAGTTTCAGCATGTCGGCAAAACAACGATTGCAATACAGAATCGTACCGTCTTCCGTCAGGGTGATTACGCCCTCGTTCATCGCCTCGACCATCATGCGATAAGTGTGCTCGGCACCCTGCAACGTGAAGATTTTCTCTTCGTCTCTTTTGGAGACGACCAAGGCATCGACGCGACCATAACGTATCGCGTCCAACGTTTCCTCGGCCTCGTGCAGGCGCGCACGCAAGCAATCGATTTCAATTTCGCGGCCGGGAGAGATAGAGCGGACCGTAGGCGTCTTTTTCATTTCGCTTCTTTTCCATCTTCCCAGAACAGGTGGCGAAAATCGGAAACATCGCCGATCATTTTTTGCTAACCGAAGGAATTTTTGCTCAAGGAATCGCGCTTGCTGGAGCGGTTTTTATAACGCCTGCATGCGTGGGCCGTATCACATTTCGGCAGGACAAATATCCAAACCTATCAAGACCCGCTCGGTGTTGGAGAGATCACCAATGATCTTCCTTATGGGGACCGGGGAATTGCGCACCAGGGTCGGGATGGCAATGATCTGATCGTCCTTCGCCAATTTCGGATTTTCCAACAAGTCGATCACTTCGACGTGATATCTATCCGGAATATGCTGCTCGCAAATCCGATGTAAATTGGTTCGTGCCACTACGGACTTGAGCGTCTGTCCGGCGACATAGAGGCGTAACATCCACTTCTTGTCCGCGATGCTCGTTTGCGTGCTCATCTTTCCTGTCCCTGCAATCAATTCAAGCATGAGATTCATCCTTTCAGGTAGCGGAAAGATCTGCTCGCCGGAGTTTGGCCATGTCAGCTCGGTCATGGATGATGACGGCGTCTCGCTGCTTTTCTTCTTCGGAAAGGCTTTCGATGATTTCCGTCGCGGTATCAAACTCCTCGCGCAAGGCAAGAATATTGGCTTCCAGCGCCTGTCGCTTGTGCTCATATTCACGCTTCTTGCGTTGGATATCGTGCTGCCGCGAGACGATGGTCGACTTGTCCAGTGCTTCTTGTCCGACGCGGGCAGCGCCGGTCAACACGCCATCTGGTCCCAGATAGACGTCGAACAGATCGATCCCCTTGTCGCTCAATATGAATTCGCGAATTTGGTTCGAATGCGCCATACCGCGCGATTTCAATATGTACATACCGCGATTGCGTTCGCCTTGATGTTCAATGTCGCGCAAACTCAGCCAGGTATCGATCAATGAAGGAATTTCGTCGTTGCTCGCTTCCAATTTATCGCCGACGTGCGTCACGCCGGTCAATAGCGTCGTAATTTTCCGAGTCTTGAGGAAGTCGATCAGGCGAGTGAGCATCGATTTGGCTTCCTTGTCGGAGCCAACCACCGTGAGGGCCGAAATCGGATCCACAACGACATTGACAGGATCGTATTCGAGAATGAGCTTGTGCATCGTCACCAAATGCATCTCCAGTCCGTGCACAGAGGGTCTCGATGCATGGAATCGCAATGTTCCCTGCGCGACCCATGGCGCCAGATCGATACCGATAGAAAGCATATTGCGCATGATCTGTTGCGGTGATTCCTCGAAGGCAAAATACAGGCAGCGCTCGCCCCGGCCACACGCGGCATCGATGAATTTTGCGGCGACGCTTGTTTTTCCGGAACCTGCCGTGCCCGAAACCAGAATCGAACTGCCGCGGAAATATCCTTCTCCGCTGAGCATGGTATCGAGACGAGGAATGCCGCTGGAAATCCGCTCGTCGGACACCGTATGATCCAGTCCAAGAGACGTAATCGGAAGTATCGAGATGCCTTGCTTGTCGATAAGGAATGGATATTCATTCGCGCCATGTTCGCTGCCGCGATATTTGACGATACGCAGACGCCGTGTGGCGATTTGTTCGTCGACACGAAGATCCAGGAGAATCACACAATCGGCGACGTATTCTTCGAGGCCATAGCGCGTCAAAGTGCGTTCCCCGCGCTCCCCGGTCACGATCGCTGTTACGCCTTTGTCTTTTAGCCATCGGAATAGGCGGCGCAGCTCGGCGCGCAAAATGGCGGCATTGGATAGCCCAGCGAACAGCACTTCGATGGTGTCCAGCACGATCCTTTTTGCACCGATGGCATCAATTGCCTGTCCCAGCCGGATGAACAGCCCGTCCAGGTTATAGTCGCCGGCTTCTTCTATTTCGCTGCGTTCAATATAGACATATTCAATTGCCAGCAATCGGCGCGCCTCAAGATCCTGCAGATCGTAGCCCAATGCGGCGAAATTGCTGGTCAGATCATCATTGGTCTCTTCAAAAGAGACGAAGACACCGGGTTCGTTATAGTCGAGCGCACCGTGCAGCAGGAATTCCATGCCCAGGATAGTTTTTCCGCAACCGGCATTACCGCAGATCAAGCTAGGGCGTCCGTTCGGAAGGCCACCTTCGGTAATTTCGTCGAGGCCGCGTATACCCGTAAGAGATTTCGCCAGCGATTGCAGCGTGTTTGTATTGTTCAAAAGAGCTCCCGCTTTCCGTATAGCTTGGTACTTGCTGGATGTAACCACGGGAGATTTTGTCTTTAGAACATCATCGCTCATACACTTGAGATGCAACCTCGAATCGAGGTTGGTGCTGGCGTGCTGGTATTTTTGTTATACCACGTATTAACGGCCGTCCATACATTAATCTCCGGAGGAAAAATCATTGCAAGGCGGCGAGATCGCTCGTCGTCGTCCTGCTCGGGATACAGACCCGGCACGGCGAAAAAACACGGACAAAGGCATTCACGAGAAGAATTCTTTATCAACGCCGTGGCGCAGCCCCATGTGTGCTTAGCCATGTTTGACTGAATTCATTGAATGCTATTCGACGTCTAAGCTTAACGACCGCAACCGGCGCCTCAGACTCCCGTTCAATGGGGTGATTTGAAATAGCTAGCTACATCAAAGTCCGCTATCGCCGCCACAAGCAGACATAATGTGGCAGTTATCAAGAACAGGTACCAAAAGCTGTTGGACGCATGTAAGACAATTCGGTCGTAAGTAATGCAAGGCGTCCTGTCCCACTTGCAGCGGTCGTCACGAGCGTGCGACTGACGAGTCGCTGCCATCACCAGCCCCTCGCCTCGCCGCTCCACCACTGTTATAGAGGATCAAAGTTGCCACAAGCCCGCACAGTGCGGCAAAGCTCATCCAGAGACCAGGCGCCGCCTTATTGGCAGTAAGGTCAATGAGATAGGTTGATATGGCTGGCGTAAATCCACCGAAGACAGCTGTAGAAAGGCTGAAGGCCAGTGAGAAGCCGACAACTCGGATATTGATAGGCATCACTTCTGTAAGAGCTACAACCATGGCTCCGTTGTACATGCCAAAATAAAACGAGAACACCAGCAACACCGCCAGCAAGTGTCCGAAGCTGGGGTTGGCGACCAGCCACGACATCGCCGGGTACGCGGTCAGCAGCGCAAGCAGGGAGATACCGACCAAGATAGGTTTGCGGCCGATGCGGTCAGATAGCGCCCCGCCAATCGGCAGCCATGCGAAATTGGACAGTCCCACCAGCAGTGTAACCAGCAGGCTGTCGGCTGCACTCAAATGCAGCACAGTACGTCCAAAGGTCGGTGTGTAGACGGTGATCAGATAGAAAGTCGTCGTCGTCATCGCGACAAAGAGCATCCCGGTCAGCACTGTCTGCCAGTTCTTAAGCATCGAGTCGAAAACTTCTCGAATATCTGGATGGTGTCGGCGCGCCTGAAACTCCTTGGTCTCCTGGAGACTGCGTCGCAGAATGAAGATGAACGGCACGATCGAGCAGCCGATTAAGAACGGAATGCGCCAGCCCCACGCAGCCAGTTCTGCGGGTAACAGCAACTGATTCAGCCCATATCCCAGGGCTGCAGCCATCACGATGGCGACTTGCTGACTGGCCGATTGCCAAGCAGTGTAGAAGCCTTTATGTCCCGGTGTTGCGATCTCCGCCAGATAGACGGAAACGCCGCCGAGTTCGGCCCCCGCCGAGAAGCCTTGCAGCAAACGACCTATCAGAACGAGTGCCGGCGCGAGAAGTCCGATCGATGCGTACCCCGGAACAAATGCAATGAGAAGTGTACCGCTGGCCATGATGGAGAGCGTGACAATCAGTCCTTTGCGCCGGCCAACTTTATCGATGTAAGCACCCAGGATGATCGCGCCCAGCGGCCGCATCAGAAAGCCCGCCCCGAACACCGCGAAGGTCAGCATCAGTGACGCGAACTCGCTATCGACAGGGAAGAAAACCTTGGAAATATAGTGTGCGTAGAAGCCGAACAGGAAGAAGTCGAACTGTTCAAGAAAGTTACCGCTGGTCACACGCAGCACGGCGCCAATCTTCGATGGGGGGGAAGAAACCGTGTCGCCCACGGTAGTGGTCTTGGCAGTCATTGCATTTGTCTCCGAATATTTTTGTGGTTTATATCGTTTGTCCTGGTTTTGGCAAACGGGGATAAGGCGTCATATGAAGTGACCGCGCCTGGCGTTCAGTCGTCACCTAGTTGTAGCGAGTTCGGTTGGCGCTTCTCGATCGCCCACTTGAGAAGTGCAGCGCTTCTGAAGATACCGTGGGCAAATTTTCCATACGGCAATGTGGCGAATAGCGCCATGACCGCGCCCAGATGCACGCATAGCGTCAGGCCCAATATCGGGGTCCCGCGTGACAGCATCAGCGTCAGGCCACTCGCGGCCGTCAGGAACAGTAGGGAGATGAACCCGCGGTCCATCGGCTTCTGTGCGGCATCACCTTGCAACGGGTGGCGATTCAGGTTCAGCACAAACAGACCCACCGTGCCGATTAGCAGCGAAACGCCGCCTGCGATGCCCAACAGCTTCGGCAGGCTGGTCAAGCCGTAGGGCGCTTCCCAGCCGAACAGGTAGTGGTATAGCGTGGCCACGCTGGTGGCCGCGAAACACAGCATGAAGCCGTAAAACGTAAAATGGTGGTAGCGGCGCCGCGCCAGCGTGAAACTATCGTTCGCGTTGTTGCAACCTTCACCGTGTCCTCCATCCAGGAATTTCAGCCTTAACACTTTGTCAGCGGCATCACCCACGGCGGCCGCCGTGGCGGCTCCGGGGGACACGTCCATCCAGAAACGCCGCACACCCAGGCTCAGGCTCAGCACCGCGAACAAGAAGATGGGGGCGAACAGACCCACCATCAGGTTATGCGGGAAAATCGAATAGAAGTTGCCGCCCGCCGACGCGTGGAACAACGAGCCTTGTAGTCCGGCGGCAAGCATCAGGAATAGCGCTAATCCTGCGACCAATGCCAGCGATAGAGTCAAGCCGTTGCGTTTGTATAGCGTACCGAGAGCCGCCGGCCAAGCATAGTCGGCATAAGTCTCGACACGTACCTTGGCCATCGCCTGCGGCACATTGATAGCAAATTCGTGCGGCGGTGCATATTGACACGCGTGCAGGCAGGCACCGCAGTTATGGCATAGGTTGGCGAGGTAATTGATGTCGGCCTTGCCGAATTCCAGTCGCCGCGTCATGGCAGGGAAAACAGCGCAGAAACCTTCGCAGTAGCGGCAGGAATTGCAGATCATCATCTGGCGGCCGACCTCGGTCTCATTAACGCTCAGAATCGGAATCACGGGGTAACTACCAGAAGCCAGCGCGCGGGCCTCTCGGGTCAGGGCTTCAAGCGGTTGCATGTTCGACTTTCTTTGCGGCAGCGGCCGCCTGGGTACCTGCGATGCGCCCGAAGGCGGTGCCGATGGCCATGCCGACGCCGGCGGTGTAGCCCTTGCCGAGCACGTTGCCCGCCATCATCTCCCCGGCAACGAAGAGATTGGGACTGGATCTACCGGCGAAGTGCACGGCGGCACGCTCATTGACCTTCAGGCCAAGGTAAGTGAAGGTGACGCCCGGCTTGAGGGCGTAGCCATAGAACGGTGCCGTGTTGATCGGTCGCGCCCAATGCGTTTTAGCGGGCATGAGACCTTCAGTGCGACAGTCGTCGAGCGCAGTGTGATCGAAGTTGCCAAGACGGCAGGCGGCATTGTAGTCGTCCATCGTCTTGACGAAGACTTGCTCGGGCAACCCGAGCTTCTGGGCCAACTCGAGCAGCGTGTTGGCTGAGGTTCCAGGAAACACCGGTGGCATGAAACGGCCAATCGCTTTCTGGTCAATGATGGAGTAGCTGATCTGGCCGGGCTGCTGGGCCACCAGGCGGCCCCAGATTGCGTAGCGCTTAGGCCAGAAGTCCTCGCCTTCGTCATAGAAGCGTTCTCCTTCACGATTGACCACCACGCCGAGCGAGACGCAGTCGATGCGGGTGCAAATGCCGCCGTCATAGAGCGGTGCGCGTGCATCGATCGCTACCATGTGCGCTTGTGTCGGGTCGCCGATCGAATCAGCCCCGGCATTGATCATGTATTTGAGCAGTACGCCTTCGTTAAAGCGTGTGCCTCGGATCAGAAAATTGTCGGACGGCCATTCACCGCGTGCGTTCTGGCCCCAGGCTTCGCGCAACCACTCACGGTTAGACTCGAAGCCACCGGCGGCCAGCACACAACTTTTTGCGGTAATGCGTTCGCCCTTGGCGGTGTGCGCGGCAACAAAGCGCTCGCCATCGAGTTCGACCGACACCACTGGTGTATCGTAGCGAACCTGCACGCCGAGCTTTTCGGCGCTACGGAAGTAAGCATTCACCAAGGCCTTGCCGCCGCCCATGAAAAAGGCGTTGGTGCGTGCCACATGTAACGCACCCGATAGCGGAGGCTGGAAATGCACGCCGTGCCGGCGCATCCAGTCACGGCAGGTCGACGATGCGCGGATTGCGAGACGCGCCAAGTTTTCATCGGTGATACCGCCCGTGACTTTGAGCAGATCCTGCCAGTATTCTTCTTCAGGGTAGGCGTCGATCAACACGTCCTGTGGCCCGTCATGCATGCAACGCAGGTTGCGCGTGTGCTGCGAATTACCACCGCGCCATTCACGCGGTGATGCTTCAAGCAGCAGCACCGAAGCCCCCGCTTCGCGGGCCATCAGAGCCGCACACAGTGCCGCATTGCCGCCACCAATAACCAATACGTCTACCATCGCTCACCTCCTTTTATGGGGGTAATTCTAAGTGGACTGCATCAACTCCGGTAGTGGCCAGCCAGACAAGCCGTGTTCATGGTTCGTGAAGACTTGCACCTATCCAATGGGATTCGGACAATAATTCTCGCACGACGTCCTTCAGCACAATCCGTGTGGCCAGTGCTGCTGGGGAGAGTTCATCTTCCGGCAGGCTGGCCAACAGATTGCGCCGGCGAACACCTTTATCCGCCACCTGTACAAGTCGAACCACGGATGCGGGAAGACGTGAGGCGGCCGCACCGGGCTGAATCGTCGCCGCCAGCCCTGACCGAACAACATCCATGAGGATGGCCAGACCGTCGATCTCGGCGACAATGTTGGGCTCGCGCTTGGCCTGCGCGAATGCCGTCGCCACGATCGCCCGCAACCCATGGGTTCCACTTGGCATGACCAGCGGCAACGCGCCGATATCCTTGAGGCGAACCTGCTTCCCCTTTGGCATGCCAATGAGTTGGTGCGAGCCGACGACGAAGAGGCGTTCATCCAGAAGAGGCGTCGCGCTCAGGCGCTTGGCCACATCTGTCTCGAACAGAATAGCGAGATCAAGTTGTCGTGCATTGAGCATGGTTGCCAAGTTGCCCGACAAGCTTTCGACAAGATGCAAACGGATGTCGGGGTAGCGGGCACGCAAGCCGTTCATGAAAGTCAGCGCCAGAACCGACGCTGTCGATGGTGCAAAGCCGACACTGACATGCCCGGACATGCGTGCGTGCTGTGCAGCACGCGCGGCCTCGTCGACATGCCGCAAAGCCAGTTGCGCTTGGTGCCAAAATGCCAAACCGGCGTCGGTGGGGACAACGCCGGTCGTCGTGCGTTGCAACAAGCGGGTAGAGAGTTCGCCCTCGAGTCGGCTGATTTGCTGACTGAGCGCAGAAGTGACCACGCCCAAGTCAATCGCAGCTCGTCCCATACTTCCCAATTCAACGACCCGTATGAAATAGCGAAGTTGTCTTAATTCCATGGCGTCGTTCACTGGTGTGATCAAGCGGGGATATTAGCATGAGGATTTCCCCAAATAGGCCTTTCGCCAATGACAAGAACCGGCCAGTCAAAAAGTAACGCCAATACCCTCTACATCAATAATCACGTCATAGAAAACGAATGAGCGCAATCGCGGCGGACTCAACCGGTTGACACGATAGTCCCAATAGGCAACTTGGGAGCGCTAGGAGAGAGCTCGATATCGGCCAGAAACGGACATTCGCGGATACCATCTATTTGATGTCGCTCTACTAATTACTGCATGGCAGTATGCGACATCCAAATTTCAACAATGACCAAGCTCATCCATGCGCCACCTCATTACACTCGTACTCCTTACATTGTTTTCTCTTGCTTTCGCGAATGCGTCCAACCTGCAGGAGGGTCAAGTGTGGACATACAAGACGCGGCCCGGTGAAAGACAAGCGCAAGAAGGCGTCTTGTTATCCTATGAGTCCGACTCACTGGCACCAGGCTTGCTACGTTCTTGCCCGGCAATGACGAGAGATTATTGCTGATCAGCCTGCTCCGCTGCGCGCTCGATGACTTTGGCCACGTCTGCCGGATGCGCAATGAACGCCGCATGGCTGCCATTGATCTCGACCACTTTGCTACCAGCGCGCGCTGCCATGAAGCGTTGCAATTCAGGATTGACCGTGCGGTCGGCAGTGGTAATCACGGCCCAGCTCGGCTTGGTCTTCCACGCAGCTTGTGTGACGGCAGCACTTGCCGTCTGGACTGCCGGCATCACTTGCGACCTGGCCATGAAGCTGGCCTCGGCTGCCGATACATCAGCGGCGAAATCGGCGTGGAACTGTGCCTGATCGACATACAAATAGCCGTCGGCGGTCGCCTTGATGGAATCGCCGACCGGCGGTGTTTTCTTGACCAGGTTCAACAGGCTCTCACCGACCTCGGGCTGGAACGCCGACACATAGACCAGACCTGCGACCTTGGGATTGACGCCAGCTTCGGTGATTACCATGCCGCCATAGCTGTGACCAACCAGAATGCTCTTGCCGTCAAAGGCATTGATCGCTCGCGTGGTGACTTTCACATCTTCCGCCAACGACGTCTCTGGTTCTTGCACAACGGCGACGCTATAGCCGTCGTGAGTCAATATGTTTGCCACGCCTTGCCAGCCGGAACCATCAGCAAAAAATCCGTGGACCAAGACAATATTTTTACCGGCGCAGCCATCGCTGGATTGCTCAGTGTTGCAACCAAGGCTAGAGCGAGCGCGGAGGTGATACGGGTAGTTGTGTTCATTTTGAATACTCCAAAAAATAAATTAAAAATCAGGATGGGATGACAACGTTAAAAAACTGCAACAACGAAATGGATGTCGAGGTCTCTCTCAAACGGCAATCGAGCGATGTGCATGCATGGCAGGCCAGTCGGAATAACCTCTGGCATCACCGCCGTACCAATACTCTTTGGGAGCCTCCGCCAAGGGCGCGTTGTCACGCAGTCGGTCAATCAGATCCGGATTGGCGATGAACGGCCGCCCGATGCTGAACAGGTCGGCCTCGCCTGCGGCCAGGGTCTTCTCTGCGAGAGGCAGTGTGTATTGGTTGTTGGCGATATAAGCGCCCTTGAAGCGCTGACGCAAGGCGGCGAAACTGATACCGTCATTTTCTTCTCGGCTGACTTGCGTCACACCTTCGATGCCATGGATGTAAAGCAAATCCAACGCTGACAGTGCGTCAAGATAGGCACCGAAGGTTCGCATCGTGTCGCTGTCGAGCGCGGTGTCACCGGGCGCGGTAGTGGTGGGCGAAATGCGGATACCGACGCGCTCAGCTCCCCACACGTCGACCACCGCCTGCACGACTTGCAGCGGAAAGCGCAGACGGTTCTCCAACGTGCCGCCATATTGGTCGGTGCGATGGTTGGTACTGTCGCGCACGAACTGTTCCAGCAAGTAGTTATTTGCGGAGTGAACTTCAACACCGTCGAAACCAGCACGCTTGGCGTTTTTCGCTGCCTGGCGATAGTCTTCGACGATTGCCGGGATTTCGTCCGTGCCCAGCGCACGTGGTGTGACAAAATCTTTCATGCCATCGTGGACACGAATCTGTCCATGCGGCTTGAGCGCCGATGGAGCAACCGGCAGCGCACCGGCCAGCATATCGGGATGCGACATGCGCCCGGTGTGCCATAGCTGCAGGAATATTTTCCCCTCGCGGCGATGAACCGCCTCGGTCACACGCGTCCACGCGGCGATCTGTGCCTCGCTCCAGATACCTGGTGTGCGCGGATAGCCACGCGCCTCGGCCGAGATGTTGGTCGCCTCGGTGACGATCAGACCAGCGTCCGCACGCTGGGCGTAATAATCGGCGGCATAGGCGGGAGCGACGCCGAAGTCGTCCGAGCGACTACGGGTCATCGGCGCCATGACGATGCGGTTTTTCAGTTGCAACTTGCCGATCGTGACCGGCTCAAGCACAGGGCTTGAAAAAAAGTCTGACATGATGGATTTCCTTGTTGATGAAATGAAGTCACTGCAATCGACGCAACCAGGCGCCTCAATCGACCGTCTTGGCCCAGACTGCCTGGGCGTTGGTGAATTCGCGCAGGCCGAAATGCGACAACTCCCGGCCATAGCCGCTTTTCTTGACGCCGCCCACCGGAATACGCGGGTTCGATGCAGAAAAACCGTTGATAAATACGCCACCGGTTTCCAGGCGACGGGCAATGCGCTGGGCGCGGGCGACATCGTTGGTCCACAGACTGCCGCCCAAGCCGTAGTCACTGGTATTGGCCAGTTCGATGGCGTGCTCCGTGTCTTCGGCGACCATGATGGAGGCCACCGGGCCAAAGGTTTCTTCATCGAACGTTGCCATACCCGGTTTGACATCTGCCAATACGGTCGGCGCATAAAAATTGCCGGGACCTTCGATCTTGTGGCCACCCAGCAGCAAGGTGGCGCCAGCCGCAAGCGTGCGTTCAACTTGATTGTGCAGTTCGTCGCGCAAGTCGTGACGCGCCATCGGCCCCATCGTGGTCGAAGGGTCGAGCGGATCGCCCAGCGTCAGCTGGCTGACGGCGGCGACGAATTTGCGCGTGAAGTCGGCGGCAATGGGTTGCTCAAGGATGAAGCGTTTGGCCGCCAGACAAACCTGTCCGGCGTTCTGAAAGCGCGCCTCGACGGCTGCTTTTACTGCCAGATCAATATTGGCGTCGGCCAGAACGATGAAGGCGTCGGCGCCGCCCAGTTCCAGCAGACTCTTCTTGAGCGCCTTGCCAGCCAAGGCAGCGACCGCAGCGCCGGCGCGCATGCTGCCGGTGAGTGTGACCGCAGCAACGCGCGGATCGTCGATCACGTGGGCCACGGTATCGTTGTCGGCATTCAGGTTGGCAAACAAGCCCTCGGGAAAACCGGCCAGTTCATACATGTGTTGCAGGGCGTACGCCGATCCCATCACATTGGGTGCATGCTTGAGAATGAAGCCATTGCCAGCCAGCATGATCGGGCCAGAGGCGCGCACCACTTGCCATAACGGGAAGTTCCATGGCATGACCGCGAGGATGCTGCCGATCGGCAGATAAGAGACATGCACCTGGTCGTTGCCGTCCACTGCGACCGGCTCATCGGCAACAATGGCAGGGCCGTGTTCAGCAATCCAGTCGATGGTGCTAGCGCACTTTTCGACTTCTGCGCGGGCGGCAACGATGGTCTTGCCCATTTCGGCGGTAATGATGGCCGCTAGGTTTTCGGTGTTTTGACGCAGGGCATCGGCCAGGCGCCGATAGGTCGCGACACGCTCGGCCATCGGAGTGGCGCGCCACATGCGATAAGCGGCGGCGTTGTCGTCGAGCAGGCGTTCTACCTCGGCAGGTGTCTGGAACGCGTAGGTGGCGATCAGTTCGCCAGTAGCAGGATTGCGGGAGACTGCGTGAGCAGCGGGGTTGGTATTGAATTGCGACATAGACTGCCTCCGTGAGGTGAAGAGCAGTGTTCAAGAACTGCTCAGACGTCACTTTAGGCAATCGTGACGCCCTCAAGAAGGCGTGTTGTTATCCTATGAGTCGGACTCCCTGGCAGGCGGTGCTGTCGGGATGTAGGTGACCAGCGATAGATCGGGCCGTCCGACCGGTGTCAACGCCACATAGGTAAAGGCCGTGATCTCCCCTGACGGCAGCCGCATCTGTTTTGCGCCCTCATCGAACCCCTTAACGTTGGTATCTTGCCACCACACACGAAACTCCGGACTTAACTCAGTCAACTCGACAATCAGGCTATCAAATGGTGCTTTATCCTGCGCCTGGGCGCGTGCGGCGCGAAATGCCGAGATCATGCCACGCGTCATTTGCTCCCAATCGAGAATCTGTGTGCGATACGGCGGGTACAGGAACAGCAGGCGCAGCGTATTGCGTTCATGCGGTTGCAACAGACCATAGTCGACGAACAAATCAGCGATTGGATCGTTCCAGGCCAGGATGTCCAGACGGGTATTGCGCACATAAGCCGGCATCGGGATGGCGCGCACCAGCATTTCCAAGCCGTCGCTGAGGCGCCCGCCCGTTGCGACTGCCGGCGCTTCACGGGAAGACAGCGCAAACAGATGGCTGGATTCGATCTGATCGAGCTTGAGCACTTTGGAAATCCTGCGCAACGCATCGGTCGATGGCTGGATCTCCCGCCCTTGCTCCAGCCAGGTATACCAACTGACGCTGACGCCCGCGAGCACCGCCACTTCCTCGCGGCGCAGTCCAGGCGTGCGGCGCGGTCCCTTTTGCAAGCCATATTCCTCAGGCTGCAGGCGGGCGCGTCGGCTGCTCAGAAAACTGCCTAATTCGCGTCGTTGTTCGGGGGATGGTCTGCTTGTCATGAGGCACTCGGGCAAGGTATGAATAAAATGGTGGCAACGGAATCAGGGGTTCAGCGGCGCCAACCGTGATTCTTGCCATAAGGCAGATGAACACAGTCGGCAAAGGCTTATAAGACTTCTTGCCAGGGAATTATAACCAGCCGGTCAACCTTGCGTAACTGCCGCATCGAAGTCAGGCGCCAGTGGATTGCACCATCTGGCATCGATAGCCGGCATCCCTGCTGAAGGTGCCAGCAGACATATCAAGCCGCATGCCAGTGAGTCGGAGTCATAGGATAACAAGACGCCTTCTTGAGCTCGTCATGATTATCTACAGTGACGTCAGAGCAGTTCTTGAACAAGGCTCTTTCATCTTACTGACACCGTCTTTTTTTAAACTGGAGATTGCCATGACCGTTAAACATATCTTGTTTGTTTTGACAAACACACCCGAAATCGGCCCCAACAAGCGCCCTACCGGCTATTTCTTCTCCGAAGTCGCGCATCCTTATGAAGTGTTCGACCGTGCTGGCATCGCCATCGAGTACGCCTCGCCGTTGGGCGGCACTCCGCCTGAAGATGGTTACGACGAAAAAGATTCCGTCCAGCTCGACTTCCGCCACAGCAAGGCTATCCGCCGCATGGCACGCAGCCGCAAGCTGTCTGAAGTCGACGTCCTCGACTACGATGCCGTTTTCTTCCCTGGCGGCCTGGGGCCTATGATGGACATCGCCGTCGACCCCGAAGTCAAGCGCGTCGTCGCCCGTGCCTGGGACGCCGGCAAGATCGTCGCCGCGGTATGCCACGGCCCAGCGGCCTTGTTGGGTGTAACACTGGCCGACGGCACCACGCTGCTGCAGGGACGCAAGCTGACCTCCTTCTCCAACGAAGAAGAAGCCGGCTATGCCCAAGCGGACGTACCTTTCCTGCTGGAAGATGCGCTGCGTGCCGAAGGCGCCGATTATTCCGCAACCGATGTCTGGCAATCCAAGGTCGTCATCGACGGCCGTTTGTTTACCGGTCAAAATCCCGGATCGGCCGGACCACTGGCCGAAGCCATTGTTAACGCATTTCAAGGAGAACAAGCATGAGCACAACGACACCAATCACCATCGTGGCACGCTGGCAGCCAACGCCGGACGCCTATGATGAAATCATGGCGATCATAGGCGAGCTGCGTCCAAAATCACTGGCCGAACCAGGTTGCCTCGGCTACGAAGTATTCGAAAGCACCACTGCACCGCGCACCGTGTTGTTGCTGGAACACTACCGCGATGCCGAAGCGCTCGAAACGCACAAGCTGTCGACGCATTACCAGACGCTGGTAGTAGGCCGGGCGCTGCCCTTGCTGGCAGAGCGAAAGGTTGAGGTTCTGCAGGCGTGTCCATGATCGTAGCGGCTTGCTTCGAACTCGGCGAAAGGCCTGCGCAAGCGGTAATGCTGTTCGGTTAAGAAAAGGCCGGTGTTTTTTTCTGGGTTGCTGATGCTTTTTTTTCTTCGGACGAGCTAGCCGGGGGCGGCTCGGCAGCCGCTCACCTCATTGCGTCGTTGAATCTTTGTTTTCTTCGGACGACCTAGCCGGGGGCGGCCCGGCAGCAGCTCACCTCATTGCGTAGTTGAATCTTTGTTTTCTTCGGACTACCTTGCCGGCTACCTCAGTGTGTAATTGAATCTTTGTTTTCTTCGGACGAGCTAGCCGGGGGCGGCCCGGCAGCCGCTCACTTTCTTTGGTCTCGCCCAAAGATAAGTAAGC
>JAMFSU010000093.1 GCA_026225475.1 Duganella sp.
ATGCTTGCGCCACAGCGCCGGGAACCCCGCAGGGGCGATGCAGTAGCGGTCGCCTTTCTTTGCTTACTTATCTTTGGGCGAGACCAAAGAAAGTGAGCGGCTGCCGGGCCGCCCCCGGCTAGCTCGTTCGAAGAAAACAAAGATTCAACGACGCACTGAGGTAAGCGGCCGCCGAGCCGCCCTCGGCTAACTCGTCCGAAGAAAACAAACCATCAGCATCTAAGAACCGACAGATGTTTCTTAACTCAACAGCATTACCATCACGACAGTGACCGCGTTGATACGAAAGGCCGGTGGTTTACTTCAACGCTGCAATCGCGTTGGCTACACCGGCACCATAGGCCGGATCACACTTGGTGCAATTGTCGATATGACGCTGCACCACCGGTTGCGAAGCGCCGTTGATGGCGCGTGCGGTGTTTTCGAACAGCACCTGCTGCTGGGCCGGCGTCATCAACTGGAACAAGGCGCGCGGTTGCGAGAAATAATCCTCGTCCACGCGATGGTTCCAGTGGTCGGCGGCGCCTTCGATGGCCAGTGGCGGTTCACGGAAATCGGGCTGTTCCTGCCATTGACCATAGCTGTTTGGCTCATAGCCCAACGTCGCGCCATGATTGCCGTCGACCCGCATGGCACCATCGCGATGCGAGGTGTGCACCGGGCAGCGCGCAGCATTGACCGGGATCTGGTAGTGATTGACACCGAGACGGTAACGGTGCGCATCGCCATACGAAAACAGCCGACCTTGCAACATTTTGTCCGGCGAAAAACCGACGCCGGGTACCACATTGGCGGGCGAAAATGCGGCCTGCTCAACTTCGGCGAAGTAGTTTTCCGGATTGCGGTTCAGCTCCATGACACCGACTTCGATTTCGGGATAGTCCTTGTGCGGCCACACCTTGGTCAGATCGAACGGGTTGATGTGGTAACTACCGGCATCCTTCTCGGGCATGATTTGCACGAACAGCTTCCAGCGTGGGAAATCGCCGTTTTCGATACTGTCGAACAGATCGCGCTGCGAGCTTTCACGGTCGCGGCCAACCAGATCGGTGGCTTCGGCGTCGGTCATGTTCTGGATGCCTTGCTGGGTCTTGAACGCAAACTTGACCCAGTAGCGCTCATTGGCTGCATTGATGAAACTGAATGTATGGCTGCCGAAGCCATGCATGTGACGATACGAACGCGGAATGCCACGGTCGCTCATGACGATAGTGATTTGATGCAATGCTTCCGGCAACAATGTCCAGTAATCCCAGTTGTTGTTGGCGCTGCGCAGATTGGTCTTGGGGTCGCGTTTGACGGCGCGATTCAGGTCAGGGAATTTATGCGGATCGCGCATGAAGAACACAGGCGTATTGTTGCCAACCAGATCCCAATTTCCTTGTTCGGTGTAGAACTTCATGGCAAAACCGCGAATATCGCGTTCTGCGTCAGCCGCGCCGCGCTCCCCTGCTACGGTCGAAAAGCGCAGGAACATATCGGTTTTCTTGCCGACTTCGGAAAAAATCCGGGCCTTGGTGTATTTGGAAATGTCGTGCGTGACGGTGAACGTGCCGTAGGCGGCCGAGCCTTTGGCGTGCATGCGCCGCTCGGGAATCACTTCGCGGTCGAAGTGGGCCAGTTTTTCGAGGAACCAGACGTCTTGCAACAGCGCCGGGCCACGTGGACCTGCCGTTTGGATGTTGTTGTTGTCGGCAACCGGTGCGCCGGCAGAAGTGGTTAATTTATTGCTCATGTCACATCCCTGAAAAGTAGGTTAGAAAATCCGGTGCCGGCTGGAGCAGAACGCAGAGGGCAACCTTGCATGAACTTTAATTACATAAATGAATAAATCAAAATTGATTGTTTTTATTAATCGGATAGCTTTTTCGTTTATATCAGCAAAGACCATGCTCCCCACCCTTAACTCTGGTTTAAGAGCGAGAAAATACTTGATGATTATCGAGCAATTAGCCAATAAAACAATGATACGAAAATATAACTAAAAACCCGCAGCAAACCAAGCCGCATGTGCATCAGGCACCCTGCCCCAACGTAATGACGCGGATGATGGCGCGATACATCAGAAAAGCGGTGCCGAACCACAATTTGCGATACCAGGCGATATGGGCGAAATCCTGCAGTTGCACCAAACGCCCACCCTGCAGACCGACTTCGATTTCCGCGCGCAGGGTGGCGGCAAAGGCAACGTCGCTGACCATCACATTGGCTTCCTGATTGACGAACAGACTGAGCCCGTCATAGTTGCTGGACCCAACCGTGGCCCACAGATCATCGATGACAGCGACCTTGGCATGCAATTGGGTCTTGGTGTATTCGACGATGCGCACACCGGCCTTGAGCAGTTTCGGGTAAAACGACTGCGCTACCGCATCCTGCATGCAGAATTGCCCGACGCCAAGCAGCAAGGTCACGCGCACGCCGCGCATGGCCGCCTGTTCCAGCGCACGCCGCAGCTTGCGTCCGGGTGCAAAATACGGATTGGCCAGGAACGCCGACTCACGCGCGCGTCCCAGCGCCTGCAAATAGGCGCGCTGGATTGTACGGCGATTGCGCAGGTTGTCACGTACCACCAGTCCGGCCAACGCCTGCCCATGTTCGGTGCCATGCCGAGCACGCCTTGCTGCCGTCCTGAAATTCTCCCAGCGAGCCTTGAGCCGCATTTTGCCGATGCGTATCCATTGCGTCAGCATCTCTTGATGGATCGCCGCCACCAGCGGGCCATCGATACGCACAGCAAAGTCCCAGCGCGGCGCCGGCAACGCATGACGGCGGCCATCGTCGGAAAAGAAGTCATCATTGATATTGAGACCGCCGACAAAGGCCCACAGGCGATCCACCACACACAGCTTGCGATGGCTGCGCGCCACGCCGCGCCGGAACCAGGGATTGAAGGAGCGATGTGCAATCCCTGCCGCCGTCAGCATCGTTTTGAGTTGAAGCGATTCAACCCGGCCGGTACCGACCCAGTCAGTAATCACGCTGATCACCACGCCACGGCGCGCAGCGCGTTCGAGCGCATCACGCACCAGGATGCCGGTATCATCAATGGCAAAGATGTAGGTTTCCAGATAGATCTCGGCATGTGCGCCATCGATGGCGGCAATCAGCGCTGGAAAGAACTCAGCGCCGCTACGCAGCAAGACAATATTGTTGTCGCCGCTATAACTGATCACGCGCATGACTGGCTCTGCCTTGAAGGAATGCGATTGCGCAGCTTGCCGCACCCGGTCAGGTCTGCGATTGTGCGCCTCATTTTAAACGCAAGGTGCTGATAATTGGCGCATGGTCCGATAACGTAGACCACAACCCGCCACGCAACACTTGCGCTGATTCAACTTCAAAACCGCGCAGATAAATGCGATCCAGCCGCAACATCGGCATCGAGGCAGGAAAGGTACGTGCCGGCTGCACCAGCGGCCGCATGCCGCCCAGCTTGCGCAGATAGCCCATCAGGCCGGGAACGCTGGCCTGATGCTCGAAGACCTCGGTCACGCCGAGCCGGATGCGCAAAAATTCGCTGAGTTGATTAGTCCAGTCATTGAAGTCGCCGGCAATGATCAGCGGCGCATCGGGCGGCGCCGACGAGCGCACCGCTTCGACCAGGGCCGCCGTCTGGCGCCGTCGGCCACCGGCAAACAAGCCCAGATGAATGACATAGCAGTGCACACTGACGCCGTCGATATCGACCACACAATGCAAGATGCCGCGTGCCTCATAGGCATGATCGGAGACATCCTGATTGCGAATCGCCCCGATCGGAAAGCGTGACAGCAAGGCGTTGCCATGATGGCCATGGTCGTAGACGGCATTCATGCCATAGGCAGAATGGTGCGATTCGCCGGCCAGAAACTCGTGTTGCCCCAGCGACGGCCAGTGCGCGGCATGGCGCAAGGCATGACGATCATGGCGGCCCTGCACTTCCTGCAGGAACAGCAGATCAGCATCGAGCTGCGCCAGTGCCAGTTTGAGGGCGTGGATGCGGGACCGACCTGAGGTCACTCCCTTGTGAATATTGTAGGTGGCGATGCGTAACTTCATGAGAGCGGCAAAACTCCTGTTCAAGTTAATCGGAAGCCACACCCGCTGCGCTGACTTGCCGCATGCTCGGCAATTGCAGAATCGCTTCTGCATTCGATGGCGAAAAACATTGGTCGGCTGCGGCACGATAAGGCAGCCACTGGTAGCGCGTGTGTTCGCGCGGCGCCAGCACGACCGGAATTGCCTGCGGCACCAGCAGACCGAACACATGTTCGGTGTTGTGTGTCACGCCCGGCGCATAACGATGGCGCCAGACTGGATAGATTTCATAGATATTGGATAGATGCCAGTCCTGTAGATGATGACACGGAACGCACTGCAGCGCTGTCGGCGGAACTCTGATTTCATCGTCGACCAAGATACCGGTCTCTTCACCGACTTCGCGCCGCGCCGTGGCCATCAGCGGCTCATCAACAAAATCCTTGGAGCCGGTGACCGATTGCCAGTAGCCAGCCTTGTCGGTGCGCTCGATCAACAATACGTCGAGTGCGGCTGTGTAGATGACCACCAGTACTGACTCGGGAATTTTAAAAGAAGCTTGCATTGTTATTGACCCAGTTACAAGGTTGCCGACACTGCTGCCATTGTAGCGCCAGACGCAAAAAAGGACGCTATGCATCGCTGCATGCGCCCTCTTCTTGAACAACTGCGCGGATCAGGCGCAGCCGCTACGGCTAACGGCTAATCGACTCAAGCCTTGACTGCTGGCTCGGCATTGCGCAAACGGATATGCAGTTCACGCAGTTGCTTTTCATCGACTGCCGACGGCGCTTGCGTCAACAAACATTGCGCGCGCTGAGTCTTGGGGAAGGCGATCACATCACGGATCGATTCGGCACCGGCCATCATGGTCACCAGACGATCCAGACCAAAGGCGATACCACCGTGCGGTGGTGCGCCATATTGCAGTGCGTCGAGCAGGAAGCCAAACTTCAGGCGTGCTTCTTCATCATCGATCTTCAATGCGCGGAACACCTTGCTTTGTATGTCAGCGCGGTGGATACGCACCGAACCGCCGCCCAGTTCCCAGCCGTTGAGGACCAGATCGTAGGCCTTGGCAATGGCCGCCGCCGGATTGGTCGAGATGAAATCTTCGTGGCCATCCTTGGGCGAAGTAAACGGGTGATGCAGCGCGACCCAGCGTTGGTTGTCTTCGTCGTATTCAAACATTGGGAAGTCGACCACCCACAACGGACGCCATGCTTCGTCGAACAGACCATTCTTCTTGCCGAAGTCGCTGTGACCGATCTTCACGCGCAGCGCGCCGATCGCATCGTTGACCACCTTGGCCTTGTCAGCTCCGAAGAAAATCAGGTCGCCATCTTGCGCGCCGGTCTTTTCGACGATCGCGGCCAGCGCGGCATCGTGCAAGTTCTTGACGATCGGCGATTGCAGACCATCACGCCCCTTGGCCTTTTCATTGACCTTAATGTAAGCCAGGCCCTTGGCACCGTAGATGGCGACGAACTGGGTGTAGGCATCGATTTCCGAACGTGGCATTTCGGCGCCGCCTGGCACGCGCAGACCGACCACACGGCCACCTTCGCTGTTGGCTGCACCAGCGAAGACCTTGAAGTCGACATCTTTCATGACGTCGGTCAGCTCGGTGAACTCCAGCTTCACGCGCATGTCTGGCTTGTCCGAACCGTACATTCCCATGGCAGTGGCAAAGTCCATCACCGGGAACGGGTTCGGCAGATCGATGTCGAGTGCGTTCTTGAAGACCAGACGGATCATGCCTTCAAACAGATCGCGGATTTCCTGTTCATTGAGGAACGAGGTTTCGCAATCGATCTGGGTGAATTCAGGCTGACGGTCAGCGCGCAAGTCTTCGTCGCGGAAGCACTTGGTGATCTGATAGTAACGGTCGAAGTTGGCGACCATCAACAATTGCTTGAACAACTGTGGCGATTGCGGCAGCGCGAAGAATTCGCCGGCGTTCACACGCGATGGCACCAGATAGTCGCGTGCGCCTTCCGGGGTCGACTTGGTCAGCATTGGTGTTTCGATATCGATGAAACCTTGTCCGTCGAGGAACTTGCGCACTTCCATGGCCACTTTGTAACGCAGGCGCAGGTTGTTTTGCATCTGCGGACGGCGCAGATCCAGCACGCGGTGGGTCAGGCGTGTGGTTTCCGACAGGTTGTCGTCATCCAGCTGGAACGGTGGCGTCACCGATGGGTTCAACACTTCCAGCGAATGCGCCAGCACTTCGATCTTGCCCGAAGTCAGGTTGGCGTTGGCGGTACCGTCCGGACGGCTGCGCACGACACCGGTGATACGCAGACAGAATTCGTTACGCACGGCTTCCGCGTTCTGGAACACATCGGCGCGATCAGGATCGCACACCACCTGCACCAGACCTTCGCGATCGCGCAGGTCGATGAAAATCACGCCGCCGTGGTCACGACGACGATGAACCCAGCCGCACAGGCTGACGGTTTGGCCGAGCAATGCCTCTGTGGTGAGGCCGCAATATTGAGTTCGCATGGACATAATCTGATTCCGGTTACAGTTTGTTTGATTCGAGTTTTATAGTGATGAGGGGGCGAAGGCGGGGCGGCACGCCCCTTCAATTATGATTAACCGCTTCGCCAACGGTATCGACGATGATTTTTCTGTCGGCTTGCTGTTCTGGCGCCACGACCCCCATCGAGACGATGTACTTGAGGGCTTCGTCAACGCTCATGTCCAGCTCGATGGTGTCGGCACGTGGCACCATCAGAAAGAAACCCGAGGTCGGATTCGGCGTGGTCGGCACATACAGGCTGATATAGTCGCCTTGCAGATGATTCTTGACCTCGCCGCCGGGAATCCCGGTCAGGAACGCGATGGTCCAGGAACCCTGGCGCGGATACTGCACCAGCACTGCCTTGCGAAATGCATTGCCGGACGACGAGAACAAGGTATCCGATACCTGCTTGACGCTGGAGTAAATCGACTTCACCACAGGAATACGGGTGAGCATGCCTTCCCACAAACTGACCACCTGACGGCCGATGAAATTGCGCGTAGCCAGACCGGTGATGAAGATGATCAGCAGCGTCAGAATCGAACCCAGGCCGGGAATGCGAAATCCGATCAGCGCCTCCGGCCGCCAGCTTACCGGCAGCAGCAACAGCGACTGATCCATGGTGCTAATGATCAGATTGAGCACCCACAGCGTGATCGCCAGGGGAACCAGAATCAGCAGGCCGGTGATGAAGTATTTGCGCATGGTTTCTTTGTGGTTGGCTTACGAAGCGCTGGGGGTACTTGGTGTGCTCGGCGCTGCCGGTGCAGCAGCAGCTGGCGCCGTGGGTGCAACAGGCGTCGATGGCGCTGCCGCCGGTGCTGCTGCGCCGTCCGAGGATGCCGACGGTTCTGCCGCTGCCAGCGCAGTGCCAGTCGCGCCAGTGCTATTGGCGACACTGTTGGCATTGCCGCGGAAATCGGTCACATACCAGCCCGATCCCTTCAGCTGAAAGCCAGCCGCGGTCAATTGTTTTTTGAAACTGTCCTTGCTACAGGACGGACAAACGGTCAACGCGTCGTCTGACATCTTTTGCAGAACATCCTTGGCAAAACCACAGGCTTCACAGCGATACGCGTAAATTGGCATGAATTACTCCGCAAAAATCGTCCAAAACCCTGAATTATAAAGGTTTTTCTGCGGTTTTTACGAGTCGGTTGCGGTGTCGTGCGCGGGCGCGCTGAAAAGACACTGCTGGGTCGGCTCTTCAGACCGTTGCTGCGTCGCCAAGACGCACTGCTAATGGCTGTTTAGCGAGACCGCGCAGCGCATGCAGGGATATTGCAGAGGCCAACGCTGTGGCGTTTACCGCGACATCGGCAGCTTCCCTAAAGCAAGTGCCCCATCCAATTAATTTCCAAAAATCATTATTGTCAGATAGTAAATTTTTACACTATCGACATCTAATGTCTGCTTTTCTTTACTGATGCAAAGGAAAGTGCATGTCTATCCAAGATATCTTCGCAACCATTTGCTCCAGCGTACAGCCAGCCTACACCCTCGAAGTCAAGCGTGCCGGGGTACTGGCGCAAGCGCTCAGCGTGGTCAGCTTCAGCGGTCACGAAGCCCTGGGAGAGTTGAGTCGCTTCGTCATCCGCCTGACCCA
>JAMFSU010000010.1 GCA_026225475.1 Duganella sp.
AGGTACAAGGGCGAAGTTAGTTGATGTCTCCATCACAGTCGGTGCGGTACACAACATAGTGTTGTCAAGGCTATTTTTAAATGTCCGGTTGCCCGCCAAGTTAAAATGTCCGGTTTTCTGTTGATTTTCTCGCCGAATGGCCCCTCTCGAATTGATCTACCTTCCAGCGCCTGGCGAAGGCCGCGACTCGATCGTACGCCCCTTCATAACCCAACGCACGCAGCTCCAAATGGAGCTGTTTTAACGTACGACGTTGCTTGCGTGATTTGGCCGCCTCGGTCTTTAACCATGCCGAGAGTTTGAGTGTGTATTTGTCCAAAGAGCTCCGGTGGTAAAAAGCGCGACGTTAAATTGTTCCGATATTTTAGAAACAGGTCATCAACGTTCCGTGTATTTATGGCTTCCATGCGGGCAGGACGGCCCTCATTTCGTTTTCTATTAGGAGGTGCAGGTCCTTGTTCATAATCTGCCCGACGATAGTGCCCAAGAGCGTTTTAAACTCTTTCTCGTTGGTCGGAAAATCGGAGGAGAAGATTTTAAAAAGTATAGGTCCTGTGATACTTAAATACTCCCATCCTGGTTGAAACGGTACGTTCTTACTTTCGACCTTGAAACCGTATAGGGTGTTCGAAGACTTTTCAACCGGGAAAAGAACCACCCAGGCATCCGGGCAATTCAGGAGCGACTTTTTATTGACTACATGGTCTGCATGCAGCGTCGACATATCTGCGCGCTTTATGTTGTCGCGTTTGCAATGATGCGCAGCCCAAGGCTCTCTGTATTGTTCAAAGTTGGCTTTCACCCAAACCTGACTGTAAGAAAAGCCGTTCTCGTCATTGAGGTTGAGGTTGCGATACACATGGGCCATCTCGCCATCGACCAAGTAATCGATCGTCAGGTTCTGTTCCTGGCAAAGCTGTTCGAGTAATTTTTGATTCTCTGCCGCCACAATCGGAAGCTTCCCGGATGCTTCTATATATGTGGAGAAGTCCATCCTTGCGCTAAGGATCACGGATGAATATTTGCCATTCACCGCCGTCGTAAAGTTCGCCATACGATTTGCACTTTGACATAGTTGTTTTCAATTTTATTTTCAGCGTGAGCGACGTTATGGTCAATATCTATTTGATGCTGACAGCGTCTTTTTCCTTCATTGGAAATTTTCTTTTCAATTTTATGAGTCTCAACGCCTCAACGCAGACCTGCTGCTTCAACATACCGAATAGGATCAATGAAAATTCGTGAATGTTACGTATTCTCTAAGGCGGCCAACATTCATAGGAGGAGGCAATGCTCTTCAGGCCATATCCAGGAACACACAAAGATCTCGATGTTCCTTTGCTCGCAGCGTTGCCCCTATCTAACTGATCCACTTCCAATGCCGAGCGAACGCAGCAACGCGACCATAAGAGCTTTCAAATCCCAGTACGTAAAGATCAGGATGCATCTACTTGATGCCGTTTTTTTTCTTCCTAGATGTAGCGGATTTGGTTTTAAGCCATGCGTTTAGGTTGAATGCGTACACACTGGCGGAACGTCGGTTTGAATAGGCTGACGCTAGAGTTTCAGGGCACAAGTAACGCCCAACGGTGTTCCCGGAGACGCCAAGTCGCTTGGCGATGTCCCTTAGTGATATCTGGTCACGAAGGTGCTAGCACCGAATAATTCTTGGCAATGCAACGTCGAACACTCGAAGCCCCTACCTGATCGCTTACGCAGGATTGCATCTCAAACGAAGACCAATTTTCTATGTAAAATTCGCGGCAAAGTAGATCCGTTTTCAACAAAGGTCTACATTTTTTTGCCAAAATCGAAAAGGCGCAGGTTGCGACGCTGCCCAGCGCAGTGACGGCCAGCGCCAGCAATTCTCACGTCAATGAACTAACGTTAGAAAATTTCGTGCTTCCACCGAGAAATATCGCGAAGCGGGGGTATGCCGAACAGGCGCTTATACTCGCGACTAAACTGCGACGGACTTTCATAGCCGACCCGAAAAGCTGCCGTTGCCACATCGATCCGGTCAGTCAGCATCAGTCGGCGCGCTTCATGCAAGCGCAGTTGTTTTTGGTATTGCAATGGGCTCATCGAGGTGATGAGGCGGAAGTGGTGATTGAATGTAGACGGCGCCATGGGAACCTGCGCGGCCAGCTTCTCGACTTTCAGGGCCTCAGTGTAATGAGACTTTAGCCAGCTGATCACCTTGCCGATTTGATGGCCATAGCTGCCGGCAGAACACATTTGCCGGAGTCGCTGAGCTTGTTCGCCGATGAGCAGGCGATAGAGTATTTCTCGTTTGATCAAGGGCGCCAGAGCAGGTATATTTTCCGGCTCGTCGAGAAGAGCAACGAGGCGACACAAGGCGTTCAACAGCGCCAGGGAAATTTCGCTCACCGCCATGCCGGGGTGGGTTGAACTGTTAACGCTATCGGGCAGTTCAATATCGATCAGCAACTGGGAAATGTCGTGCGGCGAGAGTGTCAGCAGGATCGAAAGATAGGGAGTGTCCGCGCTTGCTTCGATGATCTGGGCCACCGTAGGAAGATCGACGGCAGTGAGCAAATAACATTGCGCATCGCAATCGTAGGTCTGCTCCCCCAAGGTTACGCGTTTTAGTCCCTGCGCGATAAATCCCATGCTTGGGGCATAAAAGCCGCTGACCGGCGCCGTCGGCGCAACCCGTCGATACAAGGTGACTCCTTCGATCAAGGTCGAGAAGTTTCCTACTATCGGCGCCTGACGCGCAATGAGTGTCGAGAGTTCTGCCCTCGCCACGCTCAATTTCTTGTCGGCCTCCGACATTTCAATCTCCTTTTTTTCGTCTATGCCACTTGTCGTGCAAAGCGAAAAGTTTACTTCATCGTTGGCATTCTCTTTGCAATTTCCAGGTCGTTTTAGCGAAATAGGCAAGAATTGCATTCGATCCGTCTAGCCGCGTTGCAACCGCGGCGTGGATACTGAATCCAGTGCAGGGCCAACAGCACGTCACCTTTTTTGCTTGAGAGCAGAGGCGACTGCGACACCATGAAATAAACCTTATTTCCAGCAAACTCTTCCAAGGAGAACACATGTCAGGCATTGAAAACAAGGTCATCGTCATCACGGGCGCAAGTAGTGGAATTGGCGAAGCGACCGCACTGCTGCTGGCCAAGCGCGGCGCGAAGGTAGTGCTTGGGGCGAGGGGGGGGCAGCGTCTTGAAGCGCTGGCAGCGCGCATCGCCGATGCCGGCGGAGAAGTCGCATTCATCTCTACCGACGTGAAACGGCGCGCTGAAGTTGCTGCTCTCATCAAGTTGGCAAGTGACCGTTATGGCAAGCTTGATGTGCTCATCAACAATGCCGCGATTGGGCCGATCTCTGCTCTTGACGAGTTGCGTGTAGAGGATTGGGAAGACATGATCGACATCAATATCAAAGGCGTTTTATACGGCATCGCCGCCGCGCTGCCGTTATTCCGCTCGCAGGGGTTCGGACACATCATCAATACTGCGTCTACCGCTGCATATCGGATTGTGCCGAACATGGCGGTCTACGCCGGCACCAAGATCGCCGTACGTGCCATTTCCGAGGGCTTGCGCCAGGAGGCGGGAGAAAAGTTACGCGTTACGGTCATTTCGCCCGGGATGACACGAACGAACTTCGCTGAATCCATGAGCAATCCGGAGATGAAAGCACAGATCGTCGCTTCCATGGAAAAGTTTGCCATGCCGCCGGATGCGATCGCACGTGCGATTGTATTCGCTATCGAGCAACCAGCCGACGTTGACGTCGGCGAAATTGTTGTCCGGCCGACCGCTCAGGCTTAATGCCGCTGCGACGACGCGATAGCAAATCAAGTCTCAGCGAAAGATGTCATTCAAGTGCCGCGATCACGCAGTTCGCGGACACCTTTACCTAGCTTGCGACGTAACAGGGTACGAAGCGTGGTGCCGTCTCCATATCCCACCAAGCCGGCAATGCGTTCGACACTTTCATCGCTGGTCTGCAACAGGTGAACCGCGCGCTCCACGCGCAAATCCTGAAAATAGGCCAGGGGAGATTTTCCCAAGATCGTTTGCATACGACGTACCAGCGTGCGTTCGCTGGTACCGATGGTCGTCACGGCCGCGTTCATGGAAAAGCCCAGCGCCAGACGATTCCGGGCCCACGCTTCAAATCGCTCCACTATCGGGTCGGTATGTGCGATGTGATCAGGAATGACAAAGACTGCTTGCGAAGTGCGCGACTCAACCAGCAGATATCGCGCGCACAACGCCGCCAGTTTCGGACTTTGGCTACGCACGATGCTCAGTCCCAAGTCGAGATGCGCCAGCGCTGCGCCTGCGGTAGTGAAGCAAGTCGAATTGACCAGCATCCTGCTCTCGTCAAGTGAGACACGCGGGTAGCGTTGCCGAAACAAGGACGACAACCACCAGGAAGTGGTCGCGGTCTGACCGTCCAGCACGCCGCTCTCCGCCAGAACGAAAGTTCCTGTACAGGCGGCTCCCACGGCAGCACCTTCTTGCGCCCATTTCTTGATTAAAGTTCCAGCTTCGCGCACATCGCGCCGCGCCAACGCCGCCGCCAATGGTATCGGCATCTTGGCGCCCAGTGCCGGCATCAATACCACATCGGGACGCGGAAGTTTGGTTGCCGACAATACCGGTACCGTCAGTCCTTGAGCGGTATGCACCTGACGTCGCACGCCCACCAGGCGGACCTCGAACCGCAAAGAGCTTTGCTCCTGTTGAATCAATTCGTTTGCCGTGCCAATGACATCCAATAACGAAGTCAGGCCGGTATCGAACACGTCGTTGAGCGCAAGTATATAAATCAGCATGACCGAAATAGTATCATTATTGGCGCTTCTGCCACTATTGCGTGTTAGGCATAATCCCTACAATTCAGTTTCATTCACAACGTGTAAGGGAACATCATCATGGTCAACGTCGCACTACTCGTCCGCGTAAAAGCCAAACCAGGAAAAGAAATTGAAGTAGAAGCGTTTTTGAAGAGCGCCTTGCCGCTGGCCAATCAGGAGGCGGCAACAACAGTCTGGTTCGCGCTTAAACTGAGCCCGTCCGAATTCGGTATCTTCGATGCATTCGCCAACGAAGCGGGAAGGGATGCGCATCTCTCAGGCCCAATTGCGGCTGCGCTCATGGCAAACGCCGCCGAGCTCTTGTCCGAACCGCCAAGTATCGAAAGAGTGGATGTATTGGCGGCCAAACTATCCACCTGATTTTTGGTGAACCGCGACTGGATACGTAGCTTTTCGGAGCCGTATCCAGTGTATGTTTAATAAGGCGGCTACAGCACGAGCATGTCGCTAAAACCTGCGCGGGACACATAAAGCGGTAGCGCAGCGGCCTTGACGGTGAATACGGCCAACAGCACATCGGTTAAGAGCGATCTGGGCGCTAGGCTGGAACGCAGCTTCGTGACCGGATACGGCGAACTGTTACCGGCAGTGCAACTGAGCTGGCGGCATGAATATCATGATCGTGCCCAGCAATCAGTGGCCAATTTCGCGGCCGACACTTCGGGAGCGACCACCTTCACGACACAGGGCTCAGCACCGGTGGCCAATACTGTTGTGCTTTCGCTGGGCGCGACGCTGGTACAACACCAGAACCTGAGTCTGGCTACCAGGTACACGGTCGAAGCAGCGTCCGGCTACGCTGCGCAGACCGCTGACCTGCAGTTGCGCTATCGGTTCTGATACGGCAGTTTTTTCAAGACGACAATTTCACCAAGAAAGTGAAAATCCTTAGAAATCGCAACCCAGTACAGTGATATTTGGCGATGATTCACGCATCGCCGGCGTCAGGCAGTACATTGAAATCGGCAGACATGCGTCTGACTTCCCGCCGGTTGTCCGTTGCATGAAACGGACAACCGGTGTGTGAGGCCACATCCTGAGAGGTGGCCCCGTTAGTTTGGACAGAAATTAATCATCGTTAAGTGGTGCTTTGCCGATGCAGGTTATGCCGCCAGCGATCCGGCCACGTTCTCGCTGTCGCATATCAAGGTCGCTGATGCGGTCGAGTTGATGTATACGCAGGTCTTGAAAACACCGTTCGTTATTCAATCCGATGTCCTGGCCGATGAGCGCATGGTGACCTTTCGATTTAATACCGGCACCAATGCACGGCAGGAAATAGGGCGCTTCCTCACTACCATGGGATTAGCGGTGCATATGGAAAACGGTGTCGATGTGATTGGTACGCAGAAAGAAGCGAAGATCGACAAGAGCGTGTTTGTCTATCGGCCTAAATACCGTGATGTGTCCTATCTGGTTGAACTTGTGCGCGGCTTGTTTGCAGATGGTGACTTTACAACGACCAGGGCGATACACGGTGCGCCGCAAGCTGTGACCAGCGATACCACCGCGGGGCAACCGGCTAAGCAGCCTGCCGTGACCAATACTGCTGCCGCCTTGGTTGATACCACTGCTGATGCATTGGTGTTTAACGGCACACCGGCAGATATCAAGCGATTGACCGCATTACTTGAGCAACTAGATATCAGACAAGGCGAAGTCATGGTGCGGGGGCAAGTGTTTGAAGTATCAACCGATGCGCAGGAAGGTTCCGCATTCTCACTGGCGCTCTCGGTCCTTGGCGGCAAGTTCTCCGCTGGTCTATCGACGATTTCTACGCTTGATGGTTTTGTCCGGCTCAAGACATCCAGCATCGATGCCGTGTTTGCAGCGCTGTCCAATGACAGCCGGTTTAAGACGATTTCGGCACCATCCCTACGTGTGCGCTCTGGCGCCACTGGTCGCTTCTCTGTCG
>JAMFSU010000094.1 GCA_026225475.1 Duganella sp.
AACGTGACAGTGCGGTTGTTTCGATGTGATATTGGCATGTTGCCTTACCCGAGACAGATTGAACATAGCATGCTTTGTAATCAGTCAGGCGCTTGCCCGCATGCTGATGTGTGTAGCGGAGTAGCGTGTTGCTGGTGACGTGCGGAGGGGCTTAGAAAACATCTGTGTACTGATGGGCCTTGTACACGAGAATGACGACGGTAGCCGTCGGTCAGGTAAATGAGGCGGAGGGCGAGAAATTAGCGTTGTCTCGGTATGGGTTAATGAAACTATTTAAATTAAATAAATATTATTTAATTTTGATTCAAAATTGTCTTGAATTTGCTGGTGGACGGCCTTTCGCCTAGTTTGGGGTCGAAGGTGAGAGTTTCAATCAGATAGGGCGGGTTATAGCCTGGTTTAGTTAGTAATGTTGTTAAAAAGGCATCGAATTCTGCCCATGTCTTAAAGCCTACTGCTCCAAAATTAGGCTCAAAAAACGAATAAACTCCGTCGACGCGACTGATCGCCATGGCATGCTCAGGGGTTTGAAACTCAATGACTGAATTTTCACTATGCGATATTTTTGCCTTCAGTTCGTTGATATCTTGCATCGTTTTTATGCTGGTTGTTGAATGTGGGTTGACCTTATTCCTGAAGTGGATAAACAGTGATGTGTCCGATGTGTCCGATGTTTTCGACTTGACTGAATCTGCGATGGAGATTTTGGACTTCATTCCATTTTTCTTAGCCCATGCGCTCTGGGCCTCAAGATGCAGCTGAATCGGATTTTCCACTGGCGGTATTATCTTGGCGTACGTCGACGTCTGCTGATGCTGCAACTGGTCGATATATTCAAAGAGTTCAGAAGCCACTTTTCCATTCGGTACCAAATTCTTGTCGCCCGAAGTGGAGGACTTCGCAACTCGCATGATTGACTCTAGAAAGTTTTTCCCAGACGGATCACCATGCAAGGTTTCAATTCCCCACGCCAAGCTCAACCCGCGACAGACACCGCCGTCCCAAGCATCCAGTTGCATGGATTCAACGTTTTTTCCTACCAGATTAATAAAATCTTGTTTTTGGTCAAATCGAATGTTTGATGACGGCGGGTGCTTAACGACGGAGTTGGCAAAATCGGCCCTGATAAGATTCTCAAGTACATGCTTGGTTTTGTCGACGCCATTTCTTAATCCTTGCAATATTGTATTCATTGTGCTCGGTGCGTCCTGTTTTTGCACCATGCTCAATGTACATAATTTTTCTTCAATCCCGCGCTTAACCCGGATACTGCAGTGAGGTGCGATATCGGTACCCAGTTTTTTAATAAGCGAGTCAGATGAATCGAGGGTGTGTTTCGGAATGTTGAGCGTTGGCTTGGTTTTTTTGACGAGATTTATGATGCCGCGATTAACGACTTTTCCAAATCCTTCCCCCAAAAATTCAAAGAGAGCACTAACTGCAGCGTCACCAAATAACGCATCCCGTTCCTGCTGCGTATCGGCAATTGCAGCTTGAAGTAGTATGCTACCTGGGCTCAATACTAGGCCTATAGAAAATGCAGCTACAGGATTTAAGAACATTGTCGGGATGGTGAGTATAAACGCTAGGTCTTGAGCGGTTTGTGCCAAACCGTGCCAATACGCTTCTTGATGGGAGCGCACACGGATATCGACGTTCCTGATTTCCCTATCGAGGGTACGTTCATAGCTGCCCTGTGAGCCAGTTGCAACGAGTGTCAATGGTGTCTTTAGATCTTCGTCGACGTCGAAGTGTGCTCTGAAGCTTGCACGTAGCGTAGAGTCCTTCTGTAGTTGAGCAAGCATTTTTCTAAGCGAATCAAAATGATATATTTTTCCAGTCACGAGCGATTGAACGATTATTGGGATACTTAAATCAGGGCTGATATATCGTGAGGGAACGGATCCGCGTCCACCAAGGTGTCTTCTTCTTGGCGCTGTGTCAATTTTCCCGCTTTGCGGCTGCCTGGAAAAATAGATCGCTATTAAAGGCGTTTTTGAAAATTCGTAGCGCCAAGATAGATTGCCTGGTACTTGCGCGCTCAGTAAGCGCACGTAGGTGTCGTATTTTTCTTTTACTCCCAAGTTGTCTTTAAAGGGAAGAATCTTCGAAATTACATATTCTTGGGTGTCAAAATCCTCTAGCGTTTTTACGTAAGCAGTTGTGGTCGCGTTGGGGGGATTGCCAGAAAATTCTTCTAACTTTTCATTGCTAAATCTATGTGCTTCTGATACCCATTTGCGTCGATATCCTTGCAATATTTCTTTTGGCGTAAATACTAATTCGGTGGTGATCTCCTGGTATGGTGGGATTTGAAGGTGGCCATATCGATGGACGAATTTTATTTTCTCAGGGGAACTGTGATTCGCAATGCCGTGTTCCTTCGCGATGCTATCGAGTACTTCATTTAAAATTTCTTCTGTGTTTGGTAGCAGCTGATTCAATGTGTTGCGTGCGGCGGCAATCTCAATTTCCTTTCTAAAATTTAGTGAAAAATCGTGCATTTTATCTGATGCTATTTCCAGTGCAGATATTAGATCTTCGCTGAATTCTTTTGGAAAAATTAGCTTGAAATTGTCGCGTTCGAGAATCCCAAGATTGCTTGCGAAAGTGAATCTATTTACATAGTTTGCCAGGGTGGTAACGTCGGTTCGGATATCGCCATTTTCGTCCTTGTATGTCCCAAGATAGTCGCTTGAAAGTAGCTTTCTCACGTCCAAGTTCGTGAAGTAGTCAGGATAACTTTCTGCTAGATCGAGAATCAAAGTGTTTGCTGCATTAAGAAGGAGCTGATCCTCTGGCCCCAAATTTAGTTCATGCAAACCTAATTTAATGAATGCGGCAAGGAGATCTTGCTTGGAGTCTGAAAGAGTTTTATTCGATTTAGATATCCCATCGATTTTTTTCTGTATGAGGTTCGTGCGTTGAAAATACAATGGAGTGCGCGACTTTTTTTTCAACTCACCCTCGACCCATTCTTTTGCAATGGCAGCACTGTTGATTGTCGCGAGCGCATCTTGCTGTTTTTTCTTGTGACCGGTATTGGCAAATTTTGACAATTGCTCATCAGGCAAGCCAGAGTTGTCGAATTGAAAGTGATAGTAACTAATATCCCCTTCAACAAAGCTACGATGTTTTTTATTGAAAATCTGAGCCAGTGTAAATTTTCTGGATGTACGGCTAGTGTGGATGATGACCATGTCCTTGCCGGTGATGCCATATTTGACCCACTCAGGGTAAAAAGACCGGATGTGCCGACCTAGTTTTCCGAGGTTGGTGCTCTGAAAACTGCGGCGACTAGTTTTCCATTCTTCAGCACGCCGCTCTTTTTCAAGCTCATACAGATCTTTATATATTTCTGGGCTTAAAGTTTGAGACAAGGATCGTAATTCTTGTGATGCAATATAAAAAAAATTATTTATTAATTTTAGGTCTTTCAGCGTTGCGGTTTCCGCGATAGCCGCCTGCATTTCTTGAATGAATTTGATCAGTATATATACGCTTTTCTCATGCTGAGGTTGTTCCTTGGGAAAGCCCATTACATCGTCAGATATCAACACGTTGTTATATATTTTCCTAAGGAGTATTCGTGTTCGACGTGTACGGTTTTTATTATTAATAATAAGTTGGATGTCTTTATCGATATGTGCCCGCTCGTCTGAGGTAGATCTTTTTTTTCGCTCTGAAGGGATGTTGGTCTCATAGGCGAATGATTCGGGGAGGTTTGGCACATTCAACCTATCGATGAGCCAGATGGCCTCAGCCATCTCTTCGTCGGTTATCACTTCTTCAGGTTCGAATACGGCAGTACGCGATTGGATAGATGACGTTGTAGTTGTGGCTTCGTCGCTATCATGAGCTGATTCGCGGGCATTGACTCCAGCGATGTCATGAAAGTCCAAAGCCTTGCTGCTTGTCTGCGATTGAGCCGCTGATGCGATTGCAGTGCGGTTCAGTGGGTGGTTTTGCGCCCTGACGCCAGTTGTTGTCCAGGGAAGTAGATAGGCTGTATTTAGGTAGGGATCGGTGCCTTTTGGGGGCGCGTTTCCATAGTCTCCAATTGTCGATAGAGACGTCGGTAGCGATGATGTTGCTCCACTTTGCGCTACTGAGACACCAATTCTGGTCGATAAATTAGCAACTGCCAATATGACATGGCCCATCGGTTTCATCGGCGGTGCCAGATTTAGCGGTGAGTTTGCCTGTGTGTTATTTATTGGAGAACTTGGATCGTCTTGTGACGAAGTGTCAGAGTCGGCGATTATATCTTCCAAGGTAGGTAAAGGTATGTGCCATTCTTCATCGTCTGGAGTGCTGTTAGCCAGGAAGATTTTTTTTCCGAGGTAGGTGAAAAGTGCGACGAATGTGGTTGTGGCAAGTGCTAATGTCGTTCCCAATTCTGATTGATGTGGTGCCGCAGTCTGGTTTGTCGGTAGCGTCGCACTGGCGATTCCTTCAGGTGCTTCCCGATTCCCGATGTTCGATGCGTTATCAGCCGACCAAACATGCCTGAGATAGGCGGTGCTTAGCCCGACTAGTGTAAACGCAGTCAAGCCTGCCGCCAGACCGAGATAGGACCTCCGATCGGGCGGTGATGAATTCCCATCGGGGGAGGTTCCCGGAGGGAGGGGGGCAATGAGTACTTCGTCTTCGGTATCGTCAGTAATCTTGACGCTAACTCCCAATAACTCAATTTTCTCGGATTTCTGCTTTGCCAGTTGGTCTTTCATCGCGGTCCTTTAAATGCAGGTCCAATGACGGAGTTTGCAAAGACGCTCTTCTAGAGAAATGCTTACGGTTTTACACTAGCATTAATGAACCGACGAATTAAGTCTGGAATCGGACGACGTTGCACCAAAAAAAGAGAGTGACTAACGGACGAAACGCAGTAATCGAGTGAAATCAGACTACCCGGTTGCACCGCGATGAAGAGAGCGATAGTACAAAATTTTCTGTGTTAAGCAGATTGATTCAGTTTGGAAACGCCATAGCGAGACTGAACCACGCAGTTGTCGCCCCAGAGCCAGGGCGTAACTGGCATACCGTTTTTCGATCCCGCCGATGCGGGAAAGAGGCCAAGTCAACCAAAAATCAGCGTGCCGTTTCAGCCAATGTTAGCGATAGCGCATTGTGCCGCTCGACCAGCATGCCAAGTTCTATCGTCGTGCACTGTCCCTCCCGCACGATCACCCGCCCATTGATGATGCTGTAGGCCACATTGGCCGGTGTACAAAACACTAGCGCTGCGACCGGATCATGCAAGGCACCGGCAAAGCCGATCTGATCCATTCTGAACATAACCAGGTCCGCTGACATGCCGGGTTTGAGCGCGCCGATATCGTCGCGATTCAATACCTTGGCACCGCCCAGCGTGGCAATTTCCAGCGCCTGGCGCGCGGTCATCGCATCCGGGCCAAAACCGACCCGTTGCAGCAGCATCGCTTGCCGTACTTCACCCAACATGTGACCAGCATCGTTGGAGGCGCAGCCATCGACACCGAGGCCGATCGCAACGCCGGCGTCGAGCATCTTGCGGATCGGAGCAATGCCGGATGCTAGTCGCATGTTGGAACAGGGGCAGTGGGCGATGCCGGTACCGGTGCGGGCGAATAGATCAATGCCATGATCGTCGAGCTGCACGCAGTGGGCATGCCAGACATCGTGGCCGACCCAGCCGCAATCTTCGGCATATTGCGCCGGTGTCATGTTGAATTTTTCGCGGCTGTAGGCGATGTCGTTGAGATTTTCGGCCAGATGGGTATGCAGCGATACCTTATAGGCACGCGCCATGTTGGCGGCTTCGCGCATCAGGTCGCGCGATACCGAAAATGGCGAGCAGGGCGCCACCACGATACGCTGCATGGCGTGGCGCCGGTCGTCGTGGTAAGTCTCAATCAGACGTTGGGTGTCGCGCAGGATGGCGTGTTCGTCTTCCACCACGCGGTCCGGCGGCAGGCCACCCTTGGACTGGCCAACGCTCATGGCGCCACGCGCGCCGTGAAAGCGCATGCCGATCTGTTGCGCCGCTTCGATGCTGTCATCGAGCCGGGTCTGGTTGGGATAAATGTAGAGGTGGTCGCTGCTGGTGGTGCAGCCGGACAGGATCAGTTCGGCCATCGCGGTCAGGGTCGAGACGCGGATCATCTCTGGCGTCAGACCGGCCCAGATCGGATAGAGATTGGTCAGCCAGTTGAACAGTTCGCCATTTTGCGCAGCAGGAATCGCGCGCGTCAGGCTCTGGTACATGTGGTGATGGGTGTTGATCAGGCCCGGCAAGACCACATGGCCGCTGGCATCGATGATTTCATCGGCGTTCTCTGGCAGATCGGCGCTAAGACCAACCTGTTCGATGACGTTGTCGCGAATGAAGACGGCGCCGTGTTTGATTTCATCACGGGCGTCATTCATGGTGACGACCACAGTGGCATTCTTGATCAGCAAGGTCTTGGACATCGTAGGGACTCCTGGTTTTTCTTTATGAAATACGTTTTAGGTTGAGTTGAACAGTCATGCGGCGCAGGTGATAGTGGAATCCCTTTGAAGCCCTATTAACGCTGCGCTGCTGCAATTGTGAAAGGTGTTGCCGTGGTGGCTTCTGCTAAGGTTTGGCCTTGAAATTACGCAGAAAATCGAGCAGGATCTGCGCCGATACTTCGGCATCATCGGCGGTCATGGTTTCGAGTGGATTGTGGCTGATGCCGCCATTGCCACAACGCGTGAATAACATCGCCACATCGGTGATGCGGGCAATCGTCATGGCATCATGACCGGCGCCAGAAGCCAGTTCAAACGGTACCACGCCGGCACGCTCGGTGGCTTCGGTCAATTGATGCATCAACCAGGGCGCACAGGGTGCGGCTGGTGCACTGACGGTTTGTTCCAGCTTGACGTCAACGCTGCGGCGCGCGCAAATGGTGTCGATCTGGCGCAGCACATCGGCGACGGCAGCATCGCGCACTTCGTCGCGGGCGGCGCGGATGTCGAGCGATAGCAGGCAAGCGCCAGGGATCACATTGGTCGAGCCGTTGGGCACCTGCAATTGTCCAACGGTGCCCACCAGCGCAGCTTGCTGATCCTGGCTGCAGCGCTGTTCTACATAGAGGATGATTTCGGCCGCGGCCGCGGCGGCATCCTTGCGCATCGACATCGGTGTGGTGCCGGCATGGCTGGCAACGCCTTTGAGATTGACCAGATAACGCGTGCTGCCGGCAATCGAGGTGACGATGCCAACTGGCAAGTCACGCTGCAGCAATACCGGGCCTTGTTCAATATGGACTTCAACATAGCCGAGCAGATCGGCCGGATTGCGTGCAATTGCGGCGATGGCAGCAGGATCGTGGCCGGCGCCAGTGATGGCCTCACGCATGGTGACGCCATTGCGGTCGGCCAGCTCCAGCAATTGCATATCGAATTCGCCGATGATGGCATTGCTGCCGAGGAAAGTGCTCTTGAAGCGCACGCCTTCTTCTTCCGAAAAGCCAATGACTTCAAAGTGGAATGGCAAGGTTTCTCCACGTTGATGCAAATGCCTGACCACGGCGATGGGCAACAGTATTCCTTCGCGGCCGTCGTATTTGCCGCCATTGCGCACGGTGTCGTAGTGGGAACCTGTCATCAAGGTCTTGGCTTGCGGATCGGGCGATAGGTAACGACCGACCACATTACCGACGGCATCGATATGCGCCTGCATGCCGGCTTCTTGCATCCACAGCGCGAGCTGGGCGGCAGTGCGGCGATGTACCGGGGTCAGGTAGGTACAAGTGAGTGCGTCTTCGTCTTCGCTCCAGGCGCCGATCTGCTCGGCCCATTCCATGACCGCCATGCCCAGGGCAGGCGCATGACCGAGCAAATCGTTGAGGCGCATTTCTGCAATGCGGCCGATCTGGCGTAGCGCTTCGCGCACCTCGTCTTCGACTTGATTGCGCAGCCGGCGGGCGAACGTGGCGATGATCTGCTGCCGCGTCAAACCTTTACCGGTCGCGCCCTTGACCGCCAGGATGAAGGGAAAACCGAATTTGGCCAGGTAATCGCTGTTCAGTTGTTGCAAATGGGAAAATTCTTCCGGACTGCATAGATTGAGGCCAGCCTTGGCTTGTTCACCGGTTGATTCGGCCGTCAGCGCGCCGGCGATGGCGGCTTTTCCAGCCAGTTCCGGATGCGCACGGATCAGCAGGAGCTGGTCAGCGCGTTCAGCCGCGGTAACTACGCTGTGCAAGGCTTGTTTGAGTGCCGTTAGGTTGGCAAACGGCGCCAGCCCGGCGGCGCGTTCGGGAATCCAGGGGGAGTGTTCGTAAATGCCGTGCAATGCGGCGACAAAGGCCGGTACGTCGCGGGCGGCGTGCTGATTGAGTTGTTCCAGTGTCGTCATGCGCTTGTAGGACGGTGCTGCCGTCCAGTCCTTTGTTGTGTGATGCCCAATGCCGCGTACCTAATCTGTGCCAATAGCGCACAGTCCCAAATACGTCGACATCCATAAGATATGCAATATGCCATTTCAAAAGAGCATGGACAAGGCTCTGTTTATTTTTTAAATCATGACACAGCTTGCACTTGACTATCGCTATCAGTTACTCAGCATTTTGGCGGCTGCACTAACTTGGCTGCGTAGCCATTTGTGCTCGGTGGCCTGGTGCGAGCGTTCATGCCAGAGCTGGTAAAACCGCAACGGCGGGAATTTGACCGGCACCTGATAACTCTTGAGTTCCAACAATTTTTCATAGAACCCGGCGAATTGCTGGCCGGCGGTCAATACCAGATCTGCCTGCGCCACCATATACGGCAGCATGCGGAAATGCGCCGACTCGACCACCACATTGCGGTGCAGACCCTGCTTTTCGAGAAAACGATCGATCGCGCCATGGTAGCCGGGCAGGATTTGTGATGGCGCGGCATGCGGCAAGCTCAGGTAATCGTCGAGCGTCATGGCGTCACGCGCAGTGCGCTTGGCGTAGGCGCAATCGGCACGCATCAGGCACACGATGGGATCATCAAACAGCTTGGACAGATGCAGATGGGCAGGTGGTGCATCCCAATTGGCAACAACCAGATCAAGCTCGCCATCCGATAACAGGCGTACGTAGTCGCTGTCCGGCCCGAGTGCGTGGATGACAATGCGGCTCTTGGGCGACTCGCGTCGCAGGCGGGCGATAATTTCGGTGAAAAACGGCGTATTCATGTAATCCGGCGCGGCAATGTGAAAAGTGCGTGCAGCGTCTTGTGGCGTGAAGGCATGCTTGGGCAGGAACAGCCGTTCGGTTTCGTCAAGAATGCGTTTGGCTGGTTTCAGCAGACTTTCGCCATGTTCAGTCGGCACCATGCCGCGCGCACCGCGCACCAGCAATGGGTCGCCAGTCAACTCACGCAGCTTGCGCAGCGAAGCCGAAATCGACGGCTGCGGCTGATTCAGCTTGAGCGCCACGCGGGAGACATTTTTTTCGCATAACAGCAGGTACAGGATGCGGATCAGATGGATATCGAGATGGTCGGGCAGCCTGGACATTGCGGTTCCGGATGAGGAGATTGGTGGAATAAGTAGCAGGCAAAATGGCCGCCAATCGCGCATTGTTATATATCAAAAAATATATGTCAAATATCAGTAATTCCCCATGTGAAAGGGGACCGCTCATGGTGTCTTGCGATAGACGAAAAAAAACCGCCGCATCCTGAGACGCGACGGCTTGCGATGTAACGCCGACTGGCTTATTGCATGAACCAGCCATGGCTGACCACAATCGACTGACCGGTCAGGGCATTGGTTGGGAAGGCCGCGAGGAACACGGCCGTCTGCGCCACGTCGGCGGTGGTGGTGAATTCACCATCGACGGTATCCTTGAGCATGACTTTTTTGACCACGTCGTCTTCGCTGATGCCCAGTTCCTTGGCTTGTTCGGGAATTTGCTTTTCCACCAGCGGTGTACGTACAAAGCCGGGGCAGATGACATTGGCGCGGATCTTGTCTTTGGCGCCTTCCTTGGCGACTACCTTGGCCAGGCCCAGCAAACCGTGCTTGGCCGTGACATAAGGTGCTTTGAGCGGCGAGGCTTCGTGCGAGTGCACCGAACCCATATAAATGATGGTGCCGCCTTTACCGGCCTTGATCATGGCGCGCATGGCGGCCCGTGTGGTCAGGTAGGCGCCGTCCAGATGGATTGCCAGCATCTTGCGCCAGTTGTCGAAGGTACTGTCGACGATCGGTGCGATGATCTGGATGCCGGCATTGCTGATCAAGACATCAACACCGCCATAGGCTGCGACGACATCAGCGATGCCCTTGTCGACCTGGGCTTCGTCGGTGACATTCATCGCCACTGCCATTGCGGTGCCGCCGCTTTTGCTGATTTCGTCAGCGGTGGCTTTGGCGGCGTCGAGCGCCAGATCGGCGATGACCACCTTGGCGCCGGCCTTGGCGTATTCGATGGCGATTTCCTTGCCGATGCCGCTGGCAGCGCCGGTGATGATTGCAACTTTGTCTTTGAGTACCATGATGCTCCTTTATTTTATTTAGTCAGATAATCGTAAGCGACAGTTCCTAACGGCAAGGTCATGTCAGTCAAAATATGTACCGCCGAAAGCACTTCCAGTACTGGTAATTCTGCTACTGGTGCCAGTGCATGCGCATGCAGATCAAGCGCGCCGGGACCACTCCAGGCGCCCTTGATGGTGATGTCGGCCAGACTGTACTGTACCAGTTCGCAGATGCGCGGTGTGCCGTCCACATGTGGAATGATTTTCAGCAGGTAACTGGGTGTTTCCAGGGTCTTCTTGATGGCCACCGGATCCAGCGTCTGATGCTTGTAGCCCATGCTGCCAGTGGCGATGCGGAAGTCGCTGTAGTCCAACGTTCCCATCAGGGTGTCGGTGTGCACGCGCAATTCTGGACTGCCGAGTTTTTTGGGGAAGCCCCATAGTTCGCGTCCGCCGGCAATCGGCGGATGGTCATTCAGATACATGGCATGTACATAGCCGCCGGCGACGCCATTGAGCGTGACCGGTATCACCTGGCCCGATTCGCAATAGTGACCAAAGCCGGTGGAGTCGGGCATGTTGATGAATTCAAACTTGACGATCGGCTCGACAAATTGCAGTGGCGCGGGGATGACTTTGCGTAGCGCATCGGGATCGGTGCGATAGGTGATGATCAGAAATTCTCGATCAACGAAACGGTAGGGTCCGGGGGGATATGCCGGATTATGCAGTGGCATGGCGAACGCATTGCGACGGATTTCATCTTCGGTCATAAGTGCTTTCTTTCAGGTTATTGTCAGCTTCGGCATGCCGTGAAGAACAGGATGTCGTCGGCAATGCATTTGTGACGTTGTGCGGCGCGACAAGTTCATTGTAAATCTCGCCGCCATTGCGTGTTTGGCAGCGTGTTGCTATCTGTCCAAGCCGCGCCGGTATGTCATTTGCCTGAAATAATCGACAGTTACGCTCTGCTCCGTTGTCAACTGAAAAAGGACGATGCATGAGACTGCTCACCAGCCCAGCAGATGCTAACCAAAGTGTTTCCAAACTTTCCCTGACGCTGGCGACCACGCCAGAAGAAGTACGTGAAGTACAACGTTTGCGCTACAAGGTTTTCATCGAATCGATGAATCTGACGGCTTTGGCCAATGCTGAAGGCTTGGACAAGGATGAATTCGACGAGTACTGCGATCACCTGATCGTGCGCGATAACAAAACATTGAGTGTGGTTGGCACCTACCGTGTCATGAGTCCGCATGCTGCTCGCCGCATGGGCAAGTTTTACTCGGAGCAGGAATTCGACCTGAGTCGCCTCGACAACCTCCGCAATTCGATTACCGAAGCCGGTCGTGCCTGCATCCATCCCGATTATCGCAGCGGTGCTGTGATCATGTTGCTGTGGGCTGGTATTGCTGACTTCATGCGCCGTGAACGCTGCGACTACCTAATGGGTTGCGCCAGTGTCAGTCTGGCCGATGGTGGCCACAATGCTGCGGCCTTGTACCACGCGTTCCAGGAAAACAACATGGCGCCGCCTGAGTATGGCGTCACCCCGCATACCGCCTTCCCGATCAAGGAACGTGAAGCTGGCCATGAGCCGCAAGTGCCGCCGTTGTTGCGCGGCTACCTGCGCAGTGGTGCCTGGGTGTGCGGTGAACCGGCTTGGGATCCTGATTTCCACTCGGCTGATTTTTTCCTGCTGCTGCCACTGGCCAAGCTCGACAGCCGCTATGCCCGCCATTACTTGAAAGAAACGAGAGCCGTATGAAACCACGCGATCAGTTTCTGGATGCCGACGACCTTAACGCCACTCTGGGAATGAAACGCGATCCTTTACGTTTCAGGACGATCTGGATCTCCGACGTGCATCTCGGCACGACGGGGTGCCAGGCGCAACGCTTGCTGGAATTTCTGCGCGCCACCGAGTCCGATACGTTGTATCTGGTGGGTGACATCATCGACGGCTGGCAACTCAAGCGCCGCTGGTACTGGGAACAAAGCCACAACAACGTGGTGCAGACCGTGCTCAAGAAAGCCAAGAAGGGCACCGAAGTGATCTTTGTGCCGGGTAACCATGATGAAGTCATCCGCCAGTTTATCGATCTTGACTTCGGCGGTATTAAGATTCGTGACGAACTGATTCATACCACTGCCAATGGCAAGCGCATGCTGGTGTTGCATGGCGATCGCTTCGATGGTGTGATTGCCTGCGCCAAGTGGCTGGCCTATGTCGGCGACAATCTGTACACCATGATTCTCAAGTTCAACCAATGGTTCAACAGCTGGCGTGCACGTGCCGGACTGCCGTACTGGTCGTTGTCGCAATATCTCAAGGGCAAGGTCAAGAACGCGGTCAACTACATTACCTCGTTCGAAGATGCATTGGCCGGCGAGGCTGCCAAACGCGGTCTCGATGGCGTCATCTGCGGCCATATCCACAAGCCGGAAATCCGTGACATCAACGGCATTACCTACTGCAACGATGGTGACTGGGTGGAAAGCTTGTCGGCCTTGGTCGAAGATGCTAGCGGTGAGCTGCGTCTGGTGACCTGGGGCGAGATCATGCAGATGAAGAAGGCCTCAAAATTAGCTGGAGTTGAAGATTTATGCGCATTGCCATCATAAGTGATGCAGGCGAACCGCAAGTCAATGGTGTAGTCAATACGCTGCGGGCCACGCAACAATGCCTGCGCAAGTTGGGCCACGAAGTGTTGTTACTGGCACCGCGCGAATTCCGCAGCTTTGCCTGTCCTACTTATCCTGAAATCCGTCTGGCCTACAAACCGTATGCCAAGATTGCCGAAGCGCTCGCTGGCTTCGAACCGGATTGCATCCACATTGCCACTGAAGGGCCGATGGGGTTGGCGGCGCGACGTTACTGCTTGCGTCACAAGCTCGATTTCACCACCGCCTATCACACCCGTTTCCCGGAATACCTGAGCGCCCGCAAGCTGCTGCCAAAGGCCTTGACCTATTGGCTGTTGCGCTGGTTTCACGGGCCCTCCAAAGCCATCATGGTGCCCACGCCGAGGATGAAAGAGTCGCTCGACCAGCACGGTTTTCGCAATGTGGTGTTGTGGGGCCGTGGCGTCGATACGGCGCATTTCAAACCAGCGCCGGAAGACCATGCTTGCATCGAACGACCCTTGTTCCTGTATGTGGGTCGCGTCGCCGTGGAAAAAAACATTGAAGCCTTCCTCAAGCTCGATCTGCCGGGCAGCAAATGGGTCATCGGCGATGGCCCGCAACGCGAAGACCTGGAACGCCGTTATCCACAAGTGCGGTTCCTCGGCGCCAAAGGCCATGATGAATTGCCGGCCTATTACAACTGTGCCGATGTGTTCGTATTTCCAAGCCGGACCGACACGTTTGGTCTGGTGCTGGTCGAAGCCATGGCCTGTGGCGTACCGGTGGCCGCCTATCCGGTCGAAGGACCGATCGACGTGGTCAAGCATGGTGTCTCCGGCGCACTTGATGAACATCTCGATACGGCCTGCATGGAAGCCCTGATGTTGTCGCGTGACGACGTGCGTGCCTATGCGCTCGGTTATTCCTGGGAAGCTGCCACGGCGCAATTCGTCCAGCATCTGCAACATTTACATCATGCAAATACCTCGCTAAAGCCGTTGGTCAGCAAGCCGGTGGTTTGACGGCAAGCGTTACCAGACCTGCGGTAGAACGTTTCCCTGTAGACCTTGCCACGGTGCTTTGCGCGGCGTTTCATTGCATGTTCGACAATATTTTTTTGCGGCGCTTGCCCGCGTGCTAAATCACGTATTTACTGCATTAGGAAAACTATGCGCAAAATGTATAGTTACATGCCCAGAAAGCATTAGCCTCTTCATCAGCGCTTATCTAAGATGCGGCACGAGTCAGAGTGGGATTGGCTTTCAGCGCTATACGAGGCTGCTATTGGGCATTATTTGTGGCGTGTCTAGGCTGAGTGTCTCTGCACGAAAAAATAAAATTGAAGCCATGTGCATGCAGGCACGAATCCTGCTGATGATTCGAGGTAGCGCCAAGGACGGGCAATTAACGGTATCAGTGAGATACCGGTTTGATGCAGTCGTGGCCATTCAGCAGATCTTCAGGGACGGCATTTTTATCAGGGAAAGTTGAGCCAATATGTTCTCAAATATCAAAATTGGTGCACGTCTTGCACTGGGTTTTTGTCTGGTGTTGTTATGTGCCGCAGCCGTGCTGCTCAATGGTTTATGGCGCATGAGCGAAATGAAAAACAGCAGTGCCTACATCATCGATCAAAAAGTTGCCAGTATGACAGCGGCGATGAGTATGCGTGAATCGGGTAGTGCGTTGGCGCTGGCCTTGCGCAAAGTGGTTACGCCTACTGATGCCGCTGAAGGACAACAAGAGAATCTGCATCTGGGCAAGATCCTGCTAGCCTATGCCGGCTTTGAAGGGCAATTGAGCAAGCTGACCTCGACCGACAAAGGCCGCGCCTTGCTCAATGCATCGATCGCTGAGCGCAAGGTGTTGTTCCCGATTGTGGAAAAGGCGCGCGAGATGGTCACCGGAGGCAATTACTTCGATGCGGCGCAATTGTTGAAGAGCGATTTCGTGCCGGCCTATGATAAATGGATTGGCAGCGTCGGCGCCGTGGCTGCCTATCAGCAAGAAGATATGTCGTCGGCCTATGTTGCGTTTCAGGACAGCTATCACATTGGCCAGATCAGCATGATTGGCATTGGTGTGCTGACCCTGTTGCTGGGTGCATTTTTCACGCGCTCGATTACGCGCAAGATCACGCTGCCGCTGCAGCGTGCCGGTCACATTACCGAATCCATTGCCAGTGGCGACCTGACCTTGAAAGTGGACGAACAAAGCCATGATGAGGCAGGGCAGTTAGTGCAATCGCTCAGTGCCATGCAAACCAAGTTGTCGGCAACCGTCTACGAAATCAAGCAAAGCGCCGCCATCATTGCAATCGCTTCACAGGAGATCGCGACCGGCAATGCCGATCTGTCCAATCGTACCGAGTCACAGGCGTCGAGCCTGGAAGAAACTGCCAGTTCGATGGAGCAATTGACCTCGACTGTGAAGCAAAATGCCGAGAATGCACATCAAGCCAATCAGTTGGTCATGTCGGCATCGGCGCATGCAATCAAGGGCGGTAAAGTGGTCGGTGACGTGGTGGCGACGATGGGATCGATCAAGCAAAGCTCAAGCAAAATTGTCGATATCATCGGCGTGATTGATGGCATCGCGTTTCAAACCAATATTCTGGCCTTGAATGCCGCCGTGGAAGCAGCGCGTGCCGGCGAACAAGGGCGCGGCTTTGCCGTGGTGGCGTCGGAAGTGCGCAGCCTGGCGCAGCGTTCGGCTTCGGCCGCCAAGGAAATCAAGCAGTTGATCAGCGACTCGGTCAGCAAGGTCGATGCCGGCGGCAAGCTGGTCGATGAAGCTGGTGCGACCATGGGTGAAATCGTGACCTCGGTCAAGCATGTGGCCGATATCATGGGTGAGATCACGGCAGCCAGCATGGAGCAGAGTGCCGGTATTGCCGAAGTCAACAATGCGATTGCGCAAATTGACGAAATCACCCAGCAGAACGCGGCGTTGGTGGAGCAGGCTGCGGCAGCCGCCGAAAGCTTGCAGGAGCAGGCCGATGTGCTGGCCCGTGCCGTCGGCGTGTTCAAGATCGATCAGGTTGCGGCAGCACAGGCTGCTGAAGTACCGTCCATGCTGCGTACCGTCAATCTGCCGCTGGAGTTGCCACCCGAAACGGCGGCCCGCACGATGACAGCGACCATGACTGCGGCACAACGCAAGTCCAAGCTGGTACCTGTGGCAGCACCAAAAAAGCTGGTTGCCACCAGCGATGCCAGTAGCTGGGAAGAGTTTTAAGTGACTGTGTCGAAATGGCAAAAAGGCTGCTCAATTTGGTTTGAGCAGCTTTTTTTTTGTGAGCGCGGGATTTACTTGCCGATCAATTCGGGTGCCATCACGGCGCGCAGATAGTTGGTGGTGATGTCGCCGCGATCACGCTGGGCAATCCACCAGACGTTGGCTTTGCGGATCGACCATTCCTGAGGCAAGCCACCGATTAATTGTGCGGCCACCAGACCGAGGGTCGGTTGATGGCCGATCACCAGTACCGGTTCGCGGCTGTCGGGCCAGTTGGCGGCAGCCAGTAGCGCCTGCGGACTTTGATCGGGCGCCAGGTCCGGATGTATCTTGAACTTGCGGCCCAGCGCTTCTGCGGTCTGCAGTGTGCGTGCCGCCGGGCTGACCAGGATGCGGCAACTATCGGGCAGATTGCGGTCGAGCCAGTCAGCAACCTTCCAGGCCTGCTTGTGGCCCTTGGCGGTCAGCTTGCGTCCTTCATCTGGTTCGCCCAGCTCGGCTTCGGCATGACGCCATAAGATCAGCTCCATAATGATTGTCCTCTCAAGACAGGGTGAGGATGGTTGGAATGCGACGATGCGATCTCGTCACTCATCTGCCAATGGTGCGGCATTGCTCAACGTTTGCATCAAGTAGGCCTGGGCGCTGAAGGCGGCTTGTCGGCTGCGGGGCTTTTTTTGTGCATATGAACCATCGGAGTGCAAGTGCCAGGCGTTGGTGTTGTCTTTCAGGTAAGGTTCCAGCCCTTCGCTGATGACGCGTTTCTTCAATGCATTGTCGAGGATCGGGAAGGCCACCTCGATGCGGCGGAACAGATTGCGGTTCATCCAGTCGGCACTCGACAGATAAACATCGTGGGCCAGGTCGTTGCGGAAGTAATAAATGCGCGAGTGTTCCAGATAGCGACCGATCACTGAACGTACCTTGATGTTCTCCGACAGTCCTGCCACGCCCGGGCGCAGCGCGCAGGCACCGCGCACGATTAGGTCAATTTTGACGCCATCGGCCGAGGCTGCGTACAGCGCGCGGATCACCGATTCGTCGAGCAGCGCATTCATCTTGGCAATGATGCGCGCTGGCCGACCTTCGCGGGCGATCAGTGCTTCATTGCGGATCGCGCGGATGATTTCCTTTTGTAAGGTGAACGGTGCCAGCCACAAGTGGTTCAGCGTGCGCGGTTTGGTCAGCGTGGTCAAGTGAATGAATACTTCATTGACTTCGGTCGTCAGTTCCCGATTCGAGGTCAGCAGGCCAAAGTCGGTATAAAACTTAGTGGTGGTCGGATGGTAGTTGCCGGTGCCGAGGTGGGCATAGAAGTGCAGGGTATTTTCTTCGCGCCGGATCACCAGCGCCACCTTGGCATGCGTCTTCAGGCCAACCACACCGTAGACCACCTGTGCGCCAGCCTGTTCCAGCCTGACTGCCCAGTTGATATTGGCTTCTTCATCGAAGCGTGCCATCAGTTCCACGATCACGGTCACTTCCTTGCCGAGCTGGGCGGCATGGATCAGCGCCTCCATCAGATCGGAGTTCATACCGGTGCGGTAAATAGTTTGCTTGATCGCCATGACATTGGGGTCACGTGCGGCGCTGCGGATGAAATCGACCACCGGCTGGAACGACTGGAACGGATGGTGCAGCAGCACGTCGCGTTTCTTCAGTACGGCGAAAATATTTTCATTTTGCAAATGCTGCGGCAAGGTCGGCGAGAACGGCGGGAAGCGCAGTGCCGGCTCCGAGACCAGATCGACCAGCTCAGACAGTCGTACCAGATTGACCGGGCCTTTGACCGCATACAAGCGGCTGCGCTCGATCGAAAATTGTTCCAACAGAAATTGCGCCAGATGCTCAGGGCAGTTGTTGGCTACTTCCAGCCGCACGCCGACGCCGAATTGACGGCTTTGCAACTCAGTCTGCAAGGCTTGTCGCAGGTTCTTGACTTCTTCTTCGTCAACCCACAGGTCGCTGTTGCGGGTGACCCGGAATTGCGAATAGGCAATGATGTCGCGACCGGTAAACAACTCGCCGATATGGGCGTGAATCACCGACGAGAGCAGGCAGAAGCACTTGCCTTTCTTGTCCGACAAGCCATCCGGCAACTGAATCACGCGTGGCAGCACGCGTGGTGCCTTGACGATGGCAATCGCAGTGCCGCGGCCAAAGGCGTCCTTGCCTGACAATTCAATGATGAAATTGAGGCTCTTGTTGAGCACTTGCGGGAACGGATGGGCCGGGTCGAGGCCGATAGGTGTCAGCAGTGGCCGTACATTCTGTTCAAAATATTGCTTCACCCAGGCCCGCTGAGCTTCGTTGCGATCTTCGTCGCGCACCAGATGGATGCCTTTGTTGGCCAGTTGCGGCAGGATTTCCTTGTTCAATAGTTCATATTGGCGCATCACGATCTGATGGCATTCAATACTGGTGCGCTCCAGCGCTGCGCTCAGTTCGGGCGGATCAATGTGTTCGCCTTCGATGCGATTGGCCAGCAGGCTGGCGATGCGGACTTCAAAGAATTCGTCGAGGTTGCTGCTGCAGATGCACAAATAACGCAAACGCTCGAGCAGGGGGAGTTGTTTGTTCTCTGCCTGTGCCAGGACGCGGCGGTTGAAGGCTAACTGGGACAGTTCTCGGTTGAGGTAGATGGCGGTCGGGTTGACTTCGGTGTGTGAATTGTCTTCCGGCTTTACTTTTCTGGTCATGCGCTGGTCCTGTCTGTTCCATAGCTGTTTTTTCGCAGTGTATGAGGCCTGTATGACAAGTTAATGACAAATTTCGCAGGTGTATGTCACAAACCAGCCGCGATAGACGCGGCCTGGCAAAGCGACTTGTTTCCACTTGGAAATGACGGTGTGTCATTGATTCTACCGTAGTCGACTACAGCGCCCTGAATAGCCGATTTGGCTCCGCCTTGCGCAACTTTCCGGGCTTTTTTATCGCGTGCGGGCAGCGTCATAAACTCGTCACAATTGCTGGTTACAGTTCACCCCGTCTCTTTAATATGTCCCGTCAACAGACTTGTCGGTCAGTTTGGATCGATGGAAACAGTTGAAATGGGTTATGCGACACACTTATTTTTGTCAATCAAAGGAGTAAGACATGCGGTTGAATCACATTGTTAAATCTGTTGCTGTTGCGCTGTTCGGTACAGTCGCTTTTTCTGCAGCAGTGCACGCAGCGGAAATCACCGGTGCAGGTTCGTCTTTCGTCTACCCAGGTTATTCCAAATGGGCTGAGACCTACAAGGAAAAGACCGGCAATAGCTTGAATTATCAATCGATCGGCTCCGGCGGCGGCATCAAGCAAATCAAGGCCAAGACCGTTGATTTCGGTGCATCCGACATGCCTTTGACATTGGCTGAATTGAACGAAGCTGGTCTGACACAATTCCCAGCGATCGTCGGCGGCGTGACTCTGGTCGTCAATCTGGAAGGCGTCAAGCCAGGCCAATTGAAGTTGTCCGGTCCAGTCATGGCTGGTATCTATAGTGGCAAGATCGCCAAGTGGAATGACAAGGCCATCGCCGAACTAAATCCTGGCGTCAAGTTGCCCGCAGATGACATCACTGCAGTCTACCGTTCGGACGCATCGGGTACGACTTTTGTGGTGACCAGCTACATGTCCAAGGTCAGCCCAGAATTCAAGACCGCAATTGGTTCCGGTACTGCCGTCAAGTGGCCAGCTGGTATCGGTGGCAAGGGTAACGAAGGTGTTGCTGCCAACGTCCAAAAGGTCAAGGGTTCGATCGGTTACGTAGAGTACGCGTACGCCAAGGCCAACAAGATGTCGTTCACCCAGATGAAGAACGCCGATGGCGTGTTTGTCGAACCTAACCTGAAGACTTTTGCCGCTGCCAGCGCTGCTGGTGACTGGGCCAAGACGCCAGGTTTCGGTGTTGATTTCACCAACGTCTCCGGCAAGGATAGCTGGCCTATCACTAGCGCTTCGTTCGTGATTGTGCAAAAAGCACAAGAAGCCGACGGCGCCAAGGGCAAGGAAGTCCTGAAGTTCTTCGACTGGGCATTCAAGAACGGTCAAAAGCAAGCGGAAGATCTGGCTTACGTTCCATTGCCAGCATCGGTTGTGAAACTGGTGGAAGATTCCTGGAAGCAAAACGTGAAAGACAGCAGCGGCAAGGCAGTTTGGTAATTTAGTGTGATGTAAGCAGATTGCCGCAACCATTGCGGCAATCTGCATCGATGGGTGAAAAAATGAGCGCAAATCCTTCTGCTGCAACTATGTCAAACACCGATTTAGTCAACCCTTCCGTTGATAATCTCAGCGCCCAGCACGCGCACCAGCGACTGCTGGCGACGATGCGTAAACAAAGAATTCAAGATTTCATTTTTCATAAAGTCACGCTCACTTTTGCATTGACAGTATTGTTCATGCTGGGCGGGATTATCGTTTCCCTGTTCATCGGTGCCTGGCCGGCATTTCACGAGTTTGGCCCGGGTTTTATCACGCGTGTTGAATGGGATCCGGTCAACGACCAATACGGTGCCGCCATCGCCATTGTCGGTACCCTGGTGACATCGACGATCGCATTGCTGATCGCGTTTCCAGTCAGCTTCGGTATTGCCCTGTTCCTGACCGAGATTTGCCCGAGCAAATTGCGTCAGCCACTGGGTACGGCGATTGAACTGCTGGCCGGCGTGCCAAGCATCATCTACGGCATGTGGGGTCTGTTCGTGTTTGCGCCGCTGTTTGGCGAATACGTCCAGCCTGTGCTGCAAGCCACACTGGGCAATATACCGGTGCTGGGCATTCTGTTCAAAGGCCCCACCATGGGCATCGGCATCCTGACGGCTGGTTTGATCCTGTCAGTGATGATCATCCCGTTCATTGCATCAGTCATGCGCGACGTGTTTGAAGTGGTGCCGGCGGTGCTCAAGGAATCGGCTTACGGCCTCGGTTGCACACGTTGGGAAGTGGTGCGCAAGGTAGTGCTGCCTTATACCAAGACCGGTGTGGTCGGCGGTGTCATGCTCGGCCTTGGCCGTGCACTCGGCGAAACCATGGCGGTCACCTTTGTGATCGGCAATGCGCAGCGTCTGTCCTGGTCGCTGTTTGCGTCAGGTAACAGTATTGCCTCGACGCTGGCCAATGAAATCGCGGAAGCATCGACACCATTGCACGTCTCGTCCCTGTTTGCCCTGGGCCTGATTCTGTTTGTGATTACGTTCATCGTGTTATCGATCGCCAAGTTTATGTTGATGGGCATGGCCCGTAAGGAAGGCAGCAAATGAAGCCGGATACGCAGATTGAATTGAAGGCGGAAATGAATCCGGTCTATCGGCGGCGCCTGCTGCAGCATCGCCTGGGCATGGTGTTTTCGTTCCTGGCCATGGCCTTGGGTCTGATTGTGTTGATGTGGATTCTGTTGACGCTGTTGAGCAAGGGTTTCAATGCACTGAACCTCGGTTTGCTGACGCAGAACACGCCATCTCCTGGCGGCACCGGCGGTGGCTTGCTCAATCCTATCGCCGGTAGTCTGATGATGGTTGGCATCGCCACGTTGATCAGCACGCCAATCGGTATTCTGGCCGGGATTTATCTGGCGGAGTATGGCGAAGACAGCAAGCTGGCACAGGTCACTCGTTTTGTGACGGATATCATGTTGTCGGCGCCATCGATTGTCATCGGTTTGTTCGTCTATGCGATCTATGTTGCCAATGTCGGCCATTTCTCCGGTTGGGCCGGTACCTTTGCGATTTCGCTGATCGCCATTCCAGTGGTAGTGCGTACCACTGACAACATGCTCAAGCTGGTGCCAGGCAGTCTGCGCGAAGCTGCATTCTCGCTCGGTGCGCCGCGCTGGAAAGTGGCTACGATGGTGCGTCTGCGTGCCGTCAAGGCGGGTGTCGTTACCGGCGTGTTGCTGGCCGTGGCGCGTATTTCCGGTGAAACAGCGCCGTTGCTCTTTACTGCGCTCAACAACCAGTTCTTCAGTACCAACATGAATCGCCCGATTGCCAACCTGCCGGTGGTGATCAATCAATTCGCGATGAGCCCTTATGACAACTGGGTGTCGCTGGCATGGGGTGGCGCGTTGCTGATTACTCTTAGTGTGCTGGCCCTGAACATCCTGTCGCGGACCATGTTCAGCCAAAAAGTCCCCGGTTAATTGATAAGTGAAGACTATGACTATTCAAACAGCAACTACTGCAGATAAAAAATCGACCATTGAAGTTTCGCAGCTCAATTTTTATTACGGCAACTTTCATGGCTTGAAGAACATCAATTTGAACATTCTGGAAGGCAAGGTGACGGCGTTCATCGGTCCATCCGGTTGCGGCAAGTCGACACTGTTGCGCACCTTCAATCGCATGTATGACCTGTACCCAGGTCAGCGCGCTGAAGGCAAGATTGTCTATGCCGGCAAGAATATCCTTGATGCAGGCCAGGATTTGAACATGCTGCGCGCCAAGGTCGGCATGGTCTTTCAAAAGCCGACACCGTTCCCGATGTCGATTTACGACAATATCGCTTTCGGTATCCGCCTCTATGAAAACCTGCCGAAAGGCGAAATGGATGAGCGCGTCGAATGGGCACTGAACAAGGCGGCACTGTGGGGTGAAGTCAAGGATAAGCTGAACAAGAGCGGCCTGTCCTTGTCCGGCGGTCAGCAACAACGGTTGTGCATCGCCCGTGGCGTTGCAGTCAAGCCAGAAGTGTTGCTGCTCGACGAGCCGACGTCGGCGCTGGATCCGATTTCGACGGCCAAGGTGGAAGAGCTGATCGGCGAATTAAAGAAAGACTACACGATCGCCATCGTGACCCACAACATGCAACAGGCAGCGCGCTGCTCGGATTACACCGCCTATATGTATCTGGGCGAACTGGTGGAGTTTGGTGAGACTGACCAGATTTTCATGAATCCGGCGCGCAAAGAAACCCAAGACTACATCACCGGCCGCTTTGGCTGATGGGGCACGTCATAAGCTACTGCGCGACCAGATCTCTGCGCGGCGATGCTCGCCGTACTTGAGTACGGCTGCGCGGCTCGCACAGACCTCGGGCCGCGCGCTACGCTTTTGCCGCACCTCTTGAGGCCGGTTGGGTCTCTCGAACTGGCTGGGCTATTTATTATTTTTTAAGGATGTGACATGACAGGCGATCACTCTTCTAAGCAGTATGACGCAGATCTGGAAACGATTCGTTCCAAGGTGCTTGCAATGGGCGGTATGGTGGAGCGTCAGTTCCAGGATGCGATTGCCTCTTTTCGCAACGGCAATCTGGAGTTGGCGGCACGCGTGATGAAGGACGACGAGGCAGTCAATCGTCTGGAAGTCGAACTTGACGAAGCTTGCAGCAATCTGATCGTGCGTCGTCAGCCGACGGCCAACGATCTGCGTACCGTGATGGCCACCATCAAGATCATTACCGATCTCGAACGCGTTGGTGACGAAGCGACCAAGATTGCACGTAATGCGATTCATCTGTACAAGCGCGGTCCGATCGGCCCGATCAACCATTATGAAACCGTGCGTGTGATCGCCGAGGAAGCCTCCGAAATGTTGCGCAGCGCGCTCGATTCGTTTGCCCGTCTCGATACCGATCAGGCCACCGCACTGATTGCACAGGATGCCAGCATCGATCACGGCTTCCGTTCGATCACGCGCAGTCTGGCGACATTCATGATGGAAGATCCTCGCACCATCTCGACCTCGATCGATACCTTGTGGGTGGCCAAGGCAATTGAACGGATTGGTGATCATGCCAAGAACATTGGCGAATACGTGATCTATGTGGTCGGGGGTAAGGACATCCGCCACACTGATTTTGGTGCGGCCAAGATCGCCGAGGCCGCGGAAGACTGAAGCGCAAACTTGCGCGTCATTGAACAACCCATGCCTGAAATGTTAGCCCTATGACCACCATCCTGATCGTTGAAGACGAGCCATCGATTGCCGAGCTGATTGCTTTCACGCTCAAGGAAGCCGGGTGGTCCAGCTTTGTGGTCTCCAATACCGCAGCGGCATGGGAGTTCGTCCAGCGCCGCGCGCCGCAACTGGTGCTGCTGGACTGGATGTTGCCGGACCGCAGCGGCTTGCATTTGCTCTCGCGCATACGCGGTGACCGCCAGTTGCAGCAGTTGTCGGTGATCATGCTCACTGCCAAGAGCATGGAAGAAGATAAGATTGCCGGCCTCGACAATGGTGCCGACGATTACATCACCAAACCGTTTTCACCACGCGAGTTGACTGCGCGGATCAAGGCTTTGCTGCGCCGGAAAAGTCCAGAGTTTGCTCAGGAACAGGTTGTGGTCGGGCCTGTGACGCTGGACCCTGCCAGTTGCTCGGTGTCGCTCAACGGTGAAAAAATCGATATCGGCCATGCGGAATACAAGTTACTGAAATTTTTCATGGTGCATCCGGACCGGGTGTTTTCGCGCAGCCAGTTGCTCGACCGCGTCTGGGGCGACCATGTAGTGATCGAAGAACGTACGGTCGATGTCCATGTGCTGCGCTTGCGCAAGGCTTTGCGCGAAGCGGAATACCTGATCAAGACGGTGCGCAGCGTCGGTTATATGTTGTCGGAAAAATAATATAAAACCACACAATCCGTTTTCCTACCGGCTGAGCTGTCTGTGCCTGCGCAGCGAATTCCAAAAGCCCCCTATACTGGCTACTTTGCCATCCCATTGTGCGGTGTGGTATCAGACCTGAATAAATGAGTTTTACATGAGTCCACAGTTGCTGTTCTGGATTCCGGCCGCCTTGCGTTTTCTGGTTTGCCTGGTTGGCGCCGGCCTTATCTGGTTTTTCTTTGGCGCGACCGCTGGTCTGGTCATCGCCATGCTCGGTTTGGCCGCACTGGCGTATACCCAGTTGCATTATCTGTATCGCTTGAACCGCTGGCTCGATAATCCGACCCACTCCAAGCTGCCCGATGGCTGGGGCGCCTGGACCGATATTTTTGCGCGCCTGTATCGCATGCGCCGCGATGACGAAAAAAACCAGATCGAGTTGGCCGAATGGCTGGCACGCTTCCGCCAGGCCATGAGCCTGTTGCCGGATGGTGTGGTGATCATGGATGATGTGCTGTTCCTGGAATGGTGCAATCCAGCCGCGCAGCAGCATCTGGGTTTGCAACTGGAACGTGACAAGGGCATGCGGGTCACTAACCTGATCCGTAACCCGGCGTTCATCGACTACATCATCCTGGGGCGCTACGAACAGCCGCTCACGCTCAGTGTCAAGGAGCGCAAGTTGATCGTGCAGATCATTCCGTTTGAAAACCGCCGGCAAATCCTGGTCACGCATGATGCGACCGAATCGGAACGGATCGACATGATGCGGCGTGACTTCATTGCCAATGCATCGCACGAGTTGCGTACGCCGCTCACGGTGATCAACGGCTTCCTCGAAATTGCGCTGGCCCAACCAAATCTCGATGCACAGGTCCGTACCTCCCATTTGAAGCTGATGACCGAGCAGGGCCAACGCATGCAAAACCTGATCGGCGACATGCTGACTCTGACGCGGCTGGAGTCGGTGGATTATCCCGTGCGCTCGGAGCGGGTGCTGGTCAAGCCGTTGATGGAAGGTATTCTGGAAGAAGCGCGTGCACTGTCGGCTGGCAAGCATCAGATTACGCTGCAAGTCGATGGCCCTAATCTGCAAGGCAGCGCCGACGAATTGCGCAGCGCCTTCAGTAATCTGGTGTCGAATGCGGTGCGCTATACGCCGCAAGATGGCAGCATTTATCTGAGTTGGGAGCGCCGTATCAATGGCGCGCAATTCGTGGTGCGCGATACCGGCATCGGCATTAGCCAGGAACATATTGCGCGCCTGACGGAGCGTTTCTATCGGGTCGACAAGAGCCGCTCGCGCGAAACCCAAGGTACCGGCCTGGGACTGGCGATTGTGCGCCATGTGCTGTTGCGCCACCATGCCACCTTGGGGGTGGAATCAGTGCCCGATAAGGGCAGTACATTTACCGTGTCTTTTCCGGTCAATATGCTGCTAGAAGAATTTGTACCAGTGCCAGCGCCTGTTAGCCATTAAATTGGCACGCATGCAAATGTGCCGCAGGCGTTGACTGCCTTGGCGCTGCCGTGACGATCCCAATGGCGTTGATTTGTCGCCAGACACTGCTGTAGCGCTGTGGCAATTTGCCGCAGTCGTTAGGGCGTTCCGGTTCTTATAATGAGAGTTTCAGTGGATGGATCAGAGAATTTATCGTTATGGATGCATCGCCGACACCTAGTTCCACCAGCAGTTTTCGCCTGTCCAATCTGCAAGTGATCTTGATATTGCTGCTGTGTGGCGTGTTTTTGATCGGTGCCACCTGGGTCGTTGCCCAGGAATTCGGGCGCGTGCCGTTGTCACTGTGGGATATCTGCACCAGTGTGGTGCCGGACCTTGATCGCAGTGCCAGCACCTCGTCGCCAATGGCAATGCCGGTTCCAGCACCGGTGAAGCCCTAAAGCCTGTGGCCTTCTCAGCGCGCGTGGCGCACTGATTAAAGCAAGTGACTCTCTAAACCCAAATGACGAAAATCTTGCGGCGTGATCCCATAGGCGCGGCGGAATGCGCGCGTGAAATCCGAGTGACTGCCGAAACACAGATCGTAAGCAATCACAGTGATGTCCAGTTGCGGCATGTCGATCAGGTCGATGGCAGCGGCGCGCAGACGACAATTGCGGATATAGTTAGCAAGCCCGCTTTCGGGTTCAAAGACGCGATAGAGCGTTGGACGCGATAGTTGGAACATGGCTTGAATTTGTTCCGGTTGCAGATTGGGATCGCGTAAATGATTGTTTACATAGCGCTGTACCTGATGCCGCAAAGCGCTGCGCGCAGCGGCGCGGGCCTTGTTGTCAAGCTGTTGCTGTTTGCCAAATGCCGCCAGGATTAATTGCGCGCAGGCGCGGATTGCCTCTTCGACGGCGTCGGCAGGCATGCTGGACAATTCACGGCACAGCTTGCGCAGATGATCAAGGATCATGCGCGTCAATGGCGACGTATAAGTGACGACACGCCCATGCAATGACTCGGCATCGGGAAGCTGTGCTTCGACCATGGCACGCGGCAGGAAGAACGCCAGTACCCTCGCATGACTTGGACGCACCATGCGCATGGTCTGGTTCATGTCGAGTGCGAGGATACCGGGGACGAACTGCTCGGACTTGCGTTGCGCAAATGCGCCAGTGACTGTTTCGATGATGCCTTCGACGGCAACATGGAAGCAATAATCACGCATGTTGTCTTTCGAAATGCGTGCACTGGAGCGGGTTTGCGTCACGGGATCGGTCCTGCTGTCGAGATAGATCAAGTCCTTCATGACATAAGTATCGATCTCGCCGCGAAATCCGCTGTGCTGCGCGCGACGCGCAATACTGACATCAAGTATGCGGCCTACATAATCGATCCAGGCGGCTCCTTGCAGGCGTGGCATCTCTCCAGCGACACTAAAATGCTGGTGCACCAGCAAGGCTTTCCCAGGAATGTTTTCTGGCAATGCGTAACGCGAGTGCTGGGCGGCGAGGATACGCTCGACTGTTTGGGAATAGGGTAGCGGCATTGGTAATAAAACAACGCATTAAAGGAACGGACTCGCCGGTGGTCGCAATTTATTTTCACTGCGGAATTCTTGCGTGGAAATATTTCCGCATGGCCATGGGACTCCGTTTGACGCACTTTAAACAAAAATTTCAAGCCTGCATAGCGTCATGATGGTGCTGCGACTGACTGTGTGCGTGCCCTGCCGCCGCGGTCATTGTCAATCTCAGAAAATATTACGAAGCAGATTGCGAGTAAGCAGCATTTCCTGCCAGCATTGGTCATTCATGAAGATGACATGTTGGCGTGTTAAACCAGTAGCTAAAGCACACAAGCTAGGTAGTACTACTTATATATTCGTGCAGGTTTTATTGTCGACAATACGAATGCCGGTGGATCTGGCGATGTCGTAGCGGGGCTGCGGCACTCTCTTTTTCAGGAAAATAACATGAATTTCTTTGCCAATATGAATATCGGGAAGCGTTTGAATCTGGGCTTTGCGATCGTCCTGTTTGCAGCGATCGGTGTGATTGCCTTAAGTATCTGGCGTTTGTCTGCGGTGGCAGAAACGACGCGCACGATGATGGAAAAGCCGCTGACGAAGGAACGCCTGGTCTCGGATTGGTACCGGACCATTCATACCAGCGTGCGACGTACCACGGCCATTGCCAAGAGTAGCGATGCCAGCCTGGCGACTTATTTTGCTGAAGACAATGCGAGTGCGAGTAAATTGTCGAGCGCACAGCAAAAGGCCCTGGAGGCTTTGCTCAGCAGTGACCAAGAAAAGGCGATTTTCGACAAGCTGTCGGGTGTGCGGAAGGATTACATCACCGCACGCGACGCCATCTCCAAGGCCAAATCTTCGGGTCAGGTAGATGAAGCCAATCGTCTGCTGGAAAAGGATTTCGCTGTCGCTGCCAAGGGCTACCTCGATCTGTTGCAGCAGTTGCTGGACTTGCAGCGCACCAGTATTGATCACATCGCAACTACTATTCAAAATGTCTATGAGCATAGTCGCGACTTGCTCACGATATTTGGCATCCTGCTGTTTGTCGTTGGATGGTTGTTCGCCTGGCGGCTGGGGCTGAGTATCACGGGGCCGTTAAACAAGGCCGTTAGCATTGCTGAGACTGTGGCAGCCGGTGATTTGACGTCGGACATCGATGCCAACCGCAAGGATGAGACGGGCAAGCTGATGCGCGCCTTGAAGGTGATGAATGACAATCTGGCCAGGATTGTCGGTCAGGTACGTAGCGGCACCGATACCATTGCTACTGCATCGACCCAGATTGCCAGCGGCAACCTCGATCTTTCTGCGCGTACCGAACAACAGGCCGGTTCGCTCGAAGAAACCGCTTCGGCCATGGAAGAGCTGACGTCGACCGTCAAGCAGAATGCCGACAACGCGCGCCAGGCGAATCAAATGGCAGTGTCGGCGTCGGCCGTGGCGGAGCAAGGTGGCGATGTGGTGGGGCACGTGGTCGATACCATGAGTGCTATCAATGACTCGTCGAGGAAAATTGTCGACATCATCAGTGTGATCGACGGCATCGCCTTCCAGACCAATATCTTGGCATTGAACGCGGCAGTCGAAGCGGCGCGCGCTGGTGAACAGGGTCGTGGTTTTGCCGTGGTGGCCTCGGAAGTGCGTAGTCTGGCCCAGCGTTCTGCGTCTGCAGCCAAGGAAATCAAAAGCCTGATCGATGATTCGGTTGAGAAAGTCGATTCCGGCAGCAAGCTAGTGGAGCAAGCCGGAAAGACCATGGCGGAGGTGGTCGCCAGCGTCAAGCGGGTGACCGATATTGTCGGTGAGATCAGTTCCGCCAGTCAGGAACAGAGCCAGGGCATCGAGCAGGTCAACCATGCCATCACGCTCATGGACGAAGCGACGCAGCAAAATGCTGCATTGGTGGAGCAGGCTGCTGCGGCAGCGCAGTCAATGCAGGATCAAGCGGTCGGATTGGCGCAGGTGGTCAGCATCTTCAAACTGGAACCGACGGCATTGGGCACAGCGCCTGCTGTGCAGAGAAACGTGGCAGCATCGATCGGCGCGATGCCGACGCCTGCCAGACCTGCTGTCGTGGCGAGCAAGCCGGCTGCCAGGGTAGTGCCAGCGTCTACACAGCGTCTGGCAAAACCGGTCGTAAAGTCGAATGAGGGAGATTGGGAGCAGTTCTAAGCAAAGCGATGCCAGCCTGATGTGGCATTGCCATACAGATTGTGCAACTGGTAAGAGCTTGGGGTCTTTAGCATGCATTCTAGATGCACAAAGCCTGCGGACAGTTGAACTGGACGGAGGCTTTGTTAGCTGTCTGTGCCGTCTATGCAGACGGCATTTTTTTTACCAGTTGGCACGCATGCCGAAGAGCACGCTGAGGTTGGTCTGACGTGAACCGAACTCGCCCTGCACATCGGCGAACAGGGCGACTTGCTGGTTGGCTTGGGTCGCAACGGTGAGGCCGGTCACCAAAGTATCGCGTGGCGCGGCGACACCACGCAGCTTGAATGCGGCACCGCTTTCTTGTAACTGGGCCGACATCGGCGCGCTGGTGTTGCCAAATTCATGCGCCCAGATGAGTCGTGGTTGCCATTGCACGCTGCCGGTCGTGAGTAATGCCTTAGCCCCAAGCTGCGCTTGCACGGCGGTACGATTTTCGCCTGCGACCTGCAGATTGAGGCTGTCGGCACCGGTTTCAGTAAATCCTTTGTCGGTGTTGTAGTTGACTGACAAGCCGGTAAGCGGTTGCAAGGTCCAGCCGGCCATTGGAATGGCATAACTGACTTCGCCAGTCAGCGCCACCGTGTACATCTTAAAGCTGGCGCTGGCCGTGCGATCAATGCTGCCAAAGGCGATATGACGTTCGCTGCTGATGTTGTGCTGCGTCAATCCAGCCGAAGCGAGCACGTCCCATGGGCCGTTGGCATAACTGGTATAGAACGCCACGGCATTGCTGTTGGCATCACCTTTTTCGTTTTCGGCTGTGGTGATGGTGCGACCATGGGTGACGGCGCCGCCGATCACGATACCAGGGCTGACCAGTGTGTCGAAGCCGGTACTGAAACCACCGACCTTGCTGCGCGAGGCCGCTGCATTGCCATCCGCATCGGTCGATTGTTCGCTACCGTAGCCGCGCAGCCATAAGCCACGTCCAGCGGCGTCAGGCGGATTGCTAGCGCCCAGAGAAAATCGTGTTTGTGTCGACGCCGGTTGCAAATCCGCTGCACGGTCATTGGCGGCAAGCAAGAGTGGTGCATCTCGCGAAGCCCTCAGATTGTTGGATGAGGCGGTGACGGATGCAAGACGCGCGTGCAACTGGTTGTTGAAGTTGGTCGCAAACGTCGGTGCGGCACGCCGTACCGCCGCCAATCCAACGCCGCCGATGGCAACGTAGCTGGCGCGCGCTTGATCTGCCGACAAGGCGGTGACGGCATCAATGATGGTGCTGCTGTCGCCGCCAGGTGTTGCACCGAGGGTGTCCAAGGCAGTGGCAACGGCAAGCTGGTTGTGGGTTTGCGCCACGCTACTGTAGTTGATGTCGTTGCGCAGCAAATCGAGGCCAACCTCATGTTCACCGTAGCTGACTTCAGCTGTCAGGAACGCCAGATTAGTGGTCACTTCTGCAAATTTACCGCTTTGCTCTCCCGCTGTGGTGAGGATCGTGAAATGTCGATCTGTCTCGAAATGACCATCGCCTGCGCGGATATCCAGTTTGCCGTCAAGTTCAGTGTTACCGGTGACATTGATGTAATAGTCGCCCAATGTTTCATCGGCATGAAACTGGTAAGTGCTGTTGGCATCGAAGGTCAGATTGCCGTTGACCGTCAGTGTGCCCATGGCATTACTGATGGCGCCACCCTCCCTGACGTTGACATTATTCACGCTGCCGCTGCCAGCCAGGATGCCACCATCGACGATGGTGTTGGAATTGCTGAGCGCGCCGTTGATCACCAGCGTGCCATCACGGACGGTGGTGGTGCCGCTATGGGTATTGATGCCTCCCAGAATCAGCATGCCAGTACCTGTCTTGAGCAGCGTTCCACCGACGGAATCTGCATCAGACAGAACCGCGTTGACGGTAGCGCGCGCATTCTCGCCATCGATGCGGAACTCGTGAGGGCCGTCGTCGCTTAATTTGATGTTGACCCCGATGATGGTCAGATCTTCGTCTTCGGCATAGTTGCCGATCATGCCGGAAGACCAGTTAATGGTACGCGTTGCCGTACCCTCACCGGCAGCAATTGATTGGGCGCGCAGCGTTGCTCCATCTCGCAGGTTGACGATGCCCGACACGATGCCGGTACCGCCATCGTGGTCGCCGATGAGCATTGTGCGGGTCAATACAGTGCCACCATTGACCGTCAGGATGCCCTCGGAACCTCGGATACCCGAATGTTGACCGATGATGATGGTGTTGGCGTCCAGCGTGCCTTCTGCCATGGTCAGAAGGCCGGTGGTTCTGGTGCTGATCCCGGCGCCGATGACTAAAGTTTCAACCCGTGCATCTACTGTGCCACCGGTGAGATCAACATTGCTGGATGTGCTGATGGTGGCGTCGGCGTCGGATGTGCCAATGCGCCACTCGTGTACGCGACTATCGCCGCCGCTGGTGCCTCGCAACAGTAAGTGACCGTCACTGATGTCATCCTGGAAAGACAGTTCGCCGCTGGCATTGCGCGCACCGATGGTGATTGTGTCGGCATTGATGCTATTGTTTTGTCCCAGTTTGACGCTGCCTTTATTAGTAGGATTGCCGCTGCTGTCTCCGCGCCCGACATTTCCAACGCCGAAATGGGCGGTGGTGATGAGGTTGTCAGCAGCCAGTATCAACGTTCCTGAGTCTGCACCTGACGTTGTACCTTGCCCGCTGACGATGAATGATTGCCCGGCATTGTCAAACGCGAAGGATGCCAACCCGGCCATCGATAACTGGGTATTGCTCCCACCGCTACCGCCCAGTGTGAAGTCTTCGGTTGCTTTTTCATAGGTCAGCGTGCCGCCGCCGCCGATGCTGGCGGAAATGCCATTGGCGACTTTGATGTAGTCCACTGTTTCTGTGGCGACGACACTGTGCTCGAGTTTTTCCTCAGAAAAATCCAGCCCGTCAGCATGGGCCACTGAACTTGCCAGCATGCACACAGCCAAGCATATCTGCGTGCGTAAGCATCGGCCGGGAGGAAGATGGGTGGTTGCGGAGGTCTCAAATTGGAATGCTTGTGCCATGGATGGCCCTTAAAGAAGTTGGGGGCCATCATGGTTTCAAGGTCTGTCAGTGCTGCACATGAGATTGTTATTAAGACAATGCCGGGATGAATAAGACTTTCCCTGATTTTTTTAAGTATCTATTTTTATTGAATTATTTCGTATTTTTTGAATGTAAATATTCTGAGTATTTTCAAGCTAAATTGCGCCATTGCTTATTCGCGCGGTCATGATCGAATGGCAAAGCTATTTCGAAATCGTTCGGCAAGGCGTTGATGTCTTGAGTCTGTTGCTGCTGGATGGTCAGCCCTGTGGCGCCAGAAATACCTCGCGCAACCAATTGCCTGCCTGTCCCAGACCACGCGCTCGCGACCAGATCAGGTGTACCTGAATATTGCGCGGCCAGCCGGGTACCTGCAATTGCTTCAGGTCGGCTGCGCCGAAACGTTTGACGATCCAGCGTGGCAGCGCTGCCCAGCCAAACCCTAATTCGGTCATTTCCAGCAGGATCAGATAACTCGAAGATGACCAGTGCAGGCCGCTGGGAGCCGGTGCAGCGCTGGTTTCCTGATAGGTGTTCAAACGCAGTTCGCGCACTTCGCGCAGCATGTCACCGGTGACGTGGACGGCTTGCGCCAATGGATGACGGGTGCTGACATACAAGCCGATTTCGGATTGTTCGGCGATGGTCTCGAAACCGATGTCGGCCGGGTAATCGTTTTGCGCCGCCACCAGCGCCATTTGCACGCGTCCTGATTGCACCAGCGCGACGGCATCCTCGTCTTCGGCGATCAGACATTCGAGCCGCAGGTCGGGGAAGCGTTGTTCCAACTGTGCCAGATTCTTTTCAAACACATCGGATTGATAGGTGTCAGACAGCGCAAAACTCAACTGAGCCTCCAATCCACCGGCCAGCCGTCGAGCGGCTCGGCTAAGACGGTCATTGGCGTCGAGCATCTGCTGCGCATGTGCCAACAGTGCTTGGCCGTGCTCGGTCAGCGTTGGCTTGCGGGTGCTGCGGTCGAACAAACTCACGCCCAGATCGATTTCAAGATTGGCAATCGCTTCGCTAACGCTCGACTGTTGCTTGCCGAGCTTGCGGGCGGCGGCAGAGAAGGAGCCGAGCTGGGCAGATTCGATGAACATCAAAAGGGCGTCGGTGGAAAGTAGCATGGCTGAAATGATATATCGGTTTTTCCGATGGTTAATGATTTAATTCTATCAGCGTGGGCCGGGATAATAGCGGCTTTGTCGTAATGGAGAAGTCGATGTCGTCGTCCCAGCGAGAGCCAGAACCGCAACGCAAATCGATTTATGAGCGCCTGTTTCATGCAATCTTGTTCGAGTTGCTGGCTTTGTTGCTCTGCGCGCCAGTGATGTCGTCGATCATGGGCGTGTCGTTCGCCCATGCCGGCGTGCTGACATTAATGATTTCACTGGTGGCGATGACGTGGAATGTCGTCTTCAACAGCATCTTTGACCGACTCGAACAGCGCTGGCAGCGGCAGCGCAGCTTTGGTGTGCGCTTGCTGCATGCGGCGGTATTTGAAACCGGCTTGCTGCTTGCCGTCGTGCCTATGGCGGCCTGGTGGCTCCATATCGGGCTGGTCGAAGCCTTTGTGCTCGACATCGGCCTGGTACTCTTCTTTCTGCCCTATACCCTGGTCTACAACTGGTGTTATGACAAGGCACGCGCCCGTATGCTGCGGCGTGCTTCCAGCTAGGTAGCGCGGCATCAGTGTCATGATGGAAAATAATGCTTAAAAGCAATGAGTTGCCGCTGTTTTTACCGGCGTAATGGGGTGCTTCATGCTAACAAGCAATCTAAGTCATTGATTGTGTTGAAAAACATACGGGTCATTACTTAGTTGTTCTTTCGATAATATATCTCGATATAATTATTGTATTGATAACTAAATAATTCTGCTTTGTTGCAAACAGTTGTTTTAATTAAACTCAAAATACTTCATGCTACCAATTGGTAGTGAGGTCAGCAGCGCGAAGACCGGGAGGGGAGTGGTCAAGCCTGATGGGCCATATTTTGGGCGGAAATTGTTTGCCTCAACACATTCCTGTATCGATGCTCCAGAATAAAAATGGAAAACTGCAGGCGCTGACGCGCTGGAGCATGATTGCCGCCTGGACGGTGGTTGCTGTGCTGTTGCTGGCGGCGATCTCGGTGCGACTGGACCTTCAGGCGCAATACATTCTCGGTGGTGGCATCGTGGTGCTGATGGTGGTGTTGCGGCGCTTCGGCTATGTCACGCGGTTTCGGGTCTTTTTTCTGATCATGTCGGCGTTCTTGCTGCTGCGCTATCTGTGGTGGCGTTCGTTTTACACCTTGGGCTACAACGGTCTGCCCGATTTCATTTTCATGATGCTGTTGTACGCCGCCGAGGTCTACGGCGTGACGATTGCATTGTTGAGCTTCTTCGTCAATGTGCAACCACTCAATCGCGAATCGGTGCCGCTCGATTACGATCCGCAACGCTTGCCGCATGTCGATGTCTTGATCCCGACCTACAACGAACCGACCGACTTGCTGGAAGTGACCTTGCGCGCGGCCTTGGACATGCGCTATCCCACCTCGCATCTGAAGGTCTATCTGCTAGACGATGGCGGCACGCTGCAAAAACGCACTCAGGCGTCACCAGAGAAAGCCGCCGAAGCACAGCAGCGTCACATCGATTTACAGGCGTTGGCGGCGCGCCATGGCGGCCATTATCTGACGCGCGAAAAGAACTTGCATGCCAAGGCAGGTAACGTCAACGAGGGGCTGCAGCATTGCCATGGGGACCTGGTGCTGATCCTCGATGCCGACCATGTACCGACGGTGGATTTTCTGGAAAAGACGGTCGGTTTCTTCCAGCAGGATCCCAAGCTGTATCTGGTGCAGACGCCGCACTTCTTCATTAATCCCGATCCGGTCGAAAAGAATCTCAACATGTTCGGCCGTATGCCGCAGGAAAACGAAATGTTTTATGCGGTGATCCAGCGCGGTCTGGATTTCTGGGATGGCGCTTATTTTTGTGGTTCGGCAGCGGTGCTGCGCCGTTCTCATCTCGATGAGGTCGGCGGTATTGGCGGCGTGTCGATCACTGAGGATGCGGAAACCGCAATGAAGCTGCATGCTTGCGGCTATCGCAGTGCCTATCTGAATGAACCGCTGATTTCCGGATTGCAGCCTGAAACCTTCGCCAGTTTCATCGTGCAGCGCCTGCGCTGGGCGCAGGGCATGGTGCAGTTGTTCCTGCTCAAGAACGTGTTCGCGACCAAGGGGCTGTCGATTGCGCAAAAGCTGTGCTATTTCTCCAATACCTTCTATTGGTTCTTCAGCTATGCCCGTGTGATGCTGCTGGTGGCACCGATGGCTTATCTGGTGTTTCGACTGCGTTTTTATAATGCCAATATTGCCGAGTTTTTTGCCTATGGTTTGCCGGCCATGCTGGGCGCCATTTTGACCTCGGATTATCTGTTCGGCCGTTATCGCTGGACCTTGATTTCCGAACTGTATGAAATGCTGCAAGCGCTGTTTTCGTTGCAGGCGATTTTGATGGTGATCCGCAATCCGCGCGCGCCGAGCTTTCATGTCACGCCCAAGGGGGAGCATATGGAAGAGGACACGATTTCGCACCTGGCCGGACCGTTTTACGTCATCTATCTGATGGTGGTGGCAACGCTGGGCGTGGGTATCTGGCGTGCGTTTCATGCCAATGGGCATCTTGATGTGATTCTCTCGGCCATCGGTTGGAATCTGCTCAATCTGATTATTCTCAATGCCTGCATTGGTGTGTTGTATGAACGCCGGCAACGGCGCTCGACGCCGCGCGTGCCGACCGATATGACCGCCGAGGTGATGACGTCTGATGGTGAGCCGCTGAGTTGCCGCGTGGTCGATATCTCCTCTGGCGGTGCGCAATTGCAGTTTCATATTTTGCAGGCTCATCAGATCGTCAAGGAGCTCGACCGCCTGCATGTTTTCAATCGCGCGCTGAATCACCAGAGCATCGTACCGATTGCCGTGCGCAATATTTTTCCTGCACCGGACCCGAGTTATGTGATCGCCGGGGTGCAATTCACCGACCGCAGCGTGGCGGGACTGTCAGAAACCGTGGCGCTGTCGTCCGGCGACAGCCAGCGCTGGACCGAATATCGCGAACACCGCAACCAGCCGCGCGGCATTATCAAAAGCATCTGGTTGATCATCGCGCTGGGCTCGGTGCATGCGGGCGGCCAATACGTCTTGTTCTTCAAGGGACTCGGCATGTACTTGAAACGCCGGCTGGTCACGCCGCTGCTGTCTTCCCATTTTTTTGCATCTCTTCCTTATAAAGTTAAAAGGATCTATGAATCCCTTATCTCGTAAGACGCCGTCGGCGTCATCGTCCATGTTGAGTTGCTTGCGTCGGCTGGCGGTGTGGTGCAGTCTTGCCTTGTCAGTCACACTGGCGCAAGCGCAGGCACCCGCGCCGACACCCGCAGCAGCGTCCACCAATGCAACTGCCAACACGGCCAAGGATGCGTCGGTGCACAGTATTCCATTGTCCAATCTGAGCAGCCGGGTCGGTCCGATACGCCTGACGCGCACCGATGGCATGGCCTCGCTCAGTATTGCCGCGGCGCGCCGCGAAACCATCAAGTCTGCCGTGCTGCATCTGGTGACGACCAATTCCATCGCGCTCAAGGAGCGTTCGCAATTGGTGGTGCGGCTCAACAACCATACCGTGGCGCAATTGCAATTGTCGGCGCGGCAACCCGAAATCACGGCCGACATCCGCTTGCCGGCAGAGCTGTTGCAAGCCGGTTATAACCAGTTGACCTTCCGGGTCGCTCAGCATAGCCAGGACGTCGAGTGCGAAGACCCGAATGCGCCGGAACTGTGGACCGAGATCGATACCACTGCTTCGGTGCTGCGCCTGCAAACCGAATTAAAACCACTGGCGCCAAATTTGTCGGATCTCAATGATCTGTTCGATCCCAAGCTGCAAGTGGCGCAAAAAATCAATATCGTCACCGCGGGTCATCCTGGCAGCGATGCCGTCTTGAGCGCTGGCGGCATGCTGGCGCAGGGCATCGGCGTCAAATACCGTTATCTGATGCCAACCATTCGCCAGCTCGACGCGCAAGCCGCATCGGGCGGCAATGGCAGCGGCAGTGCCGCACCAGGATTGGCGTCGGCGGCGCTGACGGGGGCCGACAATCTGCTGGTGGGAACCGCAGATGCGCTCAAACCTTATCTGGACAGCAAGGTGATTGCGCAGATCAAGGGCGGTTTCCTGGCGGTCTATCCGATGCCGGACGGTCAGCATTTTTTGATGGTGGTATCGGGCCGCGATGACAAGGAAGTGCAGCGCGCCGCCGAAACCTTTGCCTGGCAGCGTCTGGATTTGCCAGCGCAAGCGCAGTGGAATATCAGTAATTTCACCGCACCGGCGATGCCCAACTACCTGCCGCAAGCCAATATCGCTGCGCGGGGCATGTATAACTTCAAGCAGCTCGGTTTCAATACGGCAGCCTTCAGTAGCAATTCGCCGGCAGAGATCAATATCAACCTGCCGCCCGATGTTTATGCGCAGGAAGATGCGCAGATGGAATTTCACCTGAATTTTTCGCAAGGTGCGAAAGTCAATTCGGAAATCATAGTCAACTTGTATCTGAACGACGTGTTTCAGCGTTCGGTCACGATCGAGGAACGCCAGGGTGGCTACTACGAGAACTATCGCCTGAGCCTGCCATTGCGCAACTTCCGTCCGGGCGCTAACGTGCTCTCGTTTAGGCCTGCAGTGATGCCGCAAAACATCTGTGCGCAGACCGGGCCCTTGTTGATGACACTGTTCGATGACTCGTCGGTGAAGGTGCCTTATATCTACCATTTCGCCCAGTTGCCGGACCTGGCGCGTTTTTCCAGCAATGCCTTTCCGTATGTCTCGCAAAGCGACGGCAGCAATCTGAGCTTGCTGGTGGCCGACAAGGATAGTGCCACCATTGGCGCTGCCTGGACCTTGCTTGGCAAACTGGCGCAAAAGCAAACGGTGCCGTTGCGCGCAGCGCAGATCACGTTTGGCGCGCCGGCATCACAACGCAATGTCATGGTGGTGGGCAATGTCGCTACGCTGCCGCACGATTTGCTGGTTGATGCGCCATGGAAGCTAGATGGCAATCTGTCGTTCATCAATGCGTCGATTCCAATGGCGAGTCCATCCAAGGAATCGGGCTGGTTCCAGCAACAATTCCAGACGCTGGCCGGTACCAATCGCAGCAATGCCGAAGCCGATTACCTGAACACGGTAGTCAGTGGCGACGCACGGCTAGCCAGCCAGTTGTTGGTGATGCAGTTCCGTTCGAGCAAGCTCGATGGTGTCACCACGACCGTGTTTGCCTCGGCCAATCCGGCGCAATTGCAAGACGGCATCAGCCAATTGGTGGCCCCGGCTTACTGGAACAATCTGGCCGGTGATGTCTCGCTGCTGAGCTTGGGCAAGACCGACGTTGCCACCCAACGTATCGGCGCTACCTATGCCGAAGGCAAGATCGGCAAGACCGAATACCTCGGCTATATTGGTTCCAAGTATCCATGGACCTTTTATGGCGTGACGGTGATCGCGCTGGCGATTCTGGCCTTGTTGTGCTTGCGCTTGCTGCGTGGCATCCTGCGCCGTCGTCGTAATATCGACGGCATCTGACCGGCATGTTGATGATGCGTTCATGGCGTACCCGAGCAATGCCGGCGTCCATTTCGCTGGCGCTGCTGGGAATCAGTGTCGGTGCTACTGTGCCATTGGCTGCTGTGGCGGCATCGCTGACGCTGGCGCAAGGTAATCTCAGCAACGTGCAGCGGCAGTCGCAAGAGATCGGGCTGCAACGCAGCGATGATGTTGCCAAGGTAGAGCAGCGCGGCAATGGCGCGGTCCAGCGTAGCGAGCAAAAAGGCTTGCAGCAGGATTTGCAACAACGCGCGCGCGCCGCTGTGGCGGCGGCGATGGCAACGCGCCGGCAAGTGCAGCAATCCTTGCAACGTGATGCCAAGGAGCCGGTGCAGCTTGCCCAGCCAGACCAAAACAATGGCGTCGACGACAGTGCCTTGTGGAATTTGCTGCGCGCTAAACGCTTGACGCAGTTCGATCAAAATCTGGCGGCATTGCGCCGTCGTTATCCGGACTGGACTGCGGCCGCCGAAATGCTGACGGAGCGCAGCCGCCAGCAGCAAGAGATCGACATCGATACGGCCCTGGCACGTGCCCACGCGGACCAAGTGGCCCAGGTCGTGGCACAGTATCCGGCACAGTTTTCCTGTGCTCGGATCGACCGCCTGTGGCGTGCCGCCGAGATTCTGGCCAAGGCTGAACAACCGGACGAAGCCATGGCCTTGTATCGCCAGGTTTTTCCTGATTGCAGCCCGGCCGCCAATCGCATTGCCACGCTCTACATGGTGCAGCAGAACATCGGTGCCGATAGCGATGGCATGAATGCGCTGGTCGCGCTGGAAGCGCAGAGCGGACAGCGTGATGCCGATAGCCAAGCCAAGTTTGTGCGTCTGCGCTATGACCGCGATCTGACGCGTCTGGCAGCACTGACACCAACCAGTGAGGATGCGCTGCAACTGGCGCAGCAGCTGGCACCGGTCATCGAAACCTATCGTGATGGCGCCGCCGCCACTTTGAGTGGATGGATCATGCTGGCGCATCAGCTTGACGATGCCGCGCAAAGCTGGTTTGTCCGCGGACAAGAGTGGGCACCTAGCAAGCCAGATGCGTCGCTGGGTTTGTTGCAACTGCGCCTGGATCGGCAAGACCTCGATGGCGCCGAGGCACTGTTGCAGTTGCCGCTGGTGGCGGCCGATCCGCGTGCGCAGCCGCAGCGGGCGCGCTTGAGTCTGTTGCGTGCCGATGACTTGAACCAGCACAAGGATTACGCGGCCAGCTTGCGCGAACTCGATCAGGCCGAGCGCTTCGGTGCTACGCCTGAGCAGACGATCCAATTGCGCGGCTGGAATCTGTACGGCAGCGGACGTTACGAACAGGCTGCGGCGATGTTCGCAACGCAGTATCGACGTCGGCATGACGCCGCCAGCGCCGAAGGCTGGGCTCTCAGTGAAAATGCGCGCGGCCGTTTGCCAGAGTTGAGCGGCAATGACGAAGCGCAGCATTCGCCGTTGCAGGATTACGTCACCGCCTTGCAGAGCCAGCAACTGTATTACCGCAAACAATTCATCGAGGCCTATGCGTTGCAGCAACGCACCGAGCAGAACCTGCGGCAATTGGCCAGCAGCGACCCGGTGCAAGATAGTGTCGTCAAAAAGAGTGTGCAAACCTATTTGCCGGACAACCTGAACGGCATCGACGCGGCCTCGATCAGCAGCGGCTTTACCTATTCCAATCATGCCGGCAGCAGCGGCCAGGGTCATCTGGCAACCTTGGCACCAGCGGTGCGCGCGGAATGGTTCGATGGCACGCGTCAATACAATCTGCGTTATCGCAGCTTGATGCTTGATGCCGGTACCGTCGGGGTATCGCCGGTCGCCAGTGTGATCGGTGTGCCGGCAAGTTCCCAGGCGTCGGGCAAGGGCAATGCCCAGGAATTGTGGTTCGCCATCGACGATAGTCTGTGGCTCACCAGCATGGGCCGCTTGGGCTGGCAGACTTCGCTAGGTGCCACCGATGGCGGCGCTGGCGGCAGCGATCTCTATGGTCAGTTGAGTGTCGGCCAGCAAACGGCATGGGGTAGCTGGTCGGTCTATGGCGGCAGCAATCCGGTGCGCGATTCGCTGTTGTCGTGGCGCGGCATGTGGTTGGCTGGCAGCGATCAGGTTTGGGGCGATGTGCGCCGCAATACAGTGGGGGCGCGCAGTCTGTGGCAGCTCAGCGAGGACTGGAGCGTGTCGGCCAACGGCGAGATAGCACAACTGGGCGGCCAGAACGTGGCCGGTAACCATGCGCTCGCGTTGGATTTGGGTGTGGGCTACAACCTCAAACCAGCGGGCTTCGATTATCTCAACGTGGGTCCGGCGCTGCACTATCTGCATTACGACAACAACCAGAACCAGTATGACTGGGGACTGGGCGGCTACTACAGCCCGCAGCGTTCGGTCAGTGTGGGTCTGGCCTCGCAGTTTCTGACGCTGGAAGGGCGTACGCGGCAATGGTCGGGTAATCTGGAATTGGGCTGGAACAGCGCATCCGAATCCGCTGCCGCCTGTTTGCCGTCGGCCTTGCCGGCAGCGTATGCCGCAGTCAATCGCAGCAGCGTCAATTGCGGCTACAGCGGTAGCAGCAACAGCGGCATTTATACCCATGTGCAATTGGGACTGGTACAGCGTCTTGGCACGCGCTGGCAACTGGGCGTGCTGGGTGACGTCAATGTCACACCGGGGCGTGACCGGCAATATGCGGCGATGCTGTTCCTGCGCTATTTCTTTGCTGACCGGGATGCCGTATTGAGTCGCGATCTACCAAAAAATACCCGTGATTTTTATGGGCAACTGGACGACGGACGCTGATGATGGCAATGGCGAAACGCAGTTTTCTGATGGCAACCGCCGCGGCTGGCTTGGTTTGCGCGACCTCTGGCGTATGGGCGCAATCGTGCAAGGCGTCCGCCTGGCCGCAGTGGGTGCAGTTTGCGCGACGCCATATCCAACCGGATGGCCGTGTCGTCGATTTTTCGGTCGCCAATCAGCAGAGCACTTCGGAGGGACAGTCTTACGCCATGTTCTTTGCACTGGTGGCGAATGACCGTGAACGCTTCGCCAGCCTGTGGCGCTGGAGTCGCGATAATCTTGGGGCCGGTGGCCCGGCGCTACCCGCCTGGCAATGGGGGCGGCGCGATAATGGCAGCTATGGGGTGCTCGATCCCAACTCTGCCTCTGACGCCGATCTGTGGATAGCGTATGCCTTGCTGGAAGCCGCACGTTTGTGGCGCCTGCCGGCTTATCAGCAAGCGGCAATGGCCTTGCTGGCGCAGGTCAAAGACAAGGAAGTGGTGGACTTGCCCAAGCTGGGGCCGATGTTGTTGCCCGGTGCGGTCGGTTTTGTGCAGGCCGACAAATGGCGGCTCAATCTCAGCTATCTGCCGTTGCCGTTGCTGCGCAAGCTGGCACGCGTTGATGGCAACGGTCCATGGCTGGCGATGATCGCCAGCACGCAGCAGTTGCTGCGGCAATCCTCGCCGCAGGGTTTCGCTCCGGATTGGCTCGGCTATGACGCGCGCGTTGGCGCCAGCGTGGATGAGCCGACCAAGGGCATCGGCAGCTATGACGCGATTCGCGTGTATTTATGGGCCGGCGTGACCGATGAAGGCGATCCCTTGGCGCAAACCTGGCGTAATCATGTCGCCGGTATGCTGGGATATCTGAATGCGCATGGTGTACCGCCCGAGCACGTCGATACGGTGAGCGGAGCTGCCACGACAACACCGGCGACGCCAGGGCCATGGGGATTTTCTGCGGCCTTGTTGCCTTACCTGAAAGCAGCAGGGCAGGACAGCCTGCTGGCAGGTCAGTTACGGCTGGTACAGGAGCAGGCCAGCAAGAGCACCGAACCGGGCTATTACAACAGCGTGCTGAGCTTGTTCGGCTGGGGCTGGTTGCAGGGGCAATATCGTTTTGCTGCCGATGGCGATCTGCAACCGGCATGGCAGCCCTGCACCAAATGAATCAGCCGCCCACGGGCGGCTGATTGACTGGGGCGACAACTCAGGTGAATCAGCTCTCGGCTGGTTCGCGGAAGTAAATCCGCTTTGGCAATGCCCACAACAGCAAGGCTGCGCCGAGCAAACATTCCAGCGCCACTACGTACAGACCGATTGACGCACTACCGGTGATGTCACGAATCTTGCCGACCATATAAGGCGTGATAATGCCGCCCAATTGACCGACCGAATTGATCAAGGCAATCCCGCCGGCTGCCGCAGCACCGCTCAATACGCGCGGTGGCAGAATCCAGAACAGGCCGATGCCGGCGATGATGCCGGTGGCTGCAAACGACAGCCCCACGACCAGTACCAGTGTGTTGTTGCCGAAATAGGCGCTGACGGCATAACCGACGGCACCCGCCAGCGCACAACCGGCCAGATGCCAGCGTCGTTCGCCGGTACGGTCAGAGCTGCGACCGATCAACACCATGCCAATGGCAGCGCACAGGTAGGGGATCACCGTGATCAAACCGATGATAAAGGTATCGTCGGTACCGGCAGTCTTGATCAATTGTGGCATCCAGAACACCAGGCCATAAATACCCGATGCCAGCACCAGATAGATTAGCGACATGGTGATGGTCGACGGTTGTCGCAGTGCTTCGCGGAAGGAATGCACGGCTTGGCTTTTGGGTTCTTCTGCCAGGCGCGCCAACAGCAATTTCTTTTCATCGTCACGCAACCAGCGTGCATCGGTGATGTTGTTGTCGATGACAATCCAGCAAATCACGCCGAGCACAATCGATGGAATGCCTTCCAGCAAAAACAGCCATTGCCAGCCATGCAAGGAACTCACGCCATGTGCGTACTTCATGATGCCGCCCGAGATCGGGCCACCGATCATGCCACACACGGCGATGGCCGCCATGAACAGCGAATTGATGCGGCCGCGTCGTTGTGACGGGAACCACTTGGTGAAGAAATACAGCGCGCCCGGCACGAAACCGGCTTCCAGACTACCGATCAAGAAACGCAGGATATAGAAGCTGGTTTCATTGGTGACAAACATCATCGCCGCCGAGGCAATGCCCCAGGTAATCATGATGCGGGCGATCCAGCGTTTGGGGCCGACTTTGTGCAAGATCATGTTGCTGGGAATCTCGAACAGGAAGTAGCCAACGAAGAAAATACTCGCGCCCAGCCCGTACACGGCATCGGAAAAACCCAAATCGCTTTGCATCTGCAATTTGGCGAAGCTGATGTTGACGCGGTCGAGATACGCGAACACAAAACAGATCATCAATAACGGTACGAAACGCAGCGTGATGCGGCGGTACAACTGGGATTCCTGAATATCCTGCGCACTGGCTGGATAGGGAATGACTGCCATGAATGTCTCCTTGAAGATTTTATAGGTCGCAAGCCTGCCGCTGGCATTGCTTGTGGCAATGCCGGTTGGGCGGCTGAACTGTTTTTTTATTACGGGTGGCAAATTGACAGCGCTAGCACAGGATGACTGCGCTAGCGCTGTTATCGCTCTATTTTTGGATGAATCACGCGCGTCAATGCAAGTGGCGCGCCAGCGCACTTAATAGGTTGCGCGACCGCCGGACAGGTCGAATACCGAGGCCGTGGTGAAGGAATTTTCTTCCGATACCAGCCAGGTCACCATGGCGGCAATTTCTTCCACCTTGACGAAGCGTCCGCGCGGGATCTTCGACAACATGTAATCAATATGCGCCTGGCTGCATTGTTCCAGGATGCGGGTTTGCGCCGCTGCTGGTGTGATCGCATTGACGGCGATGTTCTTGGTTGCAGTTTCCTTGCCGAGGCTCTTGGTGAGTGCGATCAGACCAGCTTTGGCGGCGCTGTAGGCCGATGCAGTCGGATTGCCTTCTTTACCAGCGATGGAGGCGATGTTGACGATGCGACCGTAGTTTTGCGCAATCATGCGCTGTACCACTACCTGGTTGACATAGAACGCGCCATTGAGGTCGATGTCGATAACGCGGCGCCATTCTTCAGGCGAGTAGTCAGCGACCGGGGCATTCTGGCCAGCGATGCCGGCGCTGTGCACCAGCACATCAATCGATTGTGTGACTTTTTCGGTGGCTTCGATGGCGCGTTGCACGGCAGCCTGATCGGCGATATTGACGACTACTGTTTCCACATTGCCGAGTGATTCCAGCTTGCTGCGTGCTTCCTGCAGCAGTTTTTCATCGAGATCCCACAACACCACCTTGGCCTTGCCTTGCAGCAGGCGTTCGGCGATAGCAAAACCAATACCTTGTGCACCGCCTGTGATGATCGCGCTGCGACCTTGAAAATCGTAGTGATTCATAGTGACTCCATTCTCCGTTTTTTAAGAGGCTGTTTCAAAATGCGCATGGCGTTGTTGCCGTACCTGGCGCTACGCATTTTGAAACAGCCTCAATGTATTTCCGCTGGGGTCCTGCCATCGAGGGCAGTGTTTTTTTATGGTTGCTCGAACCTGACAAGCGCAGGCGAGCGGTACAACTGGCCAGCCGGATCAAACCGGCCGGCAGGGTAGAACAATTACGCGTTGATGGTCTTTTGCTGTTGCTCGCCGAGGCCTTCGATGCCCAGGCGCATGGTTTGACCCGCGCTCAGGTAGACCGAAGTTGGCTTGACGCCCATGCCGACGCCAGGAGGCGTACCGGTCGAGATCACATCGCCAGGTTGTAGCGTCATGAACTTGCTCAGATAGGCAATGATGAATGGCACATTGAAGATCATGGTGTTGGTGTTGCCGTTTTGATAGCGCTTGCCATCGACTTCCAGCCACAGTTGCAGATTGTTGGGATTGGCGATTTCATCGCGCGTCACCAGCCATGGGCCGATCGGACCGAAGGTGTCGCAACCCTTGCCCTTGTCCCAGGTACCACCGCGTTCGATCTGGTATTCACGCTCGGAGACATCATTGACCACGCAATAGCCGGCGATGTGCGACAGCGCGTCTTTTTCGTCGATGTAGCTGGCAGTCTTGCCGTTGACCACGCCCAGTTCGACTTCCCAGTCGGTCTTTTTGGAGCCGCGCGGGATTTTGACGTCGTCGTTAGGACCGACTACGGCCGATGTCCACTTGTTGAACACGACGGGCTCTGCTGGGATCGGCAGGTTGGATTCGGCAGCATGGTCGGCGTAGTTGAGACCGATGCAGATGAATTTGCCAATGTTGGCGACACAGGCACCAATACGCGGATTGCCTTCAACTACGGGCAGGGAGGCGATATCGAGCGCGCGAATCTTGCTCAGGGTGGCGTCGTCAATGTTGGCACCGTTGAGCTCCTTGATATGTGCCGACAGGTCGCGGATCTTGCCAGCCTGATCCAGAATGCCTGGCTTTTCTTGGCCGACAGGGCCGTAACGGAGTAATTTCATTGCTCTTCCTTTGGTGATGGTCTTCTGAAGTAATAAGACGAAAGCCGCCGTTTTGCGTGGATGTGCGGCACACAGTCTTGCTTGCGAATGGGGATAATACCAATTAATTGGTAAGACCACCAAACAACTTGAATTTATTTGAGATGAAAATTGTTAACTAATTGATCTTTGCGGTCGGCGCGATCGTCTAACGCATTAGTTTCAACTGGGATGAATAGCTATTTTCGTGCGCTCGGGCAAGTCGGGGGGGGATTCGCGACGGATACGTGTTGATCGAAACCATGGAAGTTTTGTTGGTGTAGTCGATGTTTACTGCAATTTCATTGTTGCTTCAAATTTCTCGAAGGCCTCCAAGACGGTCGTTTCCAACTCGTCGTTATCCCAAGGCTTAACAAGGAATTTATATATAGCGCCTTGGTTGATCGCCTGTGTGACGCTTTGCAAATTCGCATGTCCTGTTAACATGATTCGTACCGTGTTGGGAAACATTTGACTCACTTTTTCCAATAATTCAGTTCCTAAAACGTCAGGCATCTGATGATCCGTAAGTACAACACCGATTTGATGGTTCGCTAAGATCTCGAAGGCTTCCGTAGCGTGACTAGCTGTAAATATCTGATAACCAGAACGGCTCAGTGTTCTTCGTATTGCGGAGAGGATATTCACCTCATCGTCTACTACAAGTAGTGCGCGAGCATAGGACCGCCGGCGAATGGACTCCATTGGTAAAGAGACGTCCCGCTCAAGCAGCGAGGTACAGTCTTGGGCGGGCAGAGGTGTACTAAAATAGTAGCCTTGAATTTTGTCGCATCCCTCGGCATGGAGCATTTTAAGTTGGCTGACAGTTTCAACACCTTCGGCTATGACCTCCAAGCGTAGGCTTTTAGCGATGGCAATAATGGATCTGCAAATAGCTAAGTCATGCGGATCTTCCACTAGATCACGCACAAATGACCTGTCGATCTTAAGCCGACCGACAGGAAATCTCTTCAGATAGCTCAGATTGGAATAACCAGTGCCGAAGTCATCAATAGAAAGAGTAATTCCGAGTTTTCGCAAATGGACCATGATGGCAATACTCTTCTCGGGATCGTCCATCGAAACACTCTCGGTTAACTCTAATTCGAGAAACTGTGGGTCTAGTTTTGATTCATCAAGAATGTGACCAAGTAATATCTTGAGATTTTTTTCCGTAAATTGCATCGCGGATAGGTTCACCGCGATAGTCCCCGGCTTAAATCCCATCTCTTGCCACGCCTTGCACTGGCGACATGCCGTTCTAAGTACCCATTCACCTAATTCACAGATCAAATCGGATTCTTCCGCCAGCGCGATAAATTCGGCGGGCATGAGTAATCCTCTTTCAGGATGATTCCATCGAACCAGTGCTTCGAATCCGGCGATTCTTCCATTCTTCAGAGATACCTGCGGCTGATAGTGCAATACAAGGGCATTATGTCGAATGGCATCTCTCAGCTGAGTAGTGAGAACATGGCGTCGTGCAATTTCCTTATTGAAGTCTGGGGAATAGAATTGATGATGGTCGTGGACACTCAACTGTGCACGATGCAAAGCAATTTCAGCGTAGTGCAATAGAGATTCTGACGTTTGAGTGTCGTTGGGGAAAATGGAAATGCCAAGTTTGGGAAACAGGTGGACGCTAGGCTGACCAGGGATAGAATAAGGATCCATTAATATTCGAATCAAATCGCCAATAACAATATCCAGTTCGTTTTGTGTTGCATCTTCAAGCAAGACAGCGAAAACGCCATCGGAATATTGTGCAATTGTTGCCTCTTCCGGACGTTTCAAAGATTGCAGACGTTGCACCACGGCAACCGATAGAGCGACACCTGCCTGCGTGCCGAATGCATCCCGAATCTGAGTATGACCGTTCAATTCAACGAGAAAAAGTACAACCAATGTGCCGTCTGACTCTCTCCTCAGAATGGCTTGGTTTAAACGATCTCGTAAAACCACGCGATTTGGTAATCCTGTAACGTGATCGAAGTGGCTCAATTGATAAATCTTTTCTTCGGCCTCTCGCCACTCAGTAATGTCGATGCCGCTGATGATGAAAATAGTTTTGAAATAACGATTTTCCAAGATGTTCAGAGAGCAGAGGACAGTACGGGGCCGGCCATCGTGTGCAAGCCATTCACTCTGATACTGCAGCGGAAACAATGACCGATCAGTGTTTTGATAGCGCTCTTTTTCATTGAGTGCTTGGGAGGGGAGAAAGAAAGTATCCCAGAAGCACAATCCCAGAACATCCACGCCTGCATAGCCGGTGGATTTTTCTCCAGCATGGTTGAAGCGAAGTATGCGCCCTTCTAAATCAAGCATGACGCCTATGGCGCCGGCGGTGTCAAAGACAGTAGAAAGAAGATGGCTCTCTGCATATAGTATCTCTTCGGTTCTTCGTCTAATTGCACGTTCATGTGACTCTTGTAGTGCACGACGTACGGACGACGGCAGGCGCGCAATATTATTCTTAAGGACATAGTCGTAGGCACCAACTCTCAGTGCTTGAATTGCAAGTTCTTCGCCAATCGTGCCGGAGACAAAGATAAAGGGGACGTCAGGAGTTTGTTCCTTGGCAATGCGCAGAGCAGTCATCCCGTCAAAAACCGGCAGCGAAAAGTCGCATAAGATGATGTCCACGCGACCTTGCAGTGCGTGCAAAAAATCGGCGAGTGTGTCAACACGTTCAAAAGAAGAGTGCAAGCCTGATCGTTCAAGTTCGTGGTACACGAGTTGAGCGTCTTCAACTACATCCTCGACAAAGATGATGCGAAGGTTTTCTTCTGAGTATGACGGGAACTCAGCAAGGGCCGCTTTATACATAGACTTTGTACCGGAAGGAAAGATCTGGACCGAAATTGGTCACGAAACTTGTTGCTACGCCCGACACTTAATTTCATGTTATGCCTATGGCAGGTTAAAGACAACGTATCTCTGCCCCCTGCCAGCCAGCCAAGATAGTTGCTAAATTGAATTGCCTGTATTGGTCTTTGCTGATAATAATGTGTCTACAGGAGGCAGCATTGGCAGGATAGTCGTACAAAAAGGAACCATAAATACCGACTGCCAAGTTGTTATCAAGCATCTGTAAGGCCACTACCCTATAGATCATGAACCAAGAATTCGAAAGTTTCGAATCGAATGCGCCCATCGCCCAGTCGATGGAGATGACGCAGAGATTTGCGTATCTGATTGCGAACACTCCTGCAATCATCTATAGCAGTGTGCCGTCGGGGGATTTCAAGATGACCTTCGTCAGTGAAAACGCGTCGAGAGTGTTGGGTTATGCTCCCCAGGAGATGGTTGACGATCCCAATTTCTGGTTTGACCATATTCATCCCGACGATGCGCCGAACATATTCTCCAGTTTGGCCTTGTTGTTTGTCGAGGGGGAGCGAGCCTATGAATATCGTTTTCTCACCAAAGACAGACGGTATTTGTGGATGCACGACAGCTTGCGTCTTATTCGAGACGAAAATAACAACCCGATCGAGGTTATCGGTTCCTTAACCAACATCACCGAGAGAAAGTTGATGGAAGAGGCTCTGCACCGTACGGGAGAGGAGCAACGCAATCTCATTGAAAAGCTGAAGGAGACGCAAGCCCAGCTTCTACAGTCAGAAAAGATGGCTTCAATCGGTCAACTTGCTGCGGGCGTTGCACATGAAATCAATAATCCTGTTGGATTCGTCAGTTCCAACATGAAATCCTTGAATACTTACGTCGATAAGCTGCTTCAAGTAGTCATGCGGCAAGAAGAGTTGTTGCAACAGGATGAGCTCAGCGCCGACCTGAAAAGTCAGGCAAAGCAATTAAGCGTGGAGGCAGATCTGGCGTATCTGAGAGAAGACGTCGTCGATCTGATTGCTGAGTCTTTGGACGGTCTTAAGCGAGTCAAAGACATTGTCCAGTCCTTAAAGGATTTTTCGCATGTTGGTGAGAGCGACTGGCAAATGGTGGACGTGACGAAAGGATTAGAAAGCACGATCACTATTGCCAACAATGAGCTTAAATACAAAGCTGTCATCGAAAAGCACTATGGTGTATTGCCTCTGATAAAAGGTCTTGCTTCTCAATTGAATCAGGTATTCATGAACCTTCTGGTAAATGCTGCACATGCTATCTCTGAAAGAGGAATTATCAGTATCTACACGGAATGCAAAGAAGATTGGGTTTTCATACGAATTCAAGATACTGGCTGCGGTATCCCTCCGGAAAATTTGTCGCGTATTTTTGAACCATTTTTCACAACCAAGCCTATTGGAAGTGGTACGGGACTAGGTTTATCTTTGTCCTATGGGATTGTGCAAAAGCACAATGGACGTATTGAGGTACAAAGTGAAGTGGGTATTGGCACAAGTTTTACACTCTGCCTCCCCGTCAGTCAGTCGTCTGCGACAAATTCATACACGTGAGAACTCGTAGTCCAGAGTTGATAGAAAAGGGCCCTAAGTATGTCGAATACCATTACCGCTTCGGATTCCCCGGACGTAGAGAGCAACATGTCGCCTTCTGTCATTCTCCTCGTTGACGATGAAGCGAGCATCTTGTCATCCCTTAAGCGTGTGCTCAGACCTAAAGGCTATACGCTCATCACTGCGGAAAGTGGCGCGGAAGGCCTTCGGCTTCTCGAAGAAAATGCAGTCGACCTGATCATCTCCGATATGCGCATGCCGGAGATGACAGGCGCGCAGTTTCTGGGAAAGGCCAAAGACCGCTATCCGGAGGTGACGCGCATTCTATTGACGGGATACTCAGAAATTACATCGACAGTGTCTGCCATTAATGACGGCGGAATTTATCACTATCTTCAAAAACCTTGGGATGAACAAGATCTTATATTGACGATACAGCGCGCCTTGGAGCAGCAGCAACTAAAAAAGGAGGCGGCAAGACTCAATGAGGTGGTTCGAAAGCAGAACGCAGAACTCCTGACATTTAATGCACGGCTAGAAAAGCAAGTTCAGGCACGTACCGAAGAAATTCGCCAAACAGTGATGTTTCTTGAAAATAGTCAGACAGAAATTAAACTGAATTTCTTCACGATGCTCAAGGTCTTCTCGAACATGATTGAGTTACGCTCGGGTATGCTCGGCGGACAATCTGACCGCGTCAGTGCGTTGTGCCGCAGCTTGGGGAAAAAATTCAAGCTGCCTGAAATTGAAATACAGGATCTTGCAATTGCGGGGCTACTCCATGCCATCGGAAAAATCGGATTGCCCGATGAACTCATCCGCAAACCTCAAGAGAAGATGTCCGGTGAAGAATCACGGGCTTTCATGACGCATCCCGTCAAAGGGCATATGGTGTTGACGCCTGTAGCTGCATTTAATGATGTCGGCGATCTGATTCTTTACCAATATGAGCGTTACGACGGGAGGGGCCTTCCGGAAGGAATCGCCGGCGACAAGATTCCCTTGGGCGCCCGTATTTTGGCTGTCGCACGGGATTTCGAGGCCTTGCGCTCTGGGGCAATTGCCACGCTGCCTCTTCCGCTGGATAAGTCCGTACAAATTATCAAATCCCAAAGCGGCCATCGTTACGACCCTGCCGTAGTCGATAGTTTTATTGCACTCGTCAATGAGGGCGACTCCCTGCTGTCTGAACGATCAAGAGATATCAAGTCACGCGACCTGGAGGTCGGTATGCAACTGGCGGAGGACTTGCGAACTAATGAGGGGGTGCTTCTTATTGTCCGGGATTCCATTATTTCCGCAAACAACATTCAACAGATCCGGAAGTTCGAACAATTGGAAGACACCGCTTTGCAGATATCGGTCAAGATTTTGGAAAAAGATACTTAGCGGAGGAGCGAAAAATTATGTCGGAAGAAGCGATTTCTGAGACGTTTCGACGCCGATTGTTGTTGGTCGATGATGAAGTCAACATCCTGTCGGCCCTGAAACGCCTGCTGCGTCAAGACAAGTACGACATCATGACAGCGAATAACGGTCAAGAGGCGTTGGATACTTTGAAGGACAGTCCCGTGGACGTTATCGTCACCGATCAGCGTATGCCAGGAATGACAGGCGTCGAGTTCTTGCGCCTGGCCAAAGAATCCTATCCGGATACCATTCGGATCGTTCTGAGCGGCTATACGGAGCTACAGTCGGTCACTGACGCAGTCAATGAAAGCGCTGTTTATAAATTTCTTACCAAGCCTTGGGACGATGTCCAATTAAGAGGGCATGTGGCAGAAGCTTTCAGAAGAAAAGAAATGGCAGATGAAAATCTGCGTCTGCAACGTCAGCTTAAAATAGCAAATTTGGCGCTGGAGACCACGAATAATGAGTTGGACAAGTTGCTGAGAGAGCAGGAAGAGCGGATTGAAAATGATGAAGTGAGTCTGCAAATTACGCATGAGATTTTGGCGCACGTCAGCACCCCCATACTTGGCATCGATGATGAGAAAAATATTGTATTTATCAATGCAGCAGCGCAAGAATTACTGGGTAAATCCAATACTTTTCTCGGTATGAAGATGGGGCGTAATGCCCCCCAATTGGAACAGGCGCTGAATCAATCAAGCACAGAAATCATCCTCCACAACGAGCGCTATAAGGTTCTTACCCATCCTATGGGGAAAAACTCTCGCTCCAGAGGGAAGCTGATGACACTCATTAAACTGGACGTGAGATAAACAACTATGGCTGAAATTGCCCCTTCTCACGAGACACTCCTGGCGGACGTAAAGCCAGGCATGGTATTGGCGGAAGCGGTTCTCGACAAGGCTGGTACTCGGCTTATTTCCGCCGGCGTGGAATTGACTGAAAAATCGATTCACGCGTTGAAGCAGCGCGGTGTACAAAGTATCACAGTGCTGCCGCCTGTTACTGAAGGCCAACACAATGAAGCACGGGAGCAGAAACTGCAAAGGCTAGACGTGCTGTTCAAAAACAGTCTCGACTCAGAAGCCAATCGGCTCCTGTTGGATTCGCTCCGGCGCTACAGGATGACGCAATGACTCCCTTAACCAGCGACGAAATCAGCGAGGCAGTTCTCAGGCTTCCTTCCTTACCCCACATTGTGATGGAGCTTGTTGACGCGCTTGACAACGTCGATGTGGACACCAATACGCTCGCACAAAAGATCTCGCACGACCAGGCATTGACAGCGAAGGTACTGGGGCTGGCCAACTCGTCGTTTTACGGGATGCAAAGTAAAGTGGGATCTATCCCACACGCAGTTGCGGTACTGGGGTTCAATAGCGTCCGTTCTCTGGTTACAGCCGCTGCAATCGTGGGAACTTTTTCTGAGGGGACGCCGGTAGAACTTAACTACACGGAATTCTGGAAGCATGCTATTGCGACAGCGTTGACGGCTAAAGCGATCGCAAGAAGCTATGGAGAAAACGAAGATCAGGCTTTCATCGGCGGGCTCTTGCATAACATTGGTCGATTAGTGCTTGCAACGCATTCGTCCTCGCGTTATCAAGAGGTGTTGAAATGGCGTTCTCAACATGACGAAGACTTGGTGGCTGCAGAAATTCACATCTTTGGTATCGACCATAAAGTCGCCGGTAGCGCGGTTCTTGCTCACTGGAAGTTCCCGACATCCATTGTCGAGACATTGAATACGGTCGGAAAGAACGGTCTTCACTCCCCCTCAATGGCCGCGGCTATTGTAAGCGTTGCTGACGCAATTGCCTACGGGCTGGATCTGAGTGGAGGGGAACATGACCGGGTTCCTGCGATTCCGCAACAGGAATGGGATTTGCTGAACATGGACCAACAGATGCTGATTGAGGTCTTCAGCGCTACCGAAAGACAATTCAAAGAGGCCTGCATGATCTTGGGCGCCAATGCAGGAGACAGATAGAAGTCTGGATTATTGGAGGTAGAGATCGTGTCATTTCTCAGTTCACAGAATCAGCTGTTAGAACCGCAGATATCCGAATTCTTTGATGGCTGCCCCGTACCGGCGTTCGCTATCGACAGCAATCATCTGATTACGCATTGGAATAAGGCCTGCGAACATATCCTCGGCGTATCTGCGGCGCAGATGGTGGGGACAAAAAATCAATGGAAGCCGTTCTATCTGTATGAGCGGCCCGTGCTTGCAGATTTGATTGTTGCCGGATCTCTCGAGAATGTCGTCGGAACCTATTACCATGACGACGATAAGTTTCGTAGTTCGGTCGTCATTCCGGGTGCAGTAGAAGCTGAGAAATTTTTCCCTCATCTTGGGCATGATGGACGGTGGTTATATTTTTCGGCGGCGCCCTTACGCACGCCTTCCGGAGAGATTGTCGGCGCCATTGAGGTACTGCAGGATGTGACTGCCCAAAAGTCCGCAGAGTTGGATTTGAGAAGAATGCATCAGGATCTGGAGCTTCAAGTGGTGAAGCGCACGCATGAACTTGCAGCAGTCAATGAAAAAATGGAAGAGGATTTGCGGCACCTCACAGCAGCAGAGGCTGAGCTTGTTCGGAGAAATGCGGAGCTAACTGAAGTCAATCGCAAATTATCCATGGCCCAAGAGCAGCTGATGCAATCTGAAAAGCTTGCCTCCATCGGCCAGCTTGCGGCAGGAGTTGCTCATGAAATCAACAATCCAATCGGATATATTTTTTCGAATTTCAGTACGCTCGAAGTTTACATCGACTCGCTATTAAAAATACTCGCGGCCTATGAAAAGTTAGATAAAAATCGTGGTTCGACAGAGGTTTATCAGGAGCTGAACGCTGTGCGGAAAGACGTTGAGATAGATTATTTGAAAGAGGATATCCCGGCGTTGATGAGCGAGTCCCGCGAAGGAATCACCCGCGTAAGAAAAATTGTGCAAGACCTTAAGGATTTCTCCCGGACTGATACCGCTTTGGAATGGCAATGGGCCAACTTGCATCGGGGCATAGATTCAACGTTGAACATCGTCAATAACGAAATTAAATATAAAGCAGATGTCATCAAAAACTATGGAAATTTGCCGGATGTCGAATGTCTGCCGAGTCAGATCAATCAAGTAGTTATGAATCTGGTAGTCAATGCCGCCCACGCCATCAACGGTGGGCGCGGCACCATTTCCATTACCACCAAGGTAGTAGATGCGGACGTTCAGATTGAAGTGGAAGACACCGGAGCTGGGATCGCTCCTGAAAACCTCTCCAGAATATTTGACCCATTTTTTACTACAAAACCTGTAGGTCAAGGAACAGGACTAGGTTTGTCTTTATCGTACGGCATTATGCAGAAACATCAGGGAAGCATTCAAGTAAATAGCGTAATGGGCCAAGGCACCACTTTTACGTTGAGGCTACCCATTAGACACGACGCCCCGCAGAGCTAATGGAGATTGAATGAATCTCCTGGCTATCCGGCTTTTAAGGAATTCGCTGATATTTTTTGCAACAACTGTAATCTAAAGTACCTCTCATACTGCGAGAGCAAGCCACTAGATGGGAGAGGAAGATGGATCATAAAGATGAGCTTTTATATATCACTCCAGACATGGTTCTGGAAGCACAAGGTAATTCGAAAGGATGGATTTATAAAGTAGATGAACCCCTAAAGCCCAGTGAATATGCTTCGTGTAGCTCAGTGATTGGGGCTTGGAAGGTGGATTCGAATGGATTATTCACGGGCGAGGTCATTCTGAATCCAAAATATCGTACACCCTAGAGAATTCGGCCACGAGATAAAGTTCTCGGCGGAGGGAGCCACTCTGTCAGCAGGCCCAGCGCGGATACTGTCGGCCAAGTGGAATATAGGTTTGTCCAGATTCATTCTTCTTATCTCACCAAGAGGTACTACCCTCTAATCCGGATTTTCGCCAAGGTGATCGGCCCATGCCGATCACGAGTTTTTGTTGTGGGCAGCGAAACAAAAACCCATTAAATCAAGCGTTTAATCCTGAATCGATGAGGTTATCCACAGCCCCATTGAACTCAGCTTCGTGTAGATAGAGCGGCGCTGACTGGTTGCTGTTCATACGAGTCGTCATGCTGCGTAGTGTCATTGAGCCCCATGGACTTAGCCATGCTGACGGTGAGGGCCAAGACCAGACCATTCTCTGTTGGATGTTTGACCAAAAGGCAGGCGTATTCACAGAGGTTGCCATCCTTGATCAACAACGGTTGATTGATTACCTGCGGTGAAATTGACAATCGTGCCAGCGTAGGATGTGTCAAGCCTGTCTTGCAGGTGGCTTCTAATATCGTCCACACTCGTGTTGCCGCGCAATCGAAGGATTCGCCGGTTACCCGTTGGATGTTGAGGGCAAAGGCATATCCATCCTTGCCGAGCAAGCCTAGCCAGGTTTCGTAGTCGCGGCAGGCCAAGGGCTCAAGATCGATGCCAATTGGTGGCGATGCTAGCAATGTGATGGAAATTCCCGCAGCGTGCGAAATTGTGATGTCGAGTGCGGCAGGCAGAAAATCACCGTGCAAAATCGGTTTGCCGTCAGCGCGATGGTGTAGCGTGATGCACTCTGGCGGAGGCGCTTTCTGCAAATGGTGTTGCGCAATAAACTGGCTTGCGGCGCGGCGCGCACTGGCTAGATTGGCGGAGGCGGTCTCTGGCGCCGATGCCCCTTGATGCTGTACATAGGAAAATGCGTGCGGGCGGTTTGGCAATAGCGCTTCCAGGGTGGCGGTGACATGATCGAACGAGATCGGACATGGCACTTGAACAGGTAATTGATCAATGCGGCGTGGTGCGCGCAACATCAAGTCCTGCATTGTTTCAAGCAGCACACCATCGACGTCGAACAGTGCAATATTGCAAATATAGTGCGATGCGGTTCGCTTGGTTATCTGGACATGACAGATCAATTTTTCCGTGGCAGTTTTGTGAAAACGCAGTTCTCCCAAGCTGACCGGCAAGAACCCTGGAGGGAGAGAAATTGCGCCTGATTGCAATGCCGCGTCACGGATGGCAGGGTAAGGTGAGGCCGGGATTTTGGACCATGGACCATGGTAATAATCAGTCATGGCAGGAATCCGGATATCGGTCAGGCTTTGTTTCTCCATTTCAAGGATGCGCACGCTAGCGATACGGCGGAAAAACTTTCCTTGGAATAACGGACTGGGGCAAAACACTTCAGGATCCGTCGCCAATGGCAATGGCAGCATTGGACAAATCGGAAGGTTTTCTGTCGTGGCGTCTGGCAGGCCGAACCAGCAAGTCGCTTCGACAAAATTACGCTGAAAATTATCAATATCAGTGCGTAAATTCACTTGCACGCAAACGCTGCCATCTTCTGTTGCTTCCATGAACGCCTGTAGTTGGAGCGTCACTGTACTGCCTTCGGGCACCAGCACTGGACGTCGCAATTGGACATTTCGCAATACTGGTAATGCCGTACTGGATGCGCATGTCTGGGCGATTTGGAGGATGGCTTCGATGGACATGACAGCCGGCAGCAAGGGGCTGCCGTCGAAGACGTGCTCTGCCAGATAAGGGTCACTTGCATGCGAGAGCTGGCTCTGTGCCACGACCTCCTTACCTGGGATCCAGGTCATTATCTTTTCAAGAAATCGTGGACGCGGTATTGGAAGAGCGCCAAACAACTGCTCTTCCATGGTAGTGCCCAGACGGCCTGTGATGACAAATTGGGTGGCGTCCTGAGCGGCGCTCGATAGGCGCCGATAAGCGGCAACACCTTGTGCTGGCGCAATCGCTGTGACGCCGGCAGCGTGTAATGTGTCAACGACGCCAAGACGTTGCCCGAGGCCGATGTCGGACCAGACGGAGTAACCAAGTGAAAGGCACTGCGTACGTGGGTGCGATGACTTGAATGCACGCACGGCACTATTAAGCCAGGCATTGGCAAAGGTGTAGTCAATCTGGCCGTGCATGCCGGTGTTGCCGAGTACTGAAGAGATGACATGCAGCGCCTTGAGCTTATTCGTAGTCACCGCGCTGATCAGATTGAGAAGGCCGCATGCTTTGACCCGGATGCAATGCAGATATTCCGCCAGCGGTTTATCGCGCAAGGGGCGTATTGCACTCACGCCTGCGCCATGCAGAATAGCCGTGACGGGACCCAGCGCATGCTCGGCAAGTTTGACGGCTTCAAGTACGGCAGCTCGGTCAACGACGTCAGCCTGCAAGTAGCAATACTGCAGGCCGGCGTTGTCCAGGCGAATAAAATTGGCGCGCGCTTCCTCTCCCGCGTCTTTGCGCGCAGAGGAGCCTAGCAACGCCAGTCGCACCTTGGTGCGGCGCGCCAGGTCGATTGCCAGTTCGAACGTGATGCCCTTGGCACCACCAGAGACCAATAGCACATCGGTTGCGACCAATGGATCCGGTAGCGGTGCTGACGGGTGGTCTGCTGCCGGCATGGCGCGGGCCACTGCGGTCATGCGTGCTCCATCTGGGGTGTAGTGAATTGCCGGTCGTCCAGCACATTGCAATTCGAGTGCAATGGTGCGGGCCCATTGCCGTGGCGACCATGCCTCCGGCAAAGCAATCCATTTGATGGCTAGTTCTGGTTGTTCGAGCGTCAGGGTTTTGACGAATGCAGCACCGGCATCGCTGTCGGCGGTGCCGTCGGTATCTTCTGACAGTGGTCGCAACACCAGACCTCGGATTGGTCGTGCATCGTTCTGGCGATTCGCCAGGATACGGTGGAAGAACTGATATAGGGCACTGGCATCAGCTTCCACGCGCTGGATGCTTTCCGCAAGTGTGCACGAAAACAATGGTTTATGTCGTGCTGGCAACACCAACAGGAATGCGTCGATACCGTTCAAGGCATCAGAACCATGGGGAAATTCCGCAATGTTTCTCCGTTGCGGCGATAGGCCGAGTTGCAGTAGTGATTCGATGATTGCGGTGGTGCGCTCCGATGTTTCACCGGTCAGGATAATGGGGGCAGACCGCCTCGGGCTATGGAGGGGTTCGGCGTCGATGGGCGCCGCTATGCTGATGATCTGGAACGTATCGACCCACTGCAATTGATTGATCGAGGCTGCCTCAGGTACTGCATTGGTGGCTGTTACCAGCGGTGCTTGCGGCGCCTGCAGAAAGGCGTCCACCAATTGGCCGAGCGAGGCATTGGAAAGTGGTAGTGGATCGACACGCAGCGGTTGGCGACTTTTTTGCGCCATCTGCACCAGAAGTTCACCGACTTTGATGGAGTCGAGATTGAGATGATCGCGCAGCTTAGTTTGCGGGCCGATGACCTCTAGCGGGAAACCGGTACGCTCAGCAATCCAGCTCGCAGCGTAGGAAAACAAGGTCGCGTGATCACCGGGAGATATGCTGTCCGCGGGGGCTGATTTTTGCGAGGGCACCAACTCGCTCATTGCTGCCGGCAACAGATGGGATTGGGCTGTGTTGGTGTGCTCCGGCAGACGCGTGCTCGATTCGGGAGGTCGTGCACGGTTGGCGATCTTGCTTTCGCACGGATTGACAATGAACAACGGATCGTAGCCATCGATATCAAACGGGCGATGGAAGCGATGTGCGAACAGTTTTTCTGTCGCCACTGGGAAACCGCATACAAAGGCTGCAGCCAGTACTCGGTTCAGCAGGTCAAAACCGTCTTCTCCAGCGTCGTCGGTCGGCATCGCTACTGGCGTTGACTGATCCAGTATTTCGCACACCAGCCTCGTAAGTACCTTGCCAGGGCCGACTTCTATCCACAAATCTGGATGTTGTTGATCTGCCAGTTGGACGGCTTGTGTGAAGCGGACTGGTTTGCCGATTTGCTCGCGCAGCAGTTTGGACAGATCAGTTGCCGTTGTCACAGGTTCGTTGCTGCTGGTAGAGATGAACGTGGTTTTTCTATTACTATCGAACTGTTCCCAACGCGTATCAATACTTGGCATCAGCGCTGCTGCCGGTGCCACCAGTTTTGAGTGGAATGCGTGAGAAACCTGTAGCTGTCGGCTTGGTACTCCCTGTTGCTGGCAGAGATGCAGCAGACGGGCAATGCTTTGGCTGTCTCCCGACGCCACAGTTTGATGTGGCGAATTAAAGTTGGCAATCTGCACGTCGGCCTGTGCCAATGCGATGAGCTTGCTGGTTTGTCCTGGTGTCGCTGCCAGTGCCAGCATGCCGCCGCAATCAATCAACGGTAATGATGCAATTGCGTTGCCGCGTGCAGTGGCCAGATGCAGTGCGGTGTTCGCGTCCCAGGCGCCGGCTGCGGCCAGCGCACTGATCTCACCCAGGCTATGGCCGATGGCGATGTCTGGTTGCAGGCCGAAATGCTGCAATACCTGGAGCATCATCATGGCGTGCAGGGTGATCGCTGGCTGCGCGATTTCGGTTGCACGCAAGTCCTGTTGCCAGCGTTTATGACTTGCGTCGTCTGCGTCTAGCATGTCCTTATAAACGCAATTGATCAGCCTCGGATCAACGGTGTCATGCAGTTCACGGGAAAATGGAAATCGACGCAGCAGATGTTGCCCCATATTTAGATATTGCGAGCCCTGGCCAGGAAACAGAGCGACAAACTTGGGTTGCTTGCGACTTTGCGCGGAAAATACATGGTGCTGCGGGTTATTGAGTTCAGCCAGACTGGTGCCATGATCCAATTGGTGCAACACATGTCGTAGCGTCCCTGCCAGTTCCCACGGCGAGGCAGCGACGATGGCCAAGCGCTCTGATCCGGCTGTTGCCTGCATGGCGAGCGCCGCCGCAAGATCGGTCAGGTCGGCGCGGCAGATCCGTTCACTGATCGACAGGAGCAGGGCGATTCGTTGTCGTAACTGTCCCAGCCCGGCGGCCGATAAAAGGATTAATTCCGTCATTTGGGCAGTGCCCAGCATGGCTAACTCTGTCGGCATCGCCTGATCGTCGGGGTTTGCCTCCTCCAGCGTGATATGTGCATTGGCGCCGCCAAAGCCCATCGCGCTGACGGCGGCGCGGCGTGGTGTCGTGCCGCTTGGCCAGGCTTGCCCATGCAATTGTGGTCGTAGCGATTTGATCGGTGTGCCAAATGCGGTACTCGGGTCGCTGCAATTGCCGGTCGGCGGATAGATTTTGCGCTGCAAAGCCAAAACTGCTTTGATCATGCCGGCAGAACCGGCGGCCGCTTTACAATGGCCAATTTGCCCTTTGATACTACCGATGCGGCAGCTACCTGGCACGGCTTGCCCTTCCAGGATTTGCCGTAGCGCAGTGATTTCGACCTTGTCGCCGAGCGCGGTGCCGGTGCCGTGCCCTTCGATCAGACCGACGCTCGATAGCGGGTAACCGGCACGCCGATAGGCGATCTGAAGTGCGCGCATTTGGCCTTCAATGCCAGGAGCCGTGATACTGCCGGTACCGTCGGAGGAAATTCCCCAGCCGCGTATCAGGGCATGAATCTGATGTCCGGCCGTGCGCGCTTGTGCTTCCCGCATCAATACAAACATGCCGCAACCTTCGCCCGGCAGCATGCCGGCGGCGCGTTCGTCATAGGGCCGAATGTCGTCGCGGGCCAGCGCCTTGGTTTTGGCGAATCCGATAATTTCAAATGGATCAAGACTGATGTCGACACCGCCAGCGATGATTACATCCAGTTCTTCGCTGGCCAATGCATTGCAGGCATGCGCAATCGACAACAATGATGAGGAACAGGCGCCATCGACAACGTAACCGCCACCGCCCAGGTCGAAGTAGCTACAGATGCGTCCGGCGATGGTATTGGCCATATTACCGGCCAGTGAATCTTCGGTAATTGCTGGCAAGGGCGCCAGATAGTGTTGGCGCAAGGCCAGCACTAAATCGTCCGCGTCGACATTGGCGTAGACGCGTTGCGCCAATGCATCGCGTAGCGCGCGCTCAACATACGGCCAGCGGTGGCGTAATAAATGGCTGCGTGCGAATTCTCCCGCGAGTGTGTTGCCAAGCACAATGCCCATGCGGGTGCGGTCAGTCCGACTCAAATCCAGGCTGGCATCACGTAGTGCAGCGCGTGCGGTATGCAGTGCCAGCCAATGCGCCATATCAGAAACTTGCATCGTGACGGGAGCGATGCCAAATGCGACAGGGTCGAAGTGCCAGCCCTCCAGTACCGCCATCAAGTCACAGTATGATTTGTCCTCGGCAGTCTGGTCGGGGGCGATGTATTCTGCGGCTAAGCGCTCTCGAGGGGCTTTGCGGAAATAGCGACGCTGTGCCAGCACGTTGTGCCATAAGTCGGAAGGGGAGTGCGCGCCTGGAAATTCGCAGGCCATGCCGATGATGGCAATTGCAGGTGACAATGACGCAGACATTTTTGCCTTTCTGATCGAAATGCCGATTACCTCGCAGATGCAAAGAACTGTCGTGCGCTCCTGGATGCCAGTTCTTCGGTGCAGTATGTTAAATGCGTCGTACCAATCTTAATGAGCGGATTGGGGGGCGAACCCACTCATGTTGGGGGGGCGAAGTGGGAAAAACGCCTGCAGCGCAGCAGTCCAGGGTCTGCCGCTCAAGCTTTCAGCTACAATGGCAGCGCCCGGTCGGGCTGAGATTCTGCTTTTCATTCCCCCATGTTTGCCTTGCCTCGTTTTGTCACTTACCCCTTGTTGTCGTTGTTTTCCCTGCTCACTGCTTGCAGCCTGTTGCCGCAAACGCCAGTACGCGATTCGGTTGCTGTGCTCGCGCCCTCGTTGCCCAGCACGCCACCGCACAAGCTTAAAATCGGCCTGGCCCTGGGCGGCGGCGCCGCGCGCGGCTTTGCCCATGTCGGGGTGATCAAGGCGCTGGAGTCGCAAGGTATCGTGCCCGATATCGTGGTTGGTACCAGTGCTGGCAGCCTGGTCGGCGCGCTATATGCGGCTGGCAACAACGGCTTTGCTTTACAGAAGTTGGCAATGGAGATGGATGAGGCCAGCATTTCGGACTGGTCGGTGCCGTTCTTTGCCAAAGTCAGCGGCGTCTTGAAAGGCGAGGGGGTGCAGAATTATGTCAATCGTGCGGTCAACAATGTGCCGATAGAAAAATTCAAGATTCCATTTGGCGCGGTCGCCACTGATCTGAAGACTGGTCAGACGATTCTGTTCCAACGCGGCAATGCTGGCGTCGCGGTGCGGGCTTCATCGGCTGTGCCGGGAGTGTTTCAATCGGTGAAAATTGGCGATCACTACTATGTCGATGGCGGATTGGTGTCGCCGGTGCCGGTGCGTTTTGCGCGTGAGATGGGGGCAGATTTCGTGATTGCCGTGAATATTTCGGCGCAGCCGGAAGCGCAGGCTTCATCGAGTTCGGTCGATGTCATGTTGCAAACCTTTGCAATCATGGGGCAGACCATCAATTCATATGAACTCAAGGACGCCGATGTGGTGATTCAGCCCAGCTTGGGGGCGATGAAGGGCAGCGATTTTGCTGGTCGCAATCTGGCGATACTGGCTGGCGAGCAGGCCGCGATGAAAATCATGCCGGAACTCAAACAGAAATTGAAGATGAAGAGCGCCAACTGAGTTGACGATTGATGCCTGGCAACTGTCTGCCAGATCAACTGAGCAACGGCCAATAAAAAAAGTCCAGGATGAATTGTCCTGGACTTTTTTTATTGCGTACGCGTTTGGTGATTACTGCGGCGCTTGTTCGTCATCGATGATGCGACGCGCACCATTAAATCGCTTTTTCCAGTAACTCACATCCATGTCTTCAATGCGTACTTGGCCACCGGTTGAAGGCGAATGGATGAATTTGCGGTCCCCCAGGTAAATACCTACATGCGAGAAACCGCGGCGCAGTGTGTTGTAGAACACCAGATCGCCTGGGCGCAGGTCAAATTTGTCGACTTTTTCGCCAACCCGGCTGATTTCAGCGGCGGTGCGCGGCAGATCGGTGCCCCATGCTTCTTTGAAAACGTAACGCACCAGGCCGCTGCAATCGAGGCCGGTGTCTGGCTCGGTGCCGCCGTAGCGATAATTGATGCCGAGCATACTCAAGGCCTGCACCGCCAGTTCCGAGGCGCGGTTGGTAATGTCGTGTAATTTGGCGAGGGCGATGGCCGCCTTGCCTGGGGATAGAGATTCTTGTGCGGGCGGATTATCGATGCTCCAGGCGCAGCTGCTGAACCAGAAACTGACGGCCAGCACACATGCTTGCGCTAGTCGCTGTTGGTGGTTTGCAGGTCGTCGTGTTGTCATTGGCGCATTTTCCTAACGGTATGACTGCTGGAATGTAAACAATTTCTACTCTGATGTCAAAAGTTTATTTGGTATATTTCTAATAAATCAATGGTTTAGCTAGTTAAAGTTAAGAATGTGCATGAGCTTGGCCCCGCAAGCTTCAGCATTTTTTGTGCCAGCATGGCAATCTCGCCTTACAATCAGCATTCTTTTTTACTTGAGCCACCAGGGAGCATTCATGCAAACGAAACCATATCTGACACTCGACGATCTGAAAAAAATTGCCGCTGGCGCCGAAGCCGAAGCGAAGGCAAATAATTGGGCTGTAGTCATCTCCATCGTTGATGACGGCGGCCACTTGCTGTGGTTGCAACGTCTTGATGGCGCTGCACCAGCTTCGTCGCACATTGCGCCGGCCAAGGCCAAGACGGCCGCGCTGGGTCGTCGCGAAACCAAGATTTATGAAGACATGATCAACAACGGCCGTTTCTCGTTCCTGTGTGCACCGGAACTTGATGGTTTGCTCGAAGGCGGCGTACCTATCGTGGTTGATGGTCAATATGTCGGTGCCGTTGGCGTATCGGGCGTGAAGTCGTCGGAAGACGTGCAAATCGCTAAGGCCGGCATCGCTGCGCTGGGCCTGTAATTCGGTCGACGCACGCTAATGGACTGATTTTTAGCCGGTTTTTGTTGTGCCGGCTGGGTTGGAAATACGTTTTCCGGTGATCTTTGGATTTGCTGGGGGACGTATTTTGCGCTATAATTCGGCGGTTTAGCTAATTTAAATTCCGCCGTAGCGCATACCGAATCCTATATTGCATTCCAGCAGGCTTGAGTCGACATCCTTGGCATAATTTGCGGGGGTATTTGCGCAAGTTGCTCTGTCTGAGGAAGCACGGATCTTGTAAGCGTATTTGCATTCGTGCTCATTGCATTTGGTCAGACCGAAGTGTCAGGCCAGCGGCGGTAACAATCTCAGGAGTTACCCTTGCTGCCTCTTCTTTCTGGCCCTACCGTTCCGGCCATCCTCGCGCTAGCAGACGGGTCCATTTTTCTTGGTGTTTCGATCGGCGCTGCCGGCAACGTCAATACAACCGCAGGTGAAGTCGTGTTCAACACGGCCATGACCGGTTATCAGGAAATTTTGACCGATCCCAGCTACAGCCGCCAAATCGTTACCCTGACCTATCCGCATATCGGCAACACTGGCATCAATGCCGAAGATATCGAAGCCTCGCAAATTCATGCGGCAGGCTTGATCATCAAGGATTTGCCACGTCTGACTTCCAATTTTCGCAGCAAGCAAAGTCTGGGCGAATATCTGCAAGCCAACAACATTGTCGCCATTGCCGATATTGATACGCGTAAATTGACCCGTATTCTGCGCGAAAAGGGTGCGCAAGGCGGAGCTATCGTTGCTGGTGAGCAAAATATCGAAGTCGCCAAGGCCAAGGCGCTGGAATTGGCGCGTGCGTTTCCGGGTCTGGGCGGCATGGATCTGGCCAAGGTAGTGTCGACCAAGCAAGCCTACAACTGGACCGAAACCGAATGGAAACTGGGTCGCGGTTATGGTCAGCAGATCACGCCGAAATTCCATGTCGTGGCGTTCGACTATGGTGTCAAGTTCAACATCTTGCGCATGCTCGCCGAGCGCGGTTGCAAGGTCACCGTGCTGCCGGCGCAGGCAACTGCTGCCGAGGCATTGGCGCTCAATCCCGATGGCGTGTTCCTGTCCAATGGTCCTGGCGATCCGGAGCCTTGCGACTATGCCATTGCGACGTCGAAGGAATTGATCGAACGTGGCATTCCGACTTTCGGCATTTGCCTTGGACACCAAATCATGGCGCTGGCTTCTGGCGCCAAGACACTAAAGATGAAGTTCGGTCACCATGGTGCCAACCATCCTGTGCAGGATCTGGACACCAAGCAAGTCCTCATTACTTCGCAGAATCACGGTTTCGCCGTTGATGCTGCAACCTTGCCAGCCAATTGCCGCGTTACCCACATATCGTTGTTTGATGGTTCGCTGCAAGGTTTTGCCCGTACCGATAAGCCTGCGTTCTGCTTCCAGGGCCACCCCGAAGCATCGCCTGGGCCGCATGACATCGCCCCCCTGTTTGATAAATTTGTGGCGATGATGGAGAACAATAAACATGCCTAAGCGTAACGACATTAAAAGCATCCTGATCATCGGCGCTGGTCCGATCATCATAGGTCAGGCTTGCGAATTTGACTATTCCGGCGCCCAGGCTTGCAAGGCCTTGCGCGAAGAAGGTTACAAAGTCATCCTGGTCAATAGCAATCCGGCGACCATCATGACTGATCCTGAAATGGCCGATGTCACTTACATTGAGCCAATTACCTGGCAAGTGGTGGAGCGCATCATCGCCAAGGAAAAGCCGGACGCAATTTTGCCGACCATGGGTGGTCAGACGGCGCTGAACTGCGCGCTGGATCTGCATCGCAATGGCGTGCTTGAAAAGTACGGTTGCGAATTGATCGGTGCTTCGCCAGAAGCAATCGACAAGGCGGAAGACCGCTCCAAGTTCAAGGATGCGATGACCAAGATTGGTCTCGGTTCGGCGCGTTCGGGCGTGGCACATACCCTGGATGAATCGTGGGCAGTGCAAAAGGGGCTGGGCTTCCCGGTCATCATCCGTCCTTCGTTTACCATGGGCGGCACTGGCGGTGGTATTGCCTATAACGCTGAAGAATTCGAAACCATCTGCAAACGCGGCCTGGAAGCATCCCCGACCTCTGAGCTGCTGATCGAAGAATCACTGATTGGCTGGAAAGAGTATGAGATGGAAGTCGTGCGCGACAAGGCCGACAATTGCATCATCGTCTGCTCGATCGAAAATCTCGATCCGATGGGCGTGCACACTGGCGACTCGATTACTGTGGCGCCAGCGCAAACGCTGACCGACAAGGAATACCAGATCATGCGTAACGCCTCGCTGGCGGTGCTGCGTGAAATCGGCGTCGATACCGGCGGGTCCAATGTGCAGTTCTCGGTCAATCCGGCCGATGGCCGCATGATCGTCATCGAAATGAATCCGCGCGTTTCGCGCTCCTCGGCCCTGGCATCGAAGGCGACTGGTTTTCCAATCGCCAAGATCGCTGCCAAGTTGGCGGTCGGCTTCACGCTTGACGAGTTGCGCAATGAAATTACCGGTGGCGCCACGCCAGCGTCGTTCGAGCCTTCGATCGACTACGTGGTCACCAAGATTCCTCGCTTTGCATTCGAGAAATTCCCGCAAGCGGACAATCACCTGACCACGCAAATGAAGTCGGTCGGCGAAGTCATGGCGATTGGCCGCACGTTCCAGGAGTCGTTCCAGAAAGCCTTGCGCGGTCTGGAAGTTGGCGTCGATGGCATGAACGAAAAGACCACCGACCACGAAACCATCAAGGAAGAGTTGGGCGAGCCAGGACCGGATCGTATCTGGTACGTCGGCGATGCGTTCGCGCAAGGTTTCTCGCTGGAAGAGGTGCATGGCTTGACGCACATCGACCCGTGGTTCCTGTCGCAGATCAAGGAAATCGTTGATATCGAACTGTGGCTGGAAGATAGCCAGACGCTGGAAGCGCTGGACAAGGACACACTGTATAAGCTCAAGCAAAAGGGTTTTGCCGACCGTCGTCTGGCCAAGTTGTTGAAGGTCACCGATACTGCTGTGCGCGAAAAGCGTCATGCACTCAATATCCGTCCGGTCTACAAGCGCGTTGATACCTGTGCTGGCGAATTTTCGACCAATACTGCTTATATGTACTCGACCTACGAGGAAGAGTGCGAGTCGAAGCCAAGCGACAAGAAAAAGATTATGGTGCTGGGTGGCGGTCCCAACCGTATCGGCCAGGGTATCGAATTTGACTATTGCTGCGTGCACGCCGCGCTGGCCATGCGCGAAGATGGCTATGAAACCATCATGGTCAACTGCAATCCGGAAACTGTTTCGACCGACTACGACACCTCCGATCGTCTGTATTTTGAGTCGTTGACGCTGGAAGATGTGCTGGAAATTGTTGCATTGGAAAAACCACACGGTGTAATTGTGCAATACGGTGGACAGACGCCATTGAAGCTGGCTTTGGACCTGGAAGCCAATGGCGTGCCTATCATCGGTACTTCGCCGGACATGATCGATGCCGCCGAAGACCGCGAGCGTTTCCAGAAGCTGTTGCAGGACCTGGGCTTGAGACAGCCGCCTAACCGTACTGCGCGTACTGAAGCAGATGCCTTGCGTCTGGCGCAGGAAATCGGCTATCCGCTGGTGGTGCGTCCATCCTATGTGTTGGGCGGCCGCGCGATGGAAATCGTTCACGAGCAACGTGATCTGGAGCGCTACATGCGCGAAGCGGTCAAGGTCTCGCATGATTCGCCAGTGTTGCTGGACCGCTTCCTCAATGATGCGATCGAAGTCGATGTCGACTGCCTGTCCGACGGTGAGCGTACCTTCATCGGCGGCGTCATGGAGCATATCGAGCAAGCGGGTGTGCACTCGGGCGACTCTGCCTGTTCATTGCCACCATATTCATTGTCGAAAGACACCATCGATGAACTCAAGCGCCAGACTGCCTTGATGGCCAAGGGCCTCAACGTGGTCGGCTTGATGAATGTACAGTTCGCGATTCAACAGAACGAAGTTGATGGCAAGCTGCAAGACGTGGTGTTCGTGCTGGAAGTGAACCCGCGTGCGTCGCGTACCGTGCCATTTGTGTCCAAGGCCACCGGCCTGCAACTGGCCAAGATTGCAGCGCGTTGCATGGTCGGTCAGTCGTTGGACAGTCAGGGTATCAAGAATGAAGTGATTCCACCTTACTTCAGCGTCAAGGAAGCCGTGTTCCCGTTCGTCAAGTTCCCAGGCGTTGACACCATTCTCGGACCTGAGATGAAGTCGACCGGTGAAGTCATGGGCGTGGGTAAGACCTTTGGCGAAGCCTTCGTCAAGTCGCAACTGGGCGCGGGCGTCAAGTTGCCGACGTCGGGCAAGGTGTTCTTGAGCGTCAAAGGTAGCGACAAGCCGCGTGCAGTGCAGGTTGCCAAGGACTTGGTTGGCCTGGGCTTCTCGATTGTAGCGACCAAGGGCACGGCGGTGGCAATCAATGCTGCTGGCATTCCTGTGACCACAGTCAACAAGGTGGTGGAAGGTCGTCCGCATATCGTCGACATGATCAAGAACAATGAAATTACCTTGGTCATCAACACTGTCGAAGAGAAGCGTACTGCAATTGCCGATTCGGGTGCGATCCGTACTTCGGCCTTGGCTGCGCGCGTGACGACGTTCACCACGATTGCCGGCGCCGAGGCTGCAGTTGAGGGCATGCGCCACCTGGATGTGCTGGATGTGTATGATTTACAAGGCCTGCATAAAGCTATACACTAAACCTACATACACGTTTTATTGCTAACCAGTCATTGGTCACAGAGGGCATCTGAGTATTCGATGCCCTCTGTGACTTTTTAACGGCAAACTTTGTGTTGTCGCACTGTCGCCGAGTTTGTCGGTGCCGTTCCGGTAATACAAAAGTGCCCCTTATTTTGTTGAGAGTTTTATGAGTACAGTCCCTATCACCAAGTATGGCGCAGAGCTTTTGAAAGAAGAGCTGCAACGGTTGAAAACTAAAGAACGTCCAGCCGTCATCAATGCGATCGCCGAAGCGCGCGCGCAGGGTGACCTGTCGGAAAATGCGGAATACGATGCCGCCAAGGAGCGTCAAGCCTTCATCGAAGGTCGCATCGCTGACCTCGAAGGCAAACTTGGTTCTTCGTTGGTAGTGGATCCAGCCACCTTGAATGCGGATGGGCGGGTGGTGTTTGCTGCGACCGTTGATCTGGAAAATCTGGAGAGCGGCGAGAAGGTGACTTATCAGATCGTGGGTATCGATGAAGCTGACATCAAAGTTTCCAAAGTATCAGTAACATCGCCGATTGCACGTGCATTGATCGGTAAAAATGCTGGTGATGTGGTGGCCGTCGAGGCGCCGTCCGGTGTGCGCGAATATGAAATTTTGGCAGTCCGTTACATCTGATGTCGTGTGCTGCCAATCTGCCGGCCTGTCGGCACAGTTAGGCAGGCAGTAATGAGGTGGTCGTGAAAATGCCCGCAACAGCGGGCATTTTTTCTTGGTGCGTATTTGTCGTGTATCTGTTGCAGATGTGGCGCTTAAGTGCCTACGCAATATTCCTCAGTTTGCACGTAAAGTGGATGGTCACTTATTGAGTGCTGCCCGTTTGGCGCTTTTTTGCCGCGGTTTAGCGCGTTTGATCGAGCCGCCTGCCGTGACGCGTTCATTGCCTTTGAGCATGACTTTGGACACGGTAGGGCGCTTGGTGCCGCTGGGGCTAGGTTTGACGATGGTGACTTCACGCATGCCCTTGCCGCGTGTTTCGCTGCGTTCTTTGCCGGCTTCCTTCTTTGGGCGGAACAGCACTAGCAGCTTGCCGATGTGTTGTACCGGTGCTGCCTGGAGTTCAGTGCAGATGGTGTCGTAGATGGCGACGCGTGCTTCGCGGTCATCGCCGAACACGCGCACCTTGATCAAGCCGTGGGCGTTCAGGCTCAAATCGATTTCCTTGGTGACGGCAGCGGTCAGGCCACCTTCGCCGATGATGACGACCGGACTCAGGCCATGGGCTTCGGCGCGCAGTTCACTGCGCTCGGCGGGGGTAAGTTTCAACATAGATTGTGTGTTCCCGGGACCAGGCAAATGCTGCTTGGGGCCTATTTTCGGCCTTGGCGCTGTCCCTCAATATTTAAAACCAGTATTCTACGCGAATGGCAAAGAACAAATTAAACAAAAACTGGCTGCATGATCACATCAACGATCCGTTTGTGAAGCTTGCACAGAAAGAGGGCTATCGCGCCCGCGCCGCCTACAAGCTCAAGGAAATCGATGAAGACGAAAAGCTGATCAAGCCTGGTCAGGTCATTGTTGACTTGGGTTCGACCCCGGGCAGTTGGTCGCAATACGTGCGCAACAAGCTCGCCGGCGCCGGTGGCGGCGGCATCCACGGTACTGTGATCGGGCTCGACATGCTGCCGATGGACCCGATTGCCGACGTGCATTTCATCCTCGGGGACTTCCGTGAGGAAGATTCCTTGCGTCAATTGGAAGAAGTGTTGCGCGGTCGCAAGGTCGATGTAGTGCTGTCTGATATGGCACCAAACCTGTCCGGTGTGGCGATTGCCGATGCCGCCAGGGTGGAGCATGTTGTGGATTTGGCAATTGAATTTGCCCGGGTGCATATGAAGCCGACGGGGGCATTGTTGGTGAAATGCTTCAACGGCACCGGCTACAACGAACTGTTGCATAAATTCCGCGCCGAGTTCAAGACCGTGGTCTCGAAGAAGCCCAAAGCCAGTCGCGCCAATTCCTCTGAAATCTTCCTGCTGGGGAAAGTCCTCAAAAATCCGAGCTAAATCAGCTTAAATATTGTGTTTTAGCAGCAGCTTTTTCCTTGATTTTGACGATAATGACATTACATGTGCTGTAGGAAGCATTTATCGGCTGGATGTTGCGTCGTTAGTTTGGTGACTTAGCAACAGTTCTGCCCCGGTTCGCCGGTGTTGACTTCAAGTTTCGTTGGGAGTTTGCCTTAGCCCGGCTTGCGGACGCGCTGGATAGAGGGTTTCCTAGTAAGCTCAGATGAATCCGAGTAAAATCGGAATATACAAGGTAATGAGGCGCGCTCGCGTCGGAGGAGTTCTAGTGAACAACATGTTTTCCAAGGCCGCCATCTGGGTGGTGATCGCTCTGGTGCTGTTTATGGTCTTTAAACAGTTCGACAGCCGCAGCCTGGCGTCCGGTGCCACGCCGATTGCCTACTCTGACTTCATCGGCGAAGTAAAAGCCGGCCACATCAAGGATGCCACCATCGAGGATCGCAGTATCGTTGCGACAACCCAGGATGGTAAAAAGATCAAAACTGCATCCACCACGTTGGATCGTGGTCTGGTCGGTGACATGCTCAACAATGGCGTAAAGTTTGACGTCAAGCAACCTGAAGAACAGTCGTTCCTGTCACAAATTTTCATTTCCTGGTTTCCGATGCTGTTGCTGATCGGCGTCTGGGTGTTCTTCATGCGTCAGATGCAAGGTGGCGGCAAGGGCGGGGCATTCTCGTTCGGCAAGTCCAAGGCGCGCATGCTCGACGAGAACAGTAACTCGATCACATTTGCCGATGTTGCCGGTTGCGACGAAGCCAAAGAAGAAGTGCAGGAATTGGTTGAATTCCTGCGTGATCCAACCAAGTTCCAGAAGCTCGGTGGCCGTATTCCACACGGTGTGTTGATGGTCGGTCCTCCAGGTACTGGTAAGACATTGCTGGCTCGTGCTATTGCTGGTGAAGCCAAGGTGCCATTTTTCACGATTTCGGGTTCTGACTTTGTGGAAATGTTTGTTGGTGTCGGTGCCTCACGGGTGCGCGACATGTTTGAAAACGCCAAGAAGCACGCGCCTTGCATCATCTTCATCGACGAAATTGATGCAGTCGGTCGTCATCGTGGCGCTGGCATGGGCGGCGGCAACGACGAGCGCGAGCAAACCTTGAACCAGATGCTGGTCGAGATGGACGGCTTTGAAGCCAACTCGGGCGTGATCGTGATCGCAGCCACCAACCGTGCAGACGTCCTCGACAAGGCGCTACTGCGTCCAGGTCGTTTCGACCGTCAAGTGATGGTTGGTCTGCCTGATATTCGCGGCCGTGAACAAATCCTGTATGTTCATATGCGCAAGGTGCCTATCGCACCTGATGTCAAGGCCGATATTCTGGCGCGCGGCACACCTGGTTTTTCTGGTGCGGACCTCGCTAATCTGGTCAACGAAGCGGCCTTGTTTGCTGCCCGTCGCAGCAAGCGTTTGGTTGAAATGCAAGATTTTGAAGATGCCAAAGACAAGATTGTCATGGGGCCGGAGCGCAAGTCCGCCGTCATGCGTGAAGAAGAGCGCCGCAACACCGCGTACCATGAATCTGGTCACGCCGTCGTTGCCAAGCTGTTGCCCAAGGCTGATCCAGTACACAAAGTCACTATCATGCCGCGTGGTTACGCACTTGGCCTGACCTGGCAGTTGCCTGAGCATGATCGCGTCAACATGTACAAGGACAAGATGCTGGAAGAAATCGCCATCTTGTTTGGTGGTCGGATTGCCGAAGAAATCTTCATGCATCAGATGTCGACCGGTGCGTCCAATGACTTTGAACGTGCTACCAAATTGGCGCGCGCGATGGTCACCCGTTACGGTATGTCGGAAACGCTGGGTACCATGGTCTACGAAGATACTGAGCAAGATGCTTATTTCGGTCGTATGTCGTCGAAAACCGTATCGGAAGCGACGCAACAAAAGGTTGATACCGAAATCCGTAGCATCCTCGACACGCAATATGCATTGTCGCGCCGCTTGCTGGAAGAAAATCGCGACAAGGTTGAAGTAATGGCGCAAAAGCTGCTCGATTGGGAAACCATCGATGCTGACCAGATCAGCGACATCATGGCTGGCAATGAGCCACGTCTGCCGAAGTATGGTGTGCCGGTCAAGAGGTCGTCGGATAACACGCCAGGCGATATCTCGCCAACCGCGACTGCACCTGCCTGAGGCAGCGTTCAGCGTGGTAGCGGTAAGGGTGAGGAGTAATCCTCGCCCTTTTTCTTTGGGGCGACCATTATGTGACGTGAAGCGGTTGCGTTGCCTGTTGGACGATCGTTGAAAGTGGAATACATTGCAACAATGAGCCAACAGTATCTACAGTGCGGGCGTTATCGTCTGCCAGTCACGCCAGGACGCAGGCCTCTGGTGATGGGTATCCTCAACATTACTCCCGATTCGTTTTCTGATGGTGGCAGTTATTCGGCACTCGAATTCGCCGTGTCGCATGCCGAGCAAATGATTGCCGATGGCGTTGACATCATCGATATCGGCGGCGAGTCCACCCGGCCCGGCATACCGCCAGTGCCCTTGGACGAAGAACTGCGCCGCGTAATGCCGGTGATCTACGCCTTGCGCGATTGTGGCAAACCCTTGTCGATTGATACCTACAAGCCTGAGGTGATGCGTGAAGCATTGTTGGCCGAGGCCGACATGATCAACGATATCAATGGTTTTCGTGCGCCTGGCGCGATCGATGCCGTCAAGGATAGTGCCGCTGCACTGTGCATCATGCATATGCAGGGCCAGCCACAAACCATGCAGCAGGAACCTTTATATATCAACGTGGTGGATCAGGTTTGCGCTTTTTTACAGGAGCGCGTGCAGGCGTTGGAAGCCGCAGGCGTGGCGCGTGAGCGGCTGTGTATTGATCCTGGCTTTGGCTTCGGGAAAAGTGTCGAGCATAATTACGCCTTGTTGAAAAATACGCAGCACTTGATTCAGCGCTTGGGATTACCATTGCTAGCTGGCATGTCGCGCAAATCGATGATCGGCGCGATTACCGGCAAACCGCTTGAGCAGCGTCTGGCCGGTAGTATCGGTGCCGCCTTGGCAGCGGCGGCGCAAGGTGCGATGATCGTTCGTGTGCATGATGTAGTGGAAACGGTCGATGCACTCAAAGTCTGGCAGGCCGCCATCGGTGCTGCTCCAGACAATTGAACAATTCATAAAATAGATAGAAAAGAAGAGGCGCGAAATCATGGCAGGAAAATACTTTGGCACCGATGGCGTGCGCGGTCTGGTGGGTGTTGCCCCGATCACGCCCGATTTTGTCATGCGTCTCGGTTATGCTGCCGGTAAGGTGTTGACCAAATCCTGGACTTCATCGGCTAAGCCAACGGTATTGATTGGCAAGGACACACGGATTTCTGGCTATATGCTGGAAGCCGCTTTGGAAGCCGGCTTTGCCGCTGCCGGCGTAGACGTGATGCTGGCCGGCCCGGTGCCGACGCCAGCGGTGGCCTATTTGACGCGCGCCTTGCGTTTGTCAGCTGGTGTGGTGATTTCAGCTTCACACAATCCGTATCACGACAATGGCATCAAGTTCTTTTCGGCATCGGGCAACAAGCTGCCCGATGCCGTGGAAGCGGAAATCGAAGCCGAACTCGACACGCCCATGTCTTGCGTGTCTTCAGAAAAGCTGGGCAAGGCCAAGCGCCTCGATGATGCGCAAGGCCGCTATATCGAGTTTTGCAAGAGTACCTTCCCTAATGCGCTCGATCTGCGCGGCATGACCATCGTGGTCGATTGCGCGCATGGCGCCGCTTACAATATCGCGCCGCATGTGTTCCATGAACTCGGCGCCGAAGTCATCACCATCGGTAACCAACCCAATGGCATGAACATCAATCAAGGCGTCGGTGCCACTGCGCCGCAAGCCTTGTCCAAGGCCGTCATTACGCATCAGGCCGATGTTGGTATTGCGCTCGATGGTGACGCCGACCGGCTGGTGATGGTCGATGCTGCCGGACGCATCTACAACGGCGATGAATTGCTTTATGTGATGGTCAAGGACCGCTTGGCCACTGGCGCCGTTGCAGGCGCGGTCGGCACGTTGATGACCAATATGGCGCTGGAAGTGGCATTTAAGAAGCTCGGTATCGCCTTTGCGCGCGCCAAGGTAGGTGACCGCTATGTGCTGGAGGCAATGCAGGAGCGCGGCTGGCTGCTTGGCGGCGAAGGTTCTGGCCATTTGCTGTGCCTCGACAAGCACACCACCGGCGACGGCATCGTCTCCGCCTTGCAGGTGCTGTCGGCGCTCAAACGTGCCAATCAGAGCCTGGCTGACATGACTGCTGATATCAGCCTGTATCCACAGGTGCTGATCAACGTCAAGATTCCCGCTGGCTTCGATTGGAAAACCAATGCCGCACTGCAAGCTGAAAAAGTGGCGGTCGAGCAAGCTTTGGGCGATAGCGGTCGCGTGCTATTACGGCCCTCGGGCACTGAACCGCTGATCCGCGTGATGGTCGAGGCACAAGTAGCTGAAACAGCGCAGACCATGGCACAGCGGATCGCCGACAAAGTGACGGCCTGATTGCTTTGCTAGGCCGACACACACCAATATACCCATAAACGCGCATGTCAAAAGATCAGTTGCAACTCCTGTTAGTCGAAGATGAGCCCAGCATAGCCGAGCTGTTAAGGTTCACATTGAATAGCGCCGGTTTTGCCACCAGCATTGCCAGCGATGCGGCCCAGGCGCGCCAACTGATTGCTACCGCTTTGCCGCATCTGGTGCTGCTGGACTGGATGCTGCCGGATACCTCCGGTCTGGCCTTGCTCAGTGAATGGCGTCGTGACGCGCGTACAGCGGCTTTGCCGGTGATCATGCTGACTGCCAAGGGCATGGAAGAGGACAAAGTCAAAGGGCTCAATGAAGGCGCGGATGATTACGTCACCAAACCTTTCTCGCCGAAGGAGCTGGTAGCACGCGTGCAGGCCTTGCTACGCCGCAAAGCGCCCGAAGTGGGGCAGTCCAATCTGGCCTACGGCGTGCTCGGTATCGATACCGAGCGCCATCAGGTCACCGTGGAACAGCAGGAAATTGCATTGGATCAGGCGGAATTCAAGTTGCTGCGCTATCTGGTGGCACATCCCGAGCGGATATTTTCACGAGCGCAATTGCTCGATAAAGTCTGGGGCGACCACACTTTTATTGAAGAGCGCACCGTAGATGTCCACATCATGCGGCTACGCAAGTCGCTGGGAATTGCCGCAGATTACATCAAAACCGTGCGTGGCCTGGGTTACAAGCTCAGTCGTGACGGCAAGGACGCATAGCGGGCTTGCTTGGCTGTGCCTTTCCATCCTGGCCCACAGCCGTTACAATAGCGTCCACGCCCCCGTAGCTCAGTGGATAGAGCGATCCCCTCCTAAATCAATTGGGCACCGGCTGCCGAAAGGTACCGTGTGAATGGAGTCAAATTCGGTGAACCCTGACAGCGCCTGCTCTGCAAGCGGCTGCTGGCAATACCGAGCCAAGCCGGGCAACTGTTGGTTGCGCGGAAGGTGTAGAGACTAGACGGCTCCGGCCTGCGGACTGACAAGTCCATGGCCAAGGTATAGTCCAGACCACAAACAAGTATCTTGGTGGCGGAAGCCATAGTGGTATGAAGGGATAGGTCACACGTTCGATCCGTGTCGGGGGCGCCAGAACGATGCTGGCCCCAAAAAAGCGCAGACTTGATGGTCTGCGCTTTTTCGTCTGTCACAAATTATCTAGGCGAAAAAATAGCCCGCTAACAAACTTGCAGGCTATTTCTGTTGGGTCGTTGGCGCTTAGTGTCCCTGATACAACTTGTCGCGTTCATCCTTCGATAAACCTCCCGCACCCGTCGTAGCCGGTGCTTGCGTCTCCGAGTTAGGGTTCTTGTTCCAGCCAAAGAAATTCGACAAGGCATCTACCACGCCACCGCCATCGGTACCCAGCGACGCGACAAAGCCATTGCCAGGCAGGAAGTTGTCGTAATACGGTTCGCCGTCGATGAAGTTGATGCCGGCCGGCGCCGGAGCGTCGTATTGCGGAATATCCTTGAGTGCGAAGCCCATGTAATCAACCCAGATCGGCAAGGCCAGTTGCGCGCCGAATTCCTTGCTGCCCAGCGTGCGCGGCTGGTCGTAACCCATCCACGCGACCGTCGTCAACGTGCGCTGATAGCCAGCAAACCAGCCATCCATTGCATCATTGGTGGTGCCGGTCTTGCCAGCCAGATCGGTGCGGCGCAAGGTGTTGCTGCGTGCGCCGGTGCCGTGTTGCGCCACCGATTGCAGCAAATTGGTCATGATGTAGCTGTTACGTTCATCAATCGCACGTGGCGCATTGTTGCCGACGATCAGCGGGTCGGCCTTGGAAAGGACCTTACCGCGCGCATCGGTGATCTGGCTGATCAGATACGGATTGATTTTGTAGCCGCCATTGGCAAAGATTGAATAGGCCGAGGCCAACTGCAGCGGTGTAGTCTGGCCAGCGCCGAGTGCCATCGGCAGATACGGCGGCACCTTGTCGACGTCAAAGCCGAAGTGCTGGGTGATGAAGTCTTGCGCATATTTGACGCCGATCGCGTCGAGTGTGCGAATTGCCACCAGATTGATCGATTTTTGCAGAGCCGTGCGCATGGTCATCGGACCGGCTGGCGCATCGTCATCCTTCGGTTCCCAGTTCGGTTGGCCGTTGCCGGCCGGGTAAGAAACCGGGGCGTCATTGATGATTGAGGCTGGGGCAAAGCCTTTTTCCAATGCCGCCGCATAGATGAATGGCTTGAAGGTCGAGCCGGGCTGACGCCAGGCTTGGGTGACGTGGTTGAAATTGTTTTGCGTGAAGTCAAAGCCGCCGACCAGCGCGCGGATGGCGCCATTTTGTGGAACCACCGAGACCAGCGTAGCTTCCACTTCCGGCAATTGCACGATTTGCCAATTGTTCTTGGCATCCTGCATCACGCGGATCACGGCACCCGGTGCGATGCGGATTTCCTTCTTGGCATTGGTATTCAGCGCATTGGCGACAAACTTCAAGGCGTCGCCGCTGAAGCTGATTTGTTCGCCGCTGCGCAGCACTGCCTGGACTTGCTTGGGACTGGCCGACACTACCACGGCGGCCGAGATGTCGTCATTGTCGGGATGGTCGTCCATAGCATCGTCAATGGCCTGGGTGCGGTCATCGGCGTCAGAGGGCAGGTCAATGGTGTCTTCCGGTCCGCGATAGCCATGGCGACGATCGTAATCCATCACGCCTTTGCGTACGGCAAGATAAGCGGCCTTCTGGTCGGCTGCATTGATCGTGGTGGTGACGCTGATGCCGGCGGTATACGTGTCTTCCTTGTATTGCGCGTAGACCATCTGGCGCACCATTTCGTTGACGTATTCGGCGTGCACATTGTATTGATTGCCGCTGGTGCGCACCTTGATATCTTCTTTCACCGCCGCGTCGTATTGCGTCTTGCTGATGTAGTCGAGGTTCAGCATGCGTTGCAGGATATATTGCTGGCGTATGTGCGCGCGTTGCGGATTGACCACTGGGTTGTAGGCCGATGGCGCCTTGGGCAAGCCGGCCAGCATGGCAGCTTGGGCCAGCGTGACGTCCTTGAGGTCCTTGCCGAAATAGGTGCGTGCCGCGGCGGCAAAACCAAACGCGCGCTGGCCCAGATAAATCTGGTTCATGTAGACCTCAAGAATCTGGTCCTTGCTCAGCGTGGCTTCGATTTTGTTGGCCAGCAGCACTTCATAGATCTTGCGCGAGATGGTCTTTTCCTTGGTCAGGAAGACATTGCGCGCGACCTGCATGGTGATGGTGCTGGCGCCCTGGCTGGCATGGCCGTGCAGAATGTCGGCTGCCAGTGCACGTATGATGCCAATGTAGTCAATGCCGCCATGCTGGTAAAAGCGATAATCTTCGATGGCCAGCACGGCATTTTTCATGTCGGCAGGAATTTCTCCGAGTTTCACCAGATTGCGTTTTTCCTCGCCGAATTCTCCGAGCAATACATGGTCTTCGGAGTAAATGCGCAGCGGAACCTTTGGCCGGTAATCGGTAATTACATCGAGTGATGGCAGACGCGGATTGATAAAAATCAGAGCGTAGGCAATGATCAACGCGACGATGATGCCCAGTCCCAGTGCTGTGAAGGCAAGGAATTTGACAATATTGGGATTCAGAAAGCCGCGTTGCTGCGATGGATGGTGAAAACGTGAGTTAAAGCGCATGGTCTTTGTTGGTGAAGGACGTGCCGTATCTTACAACATCATGACTGACCGATGCCGCTGCGCATCGGTTGAGCGCGCTGATGGCGACTGCTTTTGTGTTTCCAAATGTATGCGATCGGTACTGGAACTCTGTTTTATCGCGTTTTTGTTAAAAATATCAAAATGACATGTTTAGCGGCAGGAAGGTCACTGAATACCAACGTCAACTGCGCTGAAATCGCTTAGACCACACCGCTGCGGCGCACAATCGGTACAATGCGCACTTTCCGCGGCATTTCTTCCGTCTTTATAATTTTGCTGATGGGCACTGTGCTGCACATCCGCTTTCGATATTTTCCACCGGACCATCTATGGCAGTCATTTCTCTCTCCAATGCGCAGTTGGCATTCGGACACGTTGCGCTTCTCAATCACGCTGAATTTTCCCTGGAAACCGGGGAACGTGTCGGTCTGATCGGCCGTAACGGTACCGGCAAGTCGTCGCTGCTCAAGATCATCGCGGCGCGTTCCAAGCTCGACGATGGCTTGCTGGTGATGCAGCAGGGCCTGAAGATTGCTTATGTGGATCAGGAGCCGCATTTCCCCTCGGACATGTCGATTTTCGATGCAGTCGCCTCGGGCCTGGGCGAGTTGCCAGCCTTGCTTACGGAATATGAAGCGCTGACCGGCCAGTTCGGCGGCGACAATGACGACGCGCTGATGGAACGCATGCACGAGATTCAACTGAAGCTCGATGCGGCTGATGCCTGGAGCCTCAATCACAAGGTGGAAACCACCCTCGACAAGCTTAACCTCAAGGGTGATGCCTTGATCGGTGCACTATCGGGCGGTATGCAAAAGCGCGTGGCGCTGGCTTGTGGTCTGGTGGGGGCCCCCGATGTGCTGTTGCTCGATGAACCAACCAATCACCTCGACTTCGGCTCCATCCTCTGGCTTGAAGGCTTGTTGCGTGATTACAAGGGCAGTGTGCTGTTCATTACCCATGATCGCAGCTTCCTCGACAATGTCGCTACGCGCATCATCGAACTCGATCGTGGCAAACTGCTGTCCTTCCCCGGCAACTTCAGTACCTACCAAGAGCGCAAGGCAGAATTGCTGTCCAACGAAGAAGTCGAAAACGCCAAGTTCGATAAATTCCTGGCACAAGAAGAAGTCTGGATTCGCAAGGGTGTGCAGGCCCGCCGCACGCGCGATGAAGGTCGTGTGCGCCGGCTTGAAGCCTTGCGTAATGAACGCGGTGTGCGCCGCGACCGACAAGGCCAGGTCAAACTGGAAGTGTCTTCGGGCGAGCGTTCGGGCAAGATCGTGGCGGAACTGGAAAATGTCAGCAAATCTTATGGCGCCAAAACCATCGTGCGCGATTTCACCGGCACCATCATGCGCGGCGACAAGGTTGGTCTGATCGGTCAGAACGGCGCTGGCAAGACTACCTTGCTGAAACTGATCCTCGGTGAAGAAACTGCCGACAGCGGCAGCTTGCGTCAAGGTACCAAGCTGCAAGTGGCGTACTTCGATCAGATGCGCACCCAGCTCAATGAAGAGGCCAGCTTGGCCGAAACCATTGCGCCGGGCAGCGACTGGGTCGAAGTCAACGGCCAGCGCAAGCATGTGATGACCTATCTGAGCGACTTCCTGTTTGCCGCCGAACGCGCACGTTCACCGGTGCGTACTTTGTCGGGAGGCGAACGCAACCGCTTGCTGCTGGCACGCTTGTTTGCCAAGCCAGCCAACGTGCTGGTGCTCGATGAACCGACCAATGACCTCGATATCGATACGTTGGAGTTGCTCGAAGAATTGCTGGAAGAATATACCGGCACTGTTTTCCTGGTCAGCCATGATCGTACCTTCCTTGACAATGTCGTGACCCAGGTGATCGCTTCCGAAGGCGATGGCCTCTGGCGCGAATATGTCGGCGGTTACAGCGATTGGGAGCGGGTACGCGCCAGCATGGCGACGTCGGCCAAATCGAAAAATGATGGCAAGAGCGAAAGCAAAGCTGTTGCGGCGCCTGTCGTTGCAGCAGCACCCGCAGCCAAGCAGAAAAAGCTCAGCTACAAGGAGCAGCGTGAGCTGGACGAATTGCCGAAGCTGATTGCTCAGCTTGAAAGCGAACAAAAGAGCATTTCCGAGAAATTGGCCGATCCTGATCTGTACAAGCAGGGTGCGGATGAGGCAACACGTCTGAATACACGTTTTGCCGAACTCGATGCCTTGTTACTGGAAAATCTGGAGCGTTGGGAAACTATCGAAGCGCGTTCCAAGGGCTAAGTCGAGCGGCGCCACGTGGGCCTGCGGCATTTTTGCGAGGCGCTAGTTGGGGCGCCGGCAGGCGTGTCTTAACTGAGGCAAGCGCAGACGCATATCTTCGGCGTCTTCGGCGTCTGGTCGCATGACCAGATAGGCTTCCAGGTCGTCCAGCGCGGCCTGCGGCTCAGCCAGATGGGCAAATGCCAGTCCACGGTCGCGCCGTTCGGTAATTTCGTCGGGCAACAGGATCACCAGCCGTTCCTGTACTTCCAGCAAACCTTGCCAGCGTTGGCCATCGGTGAAGATGGCTTTCAGGTTGCGCAGCATGCGCGTGAGGATTTCGCGCGGATGGGCGGCGCGCAGATAAGCCGCCAGTGGCAACTCATCGCCATATTCCTGCTGTTCAATATAGGGCTCGAGCCGTTCTTCCAGCTCTTCGCGCGACAGACTGGCGCCATTCATCGGGTCCAGCACGATATCGCCCGATTGCACCGATAACTTCATCAGGAAATGGCCGGGGAAGGAAATGCCCTTCATGTTCAGGCCGATCTGCTGTCCCAATTCCATGTACACCACCGCCAGCGAAATCGGAATCCCGCGTCGCGAAGTGATCACGCGGTGCAGATAGCTGTTGTCGGGATCGTAATAATTGTTGATATTGCCGGCGAAGGCCAATTCTTGAAAGAAGAAGTGATTGAGCATGCGCAACTTCTGGATATGCGATGCGTCCGTTGAAAGACGTTGTTTCAGCTTCAGTGCCAGGGTATCCATCTCGACCTGGCAAGCAGAAAAGTCGAGGTCGGGATAAACATCCTGGCCCAGCGCCAGTGCTGATTCGAAGAGCGGAATCGAATCGTCTTGACGAACCAGCGAAGAAAAATATTCCAGAGGTGTGAGCGTCATATGTCGATCATGCTATCAAAATATCAGCGAGAGGGAAATATTTGCTCCGCAATCTGGCGCACAAGCAACAATCCTGCTGCGCCAGATCGCCAGATCGCCTGGTAGCATCGTTCAGCGCGCCATGCGTTTGAAGTCGCGGAAACGGAAACCCATCGCCATCAGTGCGCCAAAATACGCAACTGCGCACGCTGCCAGCACCAGCAGCAGGGCGCCGACACGCTCGCCCGGATGAGCGCGCAGGGCGATCCAGTCAAAATGGCGCGCCACCGCCAGCGCCACACCGGCCAGCAGGAACAGCGCACCGCTGAGCTTGATCAGAAACATGCGCCAGCCCGGCTGCGGCGTGTAAATGTTGCGATGACGCAGACCCCAAAACAAAAAGCCGGCATTGAGACAAGCACCGAGACCAATCGACAAGGCCAGGCCGGCATGGGCGATCCAGGGCACGAACACATAGTTCATCAACTGGGTGGCGATCAGCACGCCAATGGCAATCTTGACCGGCGTACGGATATCCTGCTTGGCATAAAAACCGGGCGCCAGTATCTTGACCAGGATCAGGCCGGTCAGGCCGACGCCGTAGGCGATCAATGCGCGGCCCGTCATGGCCACTGCAGTTGCATCGAATTTGCCATAGTGGAACAAGGTTGCCGTCAGCGGCTCCGACAAGGTTGCCAGACCGACCGCGCACGGCAACGCCAGCAAGAAGGTCAGGCGCAGGCCCCAGTCGAGCAGGGCAGAGTATTCGGCGCTATCGTTTTCTGCATGCGCATTCGACAGGCTGGGCAGCAGAATGGTACCTAGTGCCACACCCAGCAATGCGGTCGGAAATTCCATCAAGCGGTCAGCGTACGACAGCCAGGACACGCTGCCATGGGCCAGCCGCGATGCGATATTGGTATTGATCATCAGGCTGATCTGGGCGGCCGAGACGGCGAACACGGCCGGGCCCATCTTCTTGAGCACGCGCTTGACGCCGGCATCTTTCAGGCCGAGCAAGGGGTTCCAGTACAACCTTGGCAGCATGCCGATTTTGATCAGAGCCGGAATCTGCAGCAATACCTGTAATACGCCACCGACGAACACTGCAAACGCCATGGCATAAATTGGCTGCTTCATGAACGGCGCGACAAACAGCGATGCAAAGATGAACGCGACATTGAGCAACACCGATGTGAAAGCCGGGATCTTGAATTCACGCCAGGTATTGAGAATGCCGCCGGACAAGGCAACGAAAGCCATGAAGCCGATATAGGGGAACATGATGCGGGTCATCACCACGCCAGCGTCAAAGGCATCCTGGTTGTATTTCAGGCCGGTGGCAATGAAATAGACAATGGCTGGTGTGGCCACGATGCCGACGATGCTGGTGGCCAGCATGACCCAGATCAGCACAGTGGCGACATGATCGACCAGATCCTTGGTCGCGGCCTCGCCTTTCTGGTTCTTGTATTCGGCCAAGATAGGCACAAACGCTTGCGAAAACGCGCCCTCGGCAAACAGGCGGCGCAACAGATTGGGAATGCGGAAAGCGATGTTGAAGGCATCGGTATAGGCCGAGGCGCCAAATGCGCGCGCGAATAAAATCTCTCTGGCTAGGCCAGTAATGCGAGAGAGCATCGTCATGCCAGAGACGGTGGCAAGCGTTTTATGCAAGTTCATGGGACGGCATTATAGCTTTCGTTGTCGACGTTTTTTGCAAGCCTTGGTAACAGATCCGCGTTCGATGCCGTCGCTGCACTTACGTTCTACGCAGGCAAGAATGTATTGCCAGGTTGAAAATTTCACTGTGGAAACAGGTTTGCTTTGCAACAGGTAGCAGACCCAAGTCATACGGTATTTGCCAGTTCTGCAAATAATAGTTATAATCCGTGGCTTTACAGAATTCCGCCTCGCAAGTTATCAAGATTGCGATGCACTCGATCTCGATTTAGGATAATTATTCATGGCAAATACCGCACAAGCACGCAAGCGTGCTCGTCAAGCTGTTAAGCAAAACGCACACAACTCCAGCCAGCGCTCGACGCTGCGTACGGCAATCAAGGCTGTTCGCAAAGCGATCGGTGCAGGCGACAAGGCTGCTGCGACTTCCGTGTTCCAGGCTTCGATGTCGACTATCGACAGCATCGCTGACAAAAAAATCATTCACAAGAACAAGGCAGCTCGCCATAAGAGCCGTCTGGCTGCAGCCCTGAAGGCACTGGCCGCTTAATAGCGTCTTGCTGTAAGAACGGGAGCGCGCCTAGCGTGTTCCTGGCAGTGTGAGTCAATCACGATTGACTCACCGACATAAACCCGCCCGAACATTCGGCGGGTTTTTTGCGTTCTCATCGTTTGGAATTGCTGTTTTACGGGGTGCCGCTTGGCGGCGGCATCCGGAGCGCTATCTGCGTTGCTAGTGCGGCAAGCCGTCGATTGTCATGCCAGGCTTGATATTCTTTTGCTTGAACCAGCCTTTGTTCATCTCCAGCGCGTAGGTAGCGGCTTTGATGGCGCAATGGGAATCGAGTGTCTGTTCCTTCATTTCCTCGATATTGATGATCTTGCCGGTTTCGTCCATGAAGGCGACTGACAGCGGGATCAGGGTGTTTTTCATCCACATGCAGACGCCGGCGGGAGCGCCAAATGCAAACACCATGCCTTCGTTGATCCCGAGCTTTTCGCGAAACATCAATCCCTGTTCTCGTTGCGCCTCGTTCGATGCCACTTCGGCCTTGATCAGATACAGGCCGGCATTGAGAGTCGTGGTCGGGAATTTTAGTAATTGCTGAGCAGCAACGGGGGCGGTGAAGGCGGCTGCGGTAGTTGCAGCGGCGATAAGCGTGGCAAGCAGTGACAATGAGCGGCGCATGATGGGAAAGGCGAGTTTGCTGGAAATCAGCGGATTATAAGTTAAATTCCGGACGGATTAACTTGATGCGCCAGCATGGAGGCGAGCGAAATCGGCGCCGGAAATGAAAAAAGGCAGGTTAAACCTGCCTTTAGTAGCGCGAAAGCCAGATTACTTGGCAGCAGCGTCAGCAGCTGGAGCAGCCTTCTTAGCCTTCTTAGCCTTGTGTGCTTTCTTCGCTTTCTTAGCCTTAGGTGCAGCAGCTTCGGTCTTAGCAGCGTCAGCAGCTGGTGCAGCAGGAGCTGCAGCTTGTGCGAACACGGAAGTGGCGAACAGACCAGCGATCAGAGCGGCGATCAATTTTTTCATTTTGCAGTCCTTCAATTTAACATGTTAAGAAAACGACGATTCTTCTGAATCACTGCCAATAACGACGCGCTGCGGGCTTGGTTGACAAAAAATTCCAAAAAAGAAGATTTCTTTGCATCCTTATTGAATTCAAATTTATTTGTCAGGCCAATGTCAGTTTTTTTGCCCTTAATGCGGCGGGATCGACGGTTTTCCACTCACCTGGCAGCAAGGGGTGCTGATCCAGTGCAAAGGGACCAATGGCAATGCGCACCAGGCGCAAGGTTGGCAAGCCGACTGCTGCCGTCATCCTGCGTACCTGACGGTTCTTGCCTTCGGCAATGGTGATGGCGAGCCAGCTAGTCGCTTGCTGCTTGCGTTCGCGTATCGGCGGATGGCGTGGCCATAGCCAGTCGGGAGCCTGCACATGTTTGATAGTGCCGCCCTGAGTGGTGAAGTCGCCTAGATCGAGCGGTTGTCGCAGGCGTTCTAGCATGGTGGCGTCCGGTATGCCTTCGACTTGCACCAGATAAGTCTTGCTCTGTTTGCGATCCGGGTGGCTGATGGCATGCTGCAGCTTGCCATCGTCGGTCAGCAGCATCAAGCCTTCGCTGTCGGTGTCGAGCCGCCCGGCCGGGTAAATATCGGGTTGGCTGAGATAGTTGGCCAGTGTTTCACGATGCGGATGCGCAGCGTCGACCGAGAACTGGCAAATCACCTGATAGGGCTTGTTGAAGAGTATGAGTGGCATGGGTGCTAGTGTCGCAAAAACGTGGCAATCAGTAAAATACTGATGCATAATCCCTAAGATTCTCTTATGTCTTATATAAGACGTGCAGCTTATTTGTGGCTGACTGTGCCGTCCCGGGCTGGTACATGCTAGTGTCCTGCGAGCTGCGCGACAGTGGCAGCGGCGCGCCACGCTGGCGTTGGGGTACCGGTTTTTCGCGCTGGATGCTACATTGGCAGCAAACTATTTTCAATCGTATTTCCGCTTCATTCTCGGAGACAAGCAATGTATCAACACATCAAGCTACCGTCTGAAGGTAAGAAGATTACCGTCAACGCGGATTCCACCATCAATGTGCCTGATAACCCGATCATCCCCTATATCGAAGGCGACGGCACCGGCCTAGATATTACGCCGGTGATGATCAAAGTGGTCGATGCAGCAGTTGCAAAGGCTTATGACGGTCAGCGCAAGATCAGTTGGATGGAAATCTTTGCTGGTGAAAAAGCGACAAGGGTCTATGGTGCTGATGTGTGGCTGCCGCAAGAAACGCTGGATGTGGTGCGTGAATATGTCGTATCGATCAAGGGGCCGGTGACGACACCGGTCGGTGGTGGCATTCGTTCGCTCAACGTGGCCTTGCGCCAGCAATTGGACCTGTATGTGTGTCTGCGCCCGGTGCGCTACTTCAATGGCGTGCCATCGCCGGTGCGAGCGCCGGAAAAGATCGACATGACCATCTTCCGCGAAAACTCGGAGGATATTTATGCCGGTATCGAATGGGAATGTGGTTCGGACGGCGCCCAAAAACTGATCGACTTTCTGGTCAAGGAAATGGGAGTCACCAAGATCCGCTTTCCAGAAACTTCCGGTATCGGCATCAAGCCGGTTTCGCGTGAAGGCACTGAGCGTCTGGTGCGCAAGGCGATCCAGTATGCAATCGATCATGATAAGCCCTCGGTGACGATCGTGCATAAGGGCAACATCATGAAGTTCACCGAAGGCAGCTTCCGTGACTGGGCCTATGCGCTGGCGCACAAAGAGTTTGGCGCGCAAGTGATTGATGATGGTCCATGGTGCAAGATCAAGAATCCACAAACGGGCCGCGATATCATCATCAAGGATTCGATCACTGATGCCTTCCTTCAGCAAATCCTGTTGCGCCCGGCAGAATATAGCGTTATCGCAACACTGAACCTGAATGGTGACTACATTTCTGACGCACTGGCGGCGCAGGTTGGTGGTATCGGTATTGCTCCCGGCGCAAATTTGTCCGACTCGGTGGCAATGTTTGAGGCTACCCATGGTTCTGCGCCGAAATATGCCGGCAAGGACTATGTCAATCCTGGTTCGGTGATCTTGTCGGCTGAGATGATGTTGCGCCATATGGGGTGGAGCGAGGCTGCTGATCTGATTATTGCTGCGATGCAAAAATCGATTGCTTCCAAGCGCGTGACGTATGACTTCGCCCGGCTCATGGAAGGTGCCACGCAAGTGTCGTGTTCCGGCTTCGGCGAGGTCATGATCGAAAACATGTAATTGCTGAGCGGCATCATATGGTTGAGAGATAATCAAGGTCGGGCTTGCTGATGCAACCTGGTCTTTTTTCTGTCTTTTTGCTAATGCTAGCGTGCTGGCGGACGCAAAAAAAGCTCCTGTTTTCACAGGAGCTTTTTAGAGCAGCTTAAGTAACTTAAGGTGCTTGGATGTTGGAAGCTTGCTTGCCTTTAGGGCCTTGCGTGACTTCGAACTGAACTTTTTGACCTTCTTTGAGGGTCTTGAAGCCGTTCATCTGAATTGCCGAGAAGTGTGCGAACAAATCTTCACCGCCGTCATCCGGAGTGATAAAGCCGAAGCCTTTAGAATCGTTGAACCACTTGACTGTACCTGTTGCCATAAAAGCATCTTTCAATTAAATAAAATCACACGAGCCGTCAAAGCAAGAAGCCTCGCGAGATTGAAACGTCCGCAGCCCCCCTTAAACTTGCCCCCTTCTTATTAACAAGCAGTAACTATACTTATCAATGATTTCCATTGTTCTTCTTAGAAATATAAAAGTCAAGATGTTTTGTTTGAAAAAATTATGCTTTTGTTCTCTCGATGGCGACCGGACCCCTTGATTTAGGATGATTCACCGTTATCTGCGGACAATCAGGAAAACGCGTAATATCTAATTAATTACTTATTTTCCTCATCGTTGTGCGTTGCACAGTTGATTGATGGTTTTAGAATAGATGCATGGCAACCAAGCACGATAATGATAGCGGTACAGTTCTGGCGCGGCAGGAGCAAAAGCTCAAGCCGCCGGCCATGTACCAAGTTTTTTTGTTGAACGATGACTATACGCCGATGGAATTCGTCGTCGCAGTCATTCAGGAGTATTTCAATAAAGACCGTGAAACAGCGACGCAGATTATGCTCAATGTTCACCGCGATGGGAAAGGCATGTGTGGTGTGTATCCTAAAGATATTGCATCCACAAAAGTTGAACTCGTATTAACCCACGCTAGGAAAGCAGGGCACCCCCTGCAGTGCGTGATGGAGGAAGCATGATTGCGCAGGAATTGGAAGTCAGTTTGCACATGGCCTTTGTCGAAGCAAGGCAATCGCGTCATGAATTCATAACAGTGGAGCATCTGCTGCTGGCGTTGCTGGATAATCCATCAGCGGCCGAAGTGATGCGTGCCTGCTCGGTCAATATCGACGATCTGCGCAAGACACTGACCAACTTCATTACCGATAACACGCCCACCGTGCCCGGTACCAATGAGGTCGACACGCAACCGACGCTGGGTTTCCAGCGCGTGATTCAGCGTGCGATTATGCACGTCCAGTCGGCCTCGAATGGCAAGAAGGAAGTCACTGGCGCCAATGTGTTGGTGGCGATCTTCGGCGAGAAGGATTCGCACGCGGTCTATTATCTGCATCAACAGGGCGTCACCCGCCTGGACGTAGTCAATTTCATTTCTCATGGTGTGCGCAAGGATCAGCAAGCTGATTCGCAAAAGGCGCCTGAAGGAGCGGAAGACGTGCAGACCGAAGGCCAGCAAAAGGAAAGTCCGCTCGATCAGTTCACGCAAAACCTCAACAAGGCTGCTGCCGAAGGCAAGATTGATCCCTTGATCGGCCGCGATGCAGAAGTCGAGCGCGTGATCCAGACCCTGTGCCGCCGTCGTAAGAACAATCCCTTGCTGGTCGGTGAAGCCGGCGTGGGCAAGACCGCCATTGCCGAAGGCCTGGCATGGCGCATCACGCAAAACGACGTGCCGGAAATTCTCAAGAATGCCGTGGTGTATTCGCTCGACATGGGTGCACTGCTGGCCGGCACCAAATATCGCGGCGATTTCGAGCAGCGTCTGAAAGCAGTCCTCAAGCAATTGAAGGATAGCCCGAATGGCGTTTTGTTCATCGATGAAATCCATACCATTATCGGTGCCGGTTCGGCCTCGGGCGGTACGCTGGATGCTTCCAATTTGCTCAAGCCGGCATTGTCGAGCGGACAGTTGAAGTGTATCGGTGCAACTACTTACACCGAATACCGTGGCGTGTTCGAAAAAGATCACGCGTTGGCCCGTCGCTTCCAGAAGATCGACGTCAACGAACCGACGGTCGAGCAGACTGTGCAGATTCTGCGCGGCCTGAAGTCCAAGTTCGAAGAACATCACGGCGTCAAGTATTCGGCATCGGCACTGACTTCAGCAGCCGAGTTGGCAGCGCGCTTCATCAATGATCGTCATTTGCCCGACAAGGCAATCGATGTGATCGATGAAGCTGGTGCGGCGCAACGCATCTTGCCGAAGTCGAAGCAGAAGAAAACGATTGGCAAGTCCGAGATCGAGGAAATCATTGCCAAGATCGCGCGCATTCCACCGCAGTCGGTCAATCAAGATGACCGCAGCAAGCTGCAAACGATCGACCGCGATCTCAAGAACGTGGTGTTCGGTCAGGATCCGGCTATCGAAGCACTGGCGTCAGCCATCAAGATGGCACGTGCCGGTCTGGGCAAGACGGACAAGCCTATCGGCTCGTTCTTGTTCTCCGGTCCGACGGGTGTTGGCAAGACCGAAGTCGCCAAGCAATTGGCGTTCATCATGGGCATCGAGCTGATTCGCTTTGACATGTCCGAGTACATGGAGCGTCATGCGGTCAGCCGCTTGATCGGTGCGCCACCTGGTTATGTCGGTTTCGACCAAGGTGGTCTGTTGACCGAAGCGATTACCAAGAAGCCGCATGCGGTGCTGCTGCTCGATGAAATCGAAAAGGCCCATCCCGACATCTTCAACATTCTGTTGCAGGTGATGGATCATGGCACCTTGACCGACAACAACGGTCGCAAGACTGACTTCCGCAACGTGATCATTGTGATGACCACCAATGCGGGTGCCGAGAGCTTGCAGAAGCGTTCGATCGGTTTCACCGACAAGAAGGAAGCCGGCGACGAAATGGCGGATATCAAGCGTATGTTTACGCCGGAGTTCCGCAATCGTCTCGATTCCATCATCAGCTTCCGTGCGCTCGACGAAGATGTCATCCTGCGCGTGGTCGACAAGTTCCTGATGCAGCTGGAAGAGCAATTGCACGAGAAGAAGGTGGAAGCCGTATTCACGGATAGTCTGCGCAAATTCCTGGGCAAGAAGGGCTTCGATCCGCTCATGGGCGCCCGTCCGATGTCGCGTCTGATTCAGGACATGATACGCAAGGCGCTAGCCGACGAATTACTGTTTGGCCGTCTGGTCAGCGGTGGTCGTGTCACGGTCGAGCTGGATGACAAGGATCAGGTCCGGCTGGAGTTCCCCGAGGGCGACGATTCAACGCCGCCGCCGGAAGAGCCACAAGAGAAGCTGGAAGTCGAATAAGCGGTTTCGACGGACCAATAAAAAAGCCTGGAACGCAAAACGTTCCAGGCTTTTTTTATCTTGATGGATGGTGCCTGATTGAGTCAGGCACCACGTAAATGTAGCTTATGGCAGCAAAGGCTTGCCAGCAGCCTGCTTGGCTTTCAGGGTTGCTGTAGCTTTGTCAATCATGGCCATGCGATAGGCAGTCGCCGGATGCAGCGCAGTATAGCCATTCGGTACGCTGGCGGGATATTGCGTGGCCAGACGCTGCCAGAATTTCACATAGTTATCGATGCCATAGCCGGCACGCACCAGCAGGTAGAGCGCCAGATTGTCGGCTGCCGCATCGAGCTCTTGCGGATAAGGGCGAATGCCACCAGTGCCCGCCGCAGCCGTCAAATCAGGTTGCACGCGCATGAGGTTGTCGATTACGCTGCCGGTGGTCGCGACCATGCGCTGACGGATGGCATGACCGAGCGAGTTGTGCGCCATGTCCTTGGCAATCACATACGCCAACTCTTCGTCTGATTGGATAAAATTAATCATGCCGCGGGTAATCAGCACGCGGCGGCCATCGGCATAACTATTGACGTTGTCGGCATTGCCCAGTTCGATGCTGAAAGCGCAGGCCAGCGTCAGCGGCACGATCAAACTCTGTTGCGACTTGCCACGCATGACAGTCAGCTTGATTGGCGCACGGCCGGTCACCAGAGGGCCCAGAACATTGGCGGCCTGGCGTTCAGCATCGGCGCCTTGCGGCAAGGGTTTGTCGGCCACTGCCAGCAATACATCGCCGCGTTGCACGCCAGCACGTGCAGCACCGCTGCCGGGCAATACGCCAGTCACTTGCAGGCGGTCGTCATAACCCATGCCTTGCGCCGCATTGACATATTCGGCTGGATACGAGTATTTGTTTTTGGCTGTGAAGCCGAGCAGATTGCGTGCATTGCCTTTGCACAATGGTGCATTGCTGGTCAGCAGCGGCGCGGCCACGCGGTATAGACGATCTTGTTGTCCGGTCAGCTTGCGCAAGGCAGCTTGCTCGGGTGTATCGACCGGAGCTTTGGAGGTCACTGGCACAACCACGCTGGCGACCGGTTGGTCGGGCAGGCCTGGCGGCGGCGTCACGCAAGCGGCCAGCAATGCGACTGGTATCAGCGTCAGCGTCAGTTGCAGCCGATCCCGATACTCTTGTAGTGTTGCGAACATCCAATATTCTCCTAAAAATTCATATCGTGGCGGCGCAGAGCGCAACACCTGTTTACGATCTTACTGCGAGGCCATCCGCCAATGGCAGTCGGAGCGGGCTCAGTTCCACAACTTCTGGAATGTACTTTAGTACATGAGGATTCCGAATACGGCCCGACGCTGGAGCATGGTCTGGCAGTAAGATCGCAGGCAGGTTTTCAGTGCTTGCCGGTACTGCCGAAGCCACCGGCACCGCGTTCACTGTTGTCGAATTCTTCGACCACATTGAAGCCAACCTGCAGCACCGGCACGATCACCAGTTGCGCCAGGCGCTCCATCGGATTTAAGACAAATTCAGTCTGGCCGCGGTTCCATGTCGAGATCATCAATTGGCCTTGATAATCGGAGTCGATCAAGCCGACCAGATTGCCGAGCACGATGCCGTGTTTATGGCCCAGTCCGCTGCGCGGCAGGATCAATGCGGCATACGCCGGATCGGCAATATGGATGGCCAGGCCGGTTGGAATCAGGTGGGTGGTGCCGGGCGCAATCGTCAATGGCGCATCCAGACAGGCGCGCAAATCCAGGCCGGCGCTGCCACTGGTGGCGTAGGCAGGCAATTGTTCCTTCATGCGTGGATCGAGAATTTTGACGTCTATATTTTTCATGGGAAACAGGAAGAGTGAATGGGAAATGGGGAGGTGCGCTACGCGCAGGCGTGCTTCAGACCTTGCTCATGCGTGTGGCGATCTCGCGCACCAGTTGTCGCGCCAGCGTCTGCTTGTCCGCACGTGGCAGGCCGGTATGGCCACGTTCATCGAACAGCATCAAGGTATTGTCGTCCTTGCCAAAGGTTTGATGGCCGATATTGCCGATCAGTAAGGGAATGTTTTTCCTGCGGCGTTTGGCTTCGCTGTGTTCTTCCAACTGTTCGGATTCAGCGGCGAATCCGACGCAGTAAGGTCGCTGCTCGGGCGGCAGCGCCGCGACTTCGGCCAGGATGTCGGGATTGGCTTCGAACTCCAGCGTCGGCGTGGCATCGGCGCTGTCTTTCTTGATTTTTTGCGTACTCACATTGGTTACGCGCCAATCGGCCACGGCTGCCACGGCGATGAAAATATCCTGTGCGGCGACATTGTCGAGCACAGCCTGCTGCATTTGCACCGCCGTCTGTACATCGACCCGACGCACGCCATAGGGCGCCGCCAGCGCGGTTGGGCCGGATACCAGCAGCACCTCGGCACCGGCTTCCCTGGCTGCACGCGCCAGAGCGTAGCCCATCTTGCCAGACGACAGATTGGTGATGCCGCGCACCGGATCGATTGGTTCAAACGTCGGTCCGGCCGTCATCAGCACACGCCGTCCGGCCAGCAGCTTGGGCTGGAACGCAGCGACGATTTCTTCCATTAATTGGGCCGGTTCGAGCATGCGGCCCAAACCGACTTCGCCGCAAGCCTGGTCGCCCGAATCAGGGCCAAGCAGGTGAATACCGTCTTGCTGGAGTTGCACCACATTGCGCTGCGTTGCCGGGTTTTGCCACATTTCCACATTCATGGCTGGCGCCAGCATCAGCGGTACATCGTGCGGCCGCGCCACGCATAAGGTCGACAGCAGGTCGTCGCAGGCGCCATGCGCCAGTTTGAAAATGAAATCGGTCGAGCAGGGCACGATCACAATGGCATCAATGCCGCGTGTCAGATCGATATGCGGCATATTGTTGGCAATACGCGTATCCCATTGATCGGTGTAGACGGTGTTGCCAGTCAATGCCTGCATGGTGATGCTGGTGATGAATTGCGTCGCCGCCTGGGTCATCACGACCTGCACCGAGGCCCCCGCCTTGCCTAGCGCGCGCGCCAGTTCGGCAGCTTTGTAGCAGGCCACGCCACCGGTCAGGCCGAGAACAATCTTTTTGCCCGCGAGATCCATTGTCTTGCTCCTTATCGATCTTGGTGGAACCAGAACGCTTGCCGCACCTTGTTGCTGAATTACTTGTTCACGCGGCGCAGTTCATCGAGTACGAACAATACCGCACCGACGCAAATCGCACTGTCGGCGATGTTGAAGGCCGGCCAATGCCAGTTGCCCAGAAACACATCGAGGAAGTCGATCACATGACCGTACAGGATGCGATCGACCACGTTGCCGATAGCGCCACCCAGGATCAAGGCCAGTGCGCAACAGAACATACGCTGTCCGGCGTGCTTTCTGAGCAGGTAAATGATGTAAATGGCCGCGCCAATGCCGATCACGGTGAACAGGTGACGCTGCCAGCCCGACTCTGCGGCCAGAAAACTGAACGCGGCGCCTTTGTTATACACCAGCACCAGATTGAAGAAACTGGTCACCGCCATCGATTCGCCGTAGTGGAACAGCTTGAGGATGGTGATCTTGCTCAACTGATCGAGCAACAAGACGATGAGTGAAATCCCCAGCCAGGGCAGGAGGCTATTGCTGGAAGTGGAAGAAAAGCTTTTTTTGCTAGCCATAGAGGGCACACGCGAAGAGGTTGGGGGATCGGAGAAAAACGCCAGCGCCGCTGCGCTGCAAACAGCAGGCAGCGGCACCGGTGAGGCTTAAGACATCAAGCGAAGTGACGAGTTTCGCCTTGGCCGAACAGATTGGCGACACAACGGCCGCACAATCCGGCATGTTCCGGATGGGTGCCGACGTCGGCACGGTAATGCCAGCAGCGTTCGCACTTCTGTTGCGTCGACGGTGTCACGACAATCGCTTGCTCTGCTTCGGTCGCGACCGTGGTGACGGTGGCGGCCGAGGTGATCAAGACGAACTTGAGGTCGTCGCCGAGGCTGCCAAGCAACACTGCCTGTTCAGCGCTGACCTTCAATTCGACTTCTGCCTGCAGCGACGAACCGATGCCACCGGCAATCCGCACTTCTTCCAATTGCTTGCTCACGGCGGCGCGGATTTCATGCAGCACGTTGAACTTGGCGACCAGCGCTTCGGCTTGTGCCACTTCCGGCAAGGTGTAATAGGTTTGCGTGAAGATGGTTTCGGCACTGGCGGCAAACACTTCCTTGCTGGCAAAGAAACCCCAAGCTTCTTCGGCGGTGAAGGACAAGGTCGGTGCCATCAGGCGCAACAGCGATTGCGTGATGTGCCAGATCGCGGTTTGCGCCGAACGACGTGCGTGCGAGTCGACACCGCTGGTGTACAAGCGATCCTTGAGAATATCGAGATAGAAGCCGCCGAGGTCTTCCGAGCAATACATCTGCAGCTTGGATACCACCGGATGGAATTCATAGACTTCGTAATGCGCCAGGATATCCTTTTGCAGATTAGCCATATTGGCGATCGCATAGCGGTCAATTTCCAGCATCTCGGCCACCGGCACGCTGTGCAACGCAGGATCGAAGTCCGCCGTGTTGGCCAGCAAGAAACGCAGCGTGTTGCGGATGCGACGATAGGCTTCGGTGACGCGCTTGAGGATTTCGTCGGAGATCGAGATTTCGCCCGAGTAATCGCTGGAGGCTACCCACAGGCGCAGGATTTCCGCGCCCAGGGAATCCGCTACCTTTTGCGGTTCAACGCCGTTCTTGAGCGACTTCGACATCTTGCGGCCTTCGCCATCGACGACGAAACCGTGCGTCAGCAATGCCTTGTACGGCGCGCAGCCATTGAGCATGGACGAGGTCAACAATGACGAATGGAACCAGCCGCGATGCTGGTCCGAGCCTTCCAGATACAGGTCCGCCGGGAATTGCAATTGCTGCTTGTGCGAGCCGCGCATGACGGTTTGATGGGTCGAGCCGGAGTCGAACCAGACGTCCAGCGTATCCTTGTTCTTCAGGTATTGATCGGCTTCGTCGCCAAGCAATTCCTTCGGATCGAGCGCCTGCCAGGCTTCGATGCCATGCTGCTCGATGCGCTGGGCAATCTGTTCCAGTAATTCCGGCGTGCGTGGATGCAACTGGCCGCTTTCCTTGTGCACGAAGAAGGCCATCGGCACGCCCCATTGGCGTTGGCGCGACAGCGTCCAGTCGGGACGGTTGGCGATCATGCCATGCAGACGCGCCTTGCCCCAGAGCGGGAAGAAGGCGGTGTCTTCGATGCCTTGCAAGGCGGTTTCGCGCAGACTCTTGCCGCCATCCTTGGGGGTGTTGTCCATGCTGGCGAACCACTGTGACGTGGCGCGATAGATGATCGGTGTTTTATGGCGCCAGCAATGCATATAGCTATGGTCGAACATGACCAGCTTGAACAGCGCACCGGTTTCTTCCAGCTTGGCGCAGATCGGTTTGGATGCTTCCCAGATGGTCAAGCCAGCAAACAGTGGCAGGCTCGATGCATAACGGCCATCGCCCATGACCGGGCTGAGGATGGCGTCATCCTTCATGCCGTGCGCCTTGCAGGACACAAAGTCTTCAATGCCGTAGGCGGGGGCCGAGTGCACCACGCCGGTACCGCTGTCGGCAGTCACGTAGTCGCCCAGATAGATCGGCGACAGACGGTCATAGCCAGCATCGGCCGTGGCCAGCGGATGCTTGAAGCTGATCAGCGCCAGTGCTTCACCCTTGGTAGTGGCGATCACTTTGCCTTGCAGGCCGTAGCGCTGCAGACTGGCTTCGACCAGATCGTTAGCCAGGATCAGCAGCAACGGTTCGCCATTGCGCTCGGTCTGCACCAGCGCATAGTCGAATTCCGGATGGACGTTCAAGGCCTGGTTGGACGGGATGGTCCAGGGGGTAGTGGTCCAGATCACGATGTAACCGTTGGCCAGCGGCAATTGCGCCAGACCGAAAGCCTTGGCGATTTTTTCCGGTTCGGCAAAGGCGAAGCCGACGTCGATGGCCGGGTCGCGCTTGTCCTGGTATTCAACTTCGGCCTCAGCCAGCGCTGAACCGCAATCGAAGCACCAGTTGACCGGCTTCAGGCCGCGATAGACATAGCCTTTTTCCAGGATTGTGCCGAGTGCGCGCAGCTCATCGGCTTCGTTGGAAAAATTCATGGTCTTGTATGGGTTGTCCCATTCGCCGAGCACGCCGAGGCGGATGAAATCCTTCTTTTGCAGCTCGATCTGTTCGTTGGCGTAGGCGCGTGCCTTGGCTTGCACTTCGGCCACCGGCAGATTCTTGCCGTACTTCTTTTCGATTTGGATTTCGATCGGCATGCCATGGCAATCCCAGCCCGGCACATATTGCGCATCGAAGCCGGCCATGTTGCGTGCCTTGACGATCATGTCCTTGAGGATCTTGTTGACCGCGTGACCAAGGTGGATCTCGCCATTGGCATACGGTGGGCCATCGTGCAAGATGAACTTGGGACGTCCGGCCGAGGCCTTGCGGATGCGGTCATAGACCTTGCTGGTCTGCCATTGCTGAACCCATTGCGGTTCGCGCTTGGCGAGGTCGCCGCGCATCGGGAACGCGGTTTCGGTCATGTTGACCGGATACTTGGATGGCGTCTTGGCGTCAGCCTTGCCAGCTTTGTTTGGTTTTGGAGTTTCGTTGTTCGACATAAGTTTTTTTCAGTCTATCGCGTTGATTCTGTGAGCGGCGCAGGCCGGGGTGGATGTCGACGGCAGCGCATCAGCCGGCGTCGACAGCGGAGTGGACCAGCGTCAAATTCGGTCGGTGGCGGAAATGGCGGAAACAGTCTGTTCCTGAAACCAGGCGCGGGCCTGTTGCGCATCGCGTTCGATGGCAGCGGTCAGGGTCGGCAGATCGACGTATTTTTCTTCGTCGCGCAGTTTTTTCAAAAACTCGACGCGCAGCAATTTGCCGTAGCAATCGCCGCTGTAGTCGAACAAATGGGTTTCCAGCAAGACCCGGCCGCTGTCGTCCACGGTCGGACGCACACCCAGGCTAGCCACCGCAGGCATGGGCGGCGCAGCGGGATCGTCATGGATGCCATGCACCTGCACCACAAAGATACCCGACAAGGCTGGCCGCTTGTGACCGACGCGCATGTTCAGCGTCGGGAAACCAATGGTGCGACCCAGCTTCTTGCCATGCACCACATGGCCGGAAATCGCGTAAGCATGTCCCAGCAATTGCCGGGCATGCGGGAAATCGGTCTGCGCCAGCGCTGCACGGATGGCCGACGAAGAAATGCGTACGCCGTCATTGGTGACATTGGGCATGGTGTGGACTTCAAAGCCATATTGCTGGCCCGCTGCGATCAGGGTTTCCAGGCTGCCGGCGCGGCGCGAGCCGAAGCAGAAGTCTTCACCAACCATGAGCCAGCGCACGTGTAAGCCTTGCACTAGAATTTTTTCAATGAATTCCTGCGGCGACAGCGCTGCAAAGTTGCTGTTGAAATGCTCGACGATGACGCGGTCAACGCCAGCATTGGACAGCGACTGCAATTTATCGCGCAGATTGGCGATGCGCGGCGGCGCTTTTTCGGGGGTGCCCATCAGTTGCGCAAAGAATTCGCGCGGATGCGGCTCGAAGGTCATGACGGCGGCATCCAGGTTCAAACGGCTGGCCGCTGCACGCACCTGCGCCAGCAGCGCCTGGTGGCCACGGTGTACACCGTCGAAGTTGCCGATCGTCAGGGCGCAGGGCGCACGCGATTCGGCGTTGGGAAGTCCGCGAAATACCTTCATGGAAGACGTTAAAAGTGAGGCCGTTGCAAAAGCCTTCCATTATAAATGTTTTCGGTGGCTTACCTCGTAATTGCCGGTGATGTCGGCGTAAATGCCGGCCCGGCCGCTTGTGCCGGAGCAATTCGCGCTAAAAGTGATGCTTTTTTTGTATTATTTCCCGTTGGTAACTGCCTCTGGCAGGGCGACCTGCAATTGCTGCTGGCGCGCTTCGGCCAGCATCCAGATGGTGATCTTGCGCACTTCCAGCTTGCTTTGCGTGATATGGGCGCGCAGCAGAATCTGCGCTTCGGTGGTCTTGCGCTTGGCAATCAGCTTGAGAATCTTGCCGTGTTCTTCATAGGTGGCATCGACGCGGTTCTTCTTCAAAAAGTCGAGCCGGCGCACGATGCGGATTTTTTCGGTCACTTCGGTATGAATCCGGGTCATTTCCTCATTGCCGGCCGCGGCTACCAGATTGGTGTGAAATTGTTCATCGAATTCGGCGACGCGCACCGCTTCGCTTTCGCGTTGTTCTTCCGGCACTAGCCAGATGGCATTGAGCGCCTCCAGTTCGGGCGAGGGGTCGGCTTTCTGACACAGGCGCTCCAGCGAGGCCATTTCCAGCACGATGCGCAGATCATAGAGATCGTCGAGCCGGTCGAAATCGATCGGCCGCACCCGCCAGCCACGACGGAAGCCGACTTCCAGATAGCCTTCGCGCTGCATACGGAACAGCGCATCACGTAGCGGCGTGCGCGATACGCCATAGCTCAGCGCCATTTCGGTTTCGGTGAAATTGTCGCCCGGTAGCAGACGGAAATTGAAGATGTCGTCCTTGAGTCGGGTATAGACCTGTTCAGCAAGTGGGTTCGCAGCAGTTACGGTCATGGCAAGACGTCTTCAACAAAAATCCAGGAAAGAAGGGGTTTGCAGCGCAGTGCTGCAATGTGGTGTTGGTGCAGATTCATGGCATCAGGCTGACATGGGCGGCGACAATGCGCCAACCGGTTTCCATGCGCACCCAGGTTTGCATCTGCCGGCCAATTTTATCGATGTCATCGGCGCTGAATTCCGTGCTGACAGTAGCATAGTCAAGGCCAAACGTCGTCACCACCGTACGCTGCAAGCGCCGCGACGGATGCACTGGTGCGCAACTCTGGCGGTATTGGCGGATCGCTTCGCCGCCGAGCAGGATTTCTGCCACGCCATAGCGCACGGTTTGCGGGTCATACCAGAACCAGCGGTCGAGCGTGACGATATCGTGGATCAACAGGGCGCGTTCATAGTCGGCGAACGCCTGTTCGACTTCACCGACAACCTCGGGCAAATTGACTTGCATGGTGGCTTTCTCTGGTTCAAATAGTTAAGTTAAGCAAAGGCAGCTTGGACCGTGGCTAGCGGCGCCTGCCAGCCGACGATGCCGCCTTGTGCGGTCAGCATGGCCAGCGTGGCCTGATGAAACACCGGAAAGTAACTGGCGCAGGCATCGGCGACGATCAGGCATTCATAGCCGCGATCATTGGCTTCGCGCATCGAGGTTTGCACGCACACTTCGGTGGTCACGCCAGCAAATAGCAGGTGGCTGATGCCGCGCTGCTGCAATTGCTGATGCAGGTCGGTGGCATAAAACGCGCCTTTGCCGGGTTTGTCGATCACCAGTTCGCCAGCCAACGGTGCCAGCAACGGCAGAATCTGATTGCCCACTTCGCCGCGTACCAGGATGCGCCCCATCGGCCCGTTGTCACCGATGCCCAGCGTCGGATTGCCGCGCCGCAGCTTGGCCGGTGGACAGTCGGCCAGATCAGGCAGATGCGACTCACGCGTATGCACTACCAGCAGCTCTTGACTGCGTGCCAGCGCCAGCAGGGCCGCCACGGTCGGTACGATCTCAGCCAAGGGCCGCACGTCATTGCCGAGCACGCTGCCGAAACCACCTTCTTCGATGAAATCGCGCTGCATGTCGATCACCACCAGCGCGGTATGGCGCGGGTCGCATTGGTAAGTGTAAGGGTTGGCATTGATGCTGATCATGCGGTCTCCAATTGGCTGGCCGGGGCGCAGTGTTCGTGATGGCCGGCCATCCAGCGCCCCAGTGCGGTGCGGTCGGCGTTGGCGGCGTCGGTACTATGGACGATACAGCCATCGGTCATGACCAGGATGCGGTCCGACAATTCAAGTAACTCATCGAGATCTTCACTGACCAGCAGTACCGCCGCACCAAGGCTGCGCGCCTGCAACAGGCGCGCATGGATATCGGCCACCGACGCGAAATCGAGTCCGAATACCGGGTTGGCGACGATCAGCACATTGACTGCCGCCGCCGTGGCATCCCCCAGTTCCCGCGCCAGCACGGCACGTTGCACATTCCCGCCCGACAGCGTGCCGATGGCGCGTTCCGGTAGCGGTGGCTTGACATTGAAGGCGGTGATCAAGGCCTGCGCACGGCGCCGCATGGCGCTGCGATCAAGGCACCAGGATAGCCAGCCACGGCGCTTGAACGGTGCCACATCGAATGCACGCAAGGCCATGTTTTCGGCCACGCTCATGCTGGCGATGCAGGCATTGCGCAGCGGTTCTTCGGGCAGTGCAAAGACCCGCTGCTGCCGCATTTCGGCACGGCTGGCATGGTAATCGGCATCGTCGATACGGATGCTGCCGGACAGCCGCCGACGCTGGCCGAGCAGACTTTCGACCAATTCTTTCTGACCGTTACCGGAGATGCCGGCCAACCCGACGATTTCGCCGTGCCGGACCTGCAAGGACAAACCGTTGACGGCGATCACGCCACGGTCGTTGTGTACCAGTAGTTGATCCACTTGCAAACCGACCGCGGCTTGCGGAGGTACGGGGGGGCGCGCCACAGCAGCGGTTTCGACGCGCGCCTGGCCCATCATCCAGTGCGCCAGTTGTGCCGGGGTGGTGTCAGCAACTGCGCAGCTGCCGACCAGACAGCCCTTGCGCAGCACCGTGACATCGTCGGCATAGGCCGTCACTTCGTGGAATTTGTGGGTGATCATCAATACCGTCAATTGCTGCTGGCGCGTCAGCTCGCGCATCAGGCCCAGCACTTCATCGGCTTCCTGCGGCGTCAACACCGAGGTTGGTTCATCGAGAATCAGAAAACGGCGACGCAGGTAGAGTTGCTTGAGAATTTCCAGTTTCTGTTTTTCACCGGCCGACAAGCCGCTGATGGCGCGCTCCAGATCGAGCCGGAACGGCATCGTCTGCATGAATTCCTGCAAGGCGGCACGCTCCTGCTGCCAATGGATGCGCCAGGGCATACGGCCGCGCGCCAGCAACAGGTTTTCGGCCACCGACAGATTCGGTGCCAGCGTGAAATGCTGATACACCATGCCAATGCCCAGCGCATTGGGCACGCGGGCACCGCGGATATCGACTTCACGGCGATCGGCCATGATCATGCCCTGGTCGAGCGGACTATAGCCGACCAGGCCCTTGACCAGCGTGCTCTTGCCAGCACCGTTCTCGCCCAGCAGCGCATGGATGGTGCCGGCCTTGATGTGCAGCGAGACCGCGTCCAGCGCCCGGAAGTCGCCAAACGATTTGCCCGCGCCGATGATCTCCAGCTCAAGCGCATGCATGGCTATCTCCCTATCACATTGATCAAGGCGGCAGAATCGGACACCGCACCGAACACACCGCCCTGCATCTTGATCATGGACAGTGCCGCCAGATGGTTGTCGTAGTCGGTGGCGCCACAGCAGTCGGCCAGCATCACGCATTCAAAGCCACGGTCATTGGCTTCGCGCATGGTGGTGTGCACACAGACGTCGGTGGTGATGCCGGTCAGCACCAGATTGCGGATGCCGCGCGTGTGCAACACCAGTTCCAGATCGGTGGCGCAAAACGAGCCCTTGCCGGGTTTGTCGATGATGATTTCACCGGTAATCGGTGCCAGTTCCGGAATGATTTCCCAACCCGGTTCGCCACGGACCAAGATCTTTCCGCAGGGGCCATCGTCGCCGATGCCGACGCCATTGCTGCCGATCTGGCGCGAGCGCCAGCGCTTGTTGGCGGGCAGGTCGGACAAGTCGGGCCGATGGCCTTCACGCGTATGGATGATGGTGTAGCCGCCGGCACGCATGGCAGTGAGCACATGTTTGATCGGGGTAATCGGCGCGCGCGTGAGTGACAGGTCATAGCCCATCTTGTCGACGTAACCGCCGATGCCGCAGAAATCGATCTGCATGTCGATCACGATCAAGGCGGTATTGGCCGGCGTCAGGGCACCGTCGTAAGGCCACAGATAAGGTTCAGCCTGAATGAACAAGGACGTTGCAGTGGACATGGCAGGGCTCCGTAATAAATGGTTAGCGTGTCAGGCTCAGCTCGCCGGGGGCGTTGCCGAGGGTGCGGTCAGGACGGCAAGTCACGACCATGATGAGTAAGGTCAGCGCATACGGTGCAGCATTGAACAGGTAATAGCCGGACGTGATGCCGACCGCCTGCAAGGCAGGACCGAGTGCACCAGCAGCGCCGAACAGCAAGGCTGCCAGCAGGCAGCGCAATGGTTGCCAGCGGGCGAAAATCACCAGCGCCACCGCCATCAGGCCCTGGCCGCTGGACAAACCTTCATTCCAGCTGCCGGGGTAATACAGCGACAGATAAGCACCACCAACGGCTGCCAGAAAGCCGCCGCAGGCAGTCGCCGCGATGCGGATGGGATTGATGCGGTAGCCGAGCGCGCGCGCAGTTTCGGCATGGTCGCCGACCAGCCGCAAGACCAGCCCCCAACGCGTACTCGATAAGCCCCATTGCAGCACGCCCGCCAGCACTACACCGATCAGGAACAGCGCATTGATCTGCAAGGCGTGGTGTAGTTGCGCATGGCTGCTCCAACTGCCCAGATCGATCGATGGCAGCATGGCCGCTTGCGGCTGGATGAACGGTTTGCCGAGGAAAAAGGCCAGGCCGGTGCCGAGCAGCATCAGCGCAATTCCAAACGCGATATCGTTGACGCGCGGCAGCGAACACACCAGACCATGCAGTGTGCCCAACAGCAGGCCGGAAGCGCCCGCCGCTAGCACGCCGAGCCAGGCCGAGCCGGAGAAATACGAAGCGGCGTAACCGGTCATGGCGCCGCACACTAGAATCCCTTCCAGGCCTAGATTGACGCGTCCGCCTTTTTCGGTCAGGCATTCGCCGAGGCTGACGAACAGGAACGGCGTGCCGACCCGGATGGCGCCGGCAAACAAGGCCAGCAACAAGGTACTGAAATCGATGTTAGACATGGCTGGCCTCGCTGGCAGAAATGTGTGGTGCGACTTGCACCTGTTGTTGCCAGCGCAGCCGCAAGGCAGTCAGGCGGCCGGTAATCGCTTCCCAGGCCAGCAGATTGCAGAACAGCAGTCCTTGCAGCACCAGCGTGGTGGCGTCGGGCAGATCAAGCCGGCGTTGCAGCAGACTGCCGCTGGCTTCGACACCGCCGATGACGATTGCGCAGACGACGATGGCGAGTGGATTCTGGCGCGCCGCAAATGCCACCAGAATGCCGCTGAAACCGTAACCCGCCAGCAAGGCGCTGCTGGCGCTGCCTTGCACGGCAGCCACTTCGAACATGCCAGCCAGTCCCGCCGCCGCGCCGCCGAGCGCGCAGGCTAGCAACACCAGTCGATTGACCGGCAAGCCAACCAGTTTGGCCGTACGCACATTGCCACCGACGATAGCCATGGCGAAGCCGGCCACGCTATGGCGCAGAAACACCCAGGCTGCGATACAGGCCAGCACGCCCCACACCAGACCCCAATGAACTTCCAGGCCGGGCAGGGCATTGATCAGATAAATATCTGGCAACGGCGTCGTCGAGGGCTTGTTGAGACTGCCCGGGTCGCGCAGCGGTCCTTCCACCAGATGCTTGAATAGCGCCACCGCCAGATACGACAGCAGCAGGCTGGAAATGGTCTCATTGATACCGCGCCACTGGCGTAATGCACCACACAGGGCAATCCAGGCACCGCCGGCCAGCATGGCCGCGATTGCCATGGCGGGCAACATCAGCCAGGCTGGCCACAGCGGCAAGCACGAGGGCAATACTGCTGCGGCCAGACCGCCCATGGCCAGTGCGCCTTCGCCACCGATGACGATCAAGCCGACGCGCGCTGGCAAGGCCACGCACAAGGCGGTAAGCAACAGCGGTGCCGCGCGTTGCAAGGTGTTTTGCCAGGCGAACATTGAGCCAAACGCGCCTTCGAAAATCAGCAGGCAGGCATCCCCGGCCGGTTTGCCCTGCACCGCCAGAAACAACACGAACAACAGCAACGTACCGCACAAGGCGGCCAAGGTCGGCAGCAGCGGCGTCAAGCCGATGCCCAAGCGCAGTCCCAGGCGGCGAGTCATTACGGGTGTCATCGCAGATTCCGAACGGTAAGGTTGACTGGCCAACAGCGACGGCAGCGCAGGCTGCCGTCAACTGGTCATTGTGCTGTAGAGGCTAAAGCAGGTTTCATACCTGGCCGACGACGCCGGCCACCAGGTAATTCATCTTCTCCAGCGCGACATCGGTCTGGACTTGAATCGTACCGGCCGGGATCACTACTGCACCCTTGTTGTCCTTGATCGGGCCCTTGAAGATCTGGAATTGTCCGGCCAGCATCTGCGCCTTGACCGCGTCAGCCTTCTTCTTGGCGGCCGCGCTGACATTGGCGCCATACGGCGACATCTTGACGAAGTTGTCTTTCAGACCACCGCGCAGGAAGTTGATCATCGGCTTGCCATCCACCGTGGCCTTGACGATCTCGGTGTAAGGCGTAACCCAGTTCCATTCGGCGCCGGTCAGATAGCCCTTGGGCGCTAATGCGGCCTGGCTGGCGTGATAGCCGCAGGTCATGATGCCGCGTTTTTCAGCGGTTTCAACGATCACTTTAGGACCATCGACGTGGCAGGTGATGACGTCGCAACCCTGATCGATCAGGCTGTTGGCAGCTTCGGCTTCTTTCACCGGCAGCGACCAGTCACCAGTGAAGATGACATGCGTGGTAATCGACGGATCAACCGATTGCGCGCCCAGCGTGAACGCATTGATATTGCGCAGTACTTGCGGAATCGGCTTGGCGGCGATGAAGGCCAGCTTCTTGCTCTTGCTCATGTAACCGGCCACCACGCCGCTCAAGTATTCGCATTCTTCAATGTAGCCGAAGAAGCTGCCGACATTCATCGGGTGCTTGCCGGCGGTCCACAGGCCGCCGCAGTGGGCGATGCGGACCTTGGGATATTTTTCGGCGATTTTCAGCACATGCGGATCAAAGTAGCCGAACGAGGTCGGGAAGATCAGCGAGGCACCATCCTGCATGATCATGGCTTCCATGGTTTTTTGTACCGCCACGGTTTCCGGCACTTTCTCTTCTTCGATCACTTTGATGCCAGGCATCTTCTTGATCATCGCGGCAGCCTGCGCATGCGATTGGTTGTAACCGAAGTCGTCGCGCGCGCCGACATAGATAAAACCGACCGTCAACGGGGTGGCAGCCAGCAGGTCGAGCGGCAGGGCGGCGCCGAGTGCTGCGGCGCCAGTGTATTTGAGAAAGTCGCGACGGTGATTCATCTTTGGCTCCTGGAAAGGGAAACGTTGGTGTGTTGTTGTCAAAGTAATGCGGGTCAATCAGGTGGCAATGCGGTGGCCGGGCGGCGCACCTCACGCTGGAAAATTTCCATACTGTGTTTTTTTACTTCAATGAAACGCGGTTGCGACAAGGTGGCGACCGTGCGCGGACGCACATCGTCGTAATGCAAGATTTCTGCCACCTCGGTTGGACGTTTGGTCAGCAGCAGGATTTCATCGGCCAGATACACAGCTTCTTCCAGATCGTGCGAGACCAGCACCATGGTGGTGCCGGTTTGCATGAACACTTCCTGCAGTTTTTCGCGGATGAAGAGGGTCATCTCGAAATCGAGTGCCGAGAATGGCTCATCCAGAAACAAGACTTCCGGCCCCGGCGCCAGTGCCCGCATGATCGAGGCAGTTTGCTGCTGGCCGCCCGACAATTCGTAGGGATAACGCTTGAGATCGAATTTGACATCGAACGACGCGACCAACTGCTCAACCCGATGGGCGATTTCGGCCTTCGATTTGCCTTCCAGCTTGAGCGGATAAGCGATGTTGTCGATCGTGCGCAGCCACGGGAACATGGCATCGCGGTAGTTCTGAAACACATAGCCGATCTTGGTCTCGGCCAGCGATTTTCCGTCAAACAGAATCTGACCGGCATCGATAGGCGTGAGGCCCGCAATCATGTTGATCAGTGTCGATTTGCCGCAGCCATTGGGACCGAACACCGAGACAATCTTGTGCTTGGGAATATCCAGGTTGAAGTTTTCGTACAGCGGCCAGCCGGCGAAATACTTGGTCAGCCCGCGGATCGTGATATGCGTGCCGGGCGGGCCAGGAACAAAGGGCGTGGAGGGTTCTTCCAACGTGAGGGTGGGGCTGATGACTTTGCTCATCTTCCGCTCCAGTGAACAATCCGTTTTTCAATCACGATGAACACTACATTCAAGGCATAGCCGAGTGCACCGGCAGCCAGAATCGCGGCGTACATTTCGCGCACGTTGAGAACTTGTTGGGCATCGATGATCTTGTGGCCGAGACCACTTTCGGAACCGATGAACATTTCTGCCACGATCACAATCACCAGTGCCATCGAGACGGCGCTGCGCAAGCCGACAAAGGTCGGTTGCAGGCTTTCCCATAGCAGCACATCCTTGAAAATCTGCCAGCGCGAAGCGCCCATTACCTTGGCGGCCATGACGCGCTGCTTGCGTGCGTTGAGCACGCCATAGGCACTATTGAACAAGACAATCAGCAGTGCGCCGAAGGCAGCGATGGCGACCTTGTTGATATCGGATACGCCGAAAATCAACAGGAACAGCGGGATCAAGGCCGAGGATGGCGTGGAGCGGAAGAAATCGATCAGGAATTCGACACTGCGGTAGGCGCGTTCATTACTGCCTAGCAGTACGCCCAGCGGCACTCCAACCACGGCGGCGATCAAGAACGCTTCCAGCGTGCGCGCCACCGTGACCAGAAAATCCATCAGCAACGGGCCGCCCGCCAGACCATTGACTAGCGTGATCAAGGTGGCCGAAGGCGGTGGCAGCAGGATGGCCTTGATCCAGCCCGCACGCACGACCAGATCCCAGACGATGAACAGCGCCAGCGGTCCGAGCATGGGCAGCAATTTCCTGAACGCGCGTTGCCAGGGTGAAGGTCTGATCGGCGTGACGGTCCTGGGCATGCTGGTTGGCCGGATGCCGCTACCGGTGTTGAGATCGGTATCGGCACTTGCATTGGCATCGGCATGAACAACGGTAGCGCTAAGCGTTTCGGCCATGATTATTACCCCTTGTAGAGCAGCGATTCGACCATCACGCGCGAGGCGAAAATGCCCTTGTCGACGAACAGGTCATAAAACTTTTGGAAGTAGGCGATATCGCTTGGCTTGAATTCGTTGTAAAGCATGTAGGATGCCAGCGGCACTTCATTGGTCAACGCGCCCTCGATGGCGGTATAGCCTTTCAGATAGGGGCGGGCCAGGTTCGGATTGGTGCGAATCAGTTCAATGCCGCGGGTGTAGGCGGCGATGTATTTTTTGGTTTCGATCGGATGCTTCTTGATGAAGTCAGTGGTCAACGCTGCGGCGCCACCATGCCACGGTGCCTGGGGGTCGCCGAGGATGTATTTGGCAATCACACCGGATTCCAGCACCCGCGTGACATTGCTCATGCGCCCGACGGTGCCGGTTGGTTCCAGCGTATAGACCGCATCCACCTGACCGGCAGCCAGTGCGGCGACGTGCTGGCCGATCGGCAATTCAATCACGGTGGCACCGGTGGCGCCGGCGCGTTCGAGCACAGTTTTGGCCAATGTAACGTTCTGGATGCCAGGACCAGACGCGACTTTCTTGCCTTTTAATTCGGCAATGGATTTGATGGCGCTATCTTTCGGCACCAGGAATTCATCGAGCACGTAACGCGCATTGCTGGGATTGGTGGCGAAGATCTTGAACAAGCCGGGCTGGGCGATTTCGCCAATCGCCAGATTGCCGGCACCGGTACCATTGGCCGATCCATCAGCGCGACCCGACAACATCGCTTCCATGACTTGTTGTGCGCCGGCGAACTTGATCGCCTGCACATCGAGGCCGGCTTGCTTGAAATACCCGGCTTCGATTGCAGCATAGAACGGCAGGCCGGCGGCGACCGGCCAATAGCCAATGCGGATCGGTACCGTTTGTGCGCGCAGGATAGCTGGCGCGCCTGCCAATGCAGCGCCGGCCACGAGTGCACCGGCCTTGCCGGCACTGGCGAGAAATTGACGACGGCCAGAAGCTGAGGGAGAAGGCGCGTCAGCAGTGGTGCAGACGTTGACATCGGGGCGGACGGTAACTGGGTGCTTCATGCTGACTCCTTGAGGACGAATCTGGGTTAGATTTTGGTGGCAAGGTAGGCGCTCCAGCCGCCGTAGCCAGTAATGTCGCGCGCATGGTCGAGTGCCGATGGTTCGCAGATGAAGCCTTTTACGCTGCTGCCGTCCGCCAGTTCCATGGTGCCGATGCCGAGCGGCGCGGGAATCGCGGCGACGAATGCGCCAAAATTGCGTAAGGGCATTTCCCAGATTTCGGTGACGATGGCGGCACCGCCCGCATTGGCTGCGACCCTGACCAGGCCGGGTTTGGGCGGTGTGGTGTTGGCCAGCGCGTAGAGCCGGTAGTGGTGGCTGGTGGTGGTGCTGGCAGACAGTCGGGCACCGGCCTCCAGCAATTGCCAGTTGAGCGGCTGGCCGCTTAGATGCGCGCCGACCACGCCAACCTTGATCGTGGCTTCATTGAACGGCAACGGTGCCGCTGCGACTGCGTCGGCTTGCGCGGCACCGCCCAGCGCTTGCTGGAACTGTGCGCCGGCTTCGGCCAGTAAATGATCGGCACCGGCCGGGCCGATCAGCGTCAGGCCGGCCGGCAAGCCATCCTGGCGCCATAGCGCAGGAATCGCCAAAGCCGCCATGTCCATCAGATTGACGAAGTTGGTGTAATAGCCGAGCTGCGAATTGCGGCTCACCGGATCGGCTTCGACTTCGGCAATGGTCGGCATGTTGGGCGTGGTTGGCAGCAGCAACAGGTCGCTGTCCTGCAATAAGGTTTCGGCCTGGCGGCGCAGTTCGGCCAGCCGGTATTGGCCGTTGAAAGCATCGACCGCGCTATAGAGATCGCCTTGCGCGGTGATGTCGCGGACCACCGGGTGCACGTCAGCCTGATGCTGTTCAAAGAAATCGCCCATGGCCGCACGCCGTTCGGCAATCCACGGTCCTTGGTACAACAATTGCGCAGCAGCGGCAAACGGTTCGAACGAGATTTTGGTGATGCTCACGCCGGGCAGGGCGCTGAGTTTGTCCAGCGATTGCTGGTAAGCCAGCTGTGCTTGTTCATCGCCGAAGAACTCCGGTTTCTGCAATGCCGCGATGCGATAGCCGCGCCGTTTCACCCCCAGCATGGCCGGCTTGCGTGAATAGGCGTCGGCGGCATCGAAACCGGCTGCACTTTGCAGCACACGCCAGGCATCGGCGACATCGTGGGCGAAGATAGAAACGCAATCGAGCGTGCGGCAGGCTGGGAACACGCCCTGGGCGCTCAACAAACCACGCGTCGGCTTCATACCGACCAGATGATTGAAGCCGGCCGGCACACGACCGGAACCGGCGGTATCCGTGCCGAGTGAAAACAACACCTGGCCGAGTGCCACAGCGACCGCCGAACCGGAACTGGAGCCGCCCGAGACATAGCGGGGGTCAATTGCATTGCGGACCGCGCCATAGGGCGAGCGCACACCGACCAGGCCAGTGGCGAACTGATCGAGATTGGTCTTGCCCACCAGTAGCGCACCTGCTTGCTGCAAGCGTGCCACCACGGTAGCGCTACTCGATGGCGTGTGTGTGAAAGCGGGGCAGGCGGCAGTGGTGGGCAGTTCGGCGGCGTCGATGTTGTCCTTGACGGCGAACGGAATGCCGAACAAAGGCAAACTGTCGAATACCGCTTCGCCCTTGATCTGTAACATCAAGTCCAGTGCTGCGGCCTGCTGCTTGAGGGTTTTGGCGGCGACCCGACTGATCCAGACTTCGCTGCGCTCGGATTGCTCAATCTGCAGCAGCAGGTCGTGAATCAGCTTGCTCGGTTTGAGGCTGCCATGGCGATAGGCGGTAAGCACATCGGCGATGGTGCGGTGTGGTGCGGGCGCGTTTTGCGCTGGGTGCGTAGTTGCTGACATGTTTATATTCATTCTTGAATACAAGATGAAAATGAATAAGCAGTTAGCATGCCAGCGCCATTTTTCTTGGCGAAATTTCTATTAAGTCATTGATTTAATTTGTATTTGTATTTTTCGATATTGCCAGGTCGGCAAATCGTCAGGCGTTGTACATGCGCCTAGTTGATGCAAATGCCGGCCGGCGGTGCGTCACAATAGCGCAAGCACTGCCGATGGATTATGCGGATGTCTACATTTCGCCCCAGATTGCATTGAGTGCGGCCAGGGCGCTTAATCCGGCGGTTTCGGTGCGCAACACGCGTGCCCCCATGGTCAGCATCAGTGCGCCATGTTCGCAGGCGAGCTTTTCTTCACCGTCACTGAAGCCGCCTTCGGGACCGATCATCAAGCTGACCGCCTGCGCCGGTTGATGCCGCGCCCAGTCCGACAAGGATTGCTCGCCGCGCGGCGATAGCAGGATGCGTTTGTGGAGATCGCTTTGCGCGATCCAGCTAGTGAAGTCGCTCAGCGGCGCCAGATGCGCCAGGCGGTTGCGGCCGCTTTGTTCGGCAGCGGCGCGGATGATGCCTTGCCAATGGCTGTGTTTTTTGTCGGCGCGCTCGCCGTTGAGGCGTACCACGCAGCGCTGCGCCGCCAGTGGCTGTATTGCGGTCACGCCCAGTTCGACGGCTTTTTCGATGATCCAGTCCATCTTGCTGGCTTCCGGCAGTGCCTGCGCCAGCGTAATGGCATACGGCAACTCAGCCTCGCGCGGGGAAAAGGTTTTGACTTCGGCTTCTACCCGTTTCTTTTCCATCTGGGTGATGACTGCCGTAAATTCACCGCCTTCACCATTAAACAGGGTGATGGGATTGCCAACTTGCATGCGAATGACTTGAACATGATGGGCAACCGCGTCAGGCAAGCTCAGCTTGGTACCAATGGCAAGAGGGTCGGGGCAGTAGAAGCGATGCATGGTGGAGGCGTCCTGAAGCGGCGATGAAAAGAAGGGTGTTGCTTTTTTGTAATTTCTTGGAGTGGCAGTGCGGTCGTCATGCCTGTTTTTGCACAAGTTTAGGGCGGATTTCTGTGCGCTAGCGCAAATAAGCACTGAAATTATCAAAAACCCCACCGATTGCCTAGCCCCGATTTTAATTCTTGCTACATCTGTCTGGTAAAATACTTGGCTCAGCCAGCACGGTTCTGTAGTTGATCTGCAGTTGATCCGGGGCCGCCGGCAAGGCAATCGAAATGGACGTGAAATGAGCGTAGTGGGTGCCGCAATGATCCTGAGCAGTTTTGGGTGCAACGAGGGTACACCGCGTTTGTTTTCGACCGAACTCCGCAACTCTTTGACATCGACATGACTTCCACACTCCCCACCGACAAGATGGCCAATGCGATCCGCGCCTTGGCAATGGATGCAGTACAAAAAGCTAATTCAGGACACCCAGGCATGCCCATGGGGATGGCCGAAATCGCGGTGGCGTTGTGGGCCAAGCACTATCGTCACAATCCGGCCAATCCGCAGTGGGCCAATCGCGATCGCTTCGTGTTGTCGAATGGACATGGTTCGATGCTGCAATACGCGCTGTTGCATCTGACTGGTTACGACTTGTCGATGGACGACATCAAGAATTTCCGTCAACTGCATTCCAAGACTGCCGGCCATCCGGAAGTGCATGTCACGCCCGGCGTGGAAACCACCACCGGCCCGCTCGGTCAGGGCTTGAGCAATGCCGTTGGCATGGCGCTGGCAGAAAAACTGCTGGCCGCCGAATTCAACCAGCCAGAACTGGCCGTGGTGGATCACTATACTTATGCATTCGTCGGCGACGGCTGCCTGATGGAAGGCATTTCGCACGAAGTATGTTCGCTGGCTGGCACTTTGCGCCTGTCCAAGCTGATCGTGCTGTATGACGACAATGGCATCTCCATCGACGGTCATGTCGAAGGCTGGTTCAAGGACGATACTGCCAAGCGTTTCGAAGCCTATGGCTGGCACGTGATTCCTGCCGTCGACGGCCACAATGTAGAAGCCGTCAATGCTGCAATCCATCAAGCCAAGCTGGCCGACAAGCCAACCCTGATTTGCTGCAAGACCGTCATCGGCAAGGGTTCGCCCAATCTGGCCGGTACCGACAAGGTGCACGGCGCGGCGTTGGGCGACAAGGAAATCGCCGCGGTGCGCGCAGCCATCGGTTGGACTGCTGCGCCGTTCGAAATCCCGGCTGATATCTACGAAGCATGGGATGGCAAGGTTCAGGGCCAGCAACTGGAAGCCGATTGGAACAAGCTGTATCAGGCGTATCAAGCCAAGTATCCGACGCAGGCTACAGAATTGGTGCGCCGTCTGAAGGGCGAATTGCCAGGCAACTTCGATCAAGTGGTGGATGCCTACCTCGCCAGCACCATCGAAAAGAAAGAAACCATCGCGACCCGCAAGGCTAGCCAGAACGCGATTCAAGCGTATGCACAAGCCTTGCCGGAGTTCCTCGGCGGTTCGGCCGATCTGACCGGTTCGAATCTGACCAACTGGAAGGAATCGGTTGCCGTGCGCGCCGATCAAGCCGGTAATCACATCAACTACGGTGTGCGTGAATTCGGCATGAGCGCCATCATGAACGGGATTGCCCTGCATGGCGGTTACCTGCCATTTGGCGCGACCTTCCTGACATTCTCCGATTACAGTCGCAATGCACTGCGCATGGCCGCGCTGATGAAGATCCGTTCGCTGTTCGTGTTCACCCATGATTCGATCGGCCTGGGCGAAGATGGCCCGACCCACCAATCGGTGGAACACGTGTCCAGCCTGCGTCTGATTCCAAATCTGGACAACTGGCGTCCTTGCGACACGGTTGAGTCGGCTGTGGCATGGGCGTACGCGATCAAGCGCAACGATGGTCCCAGCACACTGATCTTCTCGCGTCAAAATCTGCCATATCAAGAGCGCACTGCAGCGCAGGTTGCTGATATCCAGCGCGGCGGCTACGTGCTCAAGGATGCTGCCAACGCCAAGGTGATCCTGATGGCGACGGGCTCGGAAATCGAACTGGCGGTCAAGGCTGCCGATGCACTGACCCAAGAAGGTATTGCCGTACGGGTGGTATCGATGCCATGTACCGACGTGTTCGACCGCCAGGATGCTGCCTACAAGGCCAGCGTGCTGACCCGCGGCGTGCCGCGCGTGGCAATCGAAGCCGGTGTGAGCGCTATCTGGCACAAGTATGTCGGCCTGGAAGGCGCTGTGGTTGGCATCGACACCTTCGGCGAGTCGGCACCGGCAGGCGTACTGTTCAAGCATTTCGGCTTTACCGTCGAAAATGTCGTGGCCAAGGCCAAGCTGACTCTGGCATGAGCGTGAGCAGTAAAAAAGGCGGGGCCGACCAGGACATCACCAATGTGGTCGGTCGCATCGATATCCGTCGCGCCAACGTGGCCGATGCTGCAGCGATTGCCCAATTGCGCATCGATAGCTGGCGCGCCAGCTATCGCGGCATCATGCCGGACGCCTATCTGGACGCCATGAAAAGCGAGGAAAGCACGCGTCTGTGGACGCGGGTCTTGAGCGCCGGTTCAGATGCTGCCTGTACCTTCGTGGCGGAAATCGATGGCGAGCTGGTTGGATTCGCCGCCGGTAATACCCTGGCCGAAGCCAAGCTGGCATTCGATGCAGAATTGACCGCCTTGTATATCTTGCCGTCGGCGCAGCGTGCCGGCATTGGCCGCCGCCTGCTGAGTCAGGTGGCAAACGCGCTGACAGCCGCCGGCACTGGCAATATGCTGGTGTGGGTGTTGGCGAAAAATAAGAAGGCGCGTGAATTTTTTGAACACCTCGGCGCAGCGCTGCTGGCCGAACAGACATTCAAGTGGGACGAACTGGACTTGATCGAAGTCGCCTATGGCTGGCATGAGATCGGCTCCATTGGCAATATGAATACAATTTCTTAAGGAGAAAACATGACTATCCGCGTCGCAATCAATGGTTATGGCCGCATCGGCCGCAATATCCTTCGCGCTCACTACGAAGGCGGTAAAAAGCACGACATCCAGATCGTTGCCATCAACGATCTGGGCGATCCAAAAACCAACGCCCACTTGACCCAATACGACACTGCACATGGCAAGTTCCCAGGCACGGTCGTGGTCGATGGCGATGCTATCGTGGTCAATGGTGACCGCATCAAGGTGCTGGCGCAGCGCAACCCGGCCGAACTGCCATGGGGCGAGCTGGGCGTGGACGTGGTGCTGGAATGCACCGGCTTCTTCACCACCAAGGAAAAGGCCAGCGCCCACTTGAAGGGTGGCGCCAAGAAAGTCATCATTTCCGCACCGGGCGGCAAGGATGTCGATGCGACTATCGTGTTCGGCGTCAATCATGGCGTGCTCAAGGCAACTGATACCGTCATCTCCAACGCATCGTGCACTACCAACTGCCTGGCACCGCTGGTGCAGCCGCTCAATGACCAGATCGGTCTGGTCAACGGTTTGATGACCACCGTGCATTCCTACACCAATGATCAAGTGCTGACCGACGTCTACCACGAAGATCTGCGCCGCGCCCGCTCGGCCACGCAATCGATGATCCCGACCAAGACCGGCGCTGCCGCAGCAGTTGGTCTGGTGTTGCCAGAGCTGAACGGGAAGCTGGACGGCTTCGCCATCCGCGTGCCCACCATCAATGTCTCGCTGGTCGATTTGTCGTTCATCGCCGCACGCGACACCACGGCCGATGAAGTCAATGCAATCCTGAAGACCGCTTCGGAAAGCGCTGCCCTCAAGGGCATCCTGACCTACAACACCGAGCCACTGGTGTCGGTCGACTTCAACCACAATCCCGCGTCGTCGAATTTCGACTCCACGCTGACCAAGGTCTCCGGTCGTCTGGTCAAGGTATCGTCGTGGTATGACAATGAGTGGGGCTTCTCGAACCGCATGTTGGATACCACCGTGGCATTGGTTGCTGCAAAATAAACACTGACTAAGTGCAGCTTGGTCCCGTCATTTTTGATTGATCCGGCCTAAATTGGCTTCTTTTCATCGCATGCTTGCCAGGCGATGTCTAAGAAAATAGGTTGACCGGAGCTATGTTCGGGACTGAGACTTGCGCACATGTATAAAGGCTGTTGCAGACTCGGTTTGCGATAGCCTTTTTTCTGTTGACGATTCAACAATAATTCACCGAGGGATGTAATGTCACCATCGTCGTCTTCTGCCCCATCAATGCTGCCTGGCCGTGCCGTCAAGGTATTGGCCGTGCTGGCCTTGAGCCTGTCGCTGGGCGCTTGCGATTACATTGCCAGTTTCAGCAAGCCTAAACAGACACCAGAAGAAGCCAAGGCCGAGGGCATTGCGCTGGGCGCCGGCTGCCGTCAGGCTGGCCAAAGTCTGGAAGATTGCTATGCACGTAATCCGGCTGCGCTCAAGGCCGGTATCTTTGCAGGCTGGAAGGACATGCACGAATACATGGCAGCCAAGGGCATCTCTACCGTGGCGCCGCTGCCACCCCCAGTGGTGGAAGAAGCCAAGCCGGATGCCGACCCGGATGCAGGTAAGGACGAACGCACGCTACGCCGTGAAAAGCGTGAGCGCGAACGTGCCGAGCGTGAAAATGGCGGTAGCAAAGACAGCGCAAGCAAAAGCAGTAAAGACAGCAGCAAGGACAGCAAAAGCAAGGATAGTGATAGTCCCCGCAAAAGTCGCGACGACAGCTCCAGCAAAAAATAAGCAGAATGTGCTCGGGGTTGATAATATGCACCTGAGTAAGCCGTAATGATTTGATGGCGCAAGCATTCATGACGCCCTGCCTGCTCGGTGGGGCGTTTTTTATGGAACTGTAAATAATGGCAAACCAGCCGCAGTGGATGAAACGGATTAAACAGGTCGCCAAGACCCTGATTGCCGCCAACAAGGGATTTTTGTGTTTCTTGCTGGGCATGCTGTTGATCCGCAGCGCCGTGGCCGACTGGTACGGTGTGCCATCGGCGTCGATGTATCCGACCTTGCTGATCGGCGACCGTATCTTCGCCAATCGTCTGGCCTATGACGTCAAGTTGCCGTTTACCGATATCGTGCTCACGCATATCGCCGATCCGCAGCGTGGCGATATCGTCACTTTCACTTCGCCGCAGGATGGTGTGCGGCTGGTCAAGCGCCTTATTGGCGTGCCTGGTGACATCGTCGAAATGCGCGATGAAAAAGTGCTGATCAATGGTGCCGAGTTGGGCTATGGTGCCGCCGATCCTGGTTTGCGTAGTCACCGCATGCCCGATTATGACGGCGCCCAATTGATTGTCGATGAACATCTGCCTGGTGCTGATCACGGTGTGCTATGGCTGCCGGATCGCATGGCCTTGCGCAGTTTCGGACCGATGACGGTGCCGGCCGGCCAGTATCTGATGCTCGGTGACAATCGCGATGACAGCAATGATTCACGCTACATCGGTTTCGTGCCGCGCGCCTTGCTGACCGGGCGCGTCAGCCGCGTGTTGTTTTCCCTCGATCCATCGCATTTCCATTTGCCGCGCTTGCAACGTTTCGGCACTTCCTTGCGCGCCGCAGGTTGACTTCATTCATGCCTGTCAGCGCGGCATCGCCGGTACACTTTTCTATGACAATAACAAGATGAATGTCCCTTTCTCCCCCGTTGTACCTGCATTGCCTGCGCATGTACCAGAGACCGCCTTTGGCATCTGGTTTTTGCAAACGCCGACCTGGACCTTGCATGTACTGGAACGCGCGTTGCAGGATTTGGAAACCCTGATTCCACAGCGTCTGCCGGCGTATCCGGTGATCGCCGATGTGGGTTGCGGCTGGGGACGTTCATTCAAAAAACTGCATGCGCGTTTTGCGCCGCAGCGTCTGATCGGCATGGATATTGATGACGCCATGCTCAAGGCAGCGGCGCAAGAGGCCGCCAGAGAAGGCTTGCAGGTTGAACTCCTGCAATGTTCCAGTGCGCAGATGAGCCTGCCGGACAATAGTGTCGATTTATTGTTTTGCCACCAAACTTTCCATCATCTGATCGAACAAGAAGCGGCGATTCAAGAGTTTTTCCGCGTGCTGAAACCGGGCGGCATCCTGTTGTTTGCCGAATCGACCAAGCGCTACATCCATTCGTGGATCATCCGTCTGCTGTTCCGCCATCCAATGGAAGTGCAAAAGACGGCCGATGAATATCTGGCGCTGGTGCGCAGTGCCGGTTTTGAGGTGGCACCGCAGTCGATTTCCTATCCCTACTTGTGGTGGAGCAGGGAAGATCTCGGCCTGCTAGAACGTCTATTTAAGATCAAGCCGCGCGCCGTGCGCGAAGAGACCTTGATCAATCTGGTGGCGATCAAACCAACGCTCTAGGCGCTGAAGACTTTCGCCCAGAGTCGCTTGACACTATCGCTTTCCTGTTGCACCCGTTTCAGCGAGGTGCGGGCGCGTTCCTCGCCCTGCAAGCGGATCTGATGCTGCAACTTGCGGAACAGTCGGTAAGCGTCGGCTACCTGATTGGCCAACGCCGCGTCGATCAGGCCCAATTTCCCGCACAGTCTGAGCAGGGCGATGTTGCCGATGTCGCCGGTCAATTGCGCGTATTGCGCAGCATGCTGCAACACCAGAAATTGCACGATGAATTCGATATCGATCATGCCGCCATCATCGTGCTTGAGGTCGAATAACGTGCTGCGGTTGGGATGGGCTTCATGCATCTTGAGGCGCATGCCCAGCACTTCCTGCTTGAGCTTTTGCGCTTCGCGCGGCTGCTGCAGCAAGGCTTCGCGCAGTGCTTCGAAACGGTTGCCGATCACGCTGTCGCCGGCGCAATAACGTGCTCGCGTGAGCGCCTGATGTTCCCAGACCCAAGCTGAAGTGCGCTGGTACTTTTCGAAGGTGGCAAACGATGACACCAGCAAGCCGCTGGCACCGTCCGGACGCAACGCGATATCGATGTCAAACAAAGTACCGGCCGATGTGTGCGCCGTCATCCAGGTGATGAAGCGTTGCGCCAGCTTGGCGTACAGCGCTGGCGCTTCCTGATCGTCATCGTCGTACAGGAACACCACATCGAGATCAGAGACGTAGCCGAGCTCCTTGCCGCCCAGCTTGCCGTACGCAATCACGGTAAATTGCGGAATCTCGCGATGGCGTTGGGCGATGCTTTGCCATACTGCCTGGATGGTCGCTGCCACCAGGATATCGGCCAGCGCTGACAGATGGTCGGCCAGGCGCTCGACGCTGAGTTCACCTTCCAGGTCCTGGGCCAGCAAGCGGAACAATTGCGCGTGATGGGCTTCGCGCAGGATATCCATTTGCCGCTCGGTGTCGCCGGGTGCGGTGTCGAGTTGGCGCTGGCAATCGGCGGCGAAGGCGGCCCAGTCAGGCGCTGCCTTGAGGTTGCGGTCATCCAGCAATTCATCGAGCAGGATTGGGTGTTGGGTCAGGTATTTGGCCGCCCAGTCGCTGGCGGCCATCATGCGAATCAAGCGGGTCAGCGCATGCGGATATTCGGTCAGCAATGCCAGATAGGCAGCGCGACGCGCAATCGCTTCGAAAAAATCCAGCAGGCGGCGCAGCGCCGGCAGGCCGGAGGTTGCTTCCGGTGCGGCAGCGATGATGACCAAGGCACTATTGATGAGCGCCAGCAGGCGCGTGCGGCTGGCCTCCGGAAGTGATTGCAGGCGCGGCGATTGCAGCGTCGACTGTACGCGCTGGGCGGCCTGCTCTGGCTCGTCGAGGCCGAGCGCGCGCAAGCTATCGGCGATGGTGTCGACACTGTCGCCGTCTTGCAGATCGCACAGGCTGCCGGCGCCATGCGCGCCGCGTGTGCTGGACTGGCTCTCGTCTCGGTTGTCATTGGCTTGCTTGTCGCTGAAAATAGCATCGAACTGCTGCGCCACGATCTGGCGTTGTTGATCCAGTTGCGCCAACAGCGACGGCACGTCAGCGTAGCCCATCATTTGCGCCACGATGCGCTGGTCGTCCGGATTGGGCGGCAGCGTATGGGTCTGGGCATCGTCCAGATATTGCAGCCGGTGCTCCAGATTGCGCAGGAAGGTATAAGCCTCCAGTAATTGCGTCACCACTTGCGGTTCCAGTAGATTCTTGTCGGCCAGCGTGCGCAGCGTGGTGCGGGTGGAGCGGTCGCGCAGCTCGGCATCACGGCCACCGCGAATCAACTGGAATACCTGGCTGATGAATTCGACTTCGCGGATGCCGCCACGTCCGAGTTTGACGTTGTTGCTGCGTTCCGGATGCAGCGATTCCTGGCGCTGCACTTCGGCCCGGATTTGCGCGTGCATCGAGCGCAGCGCGTCGATCGAGCCGAAGTCGAGATAACGGCGATAGATGAATGGTCGGCTGACGGCTTCCAGTGCGGCAATGTCGGCCGCCTGGCCGGTCAACGCGCGCGCCTTGGTCCAGGCATAGCGCTCCCATTCGCGACCCTGGCGGATCAGGTATTCCTCGACCATGTTGTGGCTGGCGACCAACGGTCCGGAGCCGCCGTTGGGGCGCAAGGCCATATCGACGCGGAAGGTAAAGCCGTCTTCGGTGATTTCCGACAATCCGGCGATGAGCTTCTTACCCAGCCGGATAAAGAATTCATGGTTCGACAAGCTGCGCTGCTCGGGCGTGGTGGTGCGCGTGTCGCCGTCTTCCGGGTAGACGAAGATCAAGTCGATGTCGGACGAGACATTGAGTTCACCACCGCCCAGCTTGCCCATGCCCAGGACGATCAATTCCTGCGGATTGCCCGATTCCTCGCCGATCGGTGTGCCATACAGCACCGTGAGTTCCTGCATCAATGCGGCCAGGTGGGTTTGCACGGCAAAGTCGGCGAACTCGCTCATGACGCGTACCACTTCGGCCAGATCGGCCTGGCCATGCAGATCGCGATCAATCAGTGTGCCGACCACCAGATTGCGCAGCCGACGCATGGCGCTGTTGAGTGCGCTCGGCGTCGGCGCAGTGGCCGTGCCCATTTCAAGATGTAAAAAGCGCTCGAAATGCGAGCGCTTCAGCGATAATGACGAGCATTCTGCCAATAACGCTGCACGGGCCGGGACGGCGTTGACCCAGCGGCTGTAAGAACGTGAGGCGGCGCGGGTTTCGATCAGGGAAATCATCACAAAGGCTCGGTTTGGTTGGTTGAAGCGAGGTCGAATGCAAGAGCAGAGCTGGCTTAAGGCCGTTTTTTAGGCAAATCCGCGCGCCATCTTGTGGGAATATGGTTGCCTGCAGGTCTGAATCGCATTGATCAGTCAGCGGCAAACTACCGGTTCACGCAAGGATGTTGCGCGTTTGTTTTATTCTACATTGAGTTTTCACTACTATCGTTGATGTCCGCAGATCAAAATGACGCCACTTCGCCGCCGGGCCAGCCGGCCACGCGCTGGCGTGCCAGGTGGAGCAAGGTCTGCAATGGCGTGGGTGGCGCTTCGCGCCAGACCTATTGCCATGTGAGCACGGCGACGCGCTGCGTGCTGGGCGTGACGTTCAAGTTGCTGCTGCTGGCGTATTTCATTTTTTGCGCTTTGTTCCTGACGCTGCGTTACGGCATCCTGCCGCACATCGATAGCTACAAGGGCAATATCGAACACATCGTATCCAACGCAATTGGCCGGCCGGTCACGATCGCTGCCATCGATGCTTCCTGGCGCGGTTTGCGCCCGCAATTGCAATTGCGCGATGTGGCTGTTCATGACCAGTCGGGCCAGATTGCGCTGGCTTTGCCACAAATATCGGCGACGTTTTCCTGGACCACGGTGCTGGTGCTGGCACCGCGGTTTGAAAACCTGACCATTGTGCAGCCCGACCTGTCGATCTGGCGCGATGCTGCCGGAAAATTGTTCGTTGCCGGTCTGCCGTTGGCCAGTGATTCGAACAATAGCGCAGGGGCCGACTGGCTGTTGTCGCAGCGCGAAGTGATCATCCGTGATGGCCGCCTGCGCTGGCGCGATGATCAGCGCGGTGCTGCTGAGCTGGCGCTGACCGGGGTCAATCTGGTGTTGCATAATCATTGGCGTGAGCATCAGTTTGCGCTCAAGGCAACACCGCCGGTTGAGTTGGCTGCCCCGATTGATGTGCGTGCCAATTTTTATCATCCCAACTTTGCCAGCCGAATTTCTGATGTCACGCGCTGGAAGGGCAGTCTGTACGCCGATCTACGTAATACCGATCTGGCGGTCTGGAAGCGTTATGTCGATTTTCCTATCGAAATTACCCAGGGCATTGGCTCGATTCGCGCCTGGCTGGACCTGAATCAGACCAAGGTCGCCAATTTCACCGCCGATCTGCAACTGGCGAATTTGTCGGCGCGGCTTGGCAAAAACCTTGAGCCGCTGCAATTGGCACAAGTCAGCGGCCGGGTGTCGGCCAATGAGACATTTGCACCAGACTTGCTGGACGGCATCCCGACCTTTGGCGCTAACGGCCACAAAGTTACGCTGAGCAACTTTTCGCTGCAAACCAGTGATGGTTTTGTACTGCCGCCGACAACGATTTCCGAAACCTTTGAACCTGCCACGCATTTTCGTCAGGAGCGGCTGAAGGTCGATGCCAAGTTGATCGATTTGCAACTGTTATCCGATCTGGGCGCGCGCTTGCCGTTGGCGCCCTCGCAGCGTAAGTTGCTGGCCGATTTGGCGCCGCGCGGTCAACTCAAGGATTTTTCGGTGCAATGGAGTGGCAGCTATCCCGACATCCAGTCTTATCACATCCGTGGTGCGTTCAGCGGCCTCGGCCTGCAGGCGCAGCCGGCACATGCGGCGCGCGCCAAGAGCGCGACCCAACCGGCGCGCACCGGGGCACCGGCGATTCCTGGCTTTGCCAATCTGAGTGGTCAGATTGATGCATCAGAGAAGGGTGGTCGCCTGAGTCTGGCGTCACAAGATGTCGTGTTTCAATTACCAGGGGCATTTGCCGATCCGGAATTGCCGATCAGTCAACTGAACATGCTCAGTCATTGGGCGTATCAAAAGAACCAGGCCGTGTTGTTTCAGATCGATAACATGGATTTCGCCATGGAAGGTGCGGCCGGTACGCTCAGCGGTAGTCATTTGATACCGTTGCAGGGCGGCGCACCGGGGGTGATCGATTTCAAGGCGCATCTGTCGACATTCGACTTGCGCAAGATCGCGCGTTTCCTGCCATTACACACTGCCAAGCCGGCAGCACAATGGCTGGAAACAGCGATCTTGGATGGCCACGCCAGTGATATCGATGTGATCGCGCGCGGCGATCTGGCTGATTTTCCACTGCATAACCTGAAGCCGGGCGTCAAGCCCAAGAGCGAATTCAAGCTAACCGGCAAGTTTGACGGCCTCAAGCTCAATTATGCGCCGAGCCATACCGGTAAAGATGGCAAGTCTGCGCTATGGCCGTTGCTGGAAGAGGTCAAGGGTAGCTTGCTGATTGACCGCTCGCGGCTGGAAATTCTGGCCGATTCCGGCAAGACCCATGGCACGACGGTGAGCAATGTCAAGGCGGTCGTACCCGACTTGCTCAATGGCGAGTCGGACCTGGAAATTGATGGCAACGCGGCAGGTGCCATGAAGGATTTCCTGCTCTATATTGAAGACAGCCCGGTGGCGCAATGGATCGGCAATGTCACCGAAGACTTCAAGGCCGACGGCAATGCCAAATTGGGCCTGAAGTTTGCGCTGCCCCTGCATCACATGGAGCAGGCGCGTGTGGCCGGTGCACTGCAGTTCATCAACAATGATGTGGTACTGCTGCCGGGCATGTCGACCATCTACAAGACTAACGGCAAGCTGACCTTCAATGAAAAAGGCTTCAATATCGAGGGCTTGAAAGGGGTATTCCTGGGTGAGCAAATCAATGCCGCTGGCGGCACCCAGCGTGACGGCACGACGCTGGTCAAGATCGATGGCACGATCACCGGCGATGGTTTGCGTCGCGCCGCGACCGATCCGTCCGCACAACGGTTGTTGAACAACGTCAATGGCATGACACGCTATGCTGCCTCGGTGGCGGTGCGCCAGGGCCAGCCGGTACTGACCATTGAATCGAATTTGCAGGGACTGGCGTTGGATTTACCGGCGCCGATGCTCAAGGGAGCCAATGAAAGCTGGCCGCTGAAATTCGAAGTGATCGGTTTGCCCTCGGTCGATGCGCAGATGCAGCGAGATGAAGTCAAGCTGTCGCTCGGTTCGGTCATGTCGGCGCGCTATCTGCGCCAGAAGCGGCTAGGTCATCAATACGACTGGCAGGTCTTGAGCGGCGGCGTTGGTTTCGGCCAGTCGGCACCGCAGCCGGACAGCGGCCTGGCCGTGGTAGCCGTGGCCAAGAGTATCAATATTGACCAGTGGATGAACTTTCGCACGACAATCTCCAAGGATGCCGATGGCAGTGAGCAGCCTGCTAATCCAGCCTTGCGTCCCTATCTCGATCCTGATGTGATTGCCATGCGCACCGGTGAAATGCTGGTCATGGGCAAGAAGCTCGACAATGTGGTGGTGGGCGCTTCGCATCAGCAAAAGACCTGGCAACTCAATATTGCCGCCGACCAGATCAATGGCTATGCCAGTTGGAACGAAGCCGAAGGCAATCGCGGTCTGGGCCGTGTCACCGCGCGCCTGACTACTTTGAATATTCCCAAAGGCTATGCTCAAGAGGTTGGCGATTTGCTGGAAAGCAGCAGCGCCACCAAAATTCCGGCCCTGGATATTGTGGCAGAAGACTTTCAATTGTTCGGCAAGCGTCTGGGGCGGCTGGAGTTGAATGCCGATAACATCGGCGCCACGGTTGGTGATGAATGGCGCATCAACAAGCTGAACCTGGTCAACCCGGATGCCGAACTGCATGCCACTGGTAATTGGATGGCGCTCGGCAAGATCAATACCACGACCTTGAAGTATGTGCTCGATATCAATGACGCCGGTCAGTTGCTGGAGCGGTTCGGATTCGCCGGCGTGGTGCGTGGCGGCAAGGGCAAGCTGGATGGCGATCTGAGCTGGATGGGCTTACCATTCTCACTCGATATTCCGACGCTGGCCGGGCATCTGCAAATGGACATCAACTCTGGTCAGTTCCTCAAGGTCGATCCGGGCGCTGCCAAGTTGCTTGGCGTGCTCAATCTGCAAGCGTTGCCGCGCCGTCTGGCACTGGATTTCCGCGATGTGTTTTCGCAAGGATTTTCATTTGACAATATTGCCGGCACTGCCAATGTGGCGCAAGGAACGGCAACTACCGGTGATCTGAAAATGACCGGCGTGGCGGCATCGGTGCTCATGAGCGGCTCGGCCGACATTGCCAAGGAAAGTCAGAGCCTGCATGTGGTGGTGATTCCCGAAATCAATCTTGGCACGGCCTCGGTGGTGGCGCTGGCGATCAATCCGGTGATTGGTGTGGGCTCGTTCCTGGCGCAGTTGTTCCTGCGCAATCCGCTGATGAGGTCGCTGACCTTTGAATATAATATAACCGGCCCGTGGAGCGATCCGCAGGTGGTCAAGCTGGAGCATTCCAGCAACGAGGTCGGTCTCAAGCCCGCCATCAAATAAGAAACTGTTGCAACATGAGCATGAGGTCGTGCCGCGCCTGGCGCTACTCATGTTGAAACGACCTCCAAGCCCGGCAGAGCGCCGCCGGCGTCATCGATTTTCTGCGGAGTAGCGCCTATGAAACAAGCAATGACCGTTGCCGCCATCCAAATGGTGTCTTCGCCCGAGGTTGAAGACAATCTGGCGACTGCCGCGCGCCTGGTGGCGCAGGCCGTCGCGCAGGGCGCACAATTGGTGCTGCTGCCGGAATACTGGCCCATCATGGGCATGCATGAAAAGGTCAAGCTAGACCATGCCGAGCCCGATGGTGCCGGCAAGATTCAGGATTTCATGGCAGCGCTGGCGCGCACGCACCAGATCTGGTTGATCGGTGGCACCATGCCGCTGGTGTCGGCGCAGGCCGGCAAGGTGCTCAATACTTGCCTGGTCTATGATCCCAGCGGTGCACGCGTGATGCGCTATGACAAGATTCACCTGTTCAGCTTTGTGCGTGGCGATGAAGCCTATGATGAAGCGCGCACGATTGTGGCCGGCAATGAGGTGCGCAGCTTTGAGGCGCCGTGCGGCCGGGTCGGCTTGTCAGTTTGCTATGATCTGCGTTTTCCTGAGTTGTATCGGGCGCTTGGCGATTGTGCGCTGATCGTAATGCCGGCGGCGTTTACCTATACTACCGGTCAGGCACACTGGGAAATTTTGCTACGCGCGCGTGCCATCGAAAACCAATGTTATATCCTGGCGTCGGCGCAGGGCGGTACTCATGCCAATGGCCGCCGCACCTGGGGCCACAGCATGCTGATCGATCCCTGGGGCGAGATTGTCAGTCTGTTGCCCGAGGGCGAAGGCCTTGTAATCGGTGCAGTCGACCCTCATCGTCTACAATACGTCCGTGAGAGCTTGCCAGCATTGACGCATTGCAAGCTTTGATGAAACCGTTATTCCAGAAACCAGCGAATCCAGACTTACTGCAACCCAATTGAATCTCCATGAAACCATTTGAACCTAATCTCAGCGCACTCGGTATTGCTCGTGACATCCTGCTCACGCCATTCGGCCTGGACGAAGCCAAGCTGCTGAAAACGCTGGGCACCATGTTCACGCACAAGGTCGACTATGCCGACCTGTATTTCCAGTTCACCAAAAGTGAAGGCTGGAGTCTGGAAGAGGGGATCGTCAAGACCGGCAGTTTCTCGATTGATCAAGGCGTCGGTGTGCGTGCGGTGTCGGGCGACAAGACTGCGTTTTCCTACTCTGATGAAATTTCCGAAGCGGTGCTGCTCGATGCGGCGGCGGCTACCCGTACGATTGGCCGGCAAGGCGCTGGCAAGGTCAAGATCGCAGGCGGCGTAGTGCCTAGTGGTGGCCGCTCGCTGTATTTGCCGCATGATCCGCTGACCTCGCTGGATGCTACTGCCAAGGTCAAGCTGCTGGAGCGCATCGAGCGTATCGCCCGCAGCAAGGACCCGCGTGTGGTGCAAGTCATGGCCAGCCTGGCCGGTGAATATGATGTGGTGCTGGTCGCGCGCAGCGACGGTGTGATTGCCGCCGATATCCGGCCGCTGGTGCGGGTGTCGATTACCGTGATCGTCGAACAAAATGGCCGCCGCGAAGTCGGCAGCAGCGGTGGTGGCGGTCGTTACAACTATGCCTATTTCAGCGAGGAACTGCTGGAAAAATATGCCTCCGAAGCGGTGGCGACTGCGTTGGTCAACCTCGATGCGCGTCCGGCCCCGGCGGGTCCGATGACGGTCGTGCTCGGACCTGGCTGGCCTGGCATTCTGTTGCATGAAGCCATCGGTCATGGTCTGGAAGGTGATTTCAACCGCAAGGGATCAAGCACCTTCTCCGGCCGTATTGGTGAGCGTGTGGCGGCCAAGGGCGTCACCGTGGTCGATGACGGTACCATCGCCGATCGTCGTGGTTCGCTCAATATCGATGATGAAGGCAATCCGACCCAATGCACTACGCTGATTGAAGACGGTATCCTCAAGGGCTATATTCAGGATACGATGAATGCCCGTCTGATGAAGATGCCGGTGACTGGCAATGCCCGCCGCGAATCGTTTGCGCATCTGCCGATGCCGCGCATGACCAATACCTACATGCTGGCTGGTGACAAGGACCCGGAAGAAATTCTGGCCTCGGTCAAGAATGGCTTGTACGCAGTCAATTTCGGCGGTGGTCAGGTTGATATCACCAATGGCAAGTTCGTGTTTTCGGCCAGCGAAGCCTATATGATCGAAAACGGCAAGGTTTCCTATCCGGTCAAGGGTGCTACGCTGATTGGCAATGGTCCTGAAGTCCTGAACCGGGTGTCGATGATCGGTAACGACATGAAGCTCGATCCAGGCGTTGGCGTGTGCGGCAAGGAAGGTCAGAGCGTGCCGGTCGGTGTTGGTCAGCCAACCTTGCGTCTGGATGGCGTGACAGTCGGCGGCACTGCATAAAATGTGCATCTGAGGCGTTGGGCGATGGTTTGAATGCATAAAAACATCGTCCAATGCAGTTTTTGTGGGAAATTATTGGATGGTCTTGCCAATGGTCGGAATTTGTTGCATCATCGTTTTTCGTTGGAATTAACCATAGATCGAACAATGTCTTTCACCCGCGCTTACTTTTTTTATTTTTACTTTAGCTATTCCAGCCCCACGGCGGTGAAAAGCGGTAAGCGTTCGTAAGTAGAGACCAAACCGAATTTTCTAAAAAACCGCCAGTGATGGCGGTTTTTTTTTATCCATTTCAAAAGAACGTATTCAGGAGAAAAAATGCCGCGCACCGACGATCTACGCATCAGAGAAATGAAAGAACTGACTCCCCCCTCGCACCTGATCCGCGAATTTGGCGGTAGCGAAAAGGTTGAAAGCACGACGGCGGAATGCCGTACTGCATTGCATCGCATTCTGCACGGCCAGGACGACCGCGTGATGGTGGTCATTGGTCCTTGCTCGATCCACGATACCAAAGCGGCGATGGAATACGCGCGTCGGCTGGTGGTCGAGCGCGAGCGCTTCAAGGGCGAGCTGGAAATCGTCATGCGCGTGTACTTCGAAAAGCCGCGCACCACGGTCGGCTGGAAGGGCTTGATTAACGATCCTTACATGGATAACAGCTTCCGTATCAACGATGGTTTGCGTGCCGCACGTGAATTGCTGCTCAACATCAACGAACTGGGCCTGCCGGCCGGTACCGAGTTTCTTGACGTGATCAGCCCGCAATACATCGCCGACCTGATCAGTTGGGGCGCAATTGGTGCCCGCACCACTGAATCGCAGGTGCACCGCGAGCTGGCGTCTGGCCTGTCGTGTCCGGTCGGCTTCAAGAATGGCACCGACGGTAACATCAAGATTGCTGTCGATGCGATCAAGGCGGCATCGCAGCCACATCATTTCCTGTCGGTCACTAAGGGCGGCCATTCTGCCATCGTCTCGACCGCTGGCAATGAGGATTGCCATATCATCCTGCGCGGCGGCAAGGCACCCAATTACGACGCTGCCAGCGTGGATGCTGCCTGCAAGGACATCGCCAACAGCGGCCTGGCTTCACGTTTAATGATTGATGCTTCGCATGCCAACAGTTCCAAGAAGCCGGAGAATCAAATCCCGGTGTGTGCCGATATCGGACGTCAGATTGCCGCTGGCGACAGCCGTATCGTCGGCGTCATGGTCGAGTCGCATCTGGTGGCTGGTCGTCAGGATCTGGTACCGGGCAAGGAGTTGACGTATGGCCAGTCGGTCACCGATGGCTGCATCAGCTGGGACGAAAGCCTGGGCGTGTTGCAGGGCTTGGCCGATGCCGTCAAGCAACGGCGTCTGGCGGCTGACAAAGAAGAAGCTTGAGTTTGTAGGTATTGCCGTTGACATGAAAATGCCGGCAATTGCCGTAATGCTGTTCAGTTAAGAAACACCTGTCGTTGGCTTCTTGGTTGCTGATGCTGGGTTTTCTTCGGACGAGCTAGCCGGGGGCGGCCCGGCAGCCGCTCACTTTCTTTGGTCTCGCCCAAAGATAAGTAAGCAAAGAAAGGCGACCGCTACTACGTCGCCCCTGCGGGGTTCCCGGCGCTGT